>NZ_QVMQ01000026.1 GCF_010501105.1 Dysgonomonas sp. 511 | reverse complement strand
AGTAGAGAACATGGTAGTCTCTTCGGCCGACCTGTCGAACTCGGACAAGACCGACGGCTTCCTCAAGAAAACACACGCCATGCAAAAAGGCGACTTCTCTGGAGCATTCCTGCAAGCAGGAGTTTCCGAACTGACTATGGCTTGCCTGTGCATCGGTATGAGCCTGCATGGCGGAATCGTACCTGCCTGCGCTACCTTCTTCGTGTTCTCCGACTATATGAAACCGGCCATCCGCCTGGCTGCCCTGATGGAACTGCCAGTTAAGTTCATCTGGACACACGACGCGTTCCGCGTTGGCGAAGACGGCCCAACCCACGAACCGGTAGAACAAGAAGCACAGATACGCCTGATGGAAAAACTCCAGAACCATCACGGGCGCAATTCCATGCTCGTTTTGCGTCCGGCAGACGTAACCGAAGCTACAGTAGCCTGGAAGATGGCTATGGAGAATAAATCAACTCCTACAGGACTTATCTTCTCGCGGCAGAACATCAACGACCTGCCAGCCGCTACCAACCGCTACAACGAAGCCCTACAGACAGAAAAAGGTGCATACATCGTACAAGAAGATGAAGGCTACGACGTTATCCTCCTCGCTTCCGGCTCGGAAGTATCGACACTGGTAGACGGAGCCAAGCTGCTCAAGGCAGACGGCATAAAGACCCGTGTCGTCTCTGTACCGTCCGAAGGTCTGTTCCGCACACAACCGGCAGCTTATCAGGAGAGCGTATTGCCGAAAGATAAGAAAAAATTCGGGCTGACCGCCGGACTGCCTGTCACCCTGCAAGGGCTGGTTGGCGACAACGGCAAAGTATGGGGCATGCAATCCTTCGGATTCTCGGCTCCGTATAAAGTGCTTGATGAAAAGTTAGGATTCACTCCGGAGAATGTATATAATCAGGTGAAGAAGTTGGTTAAGTAAGCTTTGTTTGATATTTTTTTGAATGAAAGTGGGGTTGTGTTAATGTTTTGAGAAAGAGGGTTATAGGCTCTCTTTCTCTGTCTGGAGTTTTTTTGTTCTAAAATATGTTTTACAACATAGCATACGTAAGTGTTTATTTGCACACTTATTACTAATATTGCAAGTGTAATTGATACACTTATTTGCTTATTCATCTATTATCATATGCTAGAGTCATTAAAAAAAGAAGTATTCGATGCCAATCTGGATTTGGTAAAACACGGGCTTGTTATTTTTACCTGGGGTAATGTAAGTGCTATAGACCGTGAAAAAGGATTAGTAGTGATAAAACCTTCGGGTGTTTCGTACGATACCATGAAAGTTGAAGATATGGTTGTGCTCGACCTTGAGGGCAATATAGTGGAAGGGAAGCTAAAACCTTCGTCCGACACGGCTACACATCTGGTTTTGTATAAAGCATTTCCTAATATTGGAGGGGTCGTTCATACGCATTCTACTTACGCCACATCGTGGGCGCAGGCGGGTTGCGATATTCCCAATATAGGCACTACACATGCAGACTATTTCAAGGATATGATTCCCTGTACCCGCCAAATGACTAAGGCAGAAGTGGAAGGAAAATATGAACTTGAGACAGGGAATGTTATCGTAGAGCGTTTTAAAGACCTCAATGCCGACTACACTCCCGGGGTATTGGTAAATAATCACGGGCCTTTCTCGTGGGGAAAGAATGCACACGATGCAGTTCACAACGCTGTGGTAATGGAACAGGTTGCCAAGATGGCATTTATATCGTTCAATATCAATCCGCAGTTGAAAATGAATGACGAACTTATCAAGAAGCATTTTTTCAGGAAGCACGGCCCAGGTGCGTATTACGGGCAATGACAACAATTCGAAAATATGCCAATAATGCAAAACAGAGAATAAAACACGGAATTTTTCATTTTTAGTTTTTAACTTTTAATTAATATAATATCATGGATTTTAAAGATTTAGAAGTTTGGTTTATAACCGGAGCACAGTTATTATATGGTGGAGATGCTGTTGTAGCAGTAGACTCTCATTCGTCTCAAATGGTAAAAGGGTTGAACGATTCGGGCAAATTGCCAGTAAAAGTTGTATATAAAGGTACTGTCAACTCTTCTGCTGAGATTGCTAAAGCTTTTTCAGATGCTAACGGTGATGATAAATGTATCGGTGTTATCACATGGATGCATACTTTCTCTCCTGCCAAAATGTGGATTCATGGATTGAAAAACTATAAAAAACCATTGCTTCACCTACATACTCAGTTCAATAAGGAAATACCTTGGAACGAGATTGATATGGACTTTATGAACCTCAACCAGTCGGCACATGGCGACCGCGAGTTCGGGCACATTGTAAGCCGTATGCGCAAAAACAGGAAAGTTGTAGTCGGACACTGGACAGAAGACGGAGTTCAAACCAAAATAGCCAACTGGATGCGCGTTTGTGCGGGTTGGGCAGATGCTCAGGATATGCTTATCATCCGTTTTGGCGACAATATGAACAATGTGGCTGTAACAGACGGAGATAAAGTGGAAGCCGAAATACGTTTGGGTTACCATGTAGACAATGCCCCTATCGCAACATTAGTTCCGTATGTAGAAGCTGTAACCGATGCCGAAATAGATGCTACTATAGCCGAATACGAAAAAATATATGACTTTGCCGAAGATTGCAAGAAAGGTGGAGAAAAACACCAGTTCGTACGCGATGCTGCGGCTCAGGAAATAGGTCTTCGCCGCTTCCTGCAAGAAAAAGGAGCGAAAGGCTTTACTACAAGCTTCAACGAACTTGAAGGCATGAAGCAGTTGATGGGATTTGCTTCCCAACGCTTAATGGCCGAAGGTTACGGGTTCGGAGCCGAAGGCGACTGGAAATCGGCTGCTCTCGTACGCACAATGTGGGTGATGGGGCAAGGTCTTCCGGGTGGACAATCGTTCCTCGAAGACTATACGCTGAACTTCGATGGCGAGAACAGTACTATCCTACAATCGCATATGTTGGAAATCAACCCTGATATTACAGGTACGAAACCGCGTATCGAAGTGCATTTCCTTGGAATCGGCGATGCCAGCACATGTGCGCGCCTTGTATTCCAGGCTCACAAAGGCGAAGGAGTCGCAGCTACTATCGTAGATATGGGCAACCGCTTCCGCATGATTGTAAACGAGGTTGAAGTAAGGGAACCTAAAGCATTACCTAAGCTTCCTGTTGCCTGTGCCTTGTGGAAGCCAATGCCTGACCTTGAGGTCGGAGCAGGTGCATGGATTCTTGCAGGAGGTACTCACCACTCTAGTTTCTCCTATTCGGTGACAACAGAAATGTTGCGCGACTATGCCGAAATAGCAGATATAGAAATGCTGGTTATCGACAAGAATACGACGTTCGATAGCTTTAAATTCGAATTGAAAGTAAACGAAGTGTACTACTTATTAAATAAATCGTTAAATTAAGGTTCTGGGGTACTGTGAGTAGTGATTATTTACAGTACCTAATTTTTTTTAGCCCCCTGACCCCCAAGGGGGAATTAAATGAAAAAGGGGAAAGATGATAGAATATTATAATGGCTTTTGAAAATTCCCCTTTGGGGATTAAGGGGCTGGATTTTAACAATATAAATATGAAATATACAATCGGTCTTGATTATGGTTCAGATTCCTGTCGTGCCGTAATCATAGAGGCACAAACCGGAAAAGAGATAGCCTCATCGGTGAAATATTATAAACGTTGGATGCAAGGGCAATATTGCGACCCTCAAAGCAACCAATACAGGCAACATCCTCTCGATTATATAGAAGCTCTCGAAGAATCGGTAAAAGAGGCATTGAGCAAATCGCCGGCCGGAACAGCAGAAGCAGTAGTGGGAATGTCGTTTGATACAACGGGTTCTACTCCTGCTCTTATCGATAAAGATGGTAATATACTGGCTTTGCGTCCCGAGTACGCCGAAAACCCGAATGCGATGTTCATTCTTTGGAAAGACCATACTGCAACAAAAGAAGCAGCCAGGATAAACGAGATAGCAGCCAAATGGCCTATTGATTATACAGCTTACGAAGGTGGTATCTATTCCAGCGAATGGGTGTGGGCTAAGATTGCCCATGTACTGCAAGCAGACAAGTCGATAGTCGGCGATGCGTATAGCTGGATAGAGCATTGCGACTGGATGCCAGCCTTGATTACAGGTACTACAAAACCTGCTGATATCATCCGTAGCCGTTGTGCAGCAGGTCATAAAGCAATGTGGCTGAAAGAATGGGACGGATTGCCTACAGAAGATTTCCTTATAGAAATAGCTCCAGAATTGAAAGGATTCAGAGACAGGTTGTTCCACGAAACATATACAAGTGATGTGAAGGTGGGCAACCTTACACAAGAGTGGGCCGACAGATTGGGACTTACTACCAACGTCGCAGTTGGAGTAGGGGCTTTCGATTGCCATATGGGTGCAGTAGGTGCTGAAATAGGGCCTAAAGCATTCGTGCGTGTCATCGGAACATCTACTTGCGATATTATGGTAGTGCCTTATGATGATATGCACGGCAAACTGATTCCGGGTATTTGCGGACAAGTAGATGGCTCGGTTATTCCGGGAATGATTGGGCTCGAAGCCGGACAATCCGGATTTGGCGATATATATGCCTGGTTCAAGAATGTATTAGCTTGGCCATTTGAGAATATATTGAAGAATTCTTCGTTGGTAGATCAGGCAACAAAAGATAAACTGATAGAAGAAGCTTTGGATAAAATGATTCCGGCATTGTCGGAAGCTGCATTGAAGATACCGACTACCGAAAGTTCGGCATTGGCTATAGACTGGATGAACGGACGCCGTACACCGGATGCCAACCAGTTGGTGAAGGGTACTATCTCAGGTTTGAACCTGGGTAGTTCTGCACCTCTTATCTTCAAGGCTTTGGTAGAGGCTACTGCTTTCGGTTCGAAAGCGATTATCGACCGCTTCCTCGAAAATGGAATCGAGATAGACAGCGTAATCGGTATTGGCGGAATCTCTCAAAAATCTCCATTGGTAATGCAAACATTGGCAGACGTATTGGGAATGCCTATCAAGGTAGCAAAATCGGATCAGGCTTGTGCCTTTGGTGCAGCAATGTTCGCTTCGGTAGTAGCAGGAGTCCACGCCGATATATATGCTGCTCAAAAGGCGATGGGGCAAGGTTTCTCTCACGAATATCAACCGGATATGGCTAAACATGAGGTTTATATGAAACTATATGCCAAATACCAAAAACTTGGCAAGTTTACTGAAACAGAATTATTTCAATAAATGAAAAATTAAAAATGAAGAATGAAAAATTGTACAAAGCGACAAAAGTAAAGGCTAACTTTCTGGATTCTACTTTTTGCTTATCAAATTCTAAACTTTTTCATTTTTAATTCTTAATTTTTTAATTTAAAATATACTATGAACTGGAATTCACATGAATTTATTTGGCTCGACTGGGTGGTTCTCGCAGTCGGGATATTGGCGGTAACATGGGCTGTCTGGCGTTCGATACAAAAAGACAAGCGCTTGCAGCAGGGAGCCAATAGCGAAGACTATCTCTTCGGTAAAGGCGAACCTTGGTACATTATCGGTGCTGCTATCTTTGCCGCAAACATCGGTTCCGAGCATCTTGTAGGACTTGCCGGTACAGGCGCCAAATCCGGCGTAGGTATGGCGCACTGGGAGATGCAAGGCTGGATGATCTTGATTCTCGGATGGCTTTTTGTGCCGTTTTACCAACTTATGAACAATAAGATGGGTAAAATCATCACAATGCCCGATTTCCTTAAGTATCGTTACACACCCAAAACGGGCTCGTGGCTTTCTATCATCACTCTCATCGCATATGTGCTGACCAAAGTGAGTGTGACGGCATTTACCGGTGGTATCTTTATGGAGAGCCTTCTTGGCCTGCCATTCTGGTACGGGGCTATCGGCCTGATCGTATTGACGGGTATCTTTACTGTTTTGGGAGGTATGAAGGGTGTGATGACTTTGTCGGCTATTCAAACTCCTATACTTATTCTCGGTTCGTTCCTCGTGCTTTTCTTGGGGCTATCCGCTCTTGGCGGTGGCAGCATTACCGAGGGTTGGACTGCGATGATGGAATTTGCTAAAACACAAAACGTAGGCGCTGATGGCGTTGCGTATGGTACAAACCATATGTTCCACTTCAATACGGGCGACCCGCTTTATGATGAATATCCGGCCTTTTGGGTATTTATCGGAGCATCCATTATCGGTTTCTGGTATTGGTGTACCGACCAACATATCGTTCAACGTGTACTCGGACAACGCAAAGGTGAAGATAACGATGTAGTGATGAAACGCGCACGCAGAGGTACTATTGCTGCCGGGTATTTCAAACTGTTGCCTGTATTCATGTTCCTGATACCGGGTATGGTAGCTGCTGCGCTGGCAGCACGTCCCGATAGCGGTTTCACTTTAGACGATCCTGATACAGCATTCGGTTCTATGGTTAAGTTCGTATTGCCGGCCGGAGTGAAAGGTATTGTTACTATCGGATTTATATCGGCACTGGTTGCCTCTTTGGCTGCATTCTTCAATTCGTGTGCTACGCTGTTTACCGAGGACTTCTATAAACCGATGTTTAAGAATAAGAGCGAAGCTACATACGTATTAGTAGGCCGTGTTGCAACTATTGTAGTAGTAGTACTTGGTATCGTATGGATACCTATTATGATGAGCCTCGGCAGCCTTTACGACTATCTGCAAGGCATCCAATCGCTGCTCGCTCCTGCAATGGTAGCAGTATTTGCGTTGGGTATATTCTCTAAGAGGATTACGCCAAAGGCAGGCGAAGTAGGTATGATAGTAGGGTTCCTTATCGGTATGGCTCGCTTGCTGACTAATATTTTCACAGATACAGGTAAGGCTGTAATGGAGGGCGGCCTTTGGGAAGCTACAGCATGGTTCTGGCAAACCAACTGGCTGATTTTCGAGATATGGCTGCTTGTATTCATCGTATTGCTGATGGTGGTAGTATCATTCTTCACAAAGAAGCCTACTGCTCAGCAAATAGAAGCTATTACCTTTACCGACGACTATAAGAAACTCATCGGTAAGAGCTGGAACAAATGGGATGTTATCGCATCGCTTGGTGTGGTTGCCCTTTGCGGGTTGTTCTACTGGTATTTCTGGTAAGCATTTTAGCTGTAAATAGCTTAATAATATACCTTATTTACAATCAAAATTTCCTTCAAGGCTAATGTCTTGGAGGAAATTTTTATTTTGTTTTATTTGTTATGGTTATAAATGCTGATTGGTATCTTTGTATTAAAGAGAATTTATTATGAAAAAAGATTCTGTACATATAAAATATCTTATTACAAATGAGAGGGATATCCAGTGGGGACTAACAGTTAATTCCGTAGGATTCCAGCATATAAAACCCGGAGAGCCGTATCCTCCCCAAAACCACCCTACTCGCTATCTTTTTTCTACCGAGAAGGGGCGGGTACTGGAAGAATACCAACTGATTTATATAACCGAAGGCAGAGGCAAATTTATTTCGGGGAATTGCAAGGCAATAGATGTTTCGGAAGGTAAAATGTTTTTGCTTTTTCCGGGCGAGTGGCATAGTTACCAGCCCGATAAGGCGGTAGGTTGGGATGAGTATTGGATAGGCTTTAAAGGTGTAAATATAGATAACCGTATTGATAAAGGTTTTTTTAGCGATCAGAAACCCATATTTAACGTAGGTATTCAGCAAGATATCGTTCAATTGTATAAGCTGGCTATTGATGCCGCCAAAGAGCAGAAATTCGGGTTTCAGCAAATGCTGGCGGGCGTAGTCAACCTGCTTCTGGGGTATGCTTATTCGTACGATAAACAATCCTCTTTCGAAGAAATGAAAGCCACAAAACAAATAAATAAGGCGAAAGTTATCATTCTCGACAATCTTTATACGCAAATCACACCCGAAGAAATAGCCTCGAAGCTGAATATGAGCTATTCATGGTTTCGCCGTATTTTTAAGCAATATACAGGGTTTTCGCCCTCTCAGTATATTATAGAGTTGCGCATACAGAAAGGAAAGGAATTGTTGACCAACACGGATATGCCCAGCCAAGAAGTTGCTTATGAAATAGGTTTCGAAAACCCCGATTATTTTTGTACATTATTTAAAAAGAAGACAGGAATGACTCCATTTAAGTACAGGGAGTTTACACAGGGGCAGAATTTGCCGATGCAGACGGAAAAAGAGTAGGGGTGTGAAAATATGTAGTGTCAATTTATTGAGTTGTTTGTTTTATGGGTCGTTTATATTGTGCTATAAATCGGTGTTGTGATTTTTTTTTTAATATTGAATAGTGTCAAAAAATAAAATCATTATATCATAATCATAAATTATATATTTTATTTCTGTTTTAATTTTGTATCTCAGAAATAAAATATCATGAACTATAACACACACAATTTTCTAGCATTCGACATTGGTGCTACCAGTGGGCGTAGTATCATCGGCTCGCTGACTAATGGCAAACTCGAGTTGAAAGAACTGACACGTTTCCCGAACAAGATTATCCGTATCCACGACAAATATTACTGGGATATCTTTGCCTTGTTCGATGCCCTGAAAGACGGGTTGAAAGCAGCAGCATCTCAGAATATAAAGATAGATGCCATCGGTATCGATACGTGGGGTGTCGATTTTGTCTATTTAGGCGAGGATGGCTCAATCCTTGGTACGGCACGATGCTATCGTGACCCTTATACAGTGGGTATGCCCGAAGAATATTTCGACAAGATTCTTTCCCGTAAAGAGGTATATGACCTGACAGGAATCCAGATAATGAATTTCAATAGCCTGTTCCAATTATATGCAGCAAAGAAAGAAGGCTCATCAGCATTGAAAAACGCAAAGGAAATACTTTTTATGCCCGATGCGTTATCTTATTTGCTTACAGGCAAGAAAGTCTGCGAATATACAATACTATCTACTTCCCAGTTTCTGAACCCTAATACCAAACAGGTAGAAGGATCATTATTGGAAGCGATGGATGTGAAAACATCGCTTATTCCTCCTGTGGTTATGCCGGGGCAGGTAATAGGGACGTTGACGGAAAGCCTTGCCAATGAATGTGGCTTAAATCAAATACCGGTGATAGCTGTCGCCGGACACGATACAGGCTCAGCTGTGGTATCGGTTCCTGCCGAGAATAAGAACTTCGCATATCTTAGTTCGGGCACATGGTCGCTGATGGGAATAGAAGTAGACGACCCTATTATAAACGAAGACTCTTTCAACCTCAACTTTACCAACGAGGGAGGAGTTGACGGCACAGTGCGTTTCCTGAAAAATATTACAGGTATGTGGCTGCTCGAACAATGCCGCAAGGAATGGGAAGCGGAGGGCAAAACATTCACATATCCTGAGATTGTAGCCCTTTCGGGTTCGGTCGCAGGATTCCAGTCTTTTGTAGATCCTGACGATGCTTCTTTGGCGAATCCTGGAAGTATGACAAAAGCTATTGTCGCGTTCTGTGAAAAGACAGGACAAAGAGTACCCCAGTCGGAAGCCGACTTTATCCGCTGCATCTTCGACAGCCTAGCCATGAAGTATAAATATGTATTGGGATGCCTACAAAAAGTAGCTCCTTTCCCTATCGAAAAACTGCATGTGATAGGTGGCGGATCACATAATAAGCTATTGAACCAAATGACGGCAAATGCCATCGGCATCCCTGTTGTCGCAGGTCCGGGTGAAGCTACGGCTATCGGTAATATTATGATGCAGGCAAAAGGAGCAGGGCTTGTCAGCTCTTTACAGGAGATAAGGAATGTCATACGTTGCAGCGTTAGTCCCGATGTGTTCAATCCGCAGGATTCGGAACAATGGAATGAGAAGTATCAGCTTTTCCTTTCTTTAATCAAATGATAATTAAATCTTTAAACAATACAACCATGAAGAAAAATGAACTAGTACAAAAATCGTATGAAATAGCAAAAGAGCGTTATGCCTCTATCGGGGTAGATGTAGATGCCGCTCTGGAGAAACTGCAAAAGATACAGGTGTCTATCCACTGCTGGCAGGCTGATGATGTTACAGGCTTCGAAAACCTTGGCAACATGGGTGGAGGCGGCATACAGGCAACAGGAAACTATCCGGGTAAAGCCCGCAATATAGACGAGCTGCGTGCCGATATAGAAAAGGTGCAAACATTGGTGGGTGGAGACCATCGCCTTAACCTGCATGAGATATATGGAGACTTCCAAGGTAAGGTTGTTGACCGTGATCAGGTAGATGCTTCTCATTTCACCAGCTGGATGCAATGGGCAAAAGAAAGAAATCTGAAACTGGACTTCAACTCTACATCTTTCGGACACCCAAAAAGCGGCGACCTTACTTTGGCTAACCCAGATAAATCTATCCGTGATTTCTGGATCGAGCATACAAAACGTTGCCGTGCTATCTCAGAAGAAATGGGTAAATTCCAAAACGATCCGTGTATTATGAACATATGGGTACACGATGGATCGAAAGACCTGACTGTAAACCGTTATTTATACCGTTCATTATTAGAGAACTCTTTGGATCAAATATTTGCTCAGGAATATAAGAATATGAAAGACTGTATCGAATCTAAACTATTCGGTATTGCTCTCGAAAGCTATACAGTAGGTTCACACGATTTCTATCTTGGTTATGGAGCTAAGAAACAAAAGATGGTTACTCTGGATATGGGACACTTCCATTTGACTGAAAGCGTTGCCGATAAGATTTCTTCTTTACTGTTGTTCACCCCTGAAATTATGCTTCATGTGAGCCGCCCTGTACGTTGGGATTCAGATCATGTTGTTCTGTTGAATGACGAAACTACTGATTTGGCAAAAGAAATCGTTCGTGCCGATGCTCTAGGCAAAGTACACATCGGTCTTGACTTCTTCGATGCTTCTATCAACCGTATCGGTGCTTATGTGATCGGTATCCGTTCTACTCAAAAAGCATTCCTGCAAGGATTACTCGAACCTCTTGCCAAACTTCGCGAATACGAAGCTAACGGCCAGTACTTCGAACGCCTAGCACTTCTTGAAGAAGCCAAAGGTCTGCCTTGGAACGCAGTGTGGGATTATTTCTGCTTGAAAAACAATATTGCAGTTGGTGAAGACTATATCGGTGAAATACAGCAGTACGAAAGAGACGTAACTTCTAAGAGATAACGCCCCTCCCGGCCTCCCCAAAAGGGGAGGAGTATAAAAAGAAAATAAAAATGATTAAAATACTCTCCATATCTCCCCTCCTATTGGAGGGGGAAGGGGGAGGTGGATTTAACAAACATGAATACAATCATAGGATTAATTATTATCGCCATAGGCAGTTTCGGGCAATCGAGTTCCTATGTGCCGATAAAGAAAGTGAAAGATTGGTCTTGGGAATGCTTCTGGCTTACTCAAGGCGTTTTCGCTTGGTTGCTGTTCCCTTTTCTGGGAGCATTGCTGGCTCTGCCTTCCGGCACTTCGCTGATAGAGGTCTGGTCTGCAGCCGACGAAGGTGCATTGAAAGCCATAGGCTTCGGGGTTCTCTGGGGTATCGGAGGTCTTACTTTCGGGCTTAGTATGCGCTATCTTGGCGTAGCTTTGGGGCAATCGCTTGCTTTGGGTACTTGCTCGGCTTTCGGTACACTGATTCCTGCTATCCTTGCAGGGCAAAACCTGTTTTCGGGTGACGGGCTGATTCTTCTCATCGGTGTGAGTATCGCTATTGCTGGGATCGCCATCATTGGCTATGCCGGAGCATTGAAGTCGAAAAACATGTCGGAAGAAGAAAAGAAGAAAGCCGTAAAAGATTTTGCCTTGAAAAAAGGTATCCTTATCGCTTTGCTGGCAGGGGTGATGAGCGCCTGTTTCAATCTGGGGCTCGAAGCCGGCGCGCCTATCAAAGCGCATCTGGCCAGCCTTGGAGCAAACGAACTTCTTGTATTAAACCCAGTTATCCTATTGGTGACAATAGGCGGATTTATTACAAATGCCTGCTATTGCCTTTTCCAGAATTATAAGAATAAGACGTTTAGTGATTATACAAGAGCTTCGGGTTCTACCTGGGTCAATAATCTTATATTCTGTGCCTTGGCAGGGCTTTTGTGGTACTCGCAATTCTTTGGTTTGGGTATCGGTCAAAGCTTCTTCGAGCCGGGCAGCGTAATGATGGCATTTTCGTGGAGCATACTGATGTCGTTGAATGTAATATTCAGTAACTTGTGGGGTATTATACTGAAAGAATGGAAAGGCTCGGGACAGAAAACAATTATGGTACTCATTGCCGGATTGGTAGTTCTGATAATTTCCATTATCTTGCCTCAGGTATTGAAATGAGCCCCCTAACCCCCGAAGGGGGAATAGAACAGAATATTTAGAGTCTGTTTAAATTTTATAGCAAATCTTTTTTATAGCTGTTTTTAGATGGATTTTATGTGTTTTGCTCGCTGGTTTAGCGGGCTAAACCGAGAGAACTATACTAAAGAACCTATAAGAAATATTTTCGCTAAAATTTAAACAGGCTCTGACTAAATTGGAATAATTAATTATTAAAAACTAAATCCCAGAAAGCCTGCCCATTGGGGAGGTTGGAGGGGCCAATATTTTATGAAATCAATATTAGATAATCGCCCTGAACTCGCCAAACGCATCAACGAAGTAGCCGAAGTTGCAGGCTACCTTTGGCAAAAAGGTTGGGCAGAACGCAATGGCGGCAACATCACCATCAATATTACAGATGTAATAGATGATGAAATAAAGGCAATGAAACCGATCAGCGAAGTATTCCAGATAGGCAAGCCATTGCCACATCTGAAAGGATGTTACTTTTTTTGTAAAGGAACTAACAGGCGTATGCGCGACCTTGCACGCTGGCCGATGGACAATGGATCGGTAATCCGTATATTGGACGATTGCGCCAGCTATGTAATTATAGCCGACAATCCTGTGAAACCTACATCGGAATTGCCATCGCACCTGTCGATGCACAATTATCAGATAAGTGTAGGTTCGGGTTACAAGGCTGCTTTACATACACATCCTATCGACCTGATAGCGATGACGCATAATCCCGCTTTTCTCGAAAAAGATAAACTTACTTACCTGCTTTGGAGTATGATACCCGAGACACGCGCTTTCTGTCCGAAAGGGCTTGGTATTATCCCTTACAAAATGCCTAGTTCGATGGAACTGGCCGATGCCACAGTGGAAATGCTGAAAGAATATGATGTGGTAATGTGGGAAAAACATGGGGTTTGCTCAGTAAGCGAGAATATAATGGAGGCTTTTGATATGGTGGATACGTTATCGAAATCGGCGCAAATATACCTTACTGCGAAGTCTATGGGCTTCGAACCGGAAGGTACAAGTATGAAGGATATGGAAGCGTTAAGGGATGCTTTCAATCTGCCGAAGTAAAGCGTTGTTTTTTATTGGATAAAATTACAGAAAAGAAGCGCGTTAGAGTGATTTTCTTTCTGTAATTTTATCTATATTATTTTAATATGCTGATATGCCAATTGAAGGAAAGTGAAAAAAGTAACAATGAGAAAATAGCGTTATATGTGTTACTTTTGTTACTTTTTGAAATGTAAATAATTGATATATGGTGATTTAATTGGAATAAAAAGTAACACCATAACTAAAAATGAAACGAATATACCTATATACAACATTAGTATTCCTTTGCATAGGTGTTACTTTATCGGCCCAATCCGTTGCCGGCTATAACATAACATGGGATACGCAAAGCGCAAATTCGAGTGAAAGTATGCCTTGCGGTGGTGGCGATATAGGGCTGAATGTATGGACCGAAAACGGAGATATATTGTTCTATATTTCCCGTAGCGGTACATTCGACGAAAACAACACCTTGCTCAAGCTTGGTCGCGTGCGCGTGCGCCTTACGCCAAATCCCTTTGAGGGTATATTTAGGCAGACTCTTAATTTGGAGGATGGCGGCATATATATTACCGGGAAAAGCGATAATACGGAGGTAAAAGCCCATATTTGGGTCGATGTATCCAACCCTGTTGTCAATGTCGATATTTCGAATAACAAAGCCTTGAAAGCTGAGGTGTTCTATGAAAACTGGCGCTATGAAGACCTCTTGCTGAGAAAAAGCGAAAGTAACCAAAACTCATACAAGTGGGCTGCCCCCAAAGGGTTATCGACAAAGAAGGATGAGGTTTTCTTTGATAGTAATAAGATATGCTTCTATCATCAGAATAAGGGAGAAACGGTGTTCGATACCACAGTAGCGCAACAAGGGTTGGAAAGTGTAAAAGGCCGGATATTCAATCCGTTGGAGAACCTTATCTTCGGAGGAACGGTCGAAGCTAAAGGATTCAAAACTGCCGGCATTTCCGATGGTAATTATGCCGGTACCGGTTTCAGAGCATGGAAGTTGGAAAGCGAGAAGCCTCTAAAAAGCTTTAAAATAAAGATACGGTTGCATACGGCACAGAATACTGATATCGAAGACTGGAAAAAGGCTGTAGAAAAACCCATTGCCTCTAACCTGAAAGAAAACAAGAAGTGGTGGACTGATTTCTGGAGCCGCAGCTTCATCCATATTACTTCGCAGGAAGATGATAAGGCATGGGAGATAGCCCGTAATTACCAGCTTTTCCGTTATATGCTCGGATGCAACGCCCGTGGCGATTACCCTACAAAGTTTAATGGCGGACTGTTTACTTACGACCCTTACCATACAGATACAACATTCAGGTTTACACCTGATTTTCGCAAATGGGGAGGAGGTACACATACGGCTCAGAATCAGCGTTTGGTATATTTCCCGATGTTGCGGAGCGGCGACTTCGATATGATGAAACCGCAGTTCGACTTCTACCAACGGATACTACCTGCGGCTGAGTTGAGAAGCCAAGTTTACTGGGGGCACAAAGGGGCTTGTTTTACCGAGCAGATCGAGAATTTCGGTTTGCCCAATCCTAGCGAATATGGATGGAAGCGTCCCGAAAGCTACGACAAGGGAATGGAATATAATGCCTGGCTCGAATACCAGTGGGATACGGCTTTGGAGTTCTGTTTTATGATTCTGGAACAGGAACGATATACAGGGAAGGATATCTCCGAATACCTGCCTTTGATAGAAAGTACCCTCCGCTTCTTCGACGAGCATTACCAATATCTGGCACGAGAGAGAGGGCGTAAAGTCTTTGATGAACAAGGCAAGCTGGTCTTATATCCCGGTTCTGCCTGCGAAACCTACAAGATGGCTTATAATGCTTCTTCTACCATAGCCGCCCTGAAAGTAGTAACGTCTCGCTTGCTGGAATCGCAGTCTTTTGGTGCAGACAGTACTAAGCAGGCGTATTTCGAAACGTTCTTATCCAGAATACCCGATATAAAGACAAGGCGGATAGATGGACACGAAACCATTGCTCCGGCATGGCTTTGGGAACGGATAAACAATACCGAAACTCCGCAGCTATATCCTGTGTTTCCGTGGGGTATATACGGTATAGGCAAAGACAATCTGGAGGTTGCCCGTAATACATGGAAATACGACCTCGATGTGGTCAAGTTCAGAAGCCATATAGGCTGGAAACAAGATGCTATCTGGGCTGCCCGGCTAGGATTAACAGATGATGCAAAAGGCCTCGTTGCCGGGAAATTGCAAAGTGCAGAAACCCGATTCCCTGTATTCTGGGGACCCGGATTCGACTGGACACCCGATCATAACTGGGGTGGTTCGGGCATGATTGCTTTGCAGGAAATGCTATTGCAAACCGATGGCTATAAACTATTTCTGTTGCCTGCATGGCCTAAGGAGTGGGATGTACATTTCAAACTGCATGCACCATATAACACCATTGTGGAATGCAGATACGAAAAGGGTCAGATCCAATTACTTAAAGTCGTTCCGGAACAGAGGGCAAAAGATATTGTTATCGTAGATGCCATACGGAGTAAATGAGAGAAAGCTATAGCCAATAAGAAAGCTGATTCTTACCGGCTATGGCCTGATATAAGGTACGATTATAAGGTGACGCCAGTTTTAAATATCGCGATTTCCCTGTAATTCTTCTTTTCATTATTCACTTGCTCGCCATTGGCAACATCTATGATATATTGAGCAAAGCGTTTGCCTAAGTCTTCCATGCTTTCGCCTTCGAGTAGAGTGCCGGCATTGAAGTCTATCCAGTTTTGCTTATGGTTATACAGGTTGCTGTTCGTCGATATCTTCATGGTTGGCACAAAGGTTCCGAATGGCGTTCCACGCCCTGTTGTGAATAATACAATATGGCATCCAGTAGAAGCCAAAGCAGTACTTGCCACAAGGTCGTTACCCGGAGCGCTCAACAAGTTCAAGCCCTTAGTTTTCAAGCGGTCGCCATACATCAGAACGTCTTTCACCTTCGATGTACCAGACTTCTGGGTACAACCCAGCGACTTCTCTTCCAAAGTGGATATCCCTCCGGCTTTGTTGCCCGGTGAAGGGTTCTCATATATCGGTTGTTTGTTCTGTATAAAGTACTCCTTAAAGTCGTTTATCAGGTGGACTGTCTTATCGAATACATCTTTGTTTTCGCTACGTCCCATAAGGATGGTTTCTGCACCGAACATCTCCGGAACTTCGGTAAGGACTGTCGTTCCACCTTGCGCAACAAGGAAGTCGGAGAATACACCAAGCAGCGGATTGGCTGTAATACCCGAAAAGCCATCCGAACCGCCGCATTTCAAGCCCACTTTCAGTTCGCTTAATGGAACATCCACTCGTTTATCATCCGAAGCCAGGTCGTAAAGCTCACGAAGAATCTTCATTCCTTCTTCGTGTTCATCGTCTACCTTTTGGGTAACCAGGAACTTCACACGGTCGGTATCATAATCGCCAAGCATTTCTTTAAAGGCATCCGGCTGGTTGTTTTCACAACCTAACCCTACGATAAGGACTGCTCCTACATTGGGATGCAACACCATGTCGCGAAGTATCTTGCGCGTATTCTCATGGTCGTCGCCAAGTTGCGAACAGCCATAGTTATGCGGATAGGCAACAATGGCATCCACTCCTTTACAGCCTGTTTCGCTTTTCAGCTCATTTGCCAACTCGTTTATAATACCATTGACACAACCGACTGTAGGGATAATCCATATCTCGTTGCGGATACCTACATCGCCATTTTTACGGCGATAGCCTTTGAATGTAAGATTCTCATTGGCACCGAGAGCAGGAACTTCCTGCGGTACATAGCTATATTCCAATACGCCATCGAGGTTGGTCTTTATATTCTTCTCGTTGACCAACGCACCTTGCTTGATAGCCTCGCGTGCATGACCTATCGGAGAGCCATATTTGATGATATTATCATTAGCGGCAAAATCCTGCAAGGCTATTTTATGCCCAGCCGAAACATCGTCGAGTACAGTGAACACAGTATTGTCTACTGATAGTTTTTCGCCTGCCGATATAGCATCTATGGCTACGATGACATTATCGGCAGGGTTTATCTTTATAAATTTACTCATTAAAGTATCTCCTTTACTACTTCTTTCATACCCTTTTGCTGTATGGCATCCAGATAGTTTGTTATTTTATCGGTAAGTCCCGGTATGTTATTCAGATTCTCATCCCAGATAAATTCTGCACCAAGAACACCTTCTGCAACCTGATGTGTAGAACCTGTAGCCCAAAGGTTTTGAAGCAGGTCTACAATCTTCTGGTCGTCTTGGATAACGATCGTATCATCACCGCGCTTTCCACCTTTGTAATAGGTAATAATTCCCGCAAGACCCAATACTACGCCTGCCGGCAAAGAACCTTTGCGTTCAAGATAAGTTTTCAATCCCGGAAGGTCGCGCGTTTTGAACTTAGGGAACGAGTTGAGCATAATGCTTGTCACATTATGTTTTACATAAGGATTGCGGAAACGGTCGAGTACATCATTTGAAAACTGCACCAACTCGTCCTTTGGCAGGTTGAGCGTAGGAAGCAATTCGTCGAACATTACCTTACGGACATAAGCACCTATAACTTCATCTTCTACACACTCACGCACAGTATCCAGTCCCGACAGATATCCTACAGGAGAAAGCACAGTATGAGGACCGTTTAGTAAGGTTACTTTACGTTCATGGTATGGTTCTTCGCTTGGTACAAACAACACATTCAGTCCGGCTTTGTCGGCAGGGAACTCTTTTGCTACGCTTTCAGGTGCTTCTATTACCCAAAGATGGAAGATTTCGCCTTCGTCGAGCAAGTTATCGTTGTAGCCTACTTTTTCTCTTATCTCAGCAGCCGTTTCACGAGGATAGCCCGGTACGATACGGTCTACAAGCGTACTATATACGGGGCAACATTCTTTTACCCATTTGTCGAACTCGTCGCCCAGATTCCAGTGCTTGATATATTTGTCGATACATTGTTTCAATACATGACCGTTTTCGAATATCAATTCGCAAGGGAAGATGATAAACCCTTTGTCTTTAGCACCATTAAATGTCTTGAAGCGGTGGTGCAATAATTGAACTAGTTTACCCGGATAACTGTTAGCCGGTTTGTCTTCAAACTTGTTGTCAGGATCGAAAGCGATTCCTGCCTCGGTGGTATTGGATATAATGAAGCGCATATCCGGATTTTCCGCCAGTTTCAAATATTCATCGAATTGGGTATATGGGTTCAAACCGCGACTGATAACGTCTATCAACTGGGTGGTATATACTGCTTCGCCTTTGTCCAGTCCTTTGAGGATAAGGTGATATAAACCATCTTGTGCATTAAGCATATCAACCATCCCGTTGGCGATAGGCTGCACTACTACAACATTGCTGTTGAAGTCGGTCTTTTCGTTCATGTTCCACACAATCCAGTCGACAAATGCGCGAAGGAAGTTTCCTTCTCCAAATTGAATAATGCGTTCCGGACGTAGTTGATTTGGTGCTGTTTTTCTATTTAATTCCTGCATAATTATTAATTGTTTTTAATTCATTCAAGTTCCCAATTTATAAAGATAAGATTAAAATAATAAAGTCTCAAAAAAGTAACAAAAGTAACATATATAACGCTATTTTATCATTGTTACTTTTTTGTATTTCGTTGCTTAGACCAATAGTAGGTCGTAGTTCTTTCCCGTTCCTCTGAACATTGTTTTATGTCGGTATATCAGTCAGGGCAAACGCATGAAAAAATGATATTCCAGTTTTGACTACTGTAGGGCGAATTGAGTTTGGATAAATTTCATGCGTTTGTCCTAGTTATATCAGTACATTAAATAATATAGATAAAGTTTCGGGAAACAAATTCACTTTGCTTCATCCCAATTATCTGTCCTGAACGAAGATAAAGGCAATCCTTCGGTGCTGAATAAATCTCCCATTACAAAGTCTTTGAAAGCATACCGTACAGCCACAGGCTTGCTTACCTTATCTGACGAAACTTCTACTTTACTTCGTTTTATCTCAGCCTTTGCCGGGTAGAACACCTTGTCTTCGCCGGCTATTTCAAAATTTTTCAATTCTTTTCCAAATGAGGTGAGCCACATCGGTGCGTTGTCGAACGACAAGATGGCTTTCGATTCTTCTATTACCATTTCTTTGAATGTAGGGCTTTCGTATGCAAAGCCTGTCATGCCATAAGTCTTAGCCAGAGCCATCATTGCAAGGCGTTCGCCTCCTACTTCTTTCTTTCGTGGATGTATGCAACGTTCTTCCCCTATATCCATCAACACTACCATACCCGAATTGGGTATTACCTGAGCCGATTTATATTGAGCCTCGCGCAAAAAGGCGGCATTGAAGTCGCCATGTTTTTCTGGAGGATTATTGTATGGTGCTATTTGGCAATAATAAAACGGAAATTCGCCTTGCTGCCATATACGGCGTGTCTCATTCACAAATGTCTGAAACAATGCCGGATACCGGGCTGCCCTGTCGTAGTTCGATTCTCCCTGATACATAATAGCCCCTTGTATCGTGTAACCTTTAATCGGGTGTATCATCCCATTGTAAAGCATTGTAGGAGTGCGGTTCTTTTCTTTTACGTCCTCTATGCTGTTCGGCAACTTCACGTCTTTAAACTCATTACCAAGTATATCCCTGCTCATCCAACTTTCTATCCACGATCCTCCCCACGAAGAAAGTATCAGCCCCACGGGGATGTCAAGCATTTCGTTCAACAAGCGTCCGAAGTAATAACCTGTTGCGCTGAAATCTTTTACAGTTTCGGGCGAAGCTTCTTTCCATTCTCCGATAATATCATTTTGCGGTTCCAGTTCGGATGTACGCTTTACGGTGATAAAGCGGATATTCTTATTCTTCGACTTGAAAATAGCCTTGTTTCCGCCTTCTATCGGTTGGTTTTTAAAGCCTTTCATCGGCATTTCCATATTCGATTGGCCGAGGCAAAGCCATACCTCGCCTACGAGTATGTTTTCATATTTTATTACATCCTTTCCGTCCGAGACCGACAGGGTGTATGTCTCGTTGCTTGCTGTAGGAGTAGCGATCAGTAAAGACCACTTGCCCGAATTGTCGGCTTTTGTCGAATATCGTAAGGCAGTCCACGATGGTGCTATTTCCACTTTTTTCCCTTTGTCAGCCCATCCCCAAATTTGTACTTCTGTGTTTTGCTGCAACATCATATTGTTTCCGAAAATAGCAGGTAGTTTTAATTCTGCTTTCGTCAATACTGTAAATAAAATAGCAGCTAGTAAGAATATAGTTTTTTTCATAAAGCTTTACTTATATATTTTCTATTTTTTAGAGTCTGTTTAAATTTTATAGCAAATCTTTTTTATAGCTGTTTTTAGATGGATTTTACGTGTTTTGCTCGCTGGTTTAGCGGGCTAAACTGAGAGTAAAATGTGGAAAATACGCTAAAAAGAGCATAAAAAAGTTGCTAAGAACTATACTAAAGAACCTATAAGAAATATTTTCGCTAAAATTTAAACAGGCTCTTACCATTAAAAACCAAAAGCCATCGCTCCTCCATCTACACTGAAATCCTGCCCGGTGATATAACTAGCTCCCGCAGATGCCAGGAAGCAGATTATAGGCGATAATTCGTCGGGATGGCCAAACCGGTGCAAAGGCATCCGGTTGAGTATTTTTTGCTTACGGTCTTCGTCCATCACCTGTTGGCTCATCTGCGAAGGAAACCATCCCGGAGAAACAGAGTTGACCAGAATATTATCGTTACGCCATTCTACAGCCAGTCCGCGGGTGATGCCAAGTACAGCCGATTTGCTGGAACAGTAAGGCGTTACTTCCGAAAAGCCAAGATATGACGCCATAGACGAAATATTGATAATACGTCCCGTATATTGCGATTCTTTGAGATAAAGATAGGCGTATTTGCAACAGTTAAACACTCCTGTAACGTTTACCTGATGGATAGCGTCCCACTCTTCGGTTGTTACCTCCTGTGCTTTTACTCGCTTAGTAATTCCGGCATTATTGACAAGGATATCTATGCCATGATTAGTACCGATATCGGACAATACATCTTTTATGTTTTGTTCGTCAGAAACATCCATTTGCCGAAACTCAATAGTATCGGGTATTTCCCTGTCTATATCTACTTTCGGCTTTCCCGAACGGCTCAGCGCAAAAACCTTAGCACCGCATTCTGCCAACATGATTGCCTGATTCAGTCCCAAGCCGCTCGATGCTCCTGTGACAACGGCAACCCGCCCGTTCAAAGAATATAATTCCTCTATTTTATTCATTGTAGTATCCTATATTTCTGTCAACACCGAATCTTTGAACGAGAATCCCCAGCCTGCGCGGTCGTGCGGTGTTGCCATACCATTTGTAATTTGTAGTGGATTGTCGATCAGTGAATCTATCCAGTCGAAAGACTCTGCCCCTGCGCCATTAGGAATGGTACACAGTAAGGGAATATCGTAATCTTTGTAATAGTGAGGTAGTACAGGTATATCGAACGCTTTTGCCAAAGCTGCACTTTCGCGCCAAGCTTCTACCCCGCCTAAACGGAGTATATCGGGTTGCCAAATGTCAAGTGCATTTCTTAAAGCTAATTCGCGAAGGGGGAGGGTAGAATACTCCCTTTCGCCCATAGCCAACGATATGCCGGCTTGTGTCCTCAGCAATTGGTAACCCTGAAAATCGCTGTGGTTGATAGGTTCTTCAAACCAATGGATACCAAGTCCTCTGGCTTCTCTGGCTAAAGCTAATGCGGAAGGAACATCCATTCCCTGATTAGCATCCATCATAATGTTTACATCGTTGCCAACGGCTTCGCGAACAAGGCGGAGACGTTCCAGATCTTCTTTCCAATCCGGTTTGCCTACTTTGATTTTTACGGCTTTAAAACCTCTTGACTTATAATCACTGACTTCTGCTATGAGTTCGTCTACAGAATACGATATCCACCCGCCACTACCATAGATAGGTATCTGGGTAGTATAAGTTCCAAATACTTTCCAGATGGGTTGTCCTAATATTTTGCACCAGGCATCCCACATGGCAATATTGTATGCTGCCTGTGCCCAACGGTTTATGCCTTCCAGTCCGAAGTATTCGTTGGCATGGTTTATCTTATCAAAAACTTTAACAGTATTATTCACTTCTTCGCCCAGCACCATTTCGCCCACGTCTTTCATCGCTCCTGCTATTGCTTTCGGGCTATATTGGAAACTCAGTAGGTACGATTCGCCCACGATTCCACTCTCCAGTTGCAGGCGTAAGACTATAAACGAAATTTCAGTCAATGTATGTGTCGAATCTGCGATTGGTTTATCCAATTTGCTTTTCGCTGTGTATATCGAATACCCTTTTATTTTATTCATCTTTCAGGTTTATTTATAAATTCTATTAAAACTCTTTTCAACAAAAATATTTCCGATAAGCCCGCTTTTCACAAGCGTTTTCTCTCTCCTTTTGTGGTGAGTGCCATTTGTCCATATTTTCTTGCTATCGTTGGGTTCGGCATCGAAAAACTCATCACCCAGAATACGGTTTGCCCATGTATTTACAACCTCTATTTCTATCTTGTTTTCGCCATCTCTTACAGCATCGGAAATATCGAGCCTGTATGGTTTTGTCCAAAGTATTCCGCACGATTTACCATTTACTTTTACTTCTGCAAGGTTTGCAATATCGTCGAATACAATATCAAATTTATCTCCGTTAGCAACATTCAGCTTAACTGTATTCTTGTAGATAGCTGTTCCCGAATAATAGCGGATACTGTCATTGAAGTTTTTACTCCAATCGGAAAGTTCGCTGAATGTTACAGGATTAGCAGGGCCTCTCATCTTTTTGTCAAAAGATACGATCCAATTTTCTTTTATCAAAGTAGTATCAGAATCCCTTCTTGATCTGATTGTTGATGATGTCTCTGTAGTTGGCGTTTGCAATACCACAAAGCAAGATTCATTCGGCTCTAAAGTTATATCCATGATAGTTCGCCCTCCGGATATGCGCCAAGTATTATCCGTAACAATTTTTCCTGAAACCGGATTCCACAATTCGGGTATTCGCCCGCTTACCCTGAGAGATACCGTAATATTACGTTTTTTATCCATCTGATTGGCGATAAAGTAAATATCTGCTGCATCAGATTGGCGATGTGTATAAGCTATGTCTTTGGCATATCCTCCTATACCATATTCAGTTATGATAATATCCCGTTCTATATCCAACTCTCCGAATGTCTCTTTGGTGTAAGGAAGTTTTATGAAGCCTCCCGATTGCATCCAACCTGTTTGTGTATCTTTTGTTTTAGCCTCTAATGGGGTTTCAGGCAGGCCGCTTATCAATATTTTTGCATCTTGTGCAGATAATTCTACCAGTTTGTCGGTCACTTCTTTCGATATGCTGTAATCGGGCTGCATAGGGTGCTTTCCGGGGATAACAAGCATACTGTAGCTCATACCTCCGGGCAACACGATGCGCCCGTTTTCTACCTTCATCCTGTTCAGCAATGCATCACGATTGAAGCTGTCGTACTGATATCCTCTCAGGCAATTAACCCAATCTTCGGCAGTGGTGATGTTCGATGAATGTGTTACCCCTACAGGCATTTGATGGCTTGGCGCACCAACATTTTCCAGGCGGTTTTTCTCCCATTCCACCTTTTCTTTTCCAAACAGTCCGGGCAAGAAAGGAACTAAGCGGTCGGGCAAGATAGAACGGCGGGGCAATTCCTCTCCCGTAAATACAGCGATGTCTACAACAGGCTTCCCGTATTGAAGAAGCGCGTGGCAACGTTGCGCATAGTCTACCCAAGCTTTTCCCAGTTTCCACCATGTTTGGTCGCGCTGAAAATATAAGCCGATGCCATCCAGCGTCATTCCCGGTTGACGGTCGAGCCACGGGTTCAGGGCATACACGTGATAGCTCAGGCGGTTGATGCCTAGAGCATAATGCCTGTCTTGCAGGGTTTTCAGCATTGCAGGATGTTCGTCAAACATCATCCGCAACTGAGTAAAAGCTTCTGCCTGAATGATATTCTTTTCGTATACATGTGCGCCCGAAACGGCATCTAATACATCGTTTGGCTTATCGTGCGTAGGGCTTTGCAGCCAGTATTCGTTCATCGGAATATCGGTATATTTATAGTGCATCATACCATCGCTCATCATAGTTGGCGATACATTTTCGGCACTAAACTCACAGCCTTTGGCATTGGCCTCTTCTTTCAGAGTTGCATAGAATTTATCGACTACCAGTTCTGAGATAGTCTGGCGTACATCGTGCAATATCTTTTCTGTCTTTTCTGCGCTTTCGAGCGGAAAGCCTGCCATAACAGGAAGATAGTCGTATATATCATATCCCCTGCGTTTCTTAAATTCTTCGCGGAAGAGAGGCGACCAGTTCTGGCTGCCGCATTCCCAGCTATCCACATGAAATACTTTAAGTACCCGCGATGCAATCTCTGCCCCTGCGAGTTCGTAAGCCTTTCCAAACCATGAATTAAATTGCAGGCGAATAGCTTCCGGATTGAACTTATCGCACTCAAGCCCGATACCTCCGCCACCGGTGGCATTGGTATGTCCGGTAGAGGTGTGCCCAAGGCGCAGGATTGTCCATTTTCCTTTTGGCGCTTTCCAGTTGAGTATTCCGTCTTTGTCGAGATATGAAGAGATGTCTATCATCTTTTTCGTATCTATACACATACCATTCGGAATCTGTTCCGCAGTAGTGCGTGGACTTACACGCCAAGCTTGCCCGGTCTTTCCTTCATACTGATGGATACGGGCTTCAGACGACATCCATATATGTTTTATCTTCAGGTTTTGCTTCCACTTGGCAGCATCGAGGTCTTCGGCTCCCGGTTCAGTACCTTCCAGATTGTATTGCAGGCGGAAGTATTTTGCAGTAGTAGCCGGTATGGAATGTGTCATCGGGAAATCATCGTTCTGCCATCCCTGACGGGGAGGCTGTAGTTGGACGATTTTCCTAAAACTCTTACCATCGTTACTTGCTTCTATCGTTAACCGTTGCGGCTGAAAACTGCGGGGAGGTGCACTAAGTTGAATAGTACGACAGGTAAACGGCTTGTCGAATTCGAACTGAATCCAGCAAGGCGATTCGCTGCGGAAAAGTTCTTTATTATCTTTATCGAATATAGACTGAGGTACAACACCTTCAATGCTACTAGTCACTTTGGGCTTTACCGTTTCTGTCGAAATTCCTTCACCATCGGGGGTAGGAAATGCGTAAACGGCAATGTCCTTATAATAACCTTTATAACTCTCCGGTCGGGGAAGGGCATCGTTGAATTGTTTGCCTCCCTGAATATTGAGTTGCGACCAGACCACTTTTTGCATCGACAGTTCCGGTGTAATCCACGGGCCTCCGGCAAGGGCAAATCCGTCGCAAATGTGGAATGCTATCTTCATGCCAAGCCTGTCAGCTTCTTTGAAGGCAAAATCGACCATCTCCCACCATCGCGGGCTGAGTTGTTCTACAACGGGGGTAAGGTAAGGTTTTTCGGGTACGCCCCTGATAGGCATCAGATAAGCACCTTCCAACCCTATCTGTTTCATGGCTTCGAGGTCGGCTGTGATGCCTTCTTTGGTTACAGCACCGTGCATCCAGTACCAGAATGTCCACGATTTGGTTTCGGCAGGAGGGTTTTCCCACAGTTGCCTCAAATCCTGAGCCTGATTGTGCGAGACAAAGAGGAATGATATTATGAAGAATAAGAATATCTTTTTCATCGAATGATTATTACATGTTGACAAGTAGACGAGATACAAGTTGACAAGTTATTTCCTAATTAAAAGCAGGTAACTTGTAACTGTCTTACTTTGCTTCAAAATCCAGATAAATACTTCCCTTTTGCAATCCTGTTACCCATTGCGCTTGCGACGAAGGGCCAACCAAGTCGGTGGCGTTTACCTTATTGCGCACCGCCGGAATGACTTTCAATACAGAGATTCCGCTATTAGGGAAGGTGTATAACAGCACATCGCGTCCGTCTCTCGGCGAATAAACACCAAGATAATCGCTTTCGTTTGTATTTTTCAGGTTGATAACCCCTTCCGATGTATTGAGCGCAGCCCATTTCCAATTGCTGAAATAGCCTTTAAACTCGGGATATAGGAACGATTCGCCCGGTATAGGGTCATTGTAATCGTTTTCCCATATTCCGAATGTAGTGCCATGCAGGCGGTTTTGCCATACGCGGTAAGGCCCGTTGCCCAGCCATTTTTTCGATTGCACTTTATCTTCGGGGTAATCGAACATCACGCCCATAAGTTCCACGACGCCTTCATATTGGTAAGCATAATCAAGGCGGATAGTGCCGTCTGAGTTGATAACCCAGTGAGCCTGACGCATATTTCCGAAATAGTCGGCTGTGACCTCGATACTATCGCCTGCCGCTTTGTAGTCGAACTTTGTCAGGCGGTTTTCGCCCGAAATATCTTCATAAATACGTTCTTTGCTCCTTGCCGAATTATCATCGTGGTTGTAATATACATCCATCGAACGGTCGCCACGGCGGAAGGCTACGAAGCGAGGTCCATTGCCGAAGGATATTGTTTTGTTATTCTTCTTTACAGAGGCCAGCATACCGTTTTTCTTATCGAATGTAAGTGATGTATTGCCTGCTGTTATCAATAAATTATCCCCTTCTTCTCTAGCCGATACGGATGTGTTTCCTTTGGTTAGAGTATAAAACGCATCAGCTTTCTTCCAAGTCCAGTCCCAAGTCCAGAGTTCTTCGCCCTGTGGACCGTAAGCCGAAAGATATAGTACATTGGCATCTTTCCAGTTGGAAGGAAGGTTGATGTTCAATATGCCTGTAGCGTGAGGAGCAAGGTCAAGCCCTTTTACTTCTCCCGATTTTACGACAGATGCTTTATCGTCTTTAATCGTTTTCAGTGTCCAGACGAAACGGCAATCTTTCAGGTTGGTGAAATCATATCTGTTTTCTATAGTGAATGCGCCGTTGAAATCGTCATCCAACTTGGTATTCATCACCTGCACCGGTGACCATACCTGCCTTACTGTGTAGAAGCTGCCTTCTTTTTCGTGGTGAGGACCGAGGATACCGTCTGCACCATAATTGCCTACGTTGTCAATCCGTCCATTCTGGTCGGTGCGAGCAACCCCTTCGTCTGCAAACATCCAAATGAAGCCTCCGGCACAACGGGGATGCTTGCGCATCATTTCCCAGTAATCCCAAAGACCTGCCCCTGCTCCGCCATCGTAAAGTGCATGAAGAAACTCTGTAGGCATAAATATTTCAGGCTTACGCATATATTCCTGGCTTTCTCCATAAGAACGGTAGTGCATTGTTTCGAACCCGTTGAAATTCTTTTGCGGGTGCAACACTACCCGCTTTTGCGGGTCGAGAGGGCCGTATTCTTTCACCAATTCGTGGTTGTGCCCGCCTTCGTTGCCGTTAGACCACCAAGTGACACACGGATGGTTGACATCGCGTTTTACCATTTCGTGTACAAGCTTTGTTCCCACACTTGTGTCATATTTGTGATGCCAACCGCCCAGTTCTACCATTACATATAATCCGAGTTCGTCGCAGGCATCTAGGAAGTCAGGATCGGACGGATAATGCGACAGGCGTACAGCGTTCATATTCATTTCTTTGATAATTTTTACATCATCATAATTCGCCTTCTTGCTAAGCGTACGCCCGGTTTCGGGACGGAAGCTGTGACGGTTTACTCCTCGGATATTAACCTTCTGCCCGTTGACATAAATACCATCGCTCTCACGGATTTCGATAGTACGGAATCCGAAGCGTTCTTTCGTTTTGTGCAATACTTTGCCGTCTTGCACCAGCGAGAAGGTTACATAATACAGGTTTGGCGTTTCGGGTGTCCAGTTCTTTATATCCTCAAATTTGCCTCTTACTACGGCTTTGTCCGTACCTCCCGATACGGGTACTTCTATCGTTTTTCCTATCGTTTTTCCATCAATATCGGTAAGCTCTGCTAGCACCTTTGTGTTATTACCCATCGCTACGCAGAGGAAAACATCGGCATAAAAATCACCGTCAGCTTTTGCGTTAATTGCCGTGCGGTCGATAAACTGGGCGGGCAACGCTTCAACGAAAACGGGACGGAAGATACCTCCGAAATTCCAGTAATCGCCACGCCTTTCGGCCATATTTACACTGGTGTTTGCCGATTCTTTACTGACGGTTACTTCCAATACATTTTCTTTGTCGCCGAAGAAGATACGGTCTGACACATCGCTCTTGAAGCGGTAGAAAGCTCCCTGATGCAGGTATCCGCAGCGGCGGTCGTTTATTTTAGCTTCGCAATCGGTCATCACACCGTCGAATACGATGCGCACAACGCGTCCTTCCCATTCTTTGGGGAGTTTGAATTTATATTTGTACAATCCTTTTTCTTTCGCTATTCCCGGAGGATTTTCCCTGCCATAGAAAGGCATCCCGTATTGATATGTACCGAACCCTTGCAGCTCCCAGCACGAAGGAACAGGAATGGTAGTCCACTTGCCGCTGTTGTTGCCCTCTGTGCAAAAGAATTCCCATTCTACGGCATCATCATAGCCTGTACCCGAAAGGAATTGTATGCCCGTTTCGGCATTTGCTCCGGAGTTGTTTCGTTGCGATAATATGTCTTCTGAGATAAAGACACTCAAAATCAATAATAGGTATAACGTTTTTCTCATATCTTGGTTGGTTGTTTTTTATTGTAATGGTGCTATACAGAAGTTAAGCGTGTAAGGGCGTTTTTCTATTGCATATTTCTTCAATACACCCGGCCCACAACTGCTATTACCCAAGCCGAGCATAATAGCATCGAGCGAAAGCACAACTTCCTTGCGCGGTTTCAGCATATATGCGTGCGTGGCCTTGTCTAAGTCTCCCGCCGTGAAATGTAGTGCCGAACCTGACATTTGTTTTGAGGTGCAGGTAAAGCGAAGTCCATTCCCGGTATTGTCCGTTAATTCTATCCAACGGATATCTTCTTTATTCCCTGTTTCCTGAGGGTGAGGGTAGGGTACATACTGTTCTGTAACAGTAGATTTATATATTCCTACCGGGCAACTTTCTTTCCTGTCCGAATAGTTTTCGTAAGGGCCGTGACCAAACCACCTGATATTTTCCAGTTCTTCATTCAGAGACATAACTACACCCAGACGGGGAAGTTCGGGTAATATGCCTGATGGCGTGAATGTATTTTCTACATCGACATTACCATTTCCCCAAATGGAATAAACTGCTTCGTGAATAAATTTCCCTTCCTTAGAGTGGCTTTCAGCAACAGTTTTAATCCTTGTATTCGCCTTATCTTTTTTTAGTATTTTAACAGAAATCAGTTTCCTTGCCAAACTGTCCAATCCCTGATTTTTCCAATCTTTCGCCAGCCAGTTTCCAAACCCTTTGTCATTGTCCACAGGGGCGCGATAGCCTTGAAAAATAAGAGGAGAAACAACTATTTCCCTGTTATTATATTTCAAAGAAGTCAAACACCCTGTTTTTTTGTCAAAAGCTAAGGAGAATTCTTTGCCATTCACTGATATCTCAGTATTGCTTTCAGTCGTAGCTATAGGATATTCGTCTGAAACAAATGGAGGCCTGAATAAAACAGTTGGTTTTGCCGGAATGAATTTCTCGAAAGCTACTTCATAACCTTTATCTGCCCAAAGGGTGTTTTGTCTCAGATGAAAGCTGACATATAGCTCTAAATTATAATAATCCCCATTGTTATTATTTATAAGTCTTATTTCCCTTTTTTCGCCAGCAGGTATATCAAAATCGGAAACGATTCCACTATTGAGAGTATCTTCTCCTAGAGTGATATTCCATCGCATCTCATACTCATTCAGATTGATATGGTGATTACGGTTCGTTACTAAGACAGATACACTATTTTTTTTATTATCCGGTAGTTCAATCAGTACGGGCTGATAAACCTTCTTCACCTCAAAATACTTCGGAGTAAGCCCCCTTTCTCCAAACACAATCCCATTGAAACAGAATGCTTTCAGGTTTGGTTTGTCGCCAAAATCACCGCCATAAGCCATAAATCGGATACCATCGGCATTGGTCTTGTAAAGTCCCTGGTCTACCCAGTCCCAGATAAAACCGCCAAGCATTCTTTTGTTGGAGTATATTTCGTCCCAATATTCTTTGAAGTTACCCATCGCATTGCCCATTGCGTGTGCGTATTCGCTGGTAAGTACCGGACGGTTGTCTGCTGTATCCATAGCGATACTTAAAAGACGTTCCCAACGCGCGTTTTCGGCACGCTCCTTGTCTTCTCCTTCAGCAATATTCGGATTCAGGTATTCATCCTGCACACGCGGATAGAAGCGGCTGATAACGTCTACAGTCTTCGGATCGGTTGGTGTACTTTGCGCCCCTTCGTAGTGGATGAAACGAGTAGGGTCGAAGTCTTTCAGCCATGCCGAAATGGCGGCGAAGTTAGGACCATAGCCCGATTCATTCCCCATCGACCAGCAAATGACAGATGGATGGTTCTTGTCCCTCTCCGCCATACGTACAGCCCTATCCATAAAAGCAGCATGCCAAGCCGGTTCACTGGCTAGTTTTCCACGCAAGCCGTGTTCTTCTATATCGGCTTCGTCCATCACATATAGCCCATATTGGTCGCATAGCTCATACCATAGTGGGTTGTTAGGATAATGGGCTGTGCGGACAGCGTTTATATTGGCTTGTTTCATCAGTTTTATATCCTGCAACATTCTTTCGCGCGAAACGGCTCGCCCGGTTGCAGGGTCATGTTCGTGACGGTTTACACCGCGAAGCCGTACGGGATTTCCGTTTATAAGCAGTTGTCCGTCTTTGATTTCTACTCTTCGGAAACCAACTTTACACGATACTACTTCTACTACCTGTTGCTTATCGTCTATCAGGCTAAGCACCAATGTATATAGATTAGGCGTTTCGGCAGTCCATTTTCGCGGATTGGAAATATTGGTTTCCATCCATGCAAATTTGGCTAATCCCCGTTGTGGTGTCCTGTCGTTCAGCACGGCGGCCTTGTTATCAGCATTTAAGACCGGTAAAGCATCTTGATGTAATGGTGTACTCAACACCGGGTTGTTATTGGCATCGTATAGTTGTGCTTGCAGATTCCAACCGTTGAGTTTATTGCCTTTGTATGATTTTAGTTCGGGCTTTATCTGTAGACTTGCATCTTTATATTCTTTATCCAGTATTGTGCGTACAGCAAAATCGGATATCCTTACATCTGTCGTAGAATAGAGAAATACCTCCCTGAATATACCACTGGTACGCCACATATCCTGATCTTCGAGGTAGCTGCCATCGCACCAACGGTAGACTTCTACAGCTAATTGGTTTTGTCCGGATTGCAGATAATCAGTAATATCAAATTCGGCAGGTTCCATACTGCCCTGACTGTACCCGACTTTCACGCCGTTTACCCAAACATAGAAAGCGCTTTGCACCCCTGCAAAGTGGATGAATATCTTGCGTTCTTTCCAATCGGCCGGTACGGTAAATGTATGGCGGTACGAGCCTACAGGATTACGTTCTTTGTACGAGGTGTAATCTGCCTTCGGTTCGCTTGTAACCCGTGGAGGGTCTATCTTGAACGGATATCCGGCACTTACATAGATAGGCGTGCCATATCCCTGCATTTCCCAATTGGAGGGAACGGGTATTGTTTTCCACGACTTATCATTGTAGTCAGTTTTGTAGAAATCTATCGGGCGTTCTTCGGGACGAGATACCCAATTGAACTTCCAATTGCCGTTCAGGGATAAGAACCACGGGGAGTTTTCCCTGTTTGCAGCCAAAGCCTGTTTGCTATCGGCATAAGGGATAAATGTCGCTTTTGCAGGTTCCCTGTTGATTTCCAAAACAGATAGATTTTCCCAATCCGGCTTGTCGAACTGAGCAAAGCCGGATAGAGAAAATACAAATAGAACTAATATAAAACGTATCTTTTTCATCTTACTGCATATCTAAAGCATCGAACCATAGTCCATCCAGATTATCACCGCTTATGATTACTTTATAGTGACCAGCATTGATATAAGCACCGGTTGTGGTGCTTACCATCCGCCATTTTTCGGGCGCAGAAGGGAATTGGATCGTATCTTCGCGCATCACCCTGTTGTCGGATGCCAATACTTGTATTTTGGCTACTATCGGTTCTTTGTTTACATTCATATATTTGAAGCGCAAAGCATATACACCAGCCAGTCCCGGCGAGATAGTCCATGTTATGCCATGTTTGCCTTTGCCCTCGGCTTTTATCCCGTCTTTCTTCCTGTGGTTTACAGGCAGCCAGCCTTTGCTTGTCTCAGCCTGTTCGGCTTCGTAAGCGATTTCGGGACGAAGGTTGGTTTCTTCTATCCAGTCGATTTGAGGAACGGCTACAATATAGTTATTTCCTTTGATATTTACCTGTTGCCCTTTCTTATATTCTGCCTTGACGAAGCCTGTGTCGACTTTTGTATAGATATCGGCATTGCCAGTAAGCCTGAAAGATATACTTTTAGCCTTTTCGTCAGGCTTGATCCATTCTGCCCCGTAGAAGACAGGAGGCAGGCTCGTAAATTCTTTTCCGGTATCGAGCCACGATTTACGGGTTCCTCCTTCTACGCCTGTCATCAACGCCGGCGATGCAGGAGCGGCTTTTATCGTATTGTCTTTCGATGCAATAGCTATTGCCGAGATAACGGCTTGTCCGGCAAGGAATCGAGGGAAAGATATTTCCAATACGCCGTTTTTTGCTTGTCCTTTTACCGTTTTCTTCAACAGTTTATCGTGCCCGGCTTCCCACCAGATGTCGAGGTTTTTCAGTACGGTTTCGTCATTTATAGCTACGTCAAAGATGCGATAACCTTCGCAATCCATACTGCGGTCTGTACCCCACCAAGGCTCGATGAAGTATAGTTCTACCATATATTCTCCATCAGCCAGTGGAAATTGATACCTAAGCTTATCGCGTCCATAGCGGAAGGTCTGGAACAGTTCCCAGTCTTTAGTGCCTGCAATAGGGTCTTTTGTAATGCGTTGCGATGCAAGGAAATCGGGCAGGTTGCCAAAATCGTCTGTCCATGACAATGAACCCCAGTAATTGCCTTCTTTCTTGTGTACATCAGCCATCCATAGATTACCGTTTTCGTCAGTAAAGTCGGGCCCTCCGCAGTTTACACGATAGATATAGTTGTAGCCGGTTTCGGGTAGAGTCTGGTTTGCTACATCTTGGTATAGCTTGTCGAATGATGGCGATTGTGGCAGATTCTCCATCACTATGTAATCTTCTGCTACAGCCTTGCCATTCACATAGCCCACAGCATAGAGTACATTGTAACGGATATCTACGCCATCCCATTGGAAGTGTGTGCCTATCCCGTTTCGGGTGCGTTTGCCTAACGAGACGGATTTCACATCGTTGAAAAGCTCTACTTCGTCGCAATTGGAAAATACCCTGATGCCATCTTTTTTACCCGGTTCAGTCCAACGGTGATTCCATGTATGCGAAACGATATATACCATCGGCGACTCCTCTTTCGATACATAATTGGAACGGTACATATAATATACATCCAAAGGCTCTTCCCACGGGGTAACCAATCCTTTGTAATTGAATGGCCCTATGCGGTCTATATTGCGGAAGCCTTCTTCGTTTTGTATGCGCCCGGGATTGTCGTGCGAACTGTATATCCATTGAAATTGTCCGCAGACACTATCTTTTGCCTGTTCGGCGAGCCTGATTTTCATTTCCATCAGCAGCGACATGCGGTCTTCGCTCCAAATGCCTTTCTGGTCGTATTCGCCTTCTGTATGAAGGCCGATGCTGCGCCATGCGCCGTATTCTCCGTTGAGGAGCTGGTCTTTCTTACTTAATTCTTTGTCGTAGATATAAGGGTTGCCTCCATATGTGCCCGACCAGTTTTGTACAACATTCCAGTCTGTGCCTGTGCCGCCGTTGCAAGTAGTGACAAGGCGTTGCGATGGTGATGTAGGATCCATTTCGCGGATTATCTCCATACATTCGCGGGCAAAATCGGTAGGCAATGTGCTTTCGTTCTGCAATCCCCAAAGAACTACAGACGGGCACGAGCGCCTTTCCTTGACCCACTCGCGCAGATTGGACTTAAATGTTTCCCTAAATTCAGGGGTATCGTACCATACATGGGCAGATAATTGTGTCCAGAACAGGATGCCATATTTGTCCCACATTTGCTGATAGACCAGATTGTGAGGTTGGTGCGCATCGCGGAAAGCATTGAATCCGGCGGCTTTCATCTGGTTGACGCGCGACAGGATTTGCTCTTCGCTGAAAGCATGGCTTTGCCCCAGCATATGTTCGTATTCGCACACCCCATTTACAAATACAGGCTTCCCATTCAGATAGAAACGCTGGTCGCCGTCTGTGCGGTATATCGGCCACGAAATCCAGCGGAAGCCATATTGGGTGCGCTCGATGTCGATGGTCTTGCCATTTTCTTTTATCATGGTTTCTAGCCTGTGCAGATAAGGGTTTTCGGTATCCCAAAGGATTGGGTCGACAATTTCTTTGCTTTGGCTTATTGTCCTTGTCTCATTTGCCTTGAGGCTTACCTTGTCGGTGATGCGAAGAACCTGTATGCCATCTTTATTGACAAGCTTTTGTATTACTTCAAATTCACGGGTTTGGTTGCTGTAATTCTTTACTTCTGTATTCATATTCAGGGTAAATACGTTCTTGCCGTCCACAACCTTTGGTTCGTGATTCCATGCATGTACGCCGAAAGGTTCTACCCTTACTCCATTGGTTACGACCAGCGTAACGGGACGGAAAATTCCCATTGGCTGCGAACCTTCCGAGAATCCCCATTCGGAAGAGCAGCCTCCGCATACCCACGGCGAGTCGGAAATCATAGGCGGGTGGTCGGCTTGTACGGCTAGGATGTTCGGTTGATCAAATTTTACTGCATCCGTTATGTCAATGGTGAAGGTGGTGCGCCCACCGGAATGGTATCCGACTTTTTCGCCATTAACGTAAACAGTTGCATAGGAGCCGACTCCTTCGAAGAAAAGGAAATAACGTTTGTCGGCTCCTTGATTTTCAACTTCAAACAATCTTCGATACCACGAATAACCATGCCTGTTGCCGTGTTTCAAACGGCGAACACCTTCATACTTGTCCCAGTTGTGAGGAACATCAACCTTTTCCCAATTTATATCGTTATAGGTTTTATTCTCGAAACCTATATGTGCGCCTTTATTTACATCGTCGGCAGTTGTTGTCCAGCCGTCGTTGAGCGTTATTTCTTTTCTAAATGTTGTTTTATCCGGCTTGGGGAAACGCACGAGGGCTTTTCCCAGATCTTTGGATGTGGCAACCGCAATGCCCCGTTGGTCGTCTTCGTTTACAGCACAATAGAAGTGATAAACAGTGCCGTTCCATTTTACTACATACGACTTGTGTGCAAACAGGTTGTCGTATTTTTCGGTAGGGATAATCAGGTCGTTGCCATCCCAGTCTGTCCAGTTTATCAGGTCGTAAGAGCAGGCAAATGTGTTGAATGCTTTGTAAGGCCTGTCTTTGCGGAAAGCGCTGAAGTAGAACATGACATATACATCGCCTATTTTCTGGATGACGCCGTCGCCGGTAATGCCTTCTTCGTGGTTTACAATCGGGTTGCCTTCGTAGCGTTTCCAGTCGATCATATTGTCGGACAGAGCGATGCCTATGCGCTCAGCCTTTACGTTGTTAGCCGGATTTACACCTCCTGCATTGTAGTACATAACGAAAGGATGTCCCAATGTCTTTTTCTTGTCCCAAATAACAGACGACTTGTATTGTGTGATGTTTTCCCACCAACCTTTGTCTTTGTCCAAAGGGGATAAACGGGGCGCATCGAAGCTCTGCCATTCGTGTGCTTTGGTTATATCGCCAGTTGTAAAGGCTACGCCCTCTTTCAATACACCTCGCTCGTAGCCTCTGGTATCGCTTCCGAAGTACGACATCCAGTATTTGTTGTCGAATTTCTGAGCTTTGTAGCTTCCACCCCATTCGTAATCTATAAGGGCTATATATCCGGCACGTTGGTTTTCGTCCCATCGTCCACTGCCTTCCTGTGGGAAAGATAAGATGCGTCCCAATGTATTCCATTGAAGCAAGTCATCGCTTTCGGCGAGCCAGGTTTCGTAGCCGCGGCCGTCTGTGCCCGATTTGCCGTTGTAGACGAGATACGACATATACCATTTGCCATTTTCGCGGAAAACAGTCGGACAGTCTATTTTATGCTTGTTGTCGGAGGGTGCGATCACCAGGCCATATTTGTATGGGGTCTTTACTTCTTCGTATATCCTATTCATAACATCTTTCGACACAGTTTTCTGTGCCGAAAGATGAGATGCGAAAATGGTGAGCAGTAAAATTGTTATGCGGAAAACGTTCATATTTTTATAGTTACGAGTTACTTCGCCCTACGGGCAGTTGCAAGCGAACAAGTTCTGTTGCCAACTGATTCTTAATAAAATATCCAGTCTATACGGCTCGATGGGTCATCGGCTCCCAGTCCTGCATTGCGAGGAGTGATTTTCTGATTAGCACCGGTAAAGCCCAATACCATTAATGCTCCCTTTCCTAAATTCAATGTATGTTTTCCGGCTGGGAAAGTATAGGTGTGAATATTGACAGTTCCCCTTCTCGGTATATTTATAGCGTTAGCTATTTTCACATCTCCTTGCCCATGGGCGTTTGCGCTGGCGTCTGTCTCTAAAGTTGGTGCCTGTGCGTATTCCTTGCGTTCCGTATTCAGATAGCCGACCAGCAAGTTAACGTCTTCTTTGCATTCGAAAGTAAGGGTAGTGCCTTCTTCGTATTGTTTATCCTGTGCGAAGCGGAACGGGCGCATATTCTCTAATTCTTTGGAAAAGTCGCTGATTACAAAATCTTTGTCGGAGAATACATTCTCTCCTTTTTTGATAGCATATGCCGGAATATTACCTTCTACTGTTACGCTTACAGGCTTTAGTACTTCAACGGCTTGTGCATTGTCTGCACCATGCTTTTTGATGAACTCTATGTTCCTTTTCAAGTTTGCCAGTTCAGCCTGATAGAATGGAAGCAGCTCTTCCCAAGTCTTGTTTTTGCCATCGTCTCCACCAATAGGTATGCGGCGTTGGGCGGTTTGCATACTGTTCGCATACAGGTATGTATCTTTGGTGAGGTCTACCAACTGTTGATAGTATTCCACACTTTTCTCTACATGAGGTATGGCCTTATCTAAGTCGCCGATATCGTTCGAATGCGTATAACGGAGGATCAGCATTGCTGCCTTTACTTTCTCCGAGAAGAATTTGGCGAATGCCTGATAGCAATATACATCGTTCCTCAAACGGTCGAACTCGTCTTTGTTTTTAGTAATATGGGAGGCTGCTTTGTCTATAGCTCCCACAGCGGCATCGCCATGTGCTACAGCTTCCGCAATCAGTTGAGGAGGGGTTTCACCTATATGCGGTTGTTTGTTCCACTCCTTGTTCATATACTCGATAAGCATCTCGCCTTCCGGCCCGCACGATTCGTGGAAGCCCGGATATACATTCCACTTGGCAGGATTTACCAGTTGGCTGAGAAACATTCCGAGTAGTAATGTTTGGCGGTTGCCTTCTGTGATACCGAACTTGCGAAGCAGTTTCGGGGCTATCTCGCCTGAGTGTTCATAGGCATCGAGTATGTTGCGCCCGTTTTCGCCACATCCGTAGAAGTCGCCCAGTTGTTTTGTCCAATAGCCGATTTCGCTGTCCCTGTCGCGGTTTACCTTCCACGCATAACGTGCCCATGCCTGATACCATATCCAATCGCGATCTATTTCGCGCAGGCGTTGTTCTGTTTTGTCGGCAGTATATGGCCAATCCCAATAAGATGCCTGAGGATATAGGTGCAGGGCATTTGCTCCGTGTACATTGTGCATGGCATGTACTACCTTCTGTATAAAGTCAGGAGAACCATAGCGGAAAGGTTCCAGGTTGGCAAGGATATGGATATTGGCAATATGTACAGAACCAAGGCTACTGAGGTCTGTATGGATTTTACTCCACGAACCACGTGGCTCGTATGTCGTAAGCGATTCGCCATTATACTTATGCATAGTGTACAGATTCTTGTAGAGAGGCAAAGATGCATCCATTACCATCTTGCAGTCTGTATCGTGCGCACGGACTACCACGGGCGGCTCTTCTGTTATATTGAGTGCTTGCAGTCCGTCTTTAACTCCCGGTATGATCGTCTTTGTGAACCATTCCACATCGTCTTCATAGGTGTCCATCGCTTCGCCAAGGCAGACCAATAGCCCTACATTCGGGTATTTCTCGATGAAGGCGGCAACCGACTTGCGTGTATAGTCGGAGATGAGCGGAGTAATAGGGCGTCCCCTGTCTTGTGTAGCTATGCCGTGATGTTCGGCAAATGGTTTTGACACCAATATATTGTAAAACATCTGGATAACCCAGATGCCTCTTTTGTCGGCTTCTTCGGTGAGGAATGCGAACATCTCCTCGTTCTTCTTGAATGTTTCGTCATCTACTTCCACTGCATACGGATAGTCTTTTAGCTTGACGAGCGAAGCAAACGGGTGCCCGTTCCATAGATAAAGGGAGTTCATCTTATTGGCTGCAAGCATATCCAGATACTCTATCCACAGTGCTTTGTCGTAGAACCAAGGGAAAGTCTCCTCGGTGTATGGGTATTCATATACAGTCCTGCCCGGCAGGTAGTATGGCTTTTGTACTCCGACACAAGCACCTCTCAATACCATTTCGGGTTGATCTGTAATGTTCAGGTTTTCGGGTAGTTTGCCATTGTCTTTGATGAGGCTGATGAGTTCCATACAGCCATACATTGCTCCCGATGCGTCGTTTCCGGTTATGCGGATTGTTTTGCCTTCTGTGCTTATCGTGTATCCTTCTTTAGCTAAGGAGTCAGCCTTGTTTTCTTCTATGTAGATTATATGTCCATCTGTGTTTTCGTCGGCTGCGGTCGCAATAGAGATGTCGTACTTTGCATCTTCCAAAGCCGATTTCAATTGCTCGGCGCCATATAGTATTCTGTTCGATGCTTCCTGATTTGTCACTATTACAACTTTATCTTTCGAACAAGATGCAATGAGAACCATTAATCCGAATAAAGTTAATAGATGCTTGATTTTCATTTTGTTAGAGTCGTTAATATTTGGTTTCTAAGTTCTTTAGCGGTGTCAATATTAGGCATGAAATATGATTACTGTACTATCCTGTACTGTGCTGACAAAGATAGGGCTTTAGCCTGAAAAGAGAAAAGCCCTAAATATGTTTTATAGCATATTTAGGGTTTTAAGTGTAAATAATACAATTCTCGCAAGCCGTATTAGTACAGGTGGTTAGCCTCCGGGCATTAGAATTTCCCCTCTACAATATAATCTTTTCCTGTATCAATCTTTACTTTATAACTATTCTTTTCAACTGGCTCTATCTTACCAATATTAACCTTTGGTTTGCCCGTCGATTTGAAGTAAAGATATCCTTCGCCTTCGCTGGCAGAAACCTTGATCTGTTTCTTGTCCATATATACTTTTATATCGCCGTTGGGAGTAGGCACCGAACCTTCTATCCATTTCAGGTCGCTGAGTACCGGACGTATGCTAAATTCCTTATAACCCTCTTTTTCGGGTTTCACTCCAATATAGTATTTGCCCAACAGATAGATCGGGCTTGCTCCCCACGCGTGGCAAAGGCTTTTTCCGTATGGACGCCCATACATGGCAAGGTGTTCGGTTCCCTTCTCGTCAGGATTGTATTTTTCCCAGAACGAAGTTGCACCCAGATTGAGCATACCACCCCAATAGTTGCGGATTTCTTTTAACACATGGTCGTGCTCTCCCAGAGCGCAAAGTGCCTCCAGTTCGTAGAAACGCATGTATGGGGTGGTTATCTTCAGAGCCTCAGGGTTCAAAAGGACGTTTTCCTTCACAGCCTTAGTCTTTTCGGCATCGAGGTAGTCGAACAGTACGGCAAACATATTTGTATATGGAGTAACCTGTGTGCTCATCACACCATCCTCGCGGTTGTGGATGAAAGCATTCTTTTCGTCAGACCAGAAAGCGGTGAATAGCTTAGATTTTAGGTCTTTGGCAAGCGATTCGTATTTCTTCTGGTTGTCGGCGTCATCCATGATTTCTGCGCAAAGTGCCATTGCCTCAAGGCTGCGGCAGAACAATAATTGCTCGATGCTCACTTCGCCGCTTTTGCTCATCTTGAAGTCTGCCCAGTCTATAAATACCCAGTCGCCTGCCAACCCTTCCATCATGCCGTTGCTGTTGCGGCGCGACAGGCAGAAGTCCATAAGCGACTGCATACGCGGGTAGAATTGTTTAACGAATTGCTTGTCGCCTGTATATTGCAGGTAATCGTATATGCCGATAAACCAGTAGAATGTATAATCCATAATGGTGTTCATATGGCTCGTTACAGGATCTTTGCCTCTGAGGTTGAGCATGGTGCGCGTAACCGAAGGCGAGTCGAAGAATAGGTAATAGTTCATCAGGTAGCTTTGGTATGCATCGCCGCTCCATATCCAGCGGTCGCGCTTGATGCCGTCGATAAAAAACTCCCTTGAGGTCAGGTGCATGGTGTAGGCCGATATATCCCATATTTTGTTTATCAGTTCGTCGTTGCATTTGAATTGCCCCCTATAATCCAGCGGTAGGTATTCGTATAGCATCGAAACTTTGTCGAAAGTGATGCCTGCGTCTTTTTCTATATAAACATAGCGGTATGCCTTCGAATTTTCGGATGTGAAAAGCTCCTTGTTTTCTGCAAATTTGAAAACATCCAATGTTTCGCAATACTCCTTGTCCAATGCTTCTTCGGGCGATTCGCCATAATAGGCATAAATGTTGCCCTTTCCTCTTAATCCGTGAAACTGAATATATCCGAATGTCTCCTTGCCAAAATCGACAAGGGTGCCCTTTCCTTTATTTTCTGTTTCTACGGCTTCCATCGGTGTTGTTGCCAACCTGAATTTTGAAGGAGGAGTTTCGGGCGAATCAAAATTCCATCTTCCGGCTTGCAGGTATGTAGTGCCCGACGATGTATCGGAGGCCTTTCCCGATTCGTCGATCCATTCTTTATCTTCGAAGGTCACTTTCCACGTCTCGTCCGTACCAAAAGTCTTTCCTTTCACATAGATAGACGGCACATTGGCTTGGTTGTACACTTTTATATTCAGATTGTGTTTTCCTGCCGGAATAGTTATCTTATCGTAAGGTGGAAGTATTTTTCCATCAAGCTTAATGTTGTATTTTCCTTCCACGTATATTTCTACTTCCTCGGCTGTTGGCAGATCGAGTTTTGTAGAAAACTCTACTGCAACGTAGTGGCTGTCCATCTTCCAGAAAGGAGGGAAAAAGCCTCCCCGTTCGGTACGGCGGTTTTGCATCTCGTTGCCGAGCCATATTTCAAGGTCGCCCGGATAATATATCCATGTGGCTTTCTGTGCCAGTACCGGCATCGACATTGCGATTAATAGTAAAAAAATAACCTTTCTCATTGTATCGTATATTTTATTTTGTCTTAATGCTCATATTGACTAAACCTCGCATTGTTTTAACCTATCTTTACATTATATAGTTAAAAAGTAACATAAGTAACAGGATTTTTGCTGTTTTTCTATTGTTACTTTTTCTTTAGATACAAGTAAACAAGATACGAGATACAAGTTCATATTTTATAAGAAACCAACTCGTTAACTTGTCTACTGGTATCTCGTATCTCCCTAAAAAGTAACACATGTAACGCCTTTTACTCTTTTTTTATGTTACTTTTCTCCCATTTTAGCTTCGCTCTATTCCCATCCCTTTGGAGGGGCTAGGGGAGGCGTAGTGGGCTTATATAGATAAACTTTTCAGCCATTTATACTCCGGCTTTAACCCTGCATTTTGCTTAATAGAATCCGAAACCATCGGGCCATTATTTTCCCATGTATTACCCGGTCCATTGGCATTTTGCAGGAACTTTTCTTCCGGACACCAGTTGTCTTTCACAGTGATAAACGAACTTCCTTCGTCGGTGTACAGATAGAACCAGTGATGCGGATCGTGTACGTACGAAGGGCTGTAAATGCTATCGACCACGTTTTCGGTAATTGACGATTTAGACTGTACCGACAAGGTATATATGCCTGCCACATCGTACATATGCTTTCCGTAGTGATGGATATAGTTTGCATGCACTACATTGTTGCGCATACAGTTTACGGTCTTTGTCCATCCCCATCCCAGACTGATGCCTGTATAAGCGATCTCGCTGATTTCGTTGTGCGATATGTTTATATCTTTCACAAATCCTGCAGCTATGCCTACACATCCCCAGTCTTCGTTGGTGACATCGGTGATATAGTTGTTAGAAACGGCGATATGCGAGCATATTTCGCGTTGGTCGGCAGGATCGTATGGCAGGTGTGTTTCCATGCCTGCCTCAGAAAAACGCCCGATTTGCATACCGTTTCCGGCAATATCTCTGAATAGCGATCCGTTTATCGTTGCGTGTTGTACCCTGTCGATAAAATCGATTCCACACGAGCCCAGATGTTCGAAACGACATTGGTCAAATTCTATCTGTTGGGCGCTTTGTACCATAACGGCCGCAGGCGGGCGACCTACCCAACCCTGGTTTTCTATGCCTTTGTTGAAGTTGCCCGGAACGCCCGGAGGCCTTAATTTATAGCCGTCGAGCAGGTACATGCCTGCCTGCAAAGGCACATGCCCCATAGTAGAAGGGCGTGTCCATGTGGTATAGGCAAAATTGATATTACGGAATTGGAAATGCTTTACAGGGCGGTCGGGTGTACCTGTTATCTCGATTAAAGACTCTAAGGTAGGGACAATTGCTTCTGCCTTAGCCATATCTTCGCCAGCACGGGGCATATAGTATATCTTGCCGGTCTTCGTATCGTGATGCCATTCTCCCGGCTCGTCGAGCAGCTCGATAGCATTGGTAAAGTAGAATGCGGAGTTGAATCCTTCTTTCACCATCGGCTGCGGCCACGGGTGTTCGAACTGGATGCGGGCTTCGGGGTTGTGGAAGCGTACTCCTGCCGAATCGCCTTGTACTGTGATTGATTTTACCCTCAGGTTTGCAATAGCCCACATCTGATGGATAACCAGTTCGAGGCTTTCGGATCTGGTCAGGCCTTTTACCGCAGATGCAGGAATCCAGAGTATTTCGTTTATCTTGTCGTTGCTTCTTATCCTGTCCATTTGTTCGAAGTCGGAAACATTGCGAGCCCTTACAGCTTTTTTTCCATTGATCCAGAGTTGGCGAAAAATCAACCTGTTGCCATTGAAGGACGGGACATCTGCAACCCAATATTTTCCTTGTTTTTTCCATCCTTCAATTCGTATTCCACTGCTGAGGGTTACATTTTCTTTGCCGATGGCTTCTACTATGGTCGGGCTGGTTTCTGTACCCGAATCTTCGGGACGGATAAATACAGGTTCATATAGATTATATACGCCTCTGCCCATAAGTATGCGTATAGGCTCGTCTTTCCCAACCTTCAATAACCGGCGGTATTCGCGGGCTTCCCTGATAGCTCCATGCAGCGAAGCTTTCGGCTCTGCTCTTGTTCCCGGATTGCGGTCGTTGCCGTTGGGCGAAACATAGATATCGACAGCAGAAGCCGATAGCGAAAGGAATAGTAAAATTGCGATGCTTATTAATTTCATGGAAATTATATATGTTTTTTAGAGCCTGTTTAAATTTTAGCGAAAATATTTCTTATAGGTTCTTTAGTATAGTTCTTAGCAACTTTTTTATGCTCTTTTTAGCGTATTTTCCGCATTTTACTCTCGGTTTAGCCCGCTAAACCAGCGAGCAAAACACATAAAATCCATCTAAAAACAGCTATAAAAAAGATATGCTATAAAATTTAAACAGACTCTTAGTAAACTAGAACTCTAGTACACTAAAGTCTATTGATTACTTATTATTTTTCTATAAATACAAGTATGGTTATTACATATTTTACAACCATAATCCCGTTTCTTCATCTCTTTGCCGATACCGATTATCCCGCTTACCGATTTAATAGGATTCATCAGGGACGAATCGCTCAAAGTAATGCCTGTAGGGTTTTCCCCTATCAGGTTGAATAAGCTTTGTTGCCCAGCCAATATCCAGTTGCAATAGCCCGGGCTGTAGCGATTGCTTATAGATAAACCGCTATTGAGTAAGGAGGAAGATAACTGCTCCTGAACCTTATCCATGGCATTTTCTACGGTGAGCGAACCGATAGCATCGGCAGTAAATGCCTCCAGATAATCGCCCTTGTCGTTGTAGTATTTCGACAGCGACGTAAAAACATCGCCAGCCGTACACAGGAATAAGGCGATATGGGATGCTTCGCGCACATATGATGCTATTTGTGCGCCTATATCGAGTATATGATTACCGATTCCAAGCTTCCCTTCTTTCACCTGTAATGAAGTTATTTCTTTAATTATATAACCGCCTTTTATTTGGTTTTCGCTACGGGATAGCAGATCCAGAAGTTCGGTTGTAATAATATTTACAGGATGCGATTCGTCCGAGCCTTCTGCATGGATGAAATTCAATATATCATCCTTAGAAGGTGCAACCTCCCGGAACGAAAACGAATATGATTGAAATCCTGACTTCGGCATCTTATATCAACTGTTATATTTATCAACGGCAGCAAAAAACGCTTCGATATTCTCTACCGGGACATGGGGCGGGATATCGCAGCCCGTAGAAATTACAAAGTTCTTGTAGGGCTTTGTTTGTTCCAGCAGGTTAGTAGTTGCAGCTGCCACCTCTTCTGCCGTGGCTTGCTTAAATACCGAAACAGGGTCGAGGTTACCCATCACGATTATATCCGGCGGGCAAACTTTAAGCGTCTCTGTCATATCTATCTGATTGCCAAAATGCAACGCTTTCGCACCGCTGGCAATCATGGCATCGGTACATTGGCCTGTATTCCCGCAATTGTGCAGAACCACTGTGAAATTATCATCTTGTACGGCATCCACTATTTGTTTTACATATTTAGTAGAAAATTCCAAGCAATCATCATTCGAAAGCAGCCCGGCAGCAGGTTCGGCTATAATAACACCATCTGTACCTATTGTTTTCAGGTGTTTGCAATAATCCATGATAAACTGCGTACACTTTTCCAACAGCAGGTTGATCGTATCCGGTTCTATGTAGATACCTACCATTATTTCCGACATATCATACAAGCGTCCTGCCAGCGAATAAGGCCCTATACATCCCGAAAGAATGGGCTTATCCTTAATATTTTCTACAGCCAGCCGGTTTGCTTTCAGGTATTCGGCGATACGCCCAGCGTCCATTCCCGGTACAGCCAAAGCTTCTACCGATTCCATGTCGGACACCAAGCGACCTGTTATACTCGGCACTTCGTCGTCGGTGAGATGAGCTGTTGCACCAAACGCTTCGGCTTCTACCGTCAAGTCCATGATTGCCGTACAGGCAGCAATGTCGTATTTATCGGATAAATACTTGATGGCTTCGTAATGTACCTGCCCATCGGTAACAGCCTCTTTTACTGTCCTCCCGATAGCCTCTATGCCCGGATGGGTCATCACAGGGATGGCCAATCTTTTCCGGCTATTTAAAATCTGATCTGTCCACTTCATGCCACTACCGATTCTAACCAATTGATACTTCCCTGCGGGTCTTTTCCATAACCATCTGCACCGATAGAGGTTGCAAACTCCTGCGATAGAGGTGCACCGCCTACTATAACTTTCGTTTCGGGCGAGATTCCTTTTATCGCTTTTATTATCGGTTCCATATTCACCATGGTGGTGGTGAGCAGTGCCGACAGTCCGACTATCGCATTAGGATGTTGCTGAAGTGTTTCTACAAATTTCTCTGTTTTTACATCTATCCCCAAGTCTATCACTTCCCAGCCTGCGCCTTCTACCATCATGCCCACAAGGTTTTTGCCTATATCGTGCAGGTCGCCGAAAACAGTTCCCAGAATGAATGTGCCTTTGCGTTTTACTTCTCCCGATTTGAAGAATGGCTTCAAATGTTCCATCGACGCATTCATCGCTTTGGCCGATAGTAGCATCTGAGGAACGAATATCTTGTTTTCTGTAAATTTCTGCCCCACCTTATTCATAGCAGGAATAAGGGCTTCGTTCATTATATCGTTTGGTGAAATACCTTTGTCCAGTGCTTCTTTAGTATATTCGTCTGCGCCAGGCATACCTTTCATTTGAGGAGGGAAGTTTGCCGCCAGATTTATTTTTCCAAATTCTACACACTCAAAAAGCTTTTCTAATGTCGTATCCATAAAAATCTATATTATGTTCAAAATCAATGTCCGTTAAAAAATACATATAAGCCGACCATTACTACTACTAGTAAACCCCATGCCACTTTTACGCCTTTGTTTATCCTGATAGGCGAATAGGAGAGGGTAGAAGCCGATTCGCTTTTGTCCGACAACGAATAGGCGAATACGAAGATGGCCAATATTACAAATATAAAGAATGATAAGTATAAGAAATGCAATCCCGGAAATATCAATCCGCAATAATACAAAATACCGATGCCGATACTAAATACCGTACCGTATGTCAGCAGCAGGTTTATCGCTTTTGCCGAAGTCCTTTTCCAAAGCACGGCAGTAAGGAATGCCACAGCCATAGGCGGGGCAATAAAGCTCAATACCGACTGGAAGATGTTGAAGAAGCTAAGCCCTTGTATAAAGGTGATTCCAATAGCCAGAAAGACAGATAAGATAGCCCCAATAAGCACTACGATGCGCCCTATGCGGGTTATTTCTTTGTTTGTACAATTAGGTTTATAATTCTTTACAAAGATATCCATTGTGAAAACAGTGCTCAGCGAGTTGAGGGCAGAACCGATGGTGCTGATTAAAGCCGCTACCATTACCACTACCACTAATCCTATCAGCCCCGGAGGAAATACTTCTTTCACCAGTTGAAGGTACGCATCTGTCGAATTGGTAAGGTTGGGGAGCAGTATGAAACATAATATTCCCGGCAGGATAAACAGCGGTATATCTATAAGCTTGAGCCACGCACAGAAGTTTGCACCCAGTTGTCCCTGCTTAAGATTTTTTGCACCGATAACGGACTGCACCATCGATTGGTCGGTACACCAGAACCAGACACCCATGATAGGATAGCCTATAAGGATAGCCAGCCACGGGAAGTTAGGGTCGCTAAGCGGTTGGAAAAGATTCCAATAACTAGATGGTGTTTCTGCTACTACTTTTTCAATGCCACCTATTTTATCAACTGCCATTACAGCCAGAAGTGCCGAAACCCCAATCAACAGAAGCATCTGGAAAACATTGGTATAGGCTATTGTTTTCAGCCCGCCCGCCATTGTAAAAGCCGCCGAAACAAGTACGAGGATGATGATGCACGAATAAAGCGACATATCTAAGATTTGTGCCATAAACACCCCTCCGGAGAAAAGTGTCAGTCCCAGCCACGAAATCAATATGGTGACAATGGTGTACCATGCTATGTATTCGCGGGTCTTGTCGCCAAAACGTTTTCCCATATATTCGGGCAATGTCATCACCCTTGCGCCGAGGTAGCGCGGGGCAAAAACAAATGCAAGCAAGAGGATAAACGGAAATGCATACCACGAAAAATTGCCGGCGACAATACCGCCCTCGAACCCGCTGCTGGCATTGGCTATCAGCATGGAAGGCCCTACATTCGTCCCCCACATGGTCAGTCCGATAGCAAACCAACCCAGCGACTTATTGGCAAGGAACAGGTTTCCACCCTTATTCTTCTTGCCAAAGCTTGCCCAAATGGCCACTCCCACCAGAATAGCTATATATACTATAATTATCCCGATATCCAGTCCTGTTAGTTCGATTAGGTTTTTCATCTATATGCTTCTATTATTTTTAAGGCTTCGTCTATTTCATGTTCCGATTTAAAATCCATTTGTATATTCAACCCCTGATTGCCCACATTGTCGAGCAGAGGTTTCAGTTCGTCCAAAGTCACCCAGTTTGCCATTATAGACTTACCGCCAGCCAGTATCTTCTTATACAGGTCGTACCAACAGGCAGCACCGCCTTGCGGTTGCCCTACGCCCGGTGTCCACTGTATGGCGTTGAGGTTTTCGAGTTCGAGCAAAGCATCTACGTGGCGCATGGCATCTACGCCGTCGAGGTGGTAGAGCGTATAATCTATCTTTTCGGTCTGCTCGCGAAGGAAAGGAAGGGCGAATGTGCGGAAATCGTCTTCCGAAATCATAATAGATATATCACATTGCAACTTAGATACTTTTGCAGGCCCCCAGATGGAGAAATAGCAGAAAGCCATTTCGCCGTCTTCGTTGATTATATCGTATATCTGGTCGAATGCTTTAAAGTAAGCATCGTTTACAGCCTGTAATTGTTGCAGGGTAGTGTCCGGATCTATCATAATATCCATCAGCGCATTGTCAGACCCTTTGAGGCTGGCAAGCACATCAAGCCCCTCTACCAAATCGGGGCAGCCAATCAGATAATTGCCTTGCGCTTTTTCTTTGCATTTGCGAAGTAATTCGAGGTGCAGTTGCCACCATTTGTTGCTTTCGTCGAATACTATCTCGTCCGAAAAATTATGCTGTTCGCGTATCCAGATAGTGTCTTCCCGTCCTTCGAGTTCGGCGCCCAGGATAGCACCCAGCGAACCGGGGCCCAGTTGGGTGTTGGCAACAGGCAGTATGTCTGCTTTGTATGAATTGCGCGACATCTGATAGTTCAGATAACGGGAACGCCATTCCGGGTCGAACCAAAACTGGTCTAAGTCTTTCGCCGGAGCAGGTTCGGGAATGTCGGCATAAGGCGCGCCGTCTTTAAACAGGTGCTCCCACATGGTGAGGACAATGCCTTTTTGGTTCCACCAGTCGATATAGTGTTTTTTAGATTCTTCGAAATTACTTTTCCACGTTTTCATGTTGTATTAGGTATTTAGCCTTCTCTTTGGGGGTAGGACTGTTAAGTTCCGATTCTTTATTACACTGAGAAACACTGAGCAAACATTGAGGTTCACTGAGTTTTTTTCTTCTCAGTGTTTCTCAGTGGCTTCTTCGTGTATCTCAGTGTCATGTTTTATTCTCTTAAAGTATTATTTTATTTAGAACTTAACAGCCCACCCTTTAGGGAGAATGGGATGTCCATTATATTATCTCTTTAAAACTTTTATCAAATTTCACTCTGACTACTTTCGCCATATCCATCTCATCCGTACAGTTTACATTTTCGGGATAAACAGGTATCTCTGCCCCATATTTTACGAATACAGGCATTTCTTCCAACGGCACTTCTACATTCTTCAACCATTGGTTTCCTTCATACACCTTCCCATCGAAAAAGCCTATCCATTTTCCCTTGGGCAGATAGATATCGCGTTTGTTTTCCGAGTTCATTACAGGGGCAACGAGTATATCATCGCCAAAGTAATATTGGTCGTCGATGTGGTTACATGTCTTATCATCGAAGTGGTGCACCCATAGTGCCCTGAGTACGGGATAGCCTGTCTGTGTGGCTTTCTCGCTTTGTTCCATTATATACGGGATAAGCTTGTAGCGCAAATGCCACCAGTCTTTTACTATATGGCTGATATTCGGATAGTACCAAGGCTCGCGCTTGTGTGAACCATGATAGCGGATGTGCGAAGTGAATACGCCGAACTGAGTCCAGCGGACATATATATCATCGGGCAATATTGAGTTCATAAAATTAGGCACACCGTGAAAACCGGGCACATCGTGGCTCCAGAAGCCGAATCCCGAAAGCCCCAGATGCAAGCCGCCTTTCAACGATCCTGCCATTCCATCCCACGAACAAGCCGAATCGCCTCCCCAGTGCAGCGGATAACGCTGGCTTCCCGCCCATCCGGCACGCGCCCATATGATGCCGTCGCCTGTCACATCCTTCGTTATTTCGTAAGCCGCTTTTTGATAGAACAACGGATAAAGGTTGTGCAGTTTGTCAGGGTTCATCGAGTGATATTCAGCATCCAGATGGATATCTTCGCCAAAGTCTGTTTTTATGCAGACAACGCCCATATCCAACAGTTTCTTGAGCAAGCCTTTATACCATTCGGTAGCTTTATCGTAGGTGAAGTCTATCGTTCCGGCATAATCCTGAACGCTGAAATTGGATGCCCCCTGTATTTTCTTTTCGCTTTTGCTTATATAATTGTTTTTGGCGGCTTCCTGATATTGTTCGGCATTGTAGGCTATATAAGGCAGTTGCCAAAGGCTTACCCGGTATCCGTTCTTCTTTAAGTCCTGAATAAATTTCTCCGGGTTAGCGAAACGCTCCTCGTTGAATTTCCATTCGCAAAGCCAGTCTGTTTCGAACCAACCTGTATCGAGATGGATAACATCGCACGGATAATTCTCTTTGCGCATCCTGTCGCATATTTCATTCACTTCGTCGGCCGAGAAGTAAGTCATACGGCTCATCCATACGCCGTAACTCCACAGTGGGGGTAGGGATGGGAAGCCAGTAATCTGGCGATAACCGTATAATATTTGTTCGGGGCTATCGCCACCTATAACGAACATATCGAGCATCGCTTCTTCTACCATCACCTGGGCCGAACGCGTAGAATGGTCTGCCAACGAGTATTTGGCGAAAGACGATGTATGCAGGAACAACCCGTACATTTCGGACGAAATATAAAACGGGATGGTTTTATATGCCCGGCGGTTGTTCACGCCTTGTCCGTCCTGGTTGCGAAGCTGCATGGTTTTGCCCGAAAGGTCGAGTTTTGCAAAACGCTCGCCTGTGCCCATATAGCACTCGTCGGGTTTGGCACTGAATGAGCAGGTTGCCCTGTCGGGTGTGCCATTACGTTCTACCATAGCCAATGCAAAAGCATCGTGACGGGCAGGAGAAAACATATCGTAAGCCGATAGTTTTACTTCCTTCTTTCCATCAGGATAGAAACGTAAGTCAATAGTTTCCTGCGGAGCCGGTTGCAGGTCGCTCCACCATTCAGTTTTAGGTTGAGAAAAGTCGACTACAGCCCTTTTGTTTCCTGCATGGTCTGTTATTATCCATTCGGTTTCATTCTTGGTAAATGAGAGGGGGATCACTTTTAATGTATCGGCGTATTGAAGCATTTCCGACTCTTCGGGAATGGCACTACCATCGAAAGCGACTGACACCCTGATTGTCTTATCTCCATAAGCCCTGATCCTGAGCTTGTAATCCTTTCTGGGGACAGAATTGTCGGGAGTTATCTCGTTCGAGTTGTGTTGAAGTTGGAAAGGTATGGTTATATAAATATCTCCATTTTGCTCCTCTATATCAGATGGCGCACAAGCACGCCAAAGACGGTCTCCATTGTCTAAAGAGGGTTCGAAATTGAGAAAGTCGAATAATTGGTAGTTCGTTTGGTTCATATTTTTAGTTACAAGTTACGAATTACAAGTTACAAGTAGTTCCTTCTTTTAGCGAAGAAAAAGGTTTCTATCAATTGACGGCTGAAAACACCACCCACGATTCTCCCGGCTGTGTACCCTGAATGCCTTCCTGGTATTTAGCCATTATAGCATTCCATTCATCAACGCGCGGATTGTTTTCTGTTGTTTTGGGATTCAGTTCGTCGAGGTTTTCCCCTTTCGGGATGCTTATAATCAGCATCAACTGCCTGCCATTGCGATACATTAGCAGTTGTTGGAAATCAGCATTGCAAAATCCGTTTGCTACTTCCGGCCACATCTCGGACTGCGTGGCATGATATTCCATATATTCGCGTTGCATTGTAGTATCAGCTACCAGGCTGGCTGTCATAATAGTGTGGCTCCACTCTGCGGCTGTTTCTTTGTTGTCGCAGTTTTTACGGTTGAAGATATAGTATGGCTCATCATAATATTTCACCTCCAGCATTTCATCAGCATAAGCTAGTGTAAGCTCGTGCATCAACACTTGATAATCGTCAAAAACATCGAAGACAATCAAACGGTTTTTCCATTGGTAAACAGAAGCCTGATTTATATTGTATTTCTTACAAACTTCGAGAAATTTCCCGGGAGATATGCTGTCTGTTTTCGATGCTACTTCTATTATGGATGGAACACCGTCCTTTGTTGCGCCAGCTCCGTTTACCGATGGCTTTTTCTGCTGCGAACAAGCTGCAAAAAGCAAGGAAACGGCTAATAATATGTACAGGATTTTATATTTCATGGTATCCGTTTATATTATTGAAATACAGATTTCAGGTATTTTATATTTGCCCCATAGTTTTTCTTCACATTGCGCACATCGTTTACATCGCGCGAACGCTCAACGACAAGCCAACCGTTCCAACCCATTTTGTCGAGAGTGGCTTTCACCTCTTTCATATTCAAGGCAGGGTCGTTTTCTATCCAATGACCATCAGTGTTTGTTGCATGAATCTGTACGATGCGGTCTTTGCCCAACGTTTTCAGGTCTTTTATTATATCACCTCCTCTTTTCAGAATGGATGAGAAGTTTACATAACTGCGGATAGCCGGAGAATTGATTTTATCTATCAGTTTGGCTTCTTCTTTTGCGGTCAATGTAGTTTCTATGCCGATAATTACGCCTGCCGCTTCAGCTTTTTTAGCCACAACTTTTAGCCTTTCCAATACGATAGGATATAGTTCCGGTTCTTTTACAAGGTCGCTTTGATTGCCCATCGGCAGGAATGCAACTTTAACGCCCAGAGCCTTCATTGTAGCGATGCACTCGTCTATCAACTGTTCGTAATTGTCGCGCTTGGCAAATGATTGTCCGTAAAAAGCAGACATAGCAACAGAGCTGAATTCGATGCCGAGGCGGTTGCATTCCGAAATAAAAAGTTCCTGAAAATGTTTTTCTGTAAATTTATTGTCGAACGAAACCCGCTTGCCAAGCCCGCCCATATCCAGTTCGAGGCCATCGGCACTAAGCTCTTTAGCTAGTTCCATTGCTCCTACTTTCTGGCGTTTGAGCATCATCCAGTCGCAAACGGAAACTTTATAGCGGTGGTTGTTTACAACCTGTATCTCTTTCGTTTCTTTTACCGAAGGCCATTTCATGTCTTCGATTTTGGATAATACCAGTTTATTCGGATCTATCGTCACGTGCTTAATGGCTTTGCGTCGCCATGTATAGACTATATGTACCATGCCGTCTTTGGTTTGTATAACAGATGGATAAGAGTATTGGCTGATAGGCGAATCTTCGAGAACTAACGCTGCATTCCATGTCTTTCCATCTTCCGATATAGCAACATTGAGAGGGGTGCGTGCACCTTTCCCGTTCTTTAGTGTATCGTGTGGCAAAACGTGGTTGTAGACAAGTAATTGGCGTCCATCGTATAGTGTTACGGCATCTGTTCCAGAATTGTTATTCGGCATATTCGTTTTGGCTATAGGTGTCCATGTCTTACCATTGTCGCGCGACCACGATTCGGCGATAGCCCGTTCTTTGGTGCGGCAAAGTATCTGCAAGCAGCCGTCTTTATATGTCAGTATAGAGGCCTGTATCGTGTGCAGGTCTTTGCCTTCGTTTATTGGCCCTATCTTTGTCCATGTCTTGCCAAAGTCTTTTGTCGCTTCGAAATGGGTTTTCCAGCCATTACCCTCTGTACTCGACGGGCAAAGCAATGTGCCGTTTTTCAGCAGGACAGGTTTATTCTTGACGGGGCCTAAAAATCCTTCCGGCAGATCGCGCGGAGCTGACCATGTAACACCGCCGTCGTTCGAGGTTATTACCTTGCCAACCCAACCCGCAACATTCGGCCCGACTTTATAATATAATTGCAATTCGCCATTCGGAACCTGATACAATACGGGATTCCATGTAGCATAGCGCAACGTATCGTTTACAATGCCGTTTGCAACATTCTGTGGTGCAGTCCATTTTCCGTCTATCAGGCGGCTCACCCAGATACAAACGTCGGGGTTGCGCTCTTTTGTTCCGCCAAACCATGAAGCGATAAGATGTCCCTCCTTAGTTTCGGCGATGGTAGATGCATGGCTTTCGGGGAAAGAAGGTTTTTCGCAAATAAATTCATCTACAAGGATGCCTTCTTTGTAGCGGTTGGCAGCTTCTCCATATTTGCAAACGAAAGTGTATTCGCCCGAACCGATTTCCAGATTGATACGGTTTTCTTCAATCCTAACATACTTCAGTCCTTCTATTTCCTTCACAGGTTTACTGCTTTCTGTGATATCTTCTAAAGAAGCAGCAGGAACCAGTATGTTAGCCCTCGAATTGGCAGGAATGGATATTTTCCATGTGAAAATGCCGTCTTTTAGTTCCCAGTTGCTTTTTACCCATCCGTAAGGCGTTTTATGGGATGCCTTGGTGTATGTCAGGTCTTCGGTCGGATGAGGTTTCATCCACAGCCATTTGAATCCTTGATGTATCTTATGCGATTTTATTCCGGCTAAGTCTTCATACATCCAAGCCAGCAGGTCGCCCAAAAGCATTACATGATTGTGCGAGTTCATCTTGGGGCTGGCAGTATCACCGTTCCACAGTTCCCAGATGGTAGTCGCACCCTGTTCAGCCATATATCCCCAACTAGGATAATCTTTTTGAGTGGCAATGGTATAGGCAACGTCAGCGCAGCCTTTGCGTGTTAGTTCGCGCATTAGCCATTGTGTGCCGATAACACCCGTGCTGATATGCAGCTTGTTTTTGTTTATTTTGCTTATCATATTCTGGAAAACCCTGTCTTCGTTTTCCTTTTCAACAATGTTGAATGCGAGGGGTAAGAGGTTAGCTGTGACGGTATGATTGCTATATTGTCCTGTTTCGGCATTATAGAATTTCTTGTTGAACCCGTCCCGTACATTTTCAGCAAGCAGGGCATATTCCATTAAATCTTCTTTATGACCTGATATAAGGGCAAATTCCTGTAACATTTGCAGCAGTTTGTAAGTATATGCTGTAGCAATAAGCTGCCCGTCAGTTTTGCGTGCAGGGTCTTGCGAATGTATCATTTCTTTCGATTCGGGCGGTACGCACCAATCGCCATACTTATCCTTAGTCATTATAAATTCGGCGTTCAGGTAATTGTTTTTCATGTGCATAAACCACTTTTTCATATGCGGATAATGCTTTTTGATAGGTTCGGCATTACCGTATTGCTTATGTATCATGTCTGCCACAAAGAGATAAGTACCCGGCCATGTCATATTATCACTATAGTATATCATATAGTATGGAGGCACGATATCAGATATCTTCCCTTCAGGCGTTTGGCTGTCTTTTATATCATCCAGCCATTTTGTGTACATCCTTTTGTTGTCGTAGGCAAAGCTTTCGCCAATGCAACCGATGGTGTGGTCGCCCAGCCAGGGCTGTCTTTCATCGCGTTGAGGGCAATCGAGTGGAATACTCTTATAATTACCGTTGATACCCCACCATGCGTTTTGATATATTTGGTTGAGAATGCTGTTCGAAGTTTCGAAAGAGCCTGTAGTTGCAATGTCATCATATACAACTTTCCCTTCGAAATCGTTTACGGTAGGTGTACCCGGATAACCCGTCACTTCTACATAGCGGAAGCCGTGTGTAATGAAGCGTGGTTCCCATTTTTCCGAGCCTTCGCCTTTCATCGTGTAGACATCAGTCGCGCGGGCGCTGCGAAGGTTTATTGTTCTGAGGCGTCCGTCCTTTTCCAGTGTTTCGGCAAAGCGAAGCGTTATTTTATCACCTTTTTTGCCTTTTGCCTGTAGGCTCAGCCAGCCCACCATATTTTGCCCCATGTCGATGATGAATGTATCTTTTGCCAAAGCTGTTATCGACTTTGGTTTCATCACCTTCATTATTTTCATGTTTTCGGTCATCTGGGCAGTCATTACCCCACCCGGAGCTTTTACCAATTCGGCTTTGAGCCATTTTTTATCATTGAAACCTATTGTATTCCAAGCTCCTAGTTCCTTGGTTGCATCGTATTCCTCTCCATCGAAGTCATTGTTGGAACGGATAGGGCCATCGGCGGTTACTTTCCACGATTCGTCGCTGACTATAGTTTGACGGCTGCCATCGTTATATTCTATTTCTATTTGAAGAATCATTTTCGGGTAACCGAAAGTCATGATTTTATGAGGCTTGAAATTCTGGCGCATATTATAGAAACGCCCATTTCCCAAAATAGTGCCTATGGCATTTTTACCCTGTTTGATATAAGGCGTAACATCGAAGGTATTGTATAAAACCGTTTTGAAATAATTGGTTTGTCCCGGAGCCAATACCTGATCCCCTATTTTCTGCCCGTTGATATACAGTTCGTATAGTCCGAGACCGGAAATATATGCCTTTGCCGATTTTATTTGCTTCTGGTTGGTAAACTCTTTGCGGAAATAACGCGCAGACAGGCGTGCGTGCTGTGTTTCGCTATCCCACGGAAATACTTTGTCTAAACCGATCCATTTTGCCGACCAGTCTGACTCTGCAAGCAAGCCTACGCTAAAATTTGCAGGCGAACTCCAGTCCGTTTCGCTTTTGTTGGTATATACTTTTACTTTCCAATATACCCGGCTGCGGCAGGTCAGCGTTTTGCCGGCATAAGGAATAAGTGTAGATATATTGCTTTCTACCTTTCCTGTATTCCAAAGATCGGCATCTTTTTCGTTCAGTTTATCAGGCGAAGATGCGGCTAATATCCAGTAGGCTTTTTGTACTATATTTCGCTCCTGCGATTCTATTATCCATCCCAAACGCGGAGTAATCGTATTGATGCCTTCGGGATTGTTTAGCATTTCGCACCTTAGTTCCTTTACATTGGTAGGAAAGGCGGATAGGGAGCAAAATAGAATTGATAATATAAGTATAATTTTTTTCATGGCATTTCTTAATAAAGGCAGTTTCTATCAATTGCCTTGTTGTTCCAGATTATCTTTTACATAAGAGGTTTTAGCATCTGTAATGATAAGCACCTTGTCGTTACCAGCCCTGTATTCGGAGTCGTGGATAAAAGCCTGCTTACCATTATTAAATTCACCAATATATTCTACAGAACCATTAACCGGGCTGTACCACCATGCTTTTTTCTTTGCGCCGGATATTTTAGTCATATCTATTTCCTCCTTGCGATTGGTATAGTTATAGACTAATATATAATCGTTGCCTCTGGTAGCTATCACGCGCTCGTATTGTAGTCCGTTTGTCCCCGCAATCACGGATTGATCGGGAATCCTTTCGAAGAAAGGGAATGCCATAACAAGTTTTTTTAGGTATTTCATCTGTTGGCAACCCGGGTCGTGTATAGCTTCCCACCAAGGCTTTTCGGCTCCGAATGAAGCTTGGTATCCCGGACGAAGCATTTGCATTGTAGAATTATGCCCGTAGGTATGTCCGAACGAGCCTGCAAAAACCGACCAGTAAGCATAACGGCGTACATCTTCGGCCAACCAACGACGCTCGTTTGCATCATGCAGTCCGTGAGGTATATCTTCGTAAGAAGGTTCGCCATCAATAACCGGTTTTTTAGGCGACATAGCAAATTCACGTTCAACAAACCGCCAGTTGTCTTCTTCCGTATTTTCTTCTATCGGGTAGTCTCCGTCACCTTTGCGCTGGTTGTAGCGGCGGTGCCCCGATTGGAACATATTGAAGTCTAACCAGGGCTCATTGTGAAACCATGTGGAAGAACATGTACGTCCGCGCGGGTGGAATGTCATCAGGTGGCCGGAATCTATACTCCTGATAGTGGTAGCCAATGACTGCCAGACTTCCGGCTCTACATCTCCGCGGATGTCGCCACCTATCAGCCAGATTATATTCGGGTATTTTTTGTAGCGTTCGGCTAAGAATTTACCATATTTCCTGGCATCTTCTACTGTCATTAGTTTTTGCTGGACAGGGGTTCCCCATACGCAAACGATACCGATGTAGATTCCACTGCGTTGTGCGCGTTCTACAATGTAATCTACGTGTTGCCAATAGTTATATTCTCCCGGCTTGTCGATATCCTTGAAGTCGAACCTGTTTGGTAAAGCCCAATGTCCGTACACATTCATCGACGGGATGTTATGTAGCGTGGATATTTGCAAAACATTATATCCGTTCTTTTTTGTCTCATTCATAAAATAATCGACTTCGTCCCTGTTCGAACGTGATGGAAGAAGCCAAGCTGTTTCTCCAAGCCAGAAGAATGGTGTTCCGTTTTCGTGTTGCAGGAAACGTTTGTTGTCGCTAACTTTCAGTTTGCCATTGTCCCAAGGTAAGCCTGCTTTCTTCGATTTGTCCTGAGCGAATGAAAAGTTGGCAATCAGTAGGGAGAATATAAGAAGTATATATTTGTTCATTGTCTTGTCCGGCTTATTTATTGGTTTTACTCTCTGATTCTTCGTGTCCGATAGCCGCCCAGATAAATGGCGCTACCGATTTAGGGTCGTTCAATATTACAGGTTCGCTGATATAGTATTCGAAAGAGCTGTCGCGGTATTTTTTCTCACCGCCTAAGCCTGCAACGGCACAGCAGTTAGTAATAGAGTATGTTCCATTCTCTTCTTTTTGCAGAAATTCTTTAATCAGCCCATCGAAGCCTTTATCTGCCGCAGCTTTATAGTCTGCACTGATATACCCTTTGTTGATGGCATCGTAGAGGAAAGTGACGAACATGGCTGAACCCGACGACTCAAGATAATTTCCTTCTTTATCGCCCATATTAGTTACCTGATACCATACGCCGGATTTTTCATCTTGCCATTTTACAATACCTTTTGCCATCTTCTCTATAATGGTCAGGATATCAGTCCGTCCTGCATGGTTTTCGGGGAGGAAGTCAAGCACATCCACAAGTGCCATACCATACCAGCCGATGCTTCTCGACCAGAAATTAGGTGAACGTCCTGTGGTTTTATCCGCCCATTTTTGTTCGCGGCTTTCGTCCCATCCGTGATAGAATAAGCCGGATTGGGGGTCGTAGCTGTTTTTGTCCATCAACCTGATTTGGTTCACTATTTCATCGAACAGTTCGGGATGATTGAAATCCCTTGCATATTCTGCCAGAAACGGAGAAGCCATATACAGCCCGTCGAGCCACATCTGGTGCGGATAAATCTGCTTGTGCCAGAAGCCGCCTTCGGACGTGCGGGGCTGCTTTTGCATTTGAACCATCAGTGTGTCGATGGCTGTCTTATACCGTTCGTCTCCTGTCGATTTATACAGTCGAAACAGTATCTTGCCCGGGTTGATATTGTCGATATTATATTTATCCATGCGATATGTCTTTATTTGTCCGTCCTTTGTAATCAGGCTATCGGCATATCCTTTGGCATAATTATAATAAATGCTGTCTCCTGTATGGTCGAACATATCGAGCATTGCTTTTGCTACACAGCCGTGTGTGTAACCCCATCGTGGCGATTTTGCTTTTTCTATCATCCATGCCTCAGGGAAGCGGGTCATTTCCGATTTAGCTATTTTTTCAGACCATCTTTCTTCTGTTTCCTGCGTCTTATTTTGACTACAACTAATCAGTAATAATGCTGAAAAGATTGTAAGAATATGATACTTCATCGTTTTTATATTATATGTTAGTTAATTAGCTATTTTCAGGTTGTATGTTTTGCCCTTTTCTGTAGGTAAATCGTACAGATGGGTCGTCTTTTCCAGATTGAGTGGAGTGACATTCAATGTTGCTTTTTCTGAGATTAAAGCAGGTTTTACTTTAGGTGTTTCGAACAGGATATTCGGATTGCCGCCTTTCGCTTTTTTTAGTCCTACGCCTTTCAACGGCACGGCTATGCGGATACGGCAATTGCCACCATATTGGGAAGTGATTTTCAGGTTACTTACTTTACCGTCTTTCCAGTCCATGTCGATAATAAAACCGCCTCTGGCTACCAGCCCCTTCACGCTGCCATCTTTCCATACATCGGGCAAAGCAGGAAGAAGGTATATAAAACCATCGTGGCTTTGCATCAGCATTTCGGCTATGCCGGCAGTACATCCGAAGTTGCCATCTATCTGGAATGGCGGATGAGCATCGAACATATTGCTGTATGTGCCGCCTTTTTTCTTTTCGTTGGTTACGAGGTCTAACTGGCTTGTCAATAATTTATAGGCATGATTACCATCTAATAGCCTTGCCCAGAGACAGACTTTCCAACCCATGGACCAGCCTGTAGACGGGTCGCCCCGGTAAATCAAAGAGTTTTTAGCCGCTTCGAACAGCTGAGGAGTGTAAATGGGGGATATCTGGTTGCTGGGGAAAAGCCCGTAAAGGTGCGAAACATGGCGGTGCTTATCTTCGGGAGAATCCCAGTCGTGCAGCCATTCCTGCAATTGGTTGTGTTGCCCGATCTGCATAGGAGGAAGTTTGTCGCGTTTTAGCCTTAGAGTATCGGCAAAAGAATTGTCAATGCCTAAGAGTTCGGATGCTTTGATGACATTCGAAAACAAGTCGAAAACAAGCTGGTTGTCGATAGTACAACCTGCTGTAATCGTAGCTTTGTTGTTGCTGCCTGCGTGGGTGTTTTCAGGCGAGTTGGACGGCGATACCACCAGCCAGCCATGTTCGGGTTCTTCTATCAGGAAATCGTTGAAGAACATAGCAGCACCCTTCATTACCGGGTAAACCGACTTCAGATATTCCAAATCGCCTGTATATTCGTACCTGTACCATAGGTGCTGGCTTACCCATGCACCGCCCGTAGGCCACATACCCGAAGCAGCCCTGTCTACAGGACCCGTTATACGCCATATGTCTGTATTGTGATGCAATACCCATCCCCTGCAATTATACATCAGCCTGGCTGTATGTTCGCCCGTCTCGGCAACCTCACGTACCATCTGTAGCATAGGTTCGTGCATTTCAGACAGATTAGTAATTTCGGCAGGCCAGTAATTCATTTCCACATTAATATTGCAGGTATATTTGCTATCCCACGAAGGCAGGAAACGGTCGTTCCATATTCCTTGCAGATTGGCCGGTTGTGTATTTGGTTGCGAACAAGAAATCAGCAGGTAACGTCCGAATTGGAAATAAAGTGCAGCCAGTTCGGGGTCGAATGTTTTTGAAAAATCTCTAATCCGTTGGTCTGTCGGTTTTTCCGATTCTGCTGTTTTTCCCAAGTCAAGGGACATACGGTTCATATACTTTTGAAAGAAAGCGATATGCTCGTCTTTTGCTTTTGAATAATCGTTGGCAAAAGCCGTTTCTATATATTTTTTACACTTGGCAGTTTTGTCTCCTTTGATATCTTTATAATTTACAAAGTTGGTTGCAACAGCTATGTAGAAGATAACTTCATCGGCATTCGTTACAGAGATTATATTGTCCGAAACGGTATAATTGCCGCCTTTCACTTTGGGTTTTACCCTTGTTTCCAATTGTACCTTTCCACTTTGTTTTTCGTGAGCAGGAGTAAGCCCTGTTAGCACCAGCTGGCCATCTTCCACTTTGCGTTCTACTTTCTCCTGAGGTGTAGCAAGGAAAGCGTTGCAGGAAATGCTAGCCGGCTTGTCTGCCGTTAACCTCACTATTATTGTCTGGTCGGTAAAAGAAGTGAACATTTCACGCTTGTAAGTTACACCATCAGCCTTGTAGCTAACATTGGCTATAGCATCGCTAATATTCAGATCGCGATAATATTCGGAATACTTATTATGCCCGGGAAATGATATAAAAAGGTCGCCCATTGTCTGGTAAGGCATTCCGTGATTTTTAGGCGACATTATCTTTGCTGTTGCCAGAGCTTCGGCTTCAACATACTTGCCTTCGAAAATAAGGTTGCGTACTTTCTCCAATGTTCCGTCTTCCGGTTTATGGGCATTACTATTTGGAGAACCAGCCCAGATAGTTTCTTCGTTAAGCTGTAATTGCTCAACAGCCGGATTGCCGAATACCATTGCCCCCAGACGCCCGTTACCAAGCGGCAAGGCCTGATTCCAATCGAGTGCCGGTTTGTCGTACCATAGCTTCATTTCCTGCTGGGCACTGGCGGACAAAGCCAGACAAGAGAATAATAATAGTAATACCTTTTTCAACATTCCTGTTTTATATTAATCAATGATACCCACGCTTTTCAATACTTCCAGCAGAGCTTCTTTTCCTTTGATTGCATTGGCGGGTAGTTTTTCTCCGTTTTCGCCAAAAGCATACATCTGTTCATTTTTTTCTATTGTCACTTTCGATTCGTCTACCATATTCAGGTTGAGACCGAAATGCTTTGCAATGAAAGGATATATGGCATTTCGCTTCGATAGCCCGTAATCGTGCCCTTCGGTCGGGAAGTGAGTATTCTCTATATTATTTTCGGCATTGTAGAACCCATAAGTCCTTTTCAGAAATGGTAATTCCAGATTGGGAACACTGCTCGACCAGTCTTTACCATCGGTAATTGCCAATTGTGGTTTAGGGGCGAACATCGCTGCTATTTCCGCATTGTTTGTCCTGTGGCCGCACAGGTGTGCAGGCATCCCGCTTTCGCATGGACATCCCCCTGCAAAATGCGAGGATAACATCACCACAGGGATACTCAGTGCGATGCGGTTGTCGATGGCAGCTATCATCATCGTCATGCTGCCTCCGCCCGATCCTCCTGTTATTCCAACTTTTTCGGGGTCAGCTTCTTTCAGTGTTAGTAAATAATCGAGTATGCGTATCGTATTCAACGATTGTATCGTATTTGCCGCGCTCAGGCGGTGCAATGTGCCATCGAACTGCAACAGGCTTTCGCCCCATGCGAACAAGTCCCAACTGGCGGATATTGCCCCCATACGCGCCTGTGTAGCACACCGTTTTTGTTGGTCTTCGCGGTAACGCCCGTTGCCGAAATGACCATTAGGATTCAGGATAACAGGGCATTTGTCTTTTATTTTCAGGGGTTTGTAGATGGAGCCGCAAACATAGATGCCGGGTAAGGTTTCTATTGCGAAATTTTCGACAGTGTAACCGTCATATTTCCGTTTGGGAGTAAGTATTACCTTCGAATCCGGTTTGGCAGGCATTGGCGACAGTTGTAATGCTTTAGGCAGACATTCTTTCAATTCGGCCTTACGCTTTTCCCAACTATCTTTATCGGTGTATAATGTCTCCAGATAGTTGAGGAATTTACGTCCTCCTTCTTCATTAGTACGGGCATATTCAAACGATTTTATTTTGTATTTGCCCTTATCCATAACGAACGTATAATCGAAAGGTGCTAATACTGCATAGAGCGATTCTTCCACACTCCACGGCTTGATACGCCAATCGGCATATTTCAGTATCCTGCCATCGATCATCTTGGCATCATACTTGATCTTAATGTCGAATTGGACTTCTATATCTTTTAATACGTCTATCAATGGACGCGAATATGCACTATCGGCAGTCTGCGTGTTCTGGGCAAAACTACAAACTGCTGATAGTAGGCATATAATTAACAAATTAGCTTTCTTTTTCATGTCATTTCCTCCCCCCCCCAAAAAAAAATAAGGGTGATAGTTTTTATATTATTGGACGATAATATTTGCCGAACTATTCAACTCTGCACCTTTCTCTACCGGCAATGGCAAACGGTTCAGGTAATTGTTTATCATAATGATATTATCTGTCTGTTTTCCATCGAGTTTTATAAAAGATTGGCTTCCTGCTTCGGGATAGCAGCCTTGCACGAACATATCCTTTACATCCGTTATTTCCAATACAGGTTTGTCAGTCAGCGGAGTAGGATTGTAGATACTGTTTACACGCAAACCTGAAGATTCGCTGATCTTAAATGCTGCCCCAATCTCTGTGCTTATCCTTACATTGTCCAGCGTAATATTTTTCGCTTTGTTAATCACAAAACCGGTTTTGGATTGGATGTTTATATCAGAGAATGAAATGTCTGATATAGGCGCTTCCTCTATTCCCAAAACAGTACAAGCTGTATTCACCTCTGTGCCGGTAAGTCCGGATATATGAATATTGCGGAAGACAGGAGTACGTTCCGAAAATGGCTCAGCAGGAACATTGGAATAGAATAAGTTGAGGGTAATAGCTTCTTTCGGTATGTTTTTCATCACGATATTGCTTACCCGTATTTCTTCTACAATGCCTCCGCGTCCGCGGGTAGATTTCAGGCGGATACCTCTGTCCGTACCATCGAATACACAGTTTGAAATGGTTACTTTGCGTACATCTCCCGACATCTCGCTGCCGATAACGACACCGCCATGTCCGGCTTGCATTACACAGTTGGTAATGGTTATATTTTCGCACGGAGTAGCATATTCTCGCCCTTGCAGGTCGCGTCCCGATTTCAGGGTGATGCAATCGTCGCCGACAGTGATATTGCAGTTGGCTATGATAACATTTTTGCACGACGATGGATTGATACCATCTGTATTTGGCGCGTCAGGGTTGTTGATAGTAACTCCAAGAACGCTTACATTCTCGCAAAATTCGGGATTGATAGTCCAGAAAGGGGAATTGATGATTGTAACGCCTTCTATCTTAAAGTTCTTGCACTTGTAAGGCTGCATCAATGGCGGACGGAAGAAGCGTTTTCCCAATGTGCGCTTCCAATCGGAATTGGCTTCAACGGTGAAATTGAGATTTTCTTTCTCCCACATTTGCCGGTAGCCTTCGAGTTCTTTCCTGAATGCTTCGTCTTTATGGGCTCCTTCTATCGTAAATGTGCCGTACCACCATTTTTTTCCATTGCCGTCAATCGTACCTTCGCCTTTTATGGTTATGTTTTGTTGTTCATAAGCATAAAACATCGGGCAGAAGCTTTTCATCACCACTCCCTCGTAACGCATTTCTACAAAAGGGGTGTATTCCGACATGTCATCGGTAAACTTTATAGTCGCTCCGGCTTCTATGTCGATAGTAATGTTGCTTTTTAGTACGATAGGGCCTGTAAGGTATGTACCTGTAGGGAAAAACAATGTTCCGCCTCCGTTTGCCGCCAGTTTATCAATTGCTTTTTTGATAATTGCTGTATTGGAAACTTTTCCATCTGCCTTAGCCCCAAAGCTTTGCATATTTATTGTTTCGGCTTTGGAGACCAGGGGCAGACTAAAAACAATGGTGAACAATATTATTAATTTCTTCATTTGTGGTAAACTATTTTAACAGGGAATCCAGTTTGTCAACGGCTGCTTTAACTTTTTCCTTTTCCGGGTCTTTAAACAGGTTGAAAGGCTGGGCAAGGAAGTCGCTGCAAATGCCTTTAAGTGCCAATGCCGTTTTTATTCCTTTGATATAGCTCGACCCGAAACGTCCGATGCTATAAAGTTCGTGGCTTACGGCCATCATCTTATCTTGCAATTCTACGGTTTTGTCTACATCCTTTTCTGCCGCTGCATTATATACGTCTACGAATATTTTAGGATAAACATTAGCTCCTCCCGAAACGCCTCCATGTGCGCCAAGCAATGCCACAGAAGCCATCATTTCTTCAGGGCCTACGAATAGACCGAAATCGGGGCGGTTTCTGAACAGGGTCAGCAACTTGCAGAAATATACTCCATTGGCCGAACTGTCTTTCAGCCCTATAATGTTTTTGTGATGCGACAGAGCCATCACCGTATTAGGCTCTATCATCGTTTTGGTATGCGAAGGCATATTATATAGATAGAGCGGGAGTGGGCATTTGTCTGCCAATAACTCATAATATTCAATCAGTTCGGGCTGTCCCAGCGCAAAATAATATGGAGGAGCGGCTACCAAAGCTTCGGCTTTGTATTCTGCTGCATATTCAGCCAGTTTGATGCTTTCGTAGACAGAAGTATCTGTTATGCCGACAAGTACAGGGACACGGCCGTTGACGGCAAGGCAGGTATGTTTGATCAATTCTTGTTTTATATGGATACTCAGGTGTTGGGCTTCGCCTGTAGTACCTAGTATAAAGATGCCTGTAACGCCACCATTTATCAGGTGTTCAACCAGATTTTTAACGCCTTGTACATCTAATGTATCTGTATCTATAAGTGGGGTAATCATAGGCGGTACGATTCCCCGAAGTACACTTTTTTGCATATTGATCTATTATTATTTTAATTCTGATTATTTACTTTTTTGAAAAACTTGGGTACTATTATGCTTAATAAGAATCCTACACAGAAGATTGTGATAGTGCCCAGTACGATTGTCATATAACTATGGAAGATTGTTTGCCCGCTGAATGTCATCCACGAGATTAGTGCGACGCCGCAAACAGTACCGATCAGGGCATAAACATTCTTTACCTTTTTCGCTACATATCCCAGCAGGAACAAACCGAGCATTCCTCCGCTGAAAATACCGGCAAGGCTCCACCACGCATCGAGTGCGCTTTTTACCGAAATCATCGCCAATCCTACGCACATACCCGATAGGCCTAATACAAAAGAAGTTATATGAAGTATCTTCATGTTCTTCTTCTCATCTTTTACATCTGCCTCCTTCTTTCCTCTTTGGAAGAAGTCGGTAAGGATAACTGTTGCGCCACTATTGATGCTGGTAGATATGGTACTCATCCCTGCTGCAAATATGGCGGCAACCAGCAGCCCTGTAACTCCGGTAGGTAAGCCGTTTACTATAAAGTAAGGAAAGACCTGATCGCCGCTGATGCCCTCCGGCAGTAATCCCGGCTGGGTTTTGTAGTAGACGAACAAGGCTGTTCCGATGATGAAGAATAATAAGCTTACAGGAACATACAGCAGTCCGCCAAATAGTGCTGAAAAACGGGCACTTTTGTCGTCTTTTGCACTCTTATAACGTTGTACGTAATTCTGGTCGATTCCGTAATTTTGCAAGTTGATAAATATTCCATAGACCAGCATCACCCAGAATGTAGGAACATTCAGTGCAGCGCCGAAGCTTCCCAATGAGAATTTATCGTATTCTGCTCCTATTTCGAAAAACTGTCCGGCTCCTTCCGGGAACGAAAGAAACAGGATGACTACACAGGCCAACGCTCCGAAAATCAATATTGTACCTTGGATTGCATCTGTCCAGATAACGGCTTTGATACCACCCAGCACAGAGTAGAAGGTTACACACAGGCTTGTTATTATGATGATGAAAGGAATGCTCCATCCCAGCATGGAATGTAGCGGCAGTGCCAACAGGAACAATACCGAACCGATGCGCGATACCTGTGTAAGCAGGTAACAGGCGGCCGCATACGCCCTTGCCCAATAACCGAAACGTTCTTCGAGAAAACTATATGCGGAAATACTCTGTATATTGCGGTAAAACGGAACAAAGTATTTTGCAGCCAACAAGGATGCCACAGGGATAGACAGACTGAAAACATAAGAGTTCCAATTGCCAGAGTAAGCGTTGCCGGGTAAGGCGAGAAAACTAATGCTGCTCACATAGGTCGCGAAAATAGACATTCCTACGACTATTCCGGGAAAACTACCTCCACCGCTTGTATAATCGCTCGCGTTTTTATTTTTACGCATAAAGGAACTTCCGAAAAGAATCTTAGAGTCTGTTTAAATTTTATAGCAAATCTTTTTTATAGCTGTTTTTAGATGGATTTTATGTGTTTTGCTCGCTGGTTTAGCGGGCTAAACCGAGAGTGAAATATGGAAAATACGCTAAAAAGAGCATAAAAAAGTTGCTAAGAACTATACTAAAGAACCTATAAGAAATATTTTCGCTAAAATTTAAGCAGGCTCTTACTTTTTTACGGCAATTATAGTGAATTAAGAACGGATTGGCAGTATCAAAATTAATACTTTAAGAATTTTGATACCGCCTTTAACCTATTTATAGTTTATTTATATAAAGGACCGTATGTTGCACATGCCCTGTAGTCTGAGCCCTCGATGTCGGAACCGTATGCAGCCCAGGCTGACGGACGGAATACTTTATCTTCGTCTACATTGTGCATGCAAACAGGGATAGACAGCATGGAAGCCAGCGATATAAGGTCAGCTCCTATGTGTCCGTAACTTATCGCGCCGTGGTTTGCGCCCCAGAAATTCATTACAGAATACACATCTTTGAAGTGTCCTTTGCCGGTAAGGCGTGGCACGAAGAAAGTGCTTGGCCATGTTTTATCGGTACGTCTGTCTATTTTGTCGAATACTTCCTGCGGGAATGTAGCGGTAACTCCTTCTGCTATTTGCAATACCGGGCCTAAACCTTTTACCAGATTGAGCCTGCACATTGTGATCGGCATACCCGGCAGGGTAAGGAACTTGGATGAGTAGCCGCCTCCTCTGAAATATTCGAGCGAAGCAGGATACCATTTTGTTGCATCCAGCATCTTGTTCACTTCCTCTTCTTTTATTTCCCAGAAAGGTTTCATTACCGGGTTGCCGTCTTGCGATTGGCGTCCTGTTCCGTCGAGTGTACAAGAACCGGAATTGATTAAGTGGATAGCACCTTGAGACAGAACTCCTTCTGGTTTCCACCCCGTTACGCGTTCGATAGATTCGGGACTCCAGTATGTCCTTACGTCGGCAAATATCTGCGATGTATTTGTCAGCAATTTGCCAAACAGCATACTTATCCCGTTCAGATGGTCGTCTTCGGTTGCAAATGTGAAAGGTTCGCGGATTCCGTTCCAGTCGAACGAAGAGTTAAGGATAGCTTCGGAGAAGTCACCGTTTGGCATAAAGTCTGTCCATTGGCGCTGTCCCTGAAATCCACCAGCTATGGCATTATGTCCCATCGCTTCTTCGCCATAACCTATTTCGTTAAGTTTTTCATTACCTATCATAAGGTCTCTCATTATGAGAGTCATTTTTACTACAAATTCCCAGTCCTGGTCTTTTTGTTCGCGCGAACGTTTCAGATGTTCAGGGTTGTAGTCTTCTCCTTCGTTTGGCACACAGTTTTTCTTAGTCCATTCGAGGGCTTTCTTATATTCTTCTTTATCGTATATCTCTAATTGGATACGGCGGAGTATCTCCGAACAGTCTACAAATTCTGCGCGAAGCCCCAGGTATTCCTGCAAAAATTCAGGATTTACAATAGAGCCTGCAATACCCATCGATACACTGCCTATTGCCAGATAAGATTTTCCGCGCATGATGGCTACAGCCAGCCCGGCTTTGGCAAAACGCAACAATTTTTCCTGTACGTCGGCAGGGATTGTCATATCTCCCATATCCTGTACATCGTGCCCGTAGATGCCAAATGTAGGCAATCCCTTTTGGGAATGGGCAGCCAATGCTGCCGCCAGATAAACCGCTCCGGGGCGTTCGGTACCATTGAAACCCCATATAGCCTTAGGTATCAGCGGATCCATGTCTATCGTTTCCGAACCGTAGCACCAACAAGGTGTGACGGATAACGTTAAGCCGACATTATTCCTTTTGAATTTTTCGGCACAGTTGGCAGCTTCTTTTACGCCACCTATACATGTGTCTGCGATGATGCATTCTACAGGGCTTCCGTCGGGGTAGCGAAGGTTTTCGGAGTAGAACCGGGCTACGTTTTTAGCCATGTTCATTGTTGTTTCTTCGAGAGATTCTCTTATGCCTTTTCTGCGTCCGTCTATAATCGGGCGGATTCCAATTTTAGGGTATTCGTTATAATTCATAATGCTATATTTTTTTCTTTTAGAATAATTGTTTTTACTGTTCGGCTTTTTTCTCGCCAAACTCCGTTTGCTGCAATTCTACTTCGTTCAGTGTTTTCAGCCTTTCTTCTTCTGTCATTTGCCTTTTGAATGAACTGGAATAGGCTACGCCTTGATTTACTTGTGGCTTTTCTGTGTAGACTAGGCTATATTTAGGTGCAATACTTTCAAATTCTATTTCGGCCGGGGTAGGCGAGTGTTCTCCTTCGAACAATACTCTAGCATGTACTTTTATTTTCCCGGGATTGAGTGTCGAACGGATAAGCACTGGTGCCGACCCAAATTCTACTGCGCGCGGATTGGCGCCAATCATATCGTCGCCGATAATTTCGCCTTCGCCTGTTACTGTGAAAAGGATTTGCTCTTTTGCCAGTCTTCTTACATTGCCTTCGTCGTCGGTTACTTCGCAGATAACAGGGATGAAATCGGAGGCATTGGCTGTTAGTTTTTGGTTTTCATTGTCTATAAACAGCCTTAGTTTGGTCGATCTTCTTGAAGGCATCTTTTTGGTTGAGCAAACGACTTTTCCATCGATTAATCCTTCGGCAACGAACGAAACTTTTTGCCAGTTTTTTTCTACATACGGGTAGACCCGCATTTTGTTGAACTCATATACATTTTTGAATGTAACAGGAGGATTAGGCATTCCATATTTTTTACGGGGTACTTTTTGTACCAATGTGTCTTTTGCGTATGCTATGAGGCGCACTTCGTCGCAGTTGGTAAATACTGTGACATCGGAGCACGAAAAAGGAGATATTTCGTGTGCTATGAAAATCATTGGTCCGGTATCGGATGTAGGATGTTTGAGCGATGCACTAACCTGGCTTTTAAACATATAATATGAATATTTCGGCTGGCGAAAAGCATCCATGATACCTCCCCAATATGGGTCGGGATGGTATCCGCGCTGATGGTCGAACGGATGCCATAAAGCTCCTCCGATGAATTGTTTGCTTTCGGGATACATTTCGTCATAGGCCTTTGCAAGCTGAAGAGCCTGTGCCAGAAGAGGGGTTTCGCCCCAGCTTCTCGAAGCTCTGTTGTTTGTGTTGTGGGCGTACCAGTCGTCTACATTTTCTCCAAATTCGCGGGTGAAAATACATTGCTTGAAGTTTCCCACATCTTTCGGCCAGCCGTAAACCACCTCATAATTGTCGGCCACTCCGTTGATATGATGGTCGGTGACACATGATGAGCCGGGATATTCGGCATGGGTTATTTCCTGTGCTTTTAGGATGGATGCTAGCGGAACCCGTGTTTCGTTGAGTACCGGTTCCCACATCAATACAGAAGGGTGATTGCGGTCGCGGCGGATCATATTGCGAATGTCGTCATACATCAATTCTGCAAAATGAGGGTCTTTGTTCCAGTATTGCCAGCCGGGAGTGGCTACGATGACAAACATTCCCAATTCGTCGCAAGCGTCCATAAACGAAGGGTCTTGCGGATAGTGAGCCACACGGATAATGCGGCATCCGGCATCGCGCAGTCTCTTCGCATCGCGCCAGTGTTGGCTATTTGGTACGGCATTGCCTACATATGCGTAATCCTGATGCCTATTGCCTCCGATCAGCCTGTCGGCTAATTTTCCATTGAGCCACAAACCGTCTTTTCCTTTAAATTCTATTTTGCGTATTCCTATACGGGTTATGCCTCCGTCCAGCGGTTTCTTGTCCGAAGATAAAATTCTGGTTGCTACTTTATATAGGTATGGATTGTCGGGATACCAAAGATCTGGATTGGTAACGGTTATTTTCTGTGTGATTTGCTTTTCTTCATCTGCTTTTAGCGATAGCCGTGAGGATATGGTTTTTATGATATTCCCCGATTGGTCTATCAGTTGGTTTTCTATTATTACAGATTGGTTTTTTTTGTCTCTGTTTGCAATGTCTGTATTTATTATTATCTCAGCTTTTTTATCATTTATTTCACCATATTGAATAAATATACCGCCTCCGGCTGTTTTGTTTACCTTATTGGGATCTGTAATGTGGGTTTTTGCTGTTGCAATCAGCCATACATCGCGATATATTCCTCCATGATAGGTGAAATCGAGCGTTGCTTGCTTTTTTCCGGGAGGGAAACTTTTGTCATCCGAGTTGTCGGTGAATACGGCAATAATACATTTTTCTCCGGGTTTTGCTCCCAGCTGGGTAAGTTCTATGCTGAAAGGGAGGTATCCGCCCAGATGTTCCAGTACTTTTTGTCCATTGAGATAAACAACAGATTTACCCATCGCTGCTTCGAAATAGATATTGATAAGTTTACCTTCTAAGGATTTATCTATTACAAAATGTTTGCGATACCATGCGGGGCCCTGATAGTTGCGGCTTCCGCTGGCTTCGGCAGGCATTAGCTGTACGGTATGCGGGGTGGAAACTACATCCCAATTGCTGTCATCGAAATCGGTTTTTTCGGCACCTTCAATATTTCCTCTTGAGAATCGCCAGCCTACATTGAAATCGAAGACTTCCCGTCCCGATTTTTCCAGATTATAAAGGCCTGCTACAGAGGTTTCCGGCTGGTATTGTGTCGCTGATGCATTGGAACAAACGAAGAAACTTACTAATAAAGTAAGAAGATGTATATGTTTCATGATAAAAGTATGATGTTTCGATTCGCAGATAAACAGACAGAGGTTCTTTTCTTATAAAGAACCTCTAAGAATTAATTCGGTAGGGACATAAGTCTGAACTTTTTGTCTTGTCTTGATGTACTCGGCAGCGAGTTTGCCCATCTCTTTGAAGTCTGTAGATATGACACTTATGCCATTTTCTATAACTTCCATCATTGGGGCGTCGTTTAATGTTACCAAGCCGACATCTTTGCCCAGCTCGTAATTCTGCAACCTGCATGTTTTTACTATTTGCATCATATCTAAATGCCTGATGGCAATATAGGCTGTTCCCGGTACTATGTCGAATGAGTTTAGGTCGCGGGTTATGATGTTGTATTTGAAGTTGTTGTCGTTGCAAAACTGTTCGAAAAAAGGGATGCAACTTTGGGGATGCTCCGATTTTGCATTGAAGACAAGGCATATTTCTTCATACTTGCTGAATTTATCTAATCCGGCAGTCAGGCAGTCGTACAAAGTGGTGTCGAATCCCTGGCATACATACGAAAATTTGTCTTTTTTAAATTTCCCCAAGTCGAGAAGCAAGACTTTTGTATTATCCAACCGGTCGAGAACTTCCGAATATACGTCGTTTTGCAGGTTGGTGATAAGATATAGATCATATCTGCCTATGCTGTCCTGTATTATGTTGTTGAACGATCTCTTGTTGTAGTGGTGAAAATAGAGATCGAGCCTGTAGTTCAATGGCAGGTTGGCAGTCAGTTCTATATATAGGTTTTCCTTGTATGGGCTGAATATGTCGAGCAGTACAAATATATTGTTTACGGTGTTCGATACAAAATAGCCTCTGGTGGGGGCTGATTCTATTATGCCTTTTTCTTTCAAATCCTGAAAGGCTTTATATACAGTATCGCGTGCAAGATTATAATTTGTGCTGATCTTATTTATAGAGGGTAGGGGATCTCCTTCTTTAAATTCTCCATTAGAAATGGCTGCCCGGATGGCATCTGATAGCTGCCTAACCTTACTTTTATTTTGGTCAAATTCTAATATCATGAATTAAATTTTTGTTAAATGTTTTCTTTCGTAAGATAGAAGTAAGTCTGTCCTGTTCTATCCTGATATTGCAAAGGAAATAATTTTTTTGTAATAAGGCAATTTTTTTTCAACATGTTATTAAACATTTATTTATATTTTTTCTGCGAAATGTTTTTTTTATACTTTTGTAGCAAACAGGACAGCACAGTATAATTGATTAGTGAGAGCTATGTTTAACTTTAAATCACAAAACTTATGACAAGACAGGCAAGACAGTTTTTTAATATCTCCGAAAAAGAGAGAAGTGTGTTCAAGGTAATTAAAGGATAAATTGTTCATAAATAGAATTGAATTATGGTCTACCTAAGCCCCGGAAGCAGTGTTGGTAAAAAAAGAAAAGCGTGGGACTTTAGCGTTATCCGCACTTGCGGTCTTAGGATTCTGTTGCAGCAAATAAATAAAACCCACGCCAACTTTGATAGTTAACGTGAGCATTGGTTGATTGCTCTTGTTGCAATTTTTTGAAAGTTCCTAAGCTTCAAGTGCAAGAATAAAAACTAACGCTTTTTTTAGTAATATATCTTAAATCTTTATTTCGAATTAACTTAAAAAACATTATGTATGGCAAAAGTACGAATAAATGACAAATTGTGGAGAATTTTCATTCAATAATGCTAATTGGATGGATTTATACTTTTTATCTAATTATAATCAAATAAACAGATTGTTTAATTAAAAATTTAATATATGAAGAAGAAAAGAAAACTGAGTGCTATCGTAAGTATTTTATGCTTTGCGATGGTTCTGTTTGTAACATCTTGTACCAATGGGTTCAAAGATGATGAAACGTTCTCGCCAGGTGTAACAAATACACAATTGGAGTCACCGGATCCAAGTGGCTTTACAATAACTACAGTGACCAACAATGAAACAGGTGCTGATGAGTTTAAAATAGAATGGCCTGTGGTACAAGGTGCGGGCGGATACCTTTTTAGCCTTTACATTGTGGATGATGAAGATAATCCTGTACTTGTGGGGGAAGAAGAAGAGTTTGTAGATGGATGTTCAATCCGTCGCCCTAAGTTAGAAGACACATACTACAAAGCTGTAGTTAAATCTATAGGAAATAGCGAATACAATAACACTGGAGCAGATAAACCGACAGAGTATGCCTACAATTCATTCTTATTGAAAGTGGCGACAATACCTAGCGGAGCAGATTTGGCTGAGTGGTTTGCTGCAAATCCGATAGAAAAAAGCGAAGAAGAACAAGCTTACGAATTAGAGCCTGGAGGTAATTATACGCTTAATGGTATATTAGATTTTGGAAAACACTGGATTACTCTTCGTGGTCCGATAGAGGATACAAACAGGCCAACGATTACATTTGGAGCAGAAGGAGAGTTTATAACAATGAGTGGCTTGAAGTTGAGATTTTTAAATATGGATTGTTCTGCTGCAACAAAAAAAGCGGTTCTTTCGTTAAGTACTACTCCTGATCCATCTCTTGCGATATATGATACAAAACGTCACATAATCTCTGAAACTATATCTTTCCAATCTTGTAACATAAAAGGTGTACAGAAGAGTCTTTTTGATATGAGTTCACAAGATTATGTGCTAAAAACATTCCTTGTTTCAAATTGTATTATACAATTGAACAATAGTGGTTCTATAACTACTTTTATCAACTGTCATGGGGGTCCGAATAACGTAGGTTGTTTCAAAGATTTCAAAGTAATGAATAGCACGTTCTATAACATGGTTGCAAATACTAAAAGTTATTTTCTTCGTTTTGCTAATGGCAGTAACGCCCAGCCTCAAAAACTTGGTTTCCCAGATAAGGCTGCAAGTATTTTTATCGCAAATAATACATTTTATCAAGTATTTACAGGCAAAGATTTTGCTAATAATATGGCAAGCCATAGTGGAATATCTACAACAATAAAGAACAACATATTTTTTGATTGTTTCAGAATGAGTAAAATTGTAGGGGGTAGCAATGTGAAAGATATACCTAGAGATACAAATTTTGTCTACGCTGTCGTAGGTTCGTTAGATTCGAACGATAAAAATACGTATGGAACAGAGCTAGATCCAAGTTTTGTAGGCCCGGTTGATAAAGCTCCGGATGCAGTTAATTTCAGGCCTGCTAATAGTACTATCCTTACAGCAGGGTCGGGCGATCCTCGCTGGTTACCTTAAATCGGGTCGATATGATAATTGCAATCTATGAATAACAATTAAAAAAAAAGATAATGGAGAAAAGATTTTTAATAATTCTCAGTATATGCTTGAGCCTTATTTTAGGTTTCGCTTTGCCGGCTCATGCACAACAAGGCCGAATGGTTAGTGGTACCGTTGTTTACGAAGACGGGGAGCCTATAATCGGTGCTACAATAAAAGTTGATGGAACTACTAGCGGAACATTCACCGATGTAGATGGAAAGTTCTCAATCTCGGTTCCAGCAAAAGGAAGTATAACTATTTCTTACTTGGGATTCGCATCTCAAACTCTGACCGACTTCTCGAATACACATATCATTATGAAGGAAGATGCTTTGAAGTTAGATGATGTAATTGTGGTCGGTTATGGGGTACAAAAGAAAGCCCATCTTACCGGAGCAATATCAACAACAGAAATGAGCGATATTACCGATCTAACTACTGGTGACTTGTCTTCTGCTCTTAGAGGGCTTATGAATGGAGTAAATGTTGACGCAGGAAGCAACCGCCCGGGAGGAACATCCAGAGTGACTATTCGTAATAATAAAGATGTTTCAGGAGAAGGTTCCGGACTCGAAACCGATCCGCTTTATGTAATTGATGGTTACTCTTATCCTTATGCTGAAGGAGCAATAGCATTCAATAATTTGGATGCAACGATGATAGAAAGTATTTCGGTGTTGAAAGATGCTTCTGCCGCCGTATATGGTTCCCGTGCTGCTAACGGAGTCGTGCTGGTAACAACAAAAAAAGGACAAATAGGAAAACCTAAAATTTCATATAGCGGGCAGTTTGGTTATGCCGACGAAGTATCCCGTCCTAAAATGCTGAGTGCGTATGAATACGGAAAAATATGGAACGGTATGCGTGCAGCTAATCCAAATAATGTGCCGAACCCTCTTACTGAATTGTATCAAGCTGACGAATTGGAAGCAATGAGAGGAATGAACTACGATTTGCTAGATGATGAATGGAGCGCTGCTTTTACGCAAAAGCACAGTATAAACTTAGGTGGAGGAACTGAAAACGCCAATTATTATGCTGGTGTATCTTACTATACACAAGACGGTAATATGGGAAACATTGACTACGAACGTTGGAACTACCGTGCAGGTCTAGACTTAAAAATAAACAAATGGCTGAAAGCCTCAATGCAGGTATCTGGTAATTATGGAGAGCAAAACAGCTCTTATAGTAGCTCGGATGTAGGTAGTAGCAATGCCGAAACCGACTACAGTGTATTGCTGACACGTCCTCGCCATATTCCTGCATATGTAAATGGAAAGCCCATGGCTGCATATAGCATAAACAATAATGAAGCTAATACCGTTCAGAATTTTCATTACAATACAATTCAGGAACTGAACAACTATAAAAAGAGTATGACACAAGAAACAACGATTAATACATCGTTGGAATACGATTTTGGATGGAATGAATATTTGAAAGGATTGAAACTTAAGTTTTCTTATGCAAAAAGTATAAATACGAATAAAGGTAATGCGTATGGATCAAATTATAGCCTTTATGCGCTGAATACTCGTGGCGGTAGCGGAAACCATCTATATACTACAGACGATGTTTCTATGGATGACAGCAATTTTAGAGAAATTACGATAATCAATGGTAATATGATTAGTCGTAGTATGTATCGTACAGACAACTATCAAATGAACTTTATAGCCACTTATCAACGTAAGTTTGGACATCATGATATCAGTGGATTATTTTCTGTCGAGAAATCAGAAAGAGAACAAGAAACTTTAGATGGTGCAATGACGGCCCCATATCCTTCTACAACAGGCCAGTCAGGAAGTGCTTCGGGAAGTCCGAGTACAGCGTTTGACCGTTATGAGTCTGGTACCCTTTCGTATATAGGGCGTATAAATTACGCATATATGGACAAGTATTTAGTTGAATTCTTGATACGTTCCGATGCATCTACAAAATTTGCTCCTGAAAATTATTGGGGAACTTTCCCATCACTATCATTAGGCTGGGTTATGTCTCAGGAAGACTGGTTTAGGGAAAAAGTAAAGGGCATTGATTATTTGAAATTGCGTACATCGTTTGGGCTTACCGGGCGCGACAATATTAAAGCTTGGACTTGGGCCAATTTCTATTCTTATCGTCAAGATGGAGGTCCTGTTTTTGGTAATAATAATACGACGAGTTCTTATATTAGACTTCCTGATGCAAGTTATAATCGTGATGCAGTATGGGACAAGAGCTATAAAGCAAATCTAGGAGTGGACTTTGCTGTACTAAACCGTCGATTGAGCATAAATCTGGATGGTTATTATGAATGGAACCGTGATGTCTTTAAACCACGCAATGGTGATATCCCTTCTACTGTAGGTTCTGCCACAGCAGATGAGAATTTTGCTTCATTTGATGATTATGGCTTCGAAATAGGATTGGGTTGGAAAGACAAGATTGGTAAAGACTTTAAATACGGAGTTAGAGTTAATACCGGTTATTCGGATAATAAAGTAAATAAATATCCATGGGAGACTCAATTAGAATTTGATGACTACTTTCCTGGCGAACGAAGAGATAGAGGTTTGTGGGGCTTGGAGTGTATGGGTATATTCAGATCTTATCAGGAGATCGAAGAATACTTTGCCAAATATAATATTACTAACTATTTAGGAAAAAATAAATCGGATATACATCCCGGAATGTTGATCTACAAAGACGTACGCGGCAAAAACAATGGAGATGGAACATGGGAACAAACTCCTGACGGAATAATTGACAAAGATGCCGACCGTGTTAAAATATCAAGCCGTAGCAATAACATCTATAGCCTTTCGATGAATTTGAATGCAGAATGGAAAAGTTTCTCTTTGAGTGCTCAAATAGGAGCTAGCTGGGGGGGCTATTCAGTCTTGTCGAAAAATGTACGCTCTGTTTACAATAATTTGTTAAACACTTCAGGCTACAATTCAATGCAGTGGACCAATATGCCTTCTTTCTGGGCCGATAATATGTTCGTTTACGAAGATGTATTGGATGCTAGTGGCAATGTAGTGGCAGAAGCTAATCGTAATGCAAAATATCCGAATCTGATGTTTGATGACATCAACTCTCTAACCTCTACATTCTGGAAAATTAGTAACACTCAGGCTAAGTACATGACAAAAATATCATAGGGTTCATATTTTCTTTAAAATCCAGTTTATCTAACCACTGAAAAATATAATCAAGTCCATATTTGAAATAA
>NZ_QVMQ01000025.1:15383-83624 GCF_010501105.1 Dysgonomonas sp. 511 | reverse complement strand
AACTTTAGTTTTTGTTTTTCAATCGACTTATAGTCGACACTCACACGAATTTTATTCGTAATTTAACCTATGGATTTTCAATCCATAGTCGTTAAGTTTTTGCTAATTCTTTCTTACTTTCATCAGCTATTTTCTTTTGTAAATCCGCAATCTCTTTCTCTATTCGATTTACTTGATTTTGATAATATGAGGAATCCATAATATTTTGGTTTAATTGTTGGTATATGACTATTTTTTCTTCCCTATTCCAATATTCTCTAATAAAAAGTGCATTTGACTAACTCCTGTATTCGGATTATCAAAATCAAATTCTTTCAACTTCTTAGCATTAGCAATAGCAGCCGGCAATTGGGACGAAAGTCGCAAGTAAATATCTTTATTTTGCTTGGTATAATAAACTTGTGATTTATCATAATCAGGTAAGTGTTTTTTTAATTGCTTAACCAAATCGATGTAAGAAGTGTAAAATTTTGAGGTAGCTTCAAAATGTAATAATAACCAATACTCAAAGCAAGGGTTATTTATGATAACTATAACAATGTTACTATATTTCTTTGTGATGATATTGGTATATTCTTTCAGTTCTTGTAAAACCGTTTTTTCGCCTTTCTTCGTCTCTCGTGTTTCTTTGTTTATGACATCAAAATCAATAATCCAATATACTTTGTCATAATCTTTTGAGAGTTCAACGACTTTATTATATTGCTCTGATAGTTTCTTGCGTTGGGGTATTTCGGGTTTTAAATCAACGCTAACAAGTTTTTCGTTTCGCTTTAGCATTTGTATATACCAAAACTCTGTCTCTCCATCTACGACAATAGCATATTGGGGTTTAACTATTATGGGTATTCTTCTACTCTGTCTCATTCTTCAATATCGATGTAGTAGTCTCCCAGATTAGGAATACCGCCAAGTTTACCAATTTTGTAAGCATTATAAATATTACTTGTATCCCTAATTACCGATGTATCAAAATCAGAAAGAGAATAAAGTTCTGTAGCACAATTTTCAGACTTATCTGTAATCCAAATAGCATCATTTCTGAAAATATCTTTATTATTCAATATTTCTCTATTATGAGTAGTCGCAATGATTTGAGATTTCTTTGAATTTACCAAGAATGATAATAAAAAATGAGTATATAAATCAGGATGAAGAGAGGATTCTAGTTCATCTATCGGAAATATGCAAGAGTCTCTTATCATAAGACTTAATATTTCAGCAAAACCATAATATCTTTGTGTTCCCTCTGATTCTAATTTAAAAGGAAGATTAAATTTTCTATTGTCTAATGTGTGCTCAAATTGTATTTGATATGACAACATATCTTTAATTCTCTGAAATGATTTCATTTTTTTTATAGAATCTTCAAAATCTATTTTGTCTTCAATTTCTTCATCCTTTTCAATGAGTATATCGGAAATATAGAAATCTGCTTTCTGTAAAATTTGAATTATATCTTCTTTTCTAATCTTTGATTCTTCTAGTTGTTTTATAATAAAGCGATCCAATGAAACTTTTGGACGTATCAATGGTTTTAGATAATACTCAAACCAATCTGTTACATCTTTTAATTCTTTTAATTGAATATTTGTTTTTAGGAATCCACCTAAAACAGTATTATTCCATAGGGTATTAGACTCTAAATTTTTCTCAAATATTTTATCTATCTTAATTTTACTACCGAAAGTAATCTCTGTAAATTGAGTCTCTAAATTTGTAGTCCTCTTAAATACATTCGCCTTGTTGGGACTATAAAAGTTTAACTCTTCTTTTACAATAGCTTTTTTATTCAACTCTACTTCATAATAATACCGTGTTGAATTATAAATAAACTCAATAGATAAAATTGTATTTTGATGAGGAGTTGCAATATCAAATAAGAAAGGCTCATAATTAAATTCTGTCGTTTTCTTTTCTTGTGGGTTTAATACTATTCTCCTCAAAAAATCAAGAGCTTTTAGAATGGTTGTTTTTCCCGAAGCATTTGCCCCATATATCAACCCTAATTTAAGCAATCTCAAACCATTAATCGGAATTATATAGTAATCCTCTAAATGTTCCGATTTATCAGCCTCAAAAGACAATATTTGCTCGTCTTTTATTGAACCGAAATTCTGTACGCTAAATTTGACAATCATTTTACATTTAAATTTGTTATTCAATTGTAAATTTAGGGATAAAAATTTAGATTATTTGATTTTTACCTTTAAATTCGTCATTTATTTACATTTTTAAAGAATAATTTGGGGGGCAATTATTTTGCCGTCTCCAAACTGCCAACTAACTTAGCTCATGCGAGTTAATGAACATTTTTAGAAAATGGCAGAATATTCAATCATAAGTTGTATAAGAAACGACAAGCCGATAAAACGTAACGGCGAATATCCAATATATCTTCGTATTAGGGTTGGAATCAAGGAAACCAAAGTTTCAGCGAAGTTAGATGTAAGAAAAGAGCAATGGGATGCGAAAAAGAAAGCTCCAAAAGATAGGGCATTGCTAATCCTCTTAAATCGGAAGATAACGGAATTAGAACTTTATATAAATAGAATCCTTGTAGAGGGGCAGGAATTGACCTTAGACGTGGTAAAAGAGTTCTATTCAGGTAAGAAAAAAGTAAAACCCGAAAACGGTTCTTTGTATGACTACTATCTTGAATTTGTAGAACGCAAACGCAAAGAAGGTCTTAACCCAGAGACTATCCGAGTGTATTTGACAACCTATAATGTTCTGAAAGAATTCAACGAAAATATACGGATTTCGGATATATCTTTGCCTTTCATTGAAAAGTTTGATGACCATATGCGAGAAGTAAACGGAAATTCGGCTGGTGGACGCAACCCAAAGCATAAGAATCTGAGAACCGTTATTTTGGATATGCAAAAACGTAATCTTTCAGTTGACAATCCTTATAAGTGGTTCAAAATACCGAGTTCCGAAGCAAAAGAAATTTACTTGGATAAAACGGAGCTTAATACTTTGGTAGAATATACCGAGCAATTTGATAAAAGCTCGAAAGAATATCAAATTTTGAAAATGTATCAGTTTTCTTGCTTTTGCGGATTACGGTTTTCCGATGCAATGACTTTGACTTGGAAAGATGTTGATTTTGAGAATAGCATTATTCGCAAAACAATGATAAAAACCAAGACTGATGTTATTACTCCTTTATTTCCAATGGCTCGTGATATATTAATGGAACGGTCAAAGAACGGAACTCCGTTAAATAGTGATGAGAAAGTATTCTATAATTACGCAGAACCGACAGTAAACCAAACGCTCCGTAATCACGCAAAACTTGCAGGAATCAAAAAGCATATTACCTATCATTCTTCACGTCATACGTTTGCGACCCTTCTTGTAGTCGATGGAGTAGATATTTATAAAATCTCGAAATACTTGGGGCATAAGTCGGTAAATATGACCCAACGATATTTGAAATATGATTTGTCGATAGCAAGAGAATCGGCAAGAGGAATCCATACGTTTTCGTGATAGTTATCAATGAATTGCTTGAATATATTTATCTTCGCATAAAAATTGCATTGCTATGAGCGTATATGTTCCTACTCCGACATTATTTCTTCGTACCGATAAGAAAAAGAAAAATGGTAAAATGCCTTTGTATATCAGATTTCAACGAATAGACGGTAAAGAACCTAAATTTTCTTTTGGAAAAAAAGGCAAAACGTTTGAGTTCTCCCAAGAAGAATGGAATGATATTAAAAAATGCCCTTATGATACCGAAATGGCTATAATCATTGATAATGAGTTCGGAAGAATAAAAAAAGAAGTCAGTAAAGCAGTTATCAATGAAGAGGAAATAACAATTGATTTACTAAAGAAAATTGTTGAGAATGAGAATATAGACGAATCAGGCAACGCTTCTTTCTATGATTATTTTAATAAGTATATTGTAATGCAAGAAAAAAAAGGCAATATGTCCAATGGTACTTTCAAATCATATAGGACTACTTTTCGAGCATTAAAAGAATTTCGCAAGGAAATAAGAATAAAAGATATAACTGAACGATTCATAAATGATTTTGAGAAATTTCTTATAAAATGAGGCAACGAAGCAGGCAGAGGAGATGTAGAAGGTAGTCGATATAATAGACTTAGGCATTTCAGAGCAGTCATAAACTATATCGGAACAAGACAAAAAATCAAAATTGAAAATCCGTTTCAAAGTGGAGATATTTCGATTAAAGAACCTGATACGAATAATGTTTTCCTTGAAAAGGAAGAATTAAAGAAACTTAATACATATTTTTTAAAAGAAGCTACGCATGGCTCTTTAGAATCTGATGTTCTTGCTATGTTTCTATTTTCTTGTATGACAGGTTTGAGAATAGGCGATGTCTTAACTCTCAAATGGAAGCATATCGACCGCTCAGATGAACCTTGGATTATTAGAAAAATATTGGAGAAGAAAGTAGGTGGAAAAGAAGTTCTTTTAGAAAATATCATTTCTAAATACGCACTATGCTTATTGGATTGGACGCAAGACGACTATAATAATTTGGAGCAACCCGAAAGATTTGTTTTCCCTCAGATAGAGCGTACAGAGATAAATACAACGTTGAGAGAATGTGCAGAAAAAGTAGGGATTGATAAGCATCTTACCTTTCACTCTTCCCGAAGAACTTGTGCTACGAATTTTATGATTAATGGAATGGATCGCTACGCTTTAATGAAGTTTATGGGGCATAGAAGTTTTAATACTACGCTTAAATATGTTAAGTGGAGCGGTATGATTTCGAAAGAATTTGCTGATAAAATAGAAGTTGTCAAAGTCAATAAACCTTTAGTAAAGTAGAAAAATGAATACATTGTTGATTATGCAAACTGAATTTAATTCTATGGGTTTTCTTGCTATTGTCATTATTATAGCAGTCATTGTAAACGCTTTGATTTTGCTATACTATGTTTACGAAATGGCTTGTAAAAATGGGAGAAGTGCTTTCTATTGGGTCATTTTCTCTTTTTGTTTAACTCCGATAATCAGTATAATATTGCTTTCCTGTATTGGGGAAACCGAAGAAAAAAGAAGGGAAAGATTGCTGAAAGATGAAGAATATCTAAGATTAATGCTAAAATAACCCTTAATCTAAATTGCTAAAGAACTCTTCCAACGTCATATTGTGAGCATCTACCACCTTTAGAAGAGTTTTCATTGTAATGTTTGCTCCGTTTTCGATTCGGGAGTATTGAACACGGTCAAAGCCTTTCTCATTGGCAAAATCTTCGGCACTAAGATTTGTATTTGCCTTTCGCAAAGCACGAACTCGATTGCCTATTTCAGCCAAACGACTATCTTTTGATATTTGAGATTTCTTCTTAATCATATATTTTACACGAAATTACGGCTAACTCCGCATCTATGTAACCGCATAAATAACGTTTGCATATATGCGGTTTTATTGTTAATTATTGCTATATTTGTCCAATTTTGAAATTTGTATCTAATTGAACAATAGCAATAAAATGAAGAATAATCCTTTTGAAGAGTTAAGTATCGCAATTAAGCCTAAAGCCTTATTTCAGGCTTATTCCCATGAGGCAAACCAAGTTGAGGTAGAAAAAAGAATCGAAGTTCTTGCGAGAATTGTATATGCTGGCTACAATCTCAGTGAAGTAGTAAATAATTACTTGCAAAGCAAAGAGGGTTTGACTGATAAAGTACGAAAGAATGAGATAATCAATACTTTTAATTCTTGCACTCGTGTAATTTTGGATAAAGTTATTGAGAAGGATTCTTGTTTCTCAAAAGTCAAGGATTTAATAAAAATCTTCTATGATGATAATGAACCTAAGAAACTTCAAGATGCGATAAATACTTTTTTTATTGTAATAAAAGAACGATTCTCTATCAGGGATTTATTGATTGCTTATTTTGAGAACTCCCAAGATTATTCGGTTCTAAGTTCCGCAATAGGCGTTGATTTGAGAGAAGATATAAGCAAGCAATTACAAGAAAAAGACGAAAGAGAAAACTCTCAACCCCTATGGAAATATGTTGAGTTGTATTCTTGGTTCAAAGAAGTTTTGGTTCCCGATATTCAGAATAATAATGTCAGATATTGGCTTCCTTCTTCGCAAATGCCAACAACTCAAATAGCAAATGTCTTTATAAAGAAATACTTTCCTATTGAAGACCACGAATTATTGAAAGTAAATACAGAACTTAGGAAAGAACGATTATACGAGTTTGCCGAAAAGCTAACCAGAGTTCTTTGGCTGAATGAACCTCTATTTGAGGAGCCTATCTATTTGGTTCGTTGTAATTATACAGACAAATCGGCTTCCGAACTGGAATATTTGTATGAGAATAATATTGTTTCTATTTGCATTCAAAAAGAAGAAACGGAAGACCAAGATTATTTTGATGCTTTGATAATCGGCAATAATCCTCCGTATAATAACAAGTTGCCATATATTCAGCGTTTTGTAAGCCTTGTTAATTTAGCAAAGGAGTGCAAATAGATCAATATCGCCGTAGAGGTCCGTTCAGCATGGGTTACTTCAAAATAAGTCAGTATACCAGCGGGTAATAATAGTTCGTAGCCTGTTTCCATAAAGCAAAACTACTCCCTTTTTTCTAACTCCACAACTTTAAGGGGTGAGCCGCTTCTCGTAGAAATTCATAATAAGGCTTTTCGCCTTCTCATAAATATTTGTGATCTTTTTGTTGTATAAATGTGCCAGATGCTCTCCCGCACGAACCATCATTGCTTTTGCATCCCAATGTTTGGGTAAGATTGATATTCCTAAGCCAATATAGGAATCTTTTTGGTAAGCGATGTAACGCATACAAAGTTGTAGCTTACCATCTTTACGAACGTAATCGTTGCGTAGTACTAATTTTACTGTTGCTCTCATGTCTAAATTGTTTTAAAAGTTCGACCAATTTTCGACCAACAGATTGTGTAATTTCTCTAATTTTTCTTTCTATTCTTTCTTTTTTCAAAAACACAACTCTCTGAAAAACAGAAAGATTAGAAATTTCTTTCTAATCTTTCAACACTCTTAGAGGTTCCTGGCGAAGCTCACTTTGGGTTCATATGACTTTGCTTGAATGATATTTATTTGAAATTTACCAAAATATATAAAAGTCAATTAAATTCACGATTCAATAAAGGTCATTTTATTGCAGATTTTCCGTACCCGTAGCCGTACCTATTAATCAAGAGCTTTTATTTTTCTTATTAAATCAATCGTTTCTTTAAATCCTGAAAAATTTGTAGAATCAGGAGCTATTTTATTTGCAAAATCAACCTTTTTATCCGATTTAAAGCTAAATTTTGGAGGAACAGTATCGGGAATAATGTCTCTTTTTGAGATTGGAATATCGCTATCTTGGAGTAATAATTCAGTTGATAGATAACAATATTTAGGTTCATTATGAACAAATTTATTTCTGAAAGTAGGTGCAATTAACTTTAAGATGTATACTGCATAATTATTATGTTTCAAAATAGAGTTTCCGTCAATATCTATTTTCGAATATGATTTAGAATACTCTTTTGCTATTTTGTTAAATTGGTCAACCCCTTCTTTATCATTATCAAAGATTGCTATAATCTTTCTTGAACCTAACATCTCTCCAATTTTAGGTATATGAGAATACAGAAAACCTGCTAAACTATTTGCACCCTCGCCTATGACCCCGCCTCCTTTAGTATCTGCTGGCTCTGAATATCCAAAATTATCAGCTTCTTGAGAATATAGAGAGTCAAAAGCCTTCCTAAATAGAATGCGGTCTGATTCGCCTTCGAAAAAGAGCATAGATTTATTTGCGGATTGTATAATATCAATATTTTCTTCTAATAATTTACGTTCTTCTCGGAATTTATCATATACCTCTTGTAAATTGTCAAGTAATTTCAGTATTCCTAATTCAGATTGCAGCTCTTGTTCTGTAAATAATTCCTTATTAAAGTTGATTATGTCAGTGTTATTTTCTTTCTTTAAGGCTCTATATCGACTTACATTTTCATTTTTTAAAGTGATAAAATGAAATGAGTGAGAAGATATAAATATTTGATTCTTTACGGAATATATATCTACAAACTCTTCTGCCAAAGAATATGATTTTGAATATTCGCAAGAAGTTTCAGGCTCATCAAAAGCCCATATGTGCCATTTCTTGGATTCTAATTTTGAAATTTGGTTGAGAATAAAGGGAATATAGTGCATTCTTATACCATCGCCTCTATTAAATAATGGTATTTTGAAAGAAGGCATATCAGAATTATGAGTAGAAACAGATAGTCGTTTTGCTAACTCATTTACACTTGTTGGAATAGAGATAGTTGAAGGAATTCCTGCTTTTTCTTCAAAATTTTCAGATAAGTCTTGAGAAAACTCCGATAATTTGTCATTAAAAGTCTGTAAAGTGTTTGTAAATTCTGTTTCAGAACCTGTAGTATTGTTGATAATAGCATTATATAATTCGATTAGAATTATATTAAAGCATTCATTATCCTTTATTGCTGGAATATACGTAAACTTAAATCGATTCATAAACATCGAAAGTGCAGTTTCCAACCGTTTGGTAGATATATTCTGACTTCTTCTCCATGTTTCAGTGTCATTAATTTGACTTATTATTTTACCACTCTTTCCCCATGTTTTTTTTATAGAAAAAGAAGATGGTAGATTTTGATAGTTATAATTTTTGAACCAAATTTTGACACTTATTGTCTGCTTTTCTTTAGTTCTTGTGATACTTGCTTTCTTATAGATATTAAATTCTTCATCGAAATTTATAACTTTATCATTGAAAAAGATATCCAAAGCTCTTAATACATTTGATTTACCAACGTCATTCCCTCCCGAAAAGATATTTAAATCATTTATATCTTTTATCAATATACTTCTTAATGATCTGAAATTTTTAATTTCAATTTTAGCTATCCATTTCATTTTACATAAAGAATTAGTTTTCTGATTTATTTCCAATCTACTTATAGCAAATATTTTTCATTGGTATTGGATTCTTGATTCTTTTGAACGAAGCGAGAATACAGATTGACAAAGATAAAAGATATTTATGTTCAAGGCATTATATTCTTTGGCAGAAATTTTGCCCTTATTGACAAAGCCACTACTTTAGTACATGAAACTGTAAATGAAATCGGTATTATGGCAGAATATTCAATCAATAAATGTCTTAGAGATGAAAAGCCTGTAAAAAGGAATGGTAAATATCCTATAAATTTAAGAATAGGAGTCGGAGGTAAAGATACCAAACTTCCTACTAATCTTGAAGTGGAAAAAGACAAGTGGGATGCAAAAAAACGAGAGCCAAAGGATAAGGCATTGCTAATCCAACTAAATAAGAAGATAGCGGACTTAGAGCTTCAGATAAATAGAGCATTGGCAGACGGGCAGGAATTGACCTTGGATTTGATTAAAGAGTTCTATTCAGGTAAGCGAAAAGTAAAACCCGAGAATCAATCGTTTTATACATATTATCTTGATTTTGTAGAACGTAAAAGAAAAGAAGGATTGAATCCAGAAACTATTCGGGTATATATGACAACCCATAATGTTTTGAAAGAGTTTAAAGATGACTTCAAAATATCGGATATTTCTTTGTCTTTTATTGAAGAATTTGATGACCATATGCGAGAAGTCAATGGTAATTCGGGAGGAGGACGAAATCCAAAGCATAAAAACTTCCGTACTGTCATTCTTGACATGATAAAGCATGATATTCCTGTCAAAAATCCTTATCTATGGTTTAAAATACCCCAAGCAAATACGAAAGAAGTTTATCTTGAACGTACAGAATTGGATCAGTTAAGAAAGCTTAGACCTAAATTGAGTCATGATTCTACGATGTATAAAGTATTGCAGATGTACCTTTTTGCTTGCTATTGCGGACTTCGCTTTTCCGATGTTATTGATTTAAAATGGAATCATATTGACTTTGAGAATAACCTTATCAAAAAGACTATGATAAAGACAAAATCTGACGTTATAACTCCTTTGTTTACAATGGCTCGTGCTGTAGCTTTAGAACTGTCGGATAGCAAAAGACTCATTGGTAGTAAAAAGAATGTTTTCTATGGTTTTAAAGAACCTACCGTAAATAAAACCCTTGTAAAACTTACGCAAATGGCTGGTATTGAAAAGCATATTACCTACCATTCCTCAAGGCATACCTTCGCCACTCTTTTGGTTCTTGATGGGGTGGATATATACAAGATTAAGGAATACTTAGGACATAAGTCTGTAACAATGACTGAAAGGTATTTGAAATATGATTTGTCGATAGCAAAAGAATCAGCGAAGGATATAAAGACCTTTGGATAAGACAAAAAGACCCATCCTATAAAATGAGTTATTGCGTTCTTTAGAATCCGAAGATATATTTTTATCTTTGCAATGTTCTTAGGAACAGACTTATTAGAAATAGTAAGAAGTGCCTTGCCTATCGAAATCGCCAAATTTTGAAAATATATACAAGGCACGAATAGCTCTCCAATATAGGGTGGGTTGTTTGTGCATGTATATATGGGTGTTTGGCGATACCCGATAGGCGTGGACGGCAGCCCACTTCTTCTTTTATATAAACCTCTTTGGCTGCGGAGATTATAATTTCATTTATGCAAACGGAATTTAATTCTATCGGTTTTCTTGCTATGATTTTTCTAATAGCAATAGTCATCAATGCCATTATTCTTTTTTGGTATGTTTACGAAATGGCTTCCAAAAATGGGCGAAGTGTCTTTTATTGGGTAGTTTTCTCACTTTGTCTAACTCCAATAGTCAGTATTATATTGCTTTCTTGTATTGGAGAAACCGAAGAGAAAAGAAGAGAGCGGTTGCTTAAAGATGAGGAATATTTAAGAATAATGAGAGGATAAACCATGAAAAAGAAAATAATATTATCAATTCTACTATTGTTGTTTATTAGATATAATGCAAACTCTCAAACGGTTAACCAAGAGGTTGTAATGCGGGAAATAGTTAGTGATGCTTGGAAATTCTATAAAGGAAATGTAAATGCAACTTCGTTTTTCAAAGCACCTACCTATACCATAGATAAACGAGTTTATATAGAAAGGGATGAGAGGACTTGGAAGGAAGATGTAAAAAGAGCAAACTACGATTTGAAAAACGGAATTTTAGCTTATACTTACAATCCTTATCCATTTGTTAATGTAATTATTCCTGATGAAGGAGAAGTAAGAATCTGCTATTTGCCTATTCCTGATATAAATAGTTTTATCAAACTTGTTGAAAAGATAACGGGATTGGAATATGACCCCACCTCTCCCGATTCTTCTCCCGAAGAAGGATTATATAATTTGACTGGAGAAGTAAAGCTTAATAGTTCGGAAGGAGATACTTATTATGATAATGATTCTTGTATTATTACTATCCATGAGTATTTCCCTAAAAAAGTAGGAGGTTGTGCAGTTGAAATTCGGTTCTCTGGAATAGTCTTGTAATATGCTATTCTTAAAAATCTCAAAAATGAAACATTTGAAAAGATTATTCATTACTCTGTCGTCCATGCTTTGTATTAACATTCTTTCCTATTCGCAAACTCTACTTATAGAGCCTTCAATATCAATTAGCGAAGCAAAGAGGTATTTAGGAAACGGAAAATTATCTGATTCTATATCAATTTGTACAACGTATTTGTATGATACCAAAGTGGTCAAGAAATACAAGACTTATGTTACAGCCGATTTGAATGATTATTTACCTCCCGATGATAATGTAGCCGATTGGAATTGTACCGAGATTACCGAAGAGGAAGAGGCTCTGCTAAATAAGCAAGGAGTAATGATATGTGATACAATAATAGTTGATGCAAAAGTCGCAGGTTGGTATAAAGTTTCTCACCAAACGGTTGAAGAAAAACGAATGCAAGCAAAGCAAAATATAAATAGCGGTATTGAGAAAAATCAAAATAGAAATAAATATAAGCCTATTCGTACCAAAAAGGATTTACAAGAAGCATTAAAAGGTTTGATAAAATCATCGAATTGAAATTCTACTTATTAAATAATCGGTAGTTGTTGGATTAATAATAGGAGCGGGGAATAACTTAACAGGTTGTTCCCTATTGTCTTTTCAAATAGTGTATTGGGTATAATATTTTTGTATATATTCCAAAAATGACTATATTTGACTGATAAATATTCGATTTATGAAGAAAATAAATGAGGTCAATAATATTCAAAAACTTCTCAAAAGGCAAAGGGCTTATATGAAAGGTATTCTTGTTATGCAAGAAAAACTATTTGATATTCAAAATCAAATTTCGGAGGAGTTATTCAAGGAAGTAAAAAGGGAGAAGAGAAAAGAAAAAGTTACGTCCGATTTACTTTCGGCAAAAGATGTACGTAGTATGCTTGAAATTTCTGCTTCTACGCTATATCGAATGAGAATGGAGGACGGTTTTCCTTTTATCAAAGTTCCTGGCAAAAAAAGTATCATGTTCGATAAGAAGGACATTGAGGAGTATATGGCGATTCATAAAAAATAACGCTATGATTGACAAAATTACAATTCGATTTGATAAATTTTCGGGAAGCCTTGAAAATTGCAGACCTTGGAAAGTCTTAATCAAGAAAGAATCCGATTGGGATAAATATAGACTTCCTCGTTCCTCCAGAAAAGGAGACCATTCTTTGTTTGTTGGTGTTCATAAAGAAGACAAAAGGAAAGTAATAGTTTCGGGAAGTATCAGGAATTGGCTCTATGGAAAATCTACTTTCAGAGATTTAACTGCTTCAGATTTTGAAAAAGCAATATTTAATCTTGCAGAAGCTCTACATATACAGCCCTCCGAATTAGGCAAAACAAGATTTACCCAATGCGAGATAGGACTGAATGTAAAAATAAAAACGTCATGTAAAGAAATCATCCCCAAAATAGTTGATTATCATTTGTATGACAGGGATAACTTTTTAGATGAAACTATTTATTTTGATGCTACTTGCAAGCATTTGAAAATATATGATAAAACTACGGAAGTTGCTAAAAAAGATGAAGGTATGAGGGAAACTATTGGTACGATGCAAGCTGAAGGCAATCATATATTGAGAATCGAATTCACTCTTGATAATAAAAAGGCATTCAATCAAAGTCATATGGGATTTATACGAACTATTGGCGACTTACATATAAACTATTCCAATCTATATGAATTTTGGGCAAAGAACGTAAATGACATCGTTATTATGAATGCTTTGGAAGAAAATGATTCTATGACTCCCAAAGAATATCTTTTTCTAACCTCTTTGATTGGATTTGACCAAATAGAATCATTTGAAGGAGTAGAGGAGTTTGATTTATTTGCAGAAAAGTATGAGAGATTCCTTAATTCTTACTTATCGTATTGTAAAGGAAAGAATAAAGGGGCATTAAAAACGGCAAGAAGCAAAGCATATACCGAATTTATTGCGACTTTTGATAAATTTCCTTCTTCCAAAGAGTATAATAAAAAAGTATTGCGTGGAGATATTATATTGGCTTTATTACGACAAAGTCTAAAAGACGATTCTGCTTATTTTCCGACTTTAGTAAAAAGCGTGTGCGGAATTAAATAGCAATAAGAGTAGGAATAGTTTCTCTGTATAGGAGAAACCTAATGATGTAGTATTAATATATATGAGTATTTGTAATTGGAGGAATACTATGTTGCGTAATATAGAGCTGTGTGATATGGAAGATGTAATAACAAACCCTCTTTGCGTATATACAAACGAAGCATAAAGAAGAATGTACAGAACAACCCTTATATAATTGGGTGCTATTGCGCATCATTGTTATTTACTACTAAGTGCAACGGAATAACTAAGAAACGCAAAGAAGTACAAATATAAGTTTCAATAATTGAAGTTGAATAACAAAGCTCTACCCAGCTAATATAAAACCTTTGTGGAAATCTAAACGCAAAGACTTATAAAATGAAGGTACAGTATATTGTTTGCCCTTCGTTGAGCTTTTATCTCTGTAAACGATAGTAGGAGTACCGAAATGTGAAACTGGCTTTATAGGGTATCTAATTATTGGATGTTGGACGTATTTCTAAGGCTGAGTGAAACGAAGCCTTAGAAGGGGAGGTTTACGAAATATATTTTGACGCAAATTTCCGTCCAAGCCGTTTTCGTGCCGAAATTTCGCTTTTTATCCTCGTGGGCTTATTCGGCTTTACTTTCGATATAAGAATGCTGTAAATCGAAAATAATCATGTAAATAATCGTATATTTGTTCTTTATATAAATATATTAAAATGGCAAAACCAAGAATATTTATTAGCTCCACTTTTTATGACTTGAAACAAATTCGAGTTGAATTAGACAAATTTATTGAGAGTTTAGGTTATGAACCTGTTCGAAATGAAGAGGGAGATATTCCATATGGAAAAGATAAAGCATTGCAGGCATATTGTTATAAAGAAATATCCAATATAGACATATTGATTTCTATTATTGGAAGTCGGTATGGTAGCTCTGGGATTTCAAAAGAAAAAGAGCAAGAATACTCTGTGTCTCAGTTAGAAGTGAAAACTGCATTAAAGGAGGATAAGCAAGTTTTTGTCTTTATTGATAAGAATGTGTTTACTGAATATGAAACTTATATTTTAAATAAAGATAACAAGGATATTAATTATAAATATGTTGATAATGTCAATATTTATAAATTTATAGAGGAAATCAAAGCTCTTCCTCATAATAATAATATTAAAGGATTTGAAACCGCAGAAGATATTACGAGTTATTTAAAAGAGCAATTTGCAGGTTTATTTAAGCAATTCATGCTTGATAGCAAAAGAGTAAAAGAAACCCTTATAATAAAAGATATAGAAAGCACGGCTAAAACTTTGCGTGAAATGGTTGATTATCTTAAAGAAGATTCCCAAGGGAAAGATGAAGAAATTAATCGTATTATTAGGGTTAATCATCCGATTGTAAATAGGTTAAAGCAAATATTGAATATAAACTATAATATTTATATCGAAGGAACTTCTGATTTAGAGGCTCTTTTTAAATCAAGAGGATTCAAATTTGTAGAAGATTTAATAAATGATCCTTATTGGGAAAGACAATTCAAACGTGGTAATGACACTATATGTAGAAGAATCTATATTGATGAGTCTCTTTTTGATGAAAATAAGCTAAAATATATAAAACAAGCTGATTGGGACGATAATTTTATTAGAGTGGAAGAGGTTCCAGAGGATGATGGTTTACCATTCTAATTAATCTCTATTTCGTACCTCTCGCCGTACCTCCAAAAATAAAAAAACTCCGAAAGTGTTATAAATAAACGACTTCGGAGTTCTCCTTGAGGTTCCTGGCGGATTCGAACCGCCGTAAACGGTTTTGCAGACCGGCGCCTAGCCACTCGGCCAAGGAACCACTTTGGGTTTTGCGATTGCAAAGATATGAAAATTTACTTAAGAGTCAAGCATTCGCTCTATTTATTTTATAAACAATAATAATCTATTTTGAATCTGTATCAGGCTTTAAAACCGTTCCAATTTTCTTTTTTCCGTTTATTTTTACTATCAGAGGAGACGAAAAGCATATGTGCCGTATATATTCAGTCTCATATACAGCCGGTTGCATATTCAGGTATTCTTCATCGAACAAGTCATTCTCGAAACTGTATGGGTTGACAGAGAAATAACCCGCTCCAAATGAAGTTAGATTCTGGAAAAAATGTGTACCCTGACTAGGTTCTATGTTATAACTATTCAATGTCAGTTCAACCAGCACACGCGCATTAGATATCTGCGGCCATCTTACTGGCACACCCAACCAAGGATCGCTACTGCCCCAACGGCCTGGTCCGACCAAAATATAACCTTTATTATTTTTCAGGAACTCAGCATTCAAATTATCAATTTCTACCGCTATCTTGTCATTATTTATAGCATTGAAGCCTTCAGTCTTGACATATACAAAGTCGAATATATCGTTCATTATACCATGTCCCAGTGCACTGTTGGAATGCAGGATTTCTTCTTCAGGTTTTATTTTCGATAAATCTTCACTCTGCAATTCTTTATTTTGTACTATCGGCCTGATCTGTAATAAATAGAATATACCTTCATCTTTACTCTTCAAGTCTACTGCAAATTCGATTTCTACAGGGCGGCCCATTTCCTCTTGTCCTATTTTCAAGACCTTTTGAAGTATCTCAGCTAATGGGAAAACATTGTGCTGTAATATATTGGCAAAAGAAATTATTTTTCGTCCGCCTTCGTAATATCCATCATATATTGTCTGGTCGCTAGGTTCATATGTCGAAGCAATATATCTTATTGAATCATCTTTCTCTGCATCTTTCGTGGTTAGTTTCAGGAGGTTAAATCCATCATTTGTCGAAAATTCTTTGTCGAAACTGGTCAGGTCTAGCGCATAGAAATAGCGTTGTGTATCCCTCAATGCCAAATCGACAGTACTTAACTGGACAATGCTGTGAGGATGAGCCGGGGAAAAGCGTAGATTGACACCACCTTCAACGATATATTTACCCAATCCCAATACTATATTAGCAATTCCTTCTTCGGGAAGCTCGTTTCCTACCGGATAAAAGTTAAGAGAACGCGCAACTCCAGATAGGGTAGGATAGAAGCGGTTTCCATATTGCGTACCTACAGCCTCCTGCAATACGATTGCCATTTTTTCCTGATCTATAAGATTATGGGTGGCAGTCATGTAAGTTTTACTATCCCTGTAAAAGACCGAAGCGTAAACAGCCTTTATTGCCTTGCCCAACAATCCAAGCATCTCATATTTATCCTGCAACACAGGAATCATATAAGTGGCATACACGCCGGCAAAAGGTTGGTAATGCGAATCTTCCAGTAGGCTCGACGACCTGACGGCAATCGGAGCTTTTACTGTTTCGAGGAAAGCCATAAAGTCTTCGATCATTCGGTCGGGCATTCCGGCTTTCAGAAAATAGCGTAATATCTCATCATCCGGTTTATCTGATAATGCTATCGGATACAGGTCGTTAATCTCCATAAACTCGTCGAAGATCTCGGTACTTAAAACCACCGTACGGGGTGTTCTTACAGGTACATTTTCATCTTCATTCAGCTCAAGGTGTTCTTTTACAATATTGTCCATAAAGGCGATACTACGCCCTTTACCGCCGAGGGAACCATCCCCCATTCGTGCAAAGTTGGAGAACTCATCGAAACGCTCTTTGTCGAAGGTTGCAACCACCCCTGTATTCTTTACTTTGCGGTATGTTATTATCATATCGTAAATAAGCTGACGGGCTTCGTCCATGCTCTCGTAGTCCGAAACACTGATCCTTTTCATCCATTCAGCCATCGGAAACATGGCTCTGGAATAGAAAAAACGGGAGAAATGGTCGTTGGAAAGGTGATAGCGTAGCGAATCGGTAGGAATATTGAATATGTTGCGTTGCAACTCTTTCAGGTTGCGGATGCGCATCACCTCTTCCTTTGTTTCGGGGTTGATAATAATGAAATCTCCGAACCCGAAATTATTTATTATTTGTTTCTTAAGGTCGCGGGGAAAACTTTTCGAATTTTTATCTATGAAATTACACCCCAATTCGTCTGCATAAGCCTTATTCGCAACTTCCGACGAGGTGAAAATAATAGGTACGAAGCGCTTCTTACTCCTTACCCACTTAGCAAATTCGTAGCCTGCAAGTTTATCCTTTTCGCCCTTGTGCTGGTAGCTCATGTCTGTTATTACGCCCAGCATATATTTATAGTATTTGCTATATATCTCAACTGCTTCTTCGTATGTTCGTGCCAGCATAATTTTAGGACGGCCGCGCATACGGAGCTTCTGCTGGTGCTCATTCAGCGCTTCCTTCGAGAATTGTTTCGATTCTTCCATCACCGATTTGAAAAGGGTAGGGAGGGCTGAAGAGTAAAAACGTACAGAATCTTCTATCAGTAGTATTATCTGGACACCTACATTTTCGGTGTCATGCTCCACATTCATGGCATCCTCCATGAGCTTTATAATAGCAAGCAGGAGTTCAGGGTTTCCGAGCCAGCTAAATACATAATCGACACCCGACAAATCCTCTAGCGACAAGCGTTTGGTCACTTCTTTCGAGAAGGGGGTGAGTACTACGAATGGAGTATCCGGATAGAGCTGCTTTATATGTTTCGCAGTAGCAAACATATCAGTGTCGTCCATATTCGGCATTTGTATTATCAGCTCGTAATGGTTTTCACTGAGTTCGCGTAGCGCATCCTCTTCTGTCACCACTTGCGTAAAGCGGGGAGGGTAACTAAGGTTTAGCGATGTATATTCGTTGAAAATCTGCTCGTCGATGCGTCCATCGTCTTCCAGCATGAAAGAATCATACTTGGTTGCTATAAGCATTACATTGAATATGCGTTTGGTCATCAACGTAGCAAACGATGTGTCTTTAAACCGGAATGCTCTTATATCGGGTAGTTTTTCCATGATGTTTTTTTTATGCTTGACAAATATAGTGAAAGCGCAAAGCCGAACCAAAATTGTATAAATAAAAAGGCCGGAAGATAATTGCAATTTGTCTTCCGGCTTCTATTCTTATTTCTTGTGATAATTAACGTATCCGATCAAGTGATTTTACCAACTTCTCGTCTTTTTTTATTTTCTGTATAGCCATTATATTGAAAGCTAACGACATGATAGGAAATGTAATACCTGCTTGAATGTTATCGAACAAAAAGCTGTATTTAGACGAATATACGATGAAATATGTGGCAAATGTTATATAGAAAAGAATAATAGATATAATAGTGGTTATTCCTATTTTAATTTGCATCTTTCTTTTCTTGTACAAAAAGATATTAACAAGAGGCAATATTGTAGAAATTACAGCAAAAACAAATACACCCCATGTCGGATGTTGTATCGCTCCATGATCTATATCTCCTATACCCATTGCATATATAATGCCCGATATTCCAGCTTTTCCCATATCCGATTCGATACCTACTAATGGAATAAAAGTAGAAATACCGATAAGAAGTGCGGCAACAAGTAGATATACAGTCTGAATACGTTGTATCATTTTCTAAAAATTGTCTTTTTCTTTATTCGGATTTCTGTAATACAACTTACCTTCTGTATATTCTTGTGCAGCAATAAGCGTAGCTTTCGGAAGTTTCTCATAGTAACGGGATATTTCAATTTGCTCCCTGTTTTCAAAAACCTCCTCCAGGTTATCGTTGTAAGATGCAAACTCTTGCAATTTTTTATCTAAATCCTGCTTCATCTCCACAGAAATCTGGTTTGCACGTTTTGCTATTATCCTTACAGTCTCATACACGTTACCGGTTTCTTCCGACAACGACATCATATCTCTCGTAACTGTATTGCTGGCTGCGTTTGACTTTCTGTAATCCATCTTTATTTTATCAATATTATTTTTACTGGTTCTGTTTATATTATTTTACCTGCTCTTCTATCAATACTTGATTTGTGAGTTCGTCAACGTCTTGATTCAAGGCTTTTAATGCCTGGCGGTAATATTTTTCCGATTCTTTTGTATATTTTCCGCTAGGGAACATATTCCTGTAATTGAAATGTTCGTCCATCAAATCTCTGTAGCGGGTAGGCTTTTTGTTTTCTACACTGTAATAGGCTAGTTCGTACCGCGCACGTACTATCAGTATCTGGAATTCTTCGGACAGAGCTGAAAACGGATAGCTTTTAAGCGCTTCTTTCGATGTTACGATACACGATTCGTAGTTGTTACCCATATATAGTCCCAGATTGTAGTAAAGACGGGCGGCAAGAAACTCTTTATATGCCAGTTTTTCCTGCATTTCGAACATTTTTTCTTGCGCTTCAGGAGCTTTCTCGCTCATTGGGAAGTATTCCAGAAAATTCTGAAATTCCTGTATCGCACGTATTGTACTCGATTGGTCGAGGCGTGCATCGGGCGAATCCAGATACAAACTGTAAGCGGAATTGTATCGTGCCAGTTCGGTATATTCTCCCTTAGGGAATTTGTTGTAATAGCGGGTGTAGTATTGTGTAGCAGTGGTGTAATCTTTGTCGTAGAAATAGGATTGTGCCAACAGGAATAGTATCTCCTGTTCTTTCGACGAACCTGTATACGCTGTCAGAATTTCACTTAACAGGGTGGCTGTACGGCCATATTTTTTTTCATCGAAATACTTTTTGGCATACGTGTATTTCAGTTCGGCATCGCGGCTCTTTAGTATTTTATTGTATTCGCCGCACGATGCAAATAACAATGCCAGTAATAAGGTGCACAGAATTTTAATCTTCATTCTACTCAAAAATTAGTTTGCAAATTTAAACAAAGCTTTTATATTTTGAAAATAAACTTATATAATAATCGTTACAAGCTGCCTTAAGCGGGTAAAAAAGACCGGTTTTTGGCTTTTTTACTTAAACATACCGACAACTCTCTTTACGCCGTCTATTAATTTGTCTATTTCTTCTTTTGTATTGTAGAATGCAAATGACGCCCTTACCGTTCCTTCTATACCCAATACATCCATTAGCGGCTGGGCGCAATGGTGGCCTGTACGTACAGCTATCCCCATCTTGTCAAGAAGCATTCCCATATCGTAGTGATGAATATTGCCCACGAGGAAGGATATTACGCTGCATTTCTGCCCGGATGTACCATATATGCGCATCCCCTCGATATCGGTCAACTTATCAGTACAATACTCTAATAACTGATCTTCGTATGCTTTTATTGAGTCGAGGCCTATTTTTTTTATGTAATTTATTGCGGTGGCTAGAGCTATTACTCCGGGATAATCGGGCGTTCCGGCTTCGAACTTGAACGGTAACTCGTTGAATGTAGTACCTTTAAAAGATACTTGTTTTATCATTTCGCCTCCTCCCTGGTAGGGCGGCATTTGTTCGAGCCATTTTTCTTTTCCATAAAGGACGCCTACACCGTTTGGCCCATATACCTTATGTCCCGAAAATACAAGGAAGTCGCAATCCAGCTTTTGCACATCTACAGTGAGGTGCTGTATAGATTGTGCTGCATCTATCAGTACAGGTATATCGTTGCGGTGGGCTATTTCGATAATTTTCTCTATGGGGTTGATTGTGCCCAAAACGTTGGAAACATGAGTTACCGAAATGAGGCGGGTTTTCGCTGAAATCAGTTTTTCGAGTTCGTCGAGCTGCAGTTCGCCCTTTTCATTGATAGGGATAACTCTGAGTTTGATTCCCCTGATTGTTTCCTGCAATTGCCACGATACAATGTTGGCATGGTGCTCCATTTCCGAAACAATGATCTCGTCGCCTTCTTTGCAAAACTGTTGGCAAAAACTATGGGCTACCAGATTGATAGATTCGGTAGTTCCTCTTGTAAAGATTACCTCCCTGCTCGATGGCGCGTTTATAAACTGTTGTACTACTACGCGCGCCACCTCTGCCAGATCGGTAGCCTGCTGGCTTAAACGATGTACACCACGATGCACATTTGCGTTCGTGGTGTAATATATCCTCTCAAGCTCCCTGACTACACATTCGGGCTTCTGGGTGGTTGCCCCGTTGTCGAGATAGACAAGCGGCTTGCCATATACAGTTTCCGAAAGGATAGGGAAATCGGCTCTTATTTGTTCTATATTCATTGGTTACGAGTTTCGGGTTACGGGTTTCGAGTTATTTATTATGTCTGATAACTTATAACTCGTGATTTGTAACTGATTTATTTGCAAATTAAGCAATTGCCACAACGCGCCGATTCGCCTTTAAATCGTTTTCCGACAAGGTCGGCCAGACGTTCTTTTAACAGTGGTATGCGCACATGTTCCAAAACCCCTGCCGTAAACGCCTGCATAAGCATCAATTTGGCCTCGTTTACGCCAATTCCGCGCGAACGGAGATAAAACAGGGCTTCTTCGTCCAACTGCCCCGTAGTCAGCCCGTGCGAGCATTTTACGTCGTCGGCATAAATTTCGAGTTGTGGCTTCGCATACATTTTCGATGACGGCGAAACACAAAGGTTGTTGTTCGACTGGTATGCCTGCGTTTTCTGAGCATCTTTTTCCACGAGGACACGCCCACAGAAAGAGCCCACAGCATCTTCCTGCAATACATATTTAAATAATTGTGTGCTGGTACAATGTGGCTTGGCGTGGTCGAGAAATGCAAAATTATCTACGTATTGCTTTTTGTCGGCTATCACCATTCCGCAGACATATGCTTCGGCGTGTTCGCCATTTAGCTTCACATTATAATTGTTGCGGCTGCGTCCGGTATTGAGTGTCATGTTATTGACCAATACATTGGATGAATCATCCTGCGAGACGAATGTATTTGTCAGCCGTGTTACATGGTCGGAATTTTCTTCCAGGTCGTAATAGTCTACAATCGCATTGCGCCCTGCATGTATTTCTGTTACCTGTGTAGCTAGGAATTGCGATTCGTCGACAGTATGGTCGCACACAAGGAGCTTTACTTGTGCATCATCTTCGGCTATGATCAATATACGGCGGTTTACCAGGCTGTTAAATTCACTTTTTAGTATATTTATAAGTTGTATAGGCCTCTCCACAATCACTCCTTTTGGCACATATATTACAAAGCCGTCTTGTGCAAACATGGTATTGAATGCTATTGTATCATTGTTTTCCACATCTGCTATCTGTCCGTAATGTTTAGCGAATACTTCGGGTTGCTGTTGCCAAAAATCAGCCATACTTCCCACAAATACCCCTTTCGGGTACTCCACTTTGGGGAGATGTTCGGTATGTACAAGGTCGTTGAGAACGAAATAGAGATTTGTTGTCAGGTTTGGTATTTCGCACCTGAATGCTACATACGGATTTCCGGTAAATGGTATGCGGTTGATATTCAATGCAAAATCGGGTGTGAATTCTGCTGCTACATCCAGATAGAGATAATCCTCCTGCTTTTTGGTGGGAAAGCCATTTGCGATAAAAGCCTTTAGTGCTTTGTCGCGCATATTGTTCATGCCGGGTACAGATTTGGCATCGAGCTTATCCCTGTACTCGGTGAATATATTTATATATTGGGTTTCTATCATTATTGAAATTCTTTTATAATCCAGTCGTATCCTTTTTCTTCGAGTTCGAGCGCGAGCTCTGGCCCTGCACTTTTCACTATCCTGCCTTTATACAGCACGTGTACAAAGTCTGGTTTGATGTAATCGAGCAGGCGTTGATAGTGAGTGATAACTACTGTAGCATTGTCTTTGCTGCGCAATTTGTTTACGCCCGAAGCCACGATGCGCAAGGCGTCGATATCGAGGCCGGAATCGGTTTCGTCGAGAATGGCGAGCTTAGGCTCAAGCATTGCCATTTGGAATATTTCGTTACGTTTTTTCTCCCCGCCCGAGAAACCTTCGTTTACCGAACGTCCGGCAAGATCTTTGTCCAATTCTACCAAATCACGTTTCTCCCGTATCATTTTCAGGAAATCGGAGGCAGAAATAGGATCTTGTCCTCTGTATTTACGTATTTCGTTGAGTGATGCACGCATAAAGTTTGTCATGCTTACTCCGGGAATTTCTACCGGGTATTGAAAACTCAGGAACAAGCCTTCTCTAGCCCTGTCTTCGGGGTCTAGTTCAAGTAAATCGCGTCCTCTGAAATCGACTTCGCCTTCTGTTACTTCATAGTTGGGGTTGCCTACCAATACCGATGCAAGCGTACTTTTGCCGGCTCCGTTAGGCCCCATTATAGCGTGTACTTCGCCTTCGTTGACCACGAGGTCGAGTCCCTTTAATATTTCTTTTCCTTCTACTTCGGCATGAAGATTCTTTATGTTTAATAAGTTTGCCATTACAATATTTTATGTTGTTTGAAATTTATTATCTGGTATTTAGTAACTGTTTAAATTTTATACGAATACTTTATTACTACTTTTTCTTCATTCATTTTTAGTCTGTTTTTCGGCTAATTTCCCCCTTCGCTCAGATCAAGTAGCCCGCTACTATCGCTTCGCGCATGAAAAAATTATCTCTAAAACAGTTCTAAAAATTAGAATGAATAAAATTTGAACAATTACTTATATTCTCTATAAACGCCAGTTGGGTGCTTATGTTCACCCTTCGGAAAAACTTCCGGTCACAAAATTAATAAATAAAACCAAAAATAAATCCTTTACAACGAGCTATTGCTTATTTATTAAATCTATGAGAAAACTCCGGCAGGGCATTTATGCCTGTTTGTTAATTAAGATATTAACTTTGCCGGTCGAAATGTTTTTTTACATCCGGTTATGATTAATATTATAGTTTCAGAAGAATTTCGCAGGTTGTGCCCCGGTTTCAAGGGAGCGGCAATAATGGCAAAGGTAAGCAACAACCTGCATAGCAATGCGTTGTGGGATGATATAGATACGTTTTCAGCCGGTTATCGCAGTAGTAATAAAATAGAAGATATAAAGAAGAATGCTGCAATACACGCTACCCGCGAGGCATACAAACGGTTTGGGAAAGACCCTAACCGTTACCGCCCGTCGTCTGAAGCCCTCCTGCGCAGGATATTGAGAGAATTGCCCTTGTATCGGATAGATACGTTGGTAGACCTGATCAACCTGGTTTCCATCCGCACGGGTTATTCTATCGGAGGGTTCGATGTGGATAAGATACAGGGCGATACATTGACCTTGGGCGTGGGCAAGGAAAACGAACCTTACGAGGGGATAGGAAAAGGGATGCTCAACATAGAAGGCTTGCCTGTATATCGCGACCGAGCCGGCGGTATAGGTACGCCAACCAGTGACAATGAGCGTACGAAGATATCATTGGGTACTACTAATTTCTTAGCCCTGATAAATGGTTACAATGGCAGCGAGGGGCTCGCCGATGCTACACAATATATGGTTGGCTTAATGCAAGAATATGTGGGTGCCCAGGATGTACAGATAGTTTACTACTGATCGTAGAAACAAAAACTCCTGCAAATCTCACGACTTACAGGAGCCCAAACTTTAACACAAACTTTGTAAAACTACTATTGACATGTTATTTGTCTCCTTAATAACATAAATTATTCCATATGTTTGTTTTTATAATTCGATGGGGATATACCCGTATATTTCTTGAAAAAGCGACCGAATGATGCCTGATTCGAAAAATTAGTCCTTACGGCTATTTCTTGTATATTATATTTCGAAGTCATCAACAGCGATTTTATTTCGAACAAAGTGTACTGCACTATCCAGTCTTTAGCCGACCTTCCACTGGTTTCTTTTATTATCGAAGACAGGTATTTAGGCGTAAGCGACATCTTTTTAGCATAAAATGCAACTTCCCTGTTTTCCATATGATGTTCGAGTATCAGTAGGAAAAAATCGTATGTTACCTGCTCTTTACGGGTGTTTGCCGAGAGGTTGCCGTCTAATTGCAAGTTGTTTTTATAATTATTGTACAAATCGAGGTAAAAAAGCCTCAAAGTGCTTACGATATATTCTTTCTGGAAATAATTGTTGGCGGCTTTCTCCCTGTTGGCTATCAGCTCGAAGTAGGTCAAATACCTGTATATCTCATTTTCGTCCAACTTGTAAAAGATCTTTTTGCGCATATGTATATAAAACAAGGGAGATATGCGCGATATGCCACTCAGTATTTCGTTGATAAACGACTCGGAGATTACAAAGTAGTTGGCTCTAAAGTCGTCACTCTTTTCTTTCAGCGATATTATGTACCCTTGCTGTATTACGATAAGGTCGCCTTTCGAAAATATGTATTCATTCGAATCTATTACAATTTTTATTTCTCCTCCGGTACAATATCCAAGGATACTAAAACCTATCGAAAACTTAATTGCCGCTATATTCAAATTGTCAGCTTCCATATACATTCCAAAACCGTCAGTCGGCAAATGGGCAGTATAATCACTACTTTTATTATGTTTTGTGTATGGACATTGGTGCATTTATTACTCGTCTCCTTATAACTCTGGCAAATATATTCAGTTATTTTTTATCTTTAGGCTCGTATGCGCCATATGGTATAATAATTACCGCTTTGGATGCTTATATTAACAAAATAATATTCAATATATCCTAACAGTAGCTTAGAATCATATTATTTAATGAATTATAGAGCAAAAGGTTCGCCGTCTTTGTCTATAATAATGGTGTTTTTGCTTTGTTTATATTAAAATATGAAATTTTAGATTAAGTGCCGGTATAAAAGAAAAAGCTAGTTTAAACTCAAAAAAAGAGGGATAAAGTTTGTTTATAAAAAAAAGTTTGTAACTTTGTGATCGAAATTGAAACGAAAAAATGACAAATTGCTTTTTACATATCCTCCTCGTCATTGATATTCTCCTCGTCGGACAGAATAAATGAGAAAGGTGTGTATTATATAGATATATAAGGAATAAATTAAATATAAACCTTTCTCATTGCTGGGAAAGGTTTTTTTTATGAACAAATACAGCTAAACAGCTAAGAATAAAGTTATGGGATTCGAATTAAGAAGTTCAACAAGTACACAAGGACGCCGCATGGCAGGAGCCCGCGCCCTGTGGAGAGCAAACGGAATGAAAGAGGAACAAATGGGTAAACCATTGATTGCCATAGTCAATTCATTTACGCAATTCGTACCGGGACACGTCCATCTGCACGATATAGGGCAAAAAGTGAAAGCTGAAATAGAAGCCCTTGGTTGTTTTGCTGCCGAATTTAATACAATAGCCATAGACGACGGTATAGCTATGGGGCACGATGGCATGCTTTATTCACTTCCATCGCGCGACCTGATAGCCGATAGTGTAGAATACATGGTAAATGCGCACAAAGCCGATGCTATGATATGTATCAGCAATTGCGACAAGATAACTCCGGGGATGCTGATGGCAGCAATGCGCCTCAATATACCTGCAATATTCGTGTCGGGTGGGCCTATGGAGGCCGGAGAGTTGAATAACCAACACCTCGACTTGATAGATGCCATGATAAAAGCTGCCGACAACACAGTTTCCGACAAGGAGGTAGATGCTATAGAGCGTGCTGCCTGTCCTACCTGTGGTTCGTGTTCGGGTATGTTCACAGCCAATTCGATGAACTGCCTCAATGAAGCTATCGGATTAGCTTTGCCGGGTAATGGAACTGTGGTTGCTACACACGCAAACCGCTCTCAACTGTTTAAAGATGCAGCAAAGCAAATAGTAGAAAATGCTTATAAATACTATCGCGATGGCGACGAGTCGGTGTTGCCGCGCAGTATTGCTACCAAACAAGCTTTTCTCAATGCCATGACGCTCGATATAGCGATGGGGGGCTCTACCAATACCATCCTTCACTTGCTGGCAGTAGCCCAGGAAGCAGAAGTCGATTTCACTATGGACGATATAGACAAGCTTTCGCGCAAGACTCCATGCCTTTGCAAAGTAGCTCCAAATACACAAAAATACCATATTCAGGACGTGAACCGTGCCGGAGGCGTTTTAGGAATAATGAACGAACTGAATAAAGGTGGGCTGATTGACCCTTCTGTATCGCGAGCCGATGGTATGACTTTAGGCGAAGCTGTTGATAAATATGATATTACAAAGCCAAATCCAACCGAAGCAGCCGGATTGCTATATAAATCTGCACCCGGCAATAAGTTCAACCTTATTATGGGTTCGCAAGATAATTATTACCCGGCACTCGATAGCGACAGGGCTAATGGTTGTATCCGCGATATGGAACATGCCTACACCAAAGATGGTGGACTGGCGATTCTGAAAGGCAATATAGCCCTCAATGGCTGCGTGGTGAAAACAGCGGGGGTAGACGAAAGTATCTTTAAATTTACGGGAACGGCAAAAGTATTCCACTCACAAGACGCCGCTTGCGAAGGCATCCTAAAGGATGAAGTTGTGGCAGGCGATGTGGTGGTTATCACCTACGAAGGGCCAAAAGGCGGGCCGGGAATGCAGGAAATGCTTTACCCTACATCCTATATCAAGTCGAAGCATCTGGGTAAAGAATGTGCCCTTATCACCGACGGACGCTTTTCGGGTGGCACATCGGGGCTTTCTATTGGGCATATTTCGCCCGAAGCGGCTTCGGGTGGAGCTATCGGATTAGTGCGCAATGGCGATATTATAGAGATAGACATTCCTAACCGTTCGATAAATGTGAAGTTGACAGATAACGAACTGGATGCCCGGTTGAAAGAAGAAATGGCAAAAGGTAAAGATGCCTTTAAGCCAAACCGCGACCGCGTAGTATCTAAGGCTTTGAGAGCGTATGCAAGCATGGTTAGTTCAGCCGATCTGGGCGGAGTACGGATAGTGGAGTAACCTTAAAAATACATATGAGATAATGACACAACGGACTGTAGCCAAAGCAAAGGAAACATATAACAATATGGGCGACAGGCTCAATTATCTCGAAAAAACCGGGGGCACGTCCTTCTTAAGTATGATATTAGTTTTACTCTTTTTGGTTGGAATATTTATACTATCCCTATTTCTGGAAAGTTACGTAGGCTATTAAAAAATAAATTACATGGATAACAATATCAATAAAATTACCGGACGCGAAGCTCTTATCAAGGCATTGATAGACGAGGGTGTAGATATTATTTTCGGTTATCCCGGCGGGCAGATTATACCGGTATTCGATTGCCTGTACGATTACAAAGACCGGATAAACCATATTCTTGTACGCCACGAACAGGCGGCTACACATGCCGCACAGGGATATGCCCGCACATCGGGCAGGGTAGGAGTGGCGTTGGTCACTTCCGGGCCGGGTGCAACCAATACCATTACCGGTATTGCCGATGCTATGCTCGACAGTACGCCTATTGTCGTTATTGCGGGGCAGGTACCATCTTCCCTTTTGGGTAGCGATGCCTTTCAGGAAGCCGATGTAGTGGGTATTACCCAGCCTGTTTCCAAATGGTCGTACCAGATAAGGCGGGCAGAAGATATACCTTCGGCTGTTGCCAAAGCGTTTTATATCGCGTCTACAGGGCGGCCGGGGCCGGTAGTGCTCGACATTACCAAAGATGCCCAGAACGGTATGCTGGAATACAAGTTCGATAAAAAAGTATTTATCCGCAGCTACCAACCCAAACCCGATGTGAAAGAGCAGGAAATAGAAGTTGCTGCAAATATGATAAACGCAGCAAAGAAGCCTCTGGCGCTGATAGGGCAGGGTGTTATACTTGGCAACGCCGAAAAAGAATTGCTGGCATTCTTGGAGAAATCGGGTGTGCCTGCGGCCTCTACAATATTGGGGCTGTCGGCTATTCCTTCTTCCCATCCTCAAAATGTAGGTATGCTGGGTATGCACGGTAATATTGGTCCTAACCTGAAAACTAACGAATGTGATGTGCTGATAGCCATTGGTATGCGTTTCGACGACCGGGTGACAGGCGATTTGGAAACTTATGCCAAACAAGCTCAAATAATCCATTTCGATATAGACAAAGCCGAGATAAACAAGAATGTCCCCGTTACGGCGCGCGTTTTGGGCGATGTGAAAGACACATTGCCTATGGTTACCAACCTGTTGGAAAAGAAGTCTTATCCGGAATGGATGGACGAATTTAAATCCTGCTACCAGAGAGAATATGATGTAGTTATCAACAGCGAACTACATCCTCAATCGGGACAACTGAAGATGGGAGAAGTTATCAATAAAGTATCGGAAGCCACCGGCAGCGATGGCGTATTGGTAACCGATGTAGGTCAGCACCAGATGATGGCTGTACGTTATTTCAAGTATTTCCGCAGCCGCAGTGTGGTTACTTCCGGCGGACTAGGTACAATGGGCTTCGGCCTACCTGCTGCAATAGGTGCTAAATATGGGGCTGCCGACCGTACAATATGCCTTTTTGTAGGCGATGGCGGCATACAGATGACTATTCAGGAGTTGGGTACTATTATGCAATATGGCATTAATGTGAAGATAATCCTGTTGAACAACCACTTTCTTGGAATGGTACGCCAATGGCAGGAGCTGTTTTTCGATGAGCGTTATTCCGAAACAGTGATGACAAATCCGGACTTTGTAAAGATAGCTGAAGCTTACGATATAAAAAGTGAAAGGGTAGCCGAGCGTTCAGACCTGGATAATGCTATAAAGCGGATGCTCGAACACGATGGTGCATATCTTCTCGATGTACAAGTAGAAACCAAGGGAATGGTATATCCTATGGTTCCGGCAGGTGGTTGTGTAACAAATATATTGCTGGGAAACGAATGAATATAAGATTAGCATTTATATTACTGCTTGCCTGTGGGTTCATAAAAGTAGTTACGCCGAAAATATTGGTGATGAATAACCCAGAAAGAAGCAGATAAATCTTAATAGATAAAGATATGGACAAGACATTATATACTATAACTATTTTCTCCGAAAATACGGTAGGGCTTCTTAGCCAGGTGACCAGCGTATTTACCCGCAGGCAGTTGAATATAGAAACGCTTTCGGTATCGGCCTCGGCACTCGAAGGCATCCATAAGTTTACTATTACTGTCTTTTGCGATGAGGAGACAATTAAAAAGGTTGTATTACAGATAGATAAGCGTGTAGATGTATTAAAATCATATTACAATACAAACGACGAGCTTGTTTTTCAGGAAATCGCTTTGTACAAGCTTTCTACTACCGAATTTCTGAAAATACAGTCGGTAGAAGAACTGATAAGGAAACACAATGCCCGCATACTCGACATCAACGAAAACAGCGTTGTATTGGAAAAAACAGGGCATTATCAGGAAACGCAAGGCTTGTTTGAAGAACTGAGCAAGTCGATAGGCGTATTGCAGTTTATCCGTTCGGGGAGGGTGGCCATTACCAAATCGAAAATAGAGCGGTTGAGCGATATGCTTGCCGAACTGGACAGGAAGCAACAATTAACAAAGTAGAGCTTCGTTTCCTAAATTAGTAGGGATATGAATCAAGTACTTTATTGCAAAAGCATTACCTTTGTATAGCAATAACGTACCAATATTAATAAAATGTATTCCCTACAGTAAATAAAAAAAGAAAAATGGATAAAGAACTTGTAAAGAAAATCATCGGTAAATACGGAGTAAACCTGTATCATAAGATTCAGGGAAAACGAATTGACCGGAAAGAAGAAAGATACTTCGAAGCACGGAAAAAAATGTATGGCAGCCTGGTAGCTCCCGGTGAATTGGTTTTCGACGTAGGAGCCAATGAAGGAAACAGGGTAAAACCCCTTCTGGCAATAGGTGCTAAAGTGGTAGCTGTAGAACCTCAAGAAAGTTGTTATACTAAACTTAGGGAGCTTTTTGGCAATAAAATTGCCATAGTAACCAAAGGCATAGACGAAAAGGTTGGCGAAAAAGAGTTACATATAGCTTCCAATTCTGTATTCTCTTCATTCTCTACCGAATGGATAGACACAGTAAAAGAAGGACGCTTCAACGACCGTTGTTGGAACAAGACTGTCAGCGTTGAAATGACTACTCTCGACGCTCTCATTGCCGAATATGGCAAACCGTCATTTATCAAGATAGATGTAGAAGGATTTGAATTGCAGGTGCTCAATGGATTGTCGCAACCAATCAGGTATATATCATTCGAATATACTGTGCCGGAACAAACACAGAACGCAATAGACTGCATGATGCGCCTGAGCAGCCTCGACAAAAACATAAAATTCAATTATTCGGTAGAAGAAAGCATGAAATGGGCGTTGAAAACATGGCTGACCACCGAAGAAATGATAGAACATGTAAAAACCGCAGCATTCCATAAAATAGGCTTCGGCGACATATATGCACACAGCGAAGCTGCTGATAGAGGATAAGCTTTGATACTTTAACAAGAAAAAACACTAATATAAATATGGCAGCACCCAAAATAGGACGCTACGAATTTGAAATAGATGCTTACCTCACCGATTTCAGAGGGAAAGCAACTCTTCCGATGATAGGGGGATTCATGTTGCAGGCAGCGACAAAACATGCCGAAGAGCGTGGGTTCGGATACTCGGATATGACATCGAAAGACCGGGTGTGGGTACTTTCGCGTATGGCTATAGAAGTGTTCGAATACCCAAAGAATGATACTGTTATGGTTATCAAAACATGGGTAGCAAATGTGAACAGGATGTTTACCGAACGTTATTTCTCTTTCGAAGATGAAACAGGAAGGGAGATTGGCTTTGCCAAATCGCTTTGGGCTTCTATCGACCTTATTACTCGCCGTCCGACTAATGTTCTGGAATTGGAGGGCTTGGTCGATTACATCGATCAGGAGAAGGTCTGTCCGATAGAAGGTATGACAAAGATTCCTCAATTGAAGGATAATTATGAGCCGGCATCGGGTTTCACGGTCAAATACAGCGATGTGGATATCAACAAACACCTGAATAGTATGAAGTATATCGAGCATTTTGTCGATGTATTCGATATAGATATGTTCAGGGAAAAAGAAATACGCCGTATAGAAATCAATTATGTATCGGAGGGGCGGTATGGTACAAATATCGAAATACTGAAACGTGAGGAAGCCGATTCCGTTTTCATCATGGAAATGAGAGACGAGGCTACAAATATCTGTTCGACAAGAATCACATGGGAATAATTTTTTAACCTATATAATTTATTTAACAAAAATCAATCATGGCAGAAATGAACTTTGGAGGTGTAGTTGAGCAAGTAGCTACCCGCGATGAATTTCCTTTAGAAAAAGCAAGAGAAGTATTGAAAGACGAAACAATAGCAGTTATCGGTTACGGCGTACAAGGTCCAGGACAAGCCCTTAATCTTCGCGATAACGGTTTCAACGTGATTATCGGACAACGCAAAGGTGGTAAAACATGGGAAAAAGCCATTGCCGATGGATGGGTTCCGGGCGAAACATTGTTCGATATAGAAGAAGCTGCCGAAAAAGGTACTATCATTCAATACCTGTTGTCGGATGCCGCACAAATAGAAGTATGGCCACGCCTTAAACCTTACCTTACAGCAGGCAAAGCCCTTTATTTCTCTCATGGTTTCGGTATCACTTACAAAGAACGTACAGGAATCGTTCCTCCTGCCGATGTAGACGTTATTCTTGTAGCGCCTAAAGGTTCGGGAACAAGCCTTCGCCGTATGTTCCTCGAAGGACGTGGCTTGAACTCTAGCTATGCTATCTTCCAGGATGCTACAGGCCGTGCCAAAGAACGTGTAGTGGCTTTAGGTATCGGAGTAGGTTCGGGCTACCTGTTCGAAACAGACTTCAAACGCGAAGTATATTCCGATCTTACAGGCGAGCGCGGTACGCTGATGGGTGCTATCCAAGGAATCCTTTTGGCACAGTATGAAGTATTGCGCGAAAACGGACACTCTCCATCGGAAGCTTTCAACGAAACTGTTGAGGAACTTACACAGTCGTTGATGCCATTGTTTGCCGAAAACGGTATGGACTGGATGTATGCCAACTGTTCAACTACTGCTCAACGCGGTGCTTTGGACTGGATGGGACCTTTCCACGATGCAACAAAGCCTGTTTTCCAAAAACTTTATAGCGAAGTGGCAAACGGAAACGAAGCTCAACGTTCGATAGATACGAACTCACAACCTGATTACCGCGAAAAACTGGAAGTAGAGCTTAAAGCTCTTCGCGAAAGTGAAATGTGGCGTACAGGTGAGGTGGTTAGGAAACTACGTCCTGAAAATAATTAATATTAAGAATTAGTCATTATAAGTAAAGTAAGGTGTCCCAAAAGTAATAAAAAAGTGATTAGATGCGAAGCCGCTCATTTTTAGACAGAAGGGAGCATACAAAAGTATGTGACCGATGGCTAATAAATGAAGCAATGAAGCAGATGATTGCTTTTGGGATACTTCCTTTCTATTTGTATGATATACTAGCATATCTCATAACTATTTTGTATTTTTGACGAACTTTTTTTCAGAAAATATAAAATAACAACATAAAATGAATATTTCTTACAATTGGCTTAAAGATTATCTCGATTTCGATTTATCTCCCGAAGAAACGTCCGCAGCACTCACTTCGCTGGGTCTGGAAACCGGAGGAGTGGAAGAAGTAGAAACCATAAAAGGAGGGCTCGAAGGGCTTGTTATAGGTGAGATGCTTACCTGTACAGACCATCCCGACTCCGACCACCTGCATATAACAACTGTAAATGTAGGCGAAGGCGAACCTTTGCAGATTGTATGCGGTGCGCCTAATGTGGCCGCCGGACAGAAAGTAGTGGTTGCTGTAGTCGGTACAACCCTTTATCCCGAAGGTGGTGAGGCTTTTAAGATCAAGAAATCGAAAATACGCGGTACAGAATCTTTTGGTATGATATGTGCCGAAGACGAAATCGGTATCGGCAAAAGCCATGAAGGGATTATCGTTTTGCCAGCCGATGCAAAGGTGGGTACACCGGCAAAAGAATATTACAATATAAAAAGCGACTATATACTGGAGGTGGACATTACACCAAACCGCATAGATGGGGCATCTCACTACGGTGTTGCACGCGATTTGGCCGCCTACCTTAAGCAAAACAAGCTGGAAGGGGAATTGAAGAAACCTTCGGTAGAAGCCTTCAAAATAGATGAACCAAACGACAAAGGCATCACTGTAAAGGTAGAAAATGCAGAAGCTTGCCCGCGTTATACAGGTGTAACCATAAAAGGTGTGACTGTAACAGAAAGTCCCGACTGGCTGAAAGAAAAGCTTACGCTTATCGGTTTGCGCCCTATCAACAATATTGTGGATATTACAAACTATGCCTTACACGGGCTGGGGCATCCTCTTCATGCTTTCGATGCTGCTTATATAACAGGAGGCGAAGTAGTGGTGAAAACATTGGCTGAGGGAACGAAGTTCGTCACCCTCGACGAAGTAGAACGCACCCTTAGCGACCGCGACCTGATGATATGCAACGACAAAGAAGGTATGTGTATCGGTGGGGTTTTCGGAGGACTTAAATCGGGAGTTACAGAAGATACGAAAGATGTATTTCTGGAATGTGCCTATTTCAACCCGTCGTGGATAAGGAAAACGGCTCGCCGTCACGGATTGAACACCGACTCATCGTTCCGTTTCGAGCGTGGTTGCGATCCTAATGATGCGATCTATGTATTGAAATACACAGCTTTGCTGATACAACAACTAGCCGGAGGAAAAATTGTAGGCGAAATACAGGATGTATATCCTGCCATCATAGAAAAACCGGTTGTGGAGTTGGCTTATCAGAAAGTTAATTCGCTGATAGGTAAAGAGATCGAGAAGGATACGGTAAAGTCCATCCTGGACAGCCTGGAAGTAGAAATAAAGAGCGAAACCGCAGAAGGGCTTACACTTGCCATACCTACTTACAGGGTCGATGTACTGCGCGATGTAGATGTGATAGAAGATGTTTTACGCGTATATGGCTACAACAATATTGAAATGAGCGACAACCTGCAATCGAGCCTGTCGTACGAAACACCTACAGACAAAAGTTATGATTTGCAAAACCTTATTTCAGAGCAGCTTACAGGTGCAGGCTTCAATGAAATTTTTAATAACTCGTTGAGCAAAGAATCGTATTATGCCCAATCGGAGGTATTCCCTATATCGCATTGTGTACATCTTATCAATCCATTGAGTACCGACCTTAGTGTAATGCGTCAAACCCTTTTGCATGGTGGCTTGGAAAGCATTGTCTATAACCGCAACCGTCAAAATTCCGATATCCGTTTCTACGAATTGGGCAACTGCTACTATTACGATGCCGATAAGAAATCGGAAGACGATATATTGCGCGAATACAGCGAAGAGTATCATCTGGGATTGTGGCTTAGCGGCAACAGCATAGATAATAGCTGGGCGGCGGCAAACGAAAAATCGTCTGTGTACCAGCTTAAAGCACATGTAGAGAATATATTCGCCCGTTTGGGTATAGCAACAAGCAGATATGAATACGAACAATATTCAGACGAGATTTTCAGCACTGCTTTGAAGATACAGGCAAAAGGAAAAGGCAAACAGTTAGGCGTATTGGGTATCGTAAGCAAAAAAATGCTGAAAGTACATGATATCAATACAGATGTCTATTTTGCCGAACTGAACTGGGATGCGCTAATGAAAGAAATAAGGAAGCATACGATTACTTATGCCGAAGTATCGAAATTCCCGGCAGTAAAACGCGACTTGGCTCTGTTGGTAGATAAAAAGGTATTGTTCGACCAGATTGAGAAAATAGCTTATAAGGCAGAACGCAAGTTGCTGAAAGATGTGTCGCTGTTTGATGTGTATGAGGGCAAAAACCTTCTGGAAGGCAAGAAATCGTATGCCGTGAATTTTGTATTGCAGGATGACGAAAAGACGCTTAACGATAAGCAGATAGATGCTATAATGCAGAAGATACAGAAATCGCTGGAAAGCGAAATCGGGGCACAATTGAGATAATAGCGATTAAATCATATACATAGAAAAGGGTTTTATATAATTGAAGCCCTTTTCTATACAATTATCATTCGCCCGCAGATTTTTTCTATTTCGGGCGAATGATAATTCGCCCCTACAATAGCCAAAACCGGAATATCATTTTTTCATACGTTTGCCCTGCTTTTCTATACTATTCATTATATAATACTCGGAAAAAGTAAGTACCTTTGTATTTGCAAATCAAAAATTGACGCAATGTAGAATTTAGTTTCTTATTAAAATTATAGAGATAGGAATTGAGCCTCATAAGAGGTTCTGGTTATTCACTTTATAAATTAAGAAACTATGTTGATACTTCAAGATATTGCGTATTCGCATCCCAACAAAGACTTATTATTCGATAATATAAGCCTTACAGTCAACAATCACGACAAGGTAGCCCTGATAGGTAACAACGGATCGGGAAAATCTACATTACTCAAGATTATTTCCGGTTCATTACCACCCTCTTCGGGGCGAGTAGTGGCAGATAGCAAGCCTTATTTTATCCCTCAGATTTTCGGCCAGTACAATCACCTTACCATTGCCGAAGCATTGAATATCAATGTAAAGCTTAAGGCATTAGAAGAAATTCTGGCAGGAAACGCTACTGAGGAAAATATGCTTCTATTAGACGATGACTGGACTATAGACCAGCGTTGCCGGGAAGCCTTAAACTATTGGCAACTCGATGATCTGGATTTGAACCTGAAAATGTCGAATCTGAGCGGAGGCCAGAAGACTAAGGTTTTCCTTGCCGGTATCCATATCCACCAACCGGAATTTGTCTTGCTCGATGAACCAAGCAACCATCTGGATGTGAAAGGACGCGAGCAGTTGTACGATTTCATACAAACGTCGAATAAGACTCTCTTGATTGTAAGCCACGACAGGAAGTTGCTCAATTTGTTGAATCTGGTTTGTGAGCTCAGTAAGCACGGCATTACTGTATATGGCGGCAATTATGATTTCTATGCCGAACAGAAGCAACTACAGCGCGAAGCTCTCGACCAGGATATAAAAAGTAAAGAAAAAGCTTTGCGGAAAGCCAAAGAGAAGGAGCGTGAAACTATAGAGCGGCAGCAGAAGCTTGATGCCCGCGGAAAAAAGAAGCAGGAAAAGGCAGGAACAGCCCGCATAATGATGAATACGCTGCGGAACAAGGCTGAAAACAGCACTTCTAAGGTAAAGGATATTCATGCCGATAGGATAGATGGCATTTTTCAGGAACTAAAAGACTTACGCGCTTCAGCTACCGATACAGATAAGATGAAACTCGGCTTCGACAATTCTTCCTTACACAAAGGCAAGGTGTTGTTTACTGCTAAAGACGTCAATTTCAGCTATTCAGACCGGTTGCTTTGGCCTGAAAACCTGAACTTTCAGATTGTAAGCGGCGAGCGTATTGCTTTAAAAGGCTTAAACGGTTCGGGAAAGACCACGTTGATAAAGATTATACTCGGCAACATTGTACCGCAAGAGGGCGATGTTTATATTGCAGATAATAAGACAATCTATATAGATCAGGATTATTCATTGATTAACAATGTGTTGTCGGTTTACCAACAAGCTGAACTATACAATAATTCCGGCTTGCAGGAACATGAAATAAAGTCACGGCTCAACAGGTTCTTGTTTACGAAGCAAGATTGGGACAAACCATGCGAAAGCCTGAGTGGTGGCGAACGTATGCGATTGATACTTTGTTGCCTCACCATCAGCAACCAGGCGCCTGATATAATCGTGCTGGACGAACCAACAAATAATCTTGACATTCAAAGTATGGAAATACTTACGATGGCCATCAACGAGTATAGGGGAACTCTGATCGTTGTTTCGCACGATAGCTATTTTCTGGAACAAATAAATATAGAACGCTTTATAAAACTATAACAACACTTACGATATCTATGAAAAAGAGAAAGCTTTTGAGCCAGCAGCATCCTGCACTGTATTTTATAGCAGTTTGGCTGCGCAGGATCAGGCGGTATGGAAGTTGGTATTTTGGGCGAAAGAAGTATAGCAAACACAGAGATGCTCAAAAGCTTCCGTTTAGGGTTAAGAAGCACCAGTCTGTTCTTCTCAAGAAGCTGGGCGAAAGCGATATGCAACTGCAAATAAATAAGATAACCAATCTGCGTATTGCTGTTGGCAAGGTAGACGGCATAATTATCCATCCCGGCGAAACCTTCTCTTTTTGCAAACTGGTAGGATTGCCCACGCGCCGCAAGGGATATCTGGAGGGGATGGAACTTTCTTTTGGTAAAGCCCGTCCGGGTATCGGCGGAGGATTGTGCCAGATATCCAATTTGGTACATTGGCTGGTGATGCATAGCCCATTGACTGTGACAGAACGTTATCATCATTCGTTCGACCCTTTTCCCGACGATGGGCGTGTGCTCCCGTTCGGTAGTGGTGCTACAGTATTCTATAATTATCGCGATTATCAGTTTACAAACAACACGCCTTATACTTTCCAAGTGAATCTTTGGCTTACAGATAAGTGCTTGGAGGGTGAACTCCGGATAGATCAGGAACTGGATTTTGCTTACCATGTATTCGAAAAAGATCATCAGTTTCTGAAAATAGGGGAGGAGTTTTATCGCAAGAATGAAATCTGGCGAAACAAGATACTCAAATTTGAAGGTGGAAAAATCGTAGATGCCGAGTTGATAACAAAGAATTTTGCAAGGGTCACCTATACGCCTGATACTTATATTGCACATAGCTGATTTGCATATTACTAATTTCTATAAACGTACTTGAGCAATCTCCAATATTTTTTATACTTTTGCGTAGCAAATAAAAATAATCAAATAAGAAATACATATATTTTATGGGAAGAGCGTTTGAATACCGCAAAGCAACTAAGCTGAAACGCTGGGGAAATATGGCCCGCGTGTTTACGAAATTAGGCAAACAAATTACAATAGCTACCAAAGAGGGTGGTCCCGAACCTGATACTAATCCACGTCTCCGTGTGCTGATGCAACAGGCTAAAAAAGAAAATATGCCTAAAGAGAATGTGGAGCGTGCCATCAAAAAGGCCACATCGAAAGACGAAGCCGACTACAAAGAAGTAAACTACGAAGGCTATGGCCCTTTTGGTATAGCTATCTTTGTGGAAACAGCAACAGACAACCCCACACGCACCGTTGCCAATGTGCGCAGTTATTTTAATAAGTTTGGCGGTTCGCTAGGTACATCTGGTAGCCTTGAGTTTCTTTTCGACCATAAATGTGTGTTTAAAATTGGAGCTAAAGATGGTGTATCTCTCGAAGACCTCGAACTCGAACTTATCGACTATGGTGTGGACGAAGTAGATCAGGACGGCGACGATATCATTCTTTATGGTGAATTTAAATCGTATTCCGATATACAGAAGTATCTGGAAGAAAACGGATTTGAAATACATAGTGCTGAATTTGAGCGTATTCCTAACGATTTTAAAGAACTTACCAAAGAACAGCAAGAACAGATTCAAAAACTTTTGGATAAATTTGATGATGATGATGATGTTCAGAACGTGTTTCACAATATGAAAGAAGATATCGAAGAATAATATTTTCTTATTCCGGTTATACTTCATATTATTCAACTTTTGTATAATAATTCCAGTTTTCATCAAGAAAAAAACGTTTATTTATCAGTTTTTTGGTAGTTTCAGAAAAAAGATGTAATTTCGAACCCGGAAAGTTAGACAGGTGTTTAAAATGGTATCTGTAGGACGATTCAAGGCTAAAAAGGTACTAACGGGTACTTTTCTTGAAGAAAGTTTGAAATATATTGTTTGCAATGATATGGCGTTAGTAGATTAACGTTCTGGCTTTCGCTCAAGTGCGGTGTTTTTACCGTATCCTTGTTTAACAACAAAAGCGCACGTGGTGGAATTGGTAGACACGCTACTTTGAGGGGGTAGTGCCGGTAACGGTGTGTGAGTTCAAATCTCGTCGTGCGCACTACTGAAAATGAAGAAGTTATAGAAATATAGCTTCTTTTTTGTTTTTGTGGCTGTGGCAAACTTTTCAATTTAACGAAATAGAAGTATCTTTGTTATTAGTGATATAAAGAGAACGAAAATGGAGAAAATGAAAATTGATATATGGTCAGACATAGCCTGTCCGTATTGCTATATAGGTAAACGGAAACTGGAAATGGCACTGGAGCAATTTCCCGATCGCGATAAAGTGGAACTCGTATGGCATAGCTACGAGCTAGATCCGGATATACCGCAAAAAAGCCTCGATATTTCAATTTACACTTATTTTGCCAATAAATATGGACTGACGGAGGCCGATGCCCACAAGAGTATGAGCAATACAGCTAAGCTGGCAGAAGAAGTAGGCCTGAATTACAATTACGATAACCTGGTAGTGGCAAATACCGCCCGTGCCTTGCGGTTGGTAAAGCTAGCCGGCAAATCGGGATTGGCAACCGAAGCCGAAGAAGTGCTTTTCGATGCTTATTTCGTTAAAGGGAAAGATATCAGTGATAAAGATACCCTTGTTGCATTAGGCGTTTCCATCGGCCTGGATGGGCAGTCTGTTGTGGAGATGCTCGAAGGGAATGATTATAAGAAGGAAGTGACGGAAGATACATCGAATGCCGACGATCTCGAATATATTCCTTATTACGTATTCAATAACAAACGGGTGATACAAGGTTCGATACCAGTAGAAGATTATCTGAAAGTATTGAATGAAGCCTACGCTGAGTGGAAACAAGGCGGTGTCTCTACAGAAACAGGTGAAGTGATAAGTGGGCAATCTTGCTCTATCGATGGCATTTGCAGTTAAAAAAAACAGAAAAGTGAAGAAACATATCCTCTCCGCATTATTCTTGTTGATCGTACTGGTGGCATGTTCGGACGACGACGACTTTTCCTCAGACCAAAACCTGAGGTTGGGTTTCTCGGCCGACTCTATCGCCTTCGATACAGTATTTACAACTATCGGTTCTGCTACAAAGCAATTTAAAATACATAACCGCAACAATAAATCGCTGGTTATAGAATCTGCCGAACTGGTGAATGCTGCCAAAAGCGGCTTCCGGATGAATATAGATGGAGTAAAGGGTACACGCATAACAAACCTCGAAGTACTGAAAAACGATAGCTTGTTTGGCTTTGTAGAGGTTACAGTAAACCCTTTAGATGAAAATTCGCCTGTTCTTATCAAAGATTCTATCCGGTTTGTAACCAATGGCAATGTGCAATATGTACACCTCGAAGCCGTGGGGCAGGATGTTTATATCTGGAAAAACAGAAGTGTAACGAAAGACAGCATTATCACTAACACCAAGCCCCTGTTGGTCTACGATTCGCTTGTTGTGAAAAAGGGAGCGAAAGCCACAATAGGCGAAGGGGTTACCCTTTATATGAAAGCCGAAGCTTCTATACAGGTTCACGGCACATTGTTGGTACAGGGTACAATAGAGAATCCGGTTGCAATAAGAGGTTCGCGCTTTGGCAATATCGAGGGGAAGATCCCTTATGACAATGTTCCCGGACAGTGGGACGGCATCTATTTCTTTCCCGAAAGTTTTGGCAACAGGCTCGAAAATGTACATATCCGAAATGCTAATCGCAGCATGACATTTTACCCATCAGTCGCCGATATGCAAAAAGCCGTCATTTACAATACGATCGTGCACAATTCGTACGACTATGGGATATTGGCTTCCAATTGCAGGATTGATTTTACCAACGGGTTGTTCTCTAATGCAAGGGGGGCGGTGGTCGAATTGCAGGGAGGAGAGTATAATTTTTGGCACTGCACCATTGCAAATTATTTTAGCTGGGCTTCGCGGGGAAAAGAAAGTATGGTGCTTGCCCATTCGGGCACGAATCTGTTGGACTGTAAAGTTACAAACACCATTATCTATGGATCTTTAAGCCGTGAACTATTGATAGATAAGGCCATACAGGGCGATTATAGCTTTATCAATTGCCTGATAAGAGGCAATGAACAGGCCGGAGGCAATTTTACTGATATAATATGGAATACCGCACCTCTGTTCCTCAACTTGAACAAGGACAAGGATTATTCCTACAATTTCCGTTTACAGGAAAATTCTCCGGCAATAGCAGCCGGCAACCAGTATTATTCCCAGTCTGTACCATACGATATAGACGGATATCCGAGGCTGACCGACGGAAGTTCGAATATTGGATGCTATGAGCATTAAGAAAGCTTTGGGGGTTTTATGTTTATTGTTCGTTATCGTTTTCTTTTCCGGACAAGAGGTAGATGCTCAGGAAAAGTTTCGTATAATGTTCTACAATGCCGAAAACCTATATGATGTAAAAAATAATCCAGCAACGAACGATGAAGATTTTACTCCCGAAGGCAAGCTTCGATGGAACCATCACCGCTACTGGAAGAAACTGCACGATGTAAGCAAGGTTATAACGTCGGTGGGAGAGGGTTATCCTCCGGCAGTAGTTGGCTTGTGCGAAGTGGAAAACGATTCCGTATTGACCGACCTTACCTGCAAGGCAGCCCTCCGGCGACATAAATATCAGTATGTAATTACCTATTCGAAAGATTCGCGCGGGGCAAATGTTGCTTTGCTTTACCAGCGCGACCAGATAAAAATATTATCCCATAAAAGTTATACACCCATATTAGGAGATTCGGCAAAAGCTACGCGCGATATACTCCATGTGACAGGCAAAGTAGTGAACGGGAAGATATTGGATATATTTGTTTGTCATTTCCCATCGCGCAACGAAGGCATAAAGAAAAGCCGCCCTTACAGGATAAAGTGCGCCGAACTGCTAAGGCAGCAAACAGATAGCCTCCGCCGGGTTAGGAAAGATGCCAATATCATTATTATGGGCGATTTCAACGACTATCCGCACGATATCAGTATAAAAGAGACGCTCGGGGCAAGAGGTGTCTCAGACGATCTTTCTGCCGACAGGCTTTATAATATGTTTTACGATAAAGGAGTTCAAGATAAAAATAGTGCAGGTTCGTACAAATACAGAGGCAAGTGGGGGTATATAGATCAGTTTGTGGTCAGTGGCAACCTGCTCATCAGTCCCCGGTTATATATAAAGAATAAGGAAGCCCATGTTTTTTCTGCTGGTTTCCTCTTCGAAAAAGACAATCCCAAATATGGAGGCGCGAAGCCTTTGCGTACCTATTCGGGATATAAGTATCTGGGCGGTATCAGCGACCACCTGCCCGTTTATATGGATTTGGTAATAAGGGAGGATTAATAAGAAGAATTATCCAAAGCGTCTTGTATATTGCCGAATACGGCAGCAAGCAGGGAACGCACATGCCTGAGCCCCTCTTCATCGATACCCGCCAAAGCCGATTCCATAGTGGTAGCAATAGCGTTTGTCGCCTTTTCTTTTATTGCTTTTCCTTGATCGGTAAGGAAAATAAGGTTGGAACGCCGGTCTGTTTCCGAGGCATTGCGGTACACCAGCCCTTGCTTAGTCAGGTTGTCGATAAGCCTTGTCATGCTCGGCTTGTCTTTGAAGGTCGAATTGCAAAGCGTCTGTTGCGCAACCCCGTCTTCTTTCCACAAGAAAGCCAGTACAGTCCACTGTTCGGGTGTGATATCCAGTCCCTCTTTCCTGAAGTTGCGGTACATCATACGGTTTATAGCCATCGAAACTTTACCGTTGATAATAGGGAATATCAGATTCAGGTCGTGGTCTATACTCAATATTTCGTCGTTGTCCATCTATGTTTTTCTTGTTTGTCAACTACAAAAGTAAGATAAGAAGTCTGTAAGTCAAAGATTTTTTACAGCTTTTACATTTTGATTTATTAATAAAAAGCCATATCTTTGCACCTCATTTGAAAAAATGTAAGTTTAATCATTAATTAATTTATTTATGAACAATTACGAAACCGTTTTCATTTTGACTCCCGTTTTGTCTGATGCTCAGATGAAGGAAGCGGTAGATAAATTCAAAACTATTTTGACCAACGAAGGGGCAACAATAGTGAATGAAGAAAACTGGGGGCTTCGCAAACTTGCGTATCCTATCCAAAAGAAATCTACCGGTTTTTATGCATTTCTTGAGTTCGAAGCCGATCCTGCTGTGATCTCTAAGTTGGAAGTTAACTTCCGTCGCGACGAGCGTGTAATCCGTTTTTTGACTTTCCGTCAAGACAAATTCGCTCATGAGTATGCGCAAAAGAGAAGAAATTTGAAATCATCTAAAAAAACAGAAGAAGTAAAGGAGAACTAAGTTATGGCACAACAATCAGAAATCAGATATTTGACTCCGCCTTCAGTTGACGTCAAGAAAAAGAAATATTGCCGTTTCAAAAAGAACGGTATCAAGTATATCGACTACAAAGACCCTGAGTTTTTGAAGAAATTCCTTAACGAACAAGGAAAAATCCTTCCTCGTCGTATTACAGGAACTTCATTGAAATTCCAACGTCGTGTAGCTCAAGCTGTAAAAAGAGCACGCCATCTGGCATTGCTTCCTTATGTAACAGACTTAATGAAATAATAAAGGAGGAAAGAAAGATGCAAGTAATATTGAAAGAAGATGTCCTTAACCTAGGATACAAAGATGAAGTAGTAACTGTGAAAGACGGTTACGGACGCAACTACCTTCTTCCCCAAGGTAAAGCTGTAATAGCTACAGAGTCGGCGAAAAAAGTATTGTCTGAAAACATGAAGCAACGTGCCCACAAACTTGAGAAAATCAAACAAGATGCTCAGGGGTTGGCTGCAAAACTCGATGGTGTTTCACTGGTGATAGGAGCGAAAACAAGCACTACAGGTACTATCTTCGGATCGGTTACCAATATCCAGATAGCAGAAGCATTGGAGAAAAAAGGCTTCACTGTAGACCGTAAGGTTATCGTGATAAAAGATTCTGTAAAAGAAGTAGGAAATTACAAAGCTATAGCAAAACTTCACAAAGAAGTTTCTGTAGAAATTCCTTTCGAAGTAGTTTCTGAATAAGAAATTAAGAATATAAATAGAGGGGCAGCAGTCGTTTTGATTGCTGCCTTTTTTGATTGATTGACACTTTCCCATATTTTGTGAAAACTGTATATGAGAATAATGTTTAGGGCAAGAAAGCAATTAAAGACATGAAAAACTGCATAGAAAAGGGAATATCGGTACAATATAGCTAAATCACAATAAAGCATCATTCCTTTTGTGAAATGTAGCATTGTCAAGTACAATAACTGAATTTTGAGGGATATTCGGCAGTAATTCTCGAGTAAGCCATTCATAGAAAACATCGGCATCTATATTGCAATGAAATAAACAAACATTCAATAATTTGAAGTTGGAGATAGCTCCGATAACATTAACTCTTCCCTTTGCGTGCCAGTCTTTGCTTGCATAACATCTCTTACCCCTAAGGCTATAGCCTCTGTCCCTGGGTGCATCCACACAAAAGCCACTTTCATCCAAATAAATTATGGGGCGTTTGTCTATCAATTCGTATTGGATGAGCTTAAGCTGAAATTGAAGTCTGGATAATTCATCGGCTTTAGGATGAAATAGCGTTTTTTTTATTACTGACTGCTAAGCGCTTAAGTGCGTAAAATATTGTACTTTGACCAACTCCAAATTTCTTTGCTCGTTCGTATTGGTAAGCATCAGGATTTTCCTCTACATCTTTGAGTAGAGCCTTCATGTCTATTTTTGTTGATGGTTTGTTGCGCTTTGTTTTAGGCTCGATACGCTGTTGCCATCTAAATAGTGTCCGGATGGGAATCCCAAACAGTTCACTTGTCTGCTGATAAGTAAGACGTTGATCTGACTTGATCTTAAATACTTGTTTGCGAAAATCTAGTGAATAACTCATTCTCAAAGATACTAAAAATATGTCAAATTATTATGATTTAACTATAGTAGAATATAAAATAGCTTTTTCATAATTGTTTATTTTGTTGCAAAGATAGAGAGTTTAGTTAAAAATGAAAAATTAAGAGTTGAATTAAAGCTAAAAAGGGATATAATTATCAGGAAGTATTGATATCAGGAAAAAATCCAATGCATCGTTGAAATGTATCCTTAGCCAATTCAATCTTTATTCCTACGTCTTTCCTCGGCTTGCCGTTCTTTTTCCTTTCGTTCCTGCTCTCTGGCTTTCTCCAGTTCTTTACGCTCTTTTTCGCGTTGGCGACGGCGTTCTTCCTGTTCGCGCTCTTTTTGTTTACGGAGTTCTTCCCTAGCTTTTTCTTTCTCCTTACGTTCATTTTCCCGATCGCGCAAACGCTGCTCTTGTTGGCGTTGATGTTCTTTGCGTTCGTTTTCTTTACGCTTCTGTTCGTCTTCACGGGCTTTTATTGCAGCTTTTTCTGCATCCTTTTTACGTTGCTCTTCAAGCTTAGCTTCTTCTTTTTTAGCCTTCTCTGCCGCTTTGATAGAATCTTGTAGCACTTTTTCGGCATTAGCAATGGAATCGCTATGCATTTTTTCTACCCTGCGCACAGAGTCTTGACGGGCTTTTTCTATTGCTTTCTGCTCTTTCTTGCGCTCCTTTTCCTGTCTTTGCTGTTCTTTCAGGGCATCCCTTTCTTCTTTAGTCAGTTTTTGCCTGTTCTTATATTGGTTGAACAGCCCTTTTATCCCATCTACAGGATTGCTCATTATATCCTCAACCTTTTCTATAGCATCGTTTACCTGTCCTACTTTCTCCAATTGCTCGTCAGTCAACAGGTCGTCGGCAGTTATTTCCTTGTCGTTTACAGGTTTTTCCGGCTTAGTTGCAGGTTTGGCCTCTACTGGTCTTTTTGTTTCTTCTTTCACCTGTGGTTGAACGTTTTTTTCTTCCGGTTCTGCTGTACCTTCTTCCGTTGCCGACACATCCTGCTCCATTTCTTTATTGTTCCAATAGGAAATAAGCTGAGGCAGCAACGATTCATAATGTTCTTCTACAAATGCCATATATTCAGCCATTCCCATACGCGGCAAGGCTTTTGTATAATTCTCAACGGAAATAGGAACAACCATTATTGTCGTATCTATTTTCGACATCAACCCTCCCGGCGCAAAAGCCTTATTCAAGTACGACCTAACATTGGCAAATGTCGCAAAGCCTTTCATCTGTAATATATCGTAAGGAGGATCGGTTTCGAAACTAAGGTCGTAAGTCTGTATCACATAGTTGGAGAAGTTATAATCTGCAACTTCATACAACAGCTCGTTCCTGTCTATCGTATTCGACTTATACATCAGCAGCAACAGGTATTCCGTATCAAGGTTGTCGGTAAACAACACGGCCTTACCTTCGTCATCCACCATCGTACTATCCGACAGATAAGCCTTGCTCCAGTCGAAATCGGTGATCGGCGTACCGTCCGACAGCAATCCCCTGCCATCTTTTATCCTTTCCAATATTTGTGAAGCCAATGAAGTAACGTCCGATTTGGGATATTTCTCCGTCAATTCCTTCAGGTTATCGCCCAATGCTTGTATGTCGCGGCTTTGGGCATACGACAAGGCGTTGAGTAATGCAAACTTAGGCATAAGAGTGGTCAGCGGATATTTTTCATTCATCGTGCGGTAGTTGCTCCTTACAGCCTGTACATCGGCTTTCTGGTATGCTTCGTAAGCTGCATTATAAAGCGAATCCTGAATAACCGGCAGATGCCTGAAATTCCACTCATAGTCGGCATCCGACAATGCTCTGGCATATACCCCCTCTGTAAATTCGCTCAAAAGCCTGTTCCTGTAATCAGCCATCATAGCCTTGTTGCCTGCCTGCATATATATCAATAGCAACTGATAGTATATTTCCTCAAGATTAGGCGTTTGCGGAAAACGCTCTATATCTGTATTAAAGGCATCTATCGCCAACGGTATATTCTGTAATTTATCTTTATAGATCAGCCCCATATTGAACAAGGCATTTTCGATCAGCTCGTTCGATTCTGTCACAGCTTCTTCGGTGAGAGGCAATTGTTGCAGGTAATACTCCACCGAATAGACATTGTTAGAAACCGAGTCACTCTCTAGAGCCTCCACTTCACCTGTTTGCGGATTTAATGAAGTGCTATCGGTGCCAGCTATAATATCGGTTTCGCCTCCAAAATCATCGAATGATGATGTCGTACTCGTTTTATTCTTCCTGCGCCAATCGTCTTCCAGTTTCCGGTTGCCCCATTGTTTTTTGAAGGCTATTTTTCCCTGGTTTACAGCCTGTTCGTTATAAAAATAAAACGCATTTGCATTGTTTTGCTGTCCGAAAGATGTTTGCGGAATTACAGGAGTTATTTGTTGATTGTTAGTAGGTTCAAGCAACGAGTTATTGCCCAGGTCTCCCCAACTGGTTAACCGTTGGCTGCGCTGTTCTTCCTGCTTTAGCCTTTCCTCCTCTTTGCGTCTTTTCTCTTCTTCTTCTTTTAGTGTCTCTATTTTTTTATTGATAAGCGCCAATCGCTCATCTTCGGGCAAGCGGGCAACATATTGCAAACTATCCTGTTCCTCCACTGTCTTCACATGCACCACCAGTTCGTCAAGCACATTGGAACGCAATGCTACGCGGGGATATGCCGGATGCGACTTTTTCAATTGCGTAAGCGGCCCTTGGTAGAATGGCTGGGCATTTACAAATTCGCGCCGGTCGAAATAAAGATCGCCAAGAGCCACTTCTGCCATCATCTTGTCGTAACCATTGCGAGAGCTTTCTTTTACAGCCTCCCTATAATTCTCTATGGCTTTTATCGTATCCGCGCTTTGCAGGTAAACATTACCAATCGTATAGTAAAGCTGGTCTTTATACTCTTTGTTCTTGGAGCTTTTAGCCATCTTTGTAAGCGAAGATATAATGGTTTTATCCCCTTTCGACGTATCGAGCAAGGCTTGCTGCAATTTGGCATTAAGCGTATATTTATATGGTGTGCTGCCTCCCTGCACATCGCCAAAAGCTTTATAGGCATTGGCTTTGTCTCCTGTTTCTTCGTAAAGTTGTGCAAGCAGGTATCTCATCCGTAGCTTCTGATGCTTATCTTTTTCTTTTTTTATTGCCGATTGCAAGTACGGTATAGCTTCCTGATATTCGCCTGTGCGCACCAGATAATTCGCCTTCACCGAAGCATAAAGCCCTTCGTGGCTTTTGGGTGGGCCTCCTGCCAACTCCATCTTATGCAAGATATTACCTGCTTCGTACATCCATCCCATTTCTGTATATGCACGTGCTATCCAAAGGTTACTTTCGGCTACTATATCGGGCTGCGAGCCATATATCTTGGTAATGTACATAAATGTGGTAATAGCTCGAAGGTAATTGCCGTCGTGAAACTCGGCACGCGCCAATAGCAGCCATACCTGATCCATAAAGGGAGTGTATTCTTTTTGCTGCAACCATGCCTGATATTCAGTATCATTGCGGCGTTTAGGGTCGCGCCGTGGCTTGGTCTTTATAGAGTGAAGCTTAATAGCTTTGGTGGTTTTATCTATTGTAGTGGTAAAATTCCCCGTGCCCGATTGGAAGCTATTTGCTGTGGTATCCGAATTATCTGGAAACACATACAGCATTTCCGAGAGGTTGTCGTCGATATTACGCTGCTTGTTTTTCAGGGCTTCTTTGTAGGCTTCGTTTGCATTGAAGTGAATATTGTAACGTGTGTTTACAGAGTGGTAGAAACGCGTCAAAGCCGTATTCTTCTGGTTAGAACACGACCAAGTAAACAACAAACACAGTACCCCTGCAACAAAAAGCAGTGTACCCATTATCTTATTCTGCGACACGTAGAGACTGCTGGCTAATGATGATTGTTACAATAAATAAAACACAAAAATAAACATTTTATTGTATTAGGCATTAATATCGTGCAAGACGATAAATTCATGCAGATTGGCTCCGTTGTACTTGGTGAGGAGTAAAATGCCTCTAGCCCATATGCTTGCAAATATAGCCAGACTCGGAATTTGGTGATTTTTTCCTAAAAAACGGCTTTATTTACATATTCTAACTTTGAAGATTTCATATTTTCATTACATTTGTATATATAACTACAATAAAACCTTATGGAAAATAACAAATTTTTAACGCTCATCAGGGATGGTATTCTTGAGAACTGGGAACGCCCCGCCCTGTCCGATTATAATGGCGAAACATATCTGTACAAAGATTTCGCACGTAAGATAGCGCAAATACATATCCTGCTCAACGATATGGAAGTGAAGCAGGGAGACAAAATCGCTATCTGTGGACGCAACTCGGCAAACTGGGCTGTAGCATTCTTTGCCTCGCTCAACTATGGGGCTGTTATAACCACCCTTTTGCACGATTTTAGCGGAGAGAGCATCCATACACTTGTAAACCATTGCGAAGCACGGTTTATGTTTGCAGACGAATTTGTATGGTCGAAAATAGATCCTGTGCAAATGCCGGCCGTGGAAACTATAATGATAATTGACGACTTTTCGGTAAAGAAATCGAGGTCGGCAAAATTGCTAGAATCATGTTCCGACCTTGAGCATGCGTTCAGACAGAAATATCCGGACGGCTTTACCAAAGCCAACGTAAAAGTATATGACGAATCACCAGACGAACTTGCTGTACTCAACTATACTTCGGGAACTACAAGCAATCCTAAAGGAGTGATGATACCATACCGCAGCCTTTGGTCGAACACGCGCTTCGCCATCGACAACATCCCATTCGTAAAAGCAGGCGACGGCATAGTATGTATGCTGCCCATGGCACATATGTACGGGTTGGCTTTCGAGATATTGCTGTCGATATGCAAAGGCTGTCACATCCATTTCCTTACACGCGTGCCTTCGCCGCAAATCATTATGGACGCTTTTTCGAAAGTAAAACCTACGCTAGTATTAGCCGTACCGCTTATCATAGAGAAGATAGTGCAAACAAGGGTTTTCCCACAACTGGCAAAGCAACCGGTAAAAACGCTGTTGAAAATACCATTTTTCAAGAAGAAAATATATAAACAAGTAGCCGATAAGCTGATTCCTGTATTTGGCGGTAAACTAATAGAAGTAGTTATTGGAGGTGCAGCCTTGAACAAAGAGGTAGGTACATTCCTTTCGGATATAAAATTCCCTTATACAGTAGGCTATGGCATGACCGAATGCGGCCCGCTGATATCATACGAATACTGGGAAACATATAAACCAGCTTCGTGCGGACGCCCTGTAGACCGTATGAGTGTACGCATAGATTCGGCAAACATGGAAACTGAAACGGGGGAAATTTTAGTAAAGGGACAAAATGTCATGTTGGGATACTTTAAAAACGCGGAAGCAACAAAACACGTTCTCGATGGAGAGGGATGGCTGCGTACCGGCGACTTGGGAGTGATGGACAAAGACGGCTTTGTCTTTATCAAAGGACGTAGCAAAACAATGATACTGGGAGCTTCGGGGCAAAATATATATCCGGAAGAAATAGAAGATTTCTATAATAATTCGCCATATGTAGCCGAATCGCTCATTATAGAAGAAAATGGCAAATTGATAGCACTTATCTATCCCAACAAAGAATATATGAAGCAGCATGGTATTGGAGAAAACGACTATTCGACTATCTTTGTATCCGAAATGAAAGCTATCAACAAGCGGTTGCCAAAATACAGCCAGGTGGTGAATTTCAGAATACAGGAACAGGAATTTGAGAAGACGCCCAAAAGGAGTATAAAGCGGTTCTTGTATCAGAAGAATTGATATAGAAAAAATCATAAAACTTTTAATCTCTTTTCACAAAGATTAAAAGTTTTATTTTTTTGCAGTCAGACGAAACTATAGTTTAAGATAACTGATTCGACAATATGCTTAAAATGTATTATCTTTGGCAATATTTTTTTGAAATAAATTATTAAAAACAGATATGTCAGACGATAAGAAAATTATTTTCTCGATGATTGGCGTGAGTAAAATCTACCCGCCACAAAAACAAGTATTAAAAAATATTTACCTCTCTTTTTTTTATGGGGCTAAGATAGGTATTATCGGCCTCAACGGTTCGGGTAAATCTACCCTGCTTAAAATTATTGCAGGTATCGACAAAGAATACCAAGGCGAAATAGTTTCCGACAAAGGATTTAGTGTCGGCTATCTGGAGCAAGACCCAAAACTCGACCCGGCCAAGACCGTAAAAGAAATAGTGCAGGAAGGCGTGCAACCTATCATGGACTTGCTGAAAGAATATGAAGAAATAAACGAAAAATTTGGTTTGGCCGAGTATTATGAGGATCCGGATAAAATGGACTCTCTGTTTGCCCGTCAGGCCGAATTGCAAGATAAAATAGATGCCTCCGACGCATGGAACATCGACAACAAGCTGGAACGTGCTATGGATGCCCTCCGCTGTCCGCCCGAAGACCAGTTGGCAGAAAACCTGTCGGGAGGAGAAGCACGCCGCGTAGCCCTTTGCCGCCTCTTGTTGCAAGAACCGGATGTACTACTACTCGATGAGCCGACCAACCACCTGGATGCCGAATCTATCGACTGGCTCGAACAACACCTTCAACAATATAAAGGAACGGTTATCTGCATTACGCACGACCGTTACTTCCTCGACCATGTAGCAGGATGGATTCTCGAACTCGACCGTGGCGAAGGCATCCCGTGGAAAGGAAACTACACCTCGTGGCTCGAACAGAAAACCAAACGTATGGAGCAGGAAGAAAAGCAAGCCAGCAAACGCCGCAAAACGCTCGAACGCGAATTGGAATGGGTGCGTATGGCACCTAAAGCCCGCCATGCCAAAGGTAGAGCCCGCATAAACGACTACGAGAAACTATTGAACGCCGACGAAAAAGAGCGTGAAGAAAAACTCGAAATATTTATTCCCAACGGCCCTCGCCTTGGTAATAAAGTAATAGAAGCTCACGGTGTGAGCAAAGCCTTTGGCGACAAACTGCTGTTCGACAATCTCGAATTTATGCTTCCGCCATCGGGTATAGTAGGTATCATAGGGCCAAATGGTGCCGGTAAAACCACGCTTTTCCGCCTTATACAAGGGCTCGAACAAGCAGACAAAGGTACATTCGAAGTAGGCGAAACAGTGAAAATAGGCTATGTAGACCAGGCTCATACTGATATTGACCCCAACAAGAGCGTATATCAAACCATATCGGGAGGCAACGAGTTTGTCCGTGTAGGCGGACGCGAGATAAACGCACGTGCATACCTCTCGCGGTTCAATTTCTCGGGAGGCGATCAGGAAAAGCTTACAGGGGTGCTTTCGGGTGGTGAGCGAAACCGCCTGCATCTGGCATTGACACTCAAATCGGAAGCCAATGTATTGTTGCTCGACGAGCCTACAAATGATATTGATGTCAATACCCTGCGTGCATTGGAAGAAGGTTTGGAAAACTTTGCCGGCTGTGCTGTTGTTATATCCCACGACCGCTGGTTCCTCGACCGCATCTGTACACATATCCTGGCGTTTGAAGGCAACTCTGAAGTCTTCTTCTTCGAAGGTAGTTACAGCGAATACGAAGAAAACAAGAAAGCCCGTATGGGTAATGTAGAACCTAAGCGGATACGTTACAGAAAGCTGACAAATTAAAGAGCTTTGTTAAAAAAAGTGATATCTTCGTGCAACGAAAGTAAAATTGCACAATCTAATATATGAAAAAATCAAGAATGAGTATTTTTATATTCATTCTTGATTTTTAGTAACTGCTAGATGACTTTTTTAGTTGTCTGCAAATATCCTTTTAATTAAATAAATAATAAATGAGTGGCATACCACAACACATTATAAACACAAAACATAAAAAGTATTTAATACTCACTTTTCTCTTTCTATCCTGCATCCTCGCTACAGCACAGAATGCGACTATGGTAAAAGGGGTAGTAAAAGATTCTATTACAGGCGAGAAGCTACCATTTGTCACTATTTCGTTCGATAAAACGACTATAGGTACATTCTCCGACGAAGATGGCGAGTTCAGGATAAGTAACCATAGCGGACACACTTCGCTGTCGATATCTATATTGGGATACAAAACCAAGACAATAAAAGTGCTTCCAAGAACCACTTCGACAAAAGAGATTTTACTAGTACCGGAAGACCGCGCTTTGCAAGAAGTAGTAGTAAAGCCGAAAAAAGAAAAGTATTCGAAAAAGAACAATCCCGCCGTCGAACTTATAAAAAAAGTGATAGCCAATAAAAATAACACAAACATAGCCTCGCAAAGCTACTACGAATACAACGAATACGAACGTACATTGTTTGCATTCAACGACTTCAAACCCGAAAAAGGAATACTCAAACGTTATAAGTTCCTCCCCGAGTACATGGATACATCGAGAATAGACGGAAAAACAATATTGCCGTTTTCTCTACGCGAAAGGCTATCCGACGTGTTTTACAGGAAAGAACCGAAATCGAACAAAAGAATCGTTAAAGCATACCAAATACAAGGACTCGATCAAGAATTTGAAACAGAGGGAATTGATGCTGTAATAAAAGAGGTTTTTAAAGATGTATCTATTTTCGATAACTCTATCACCCTCTTACTCCACGAATTTGTTAGCCCACTGAGCAGTAGTAGTGCCATTAACTTTTATCGTTGGTACCTCTCGGATACTGTATCTATAGATAATGACAGGTATGTGAAGCTGGATTTTGCCCCATTCAATTCGCGCGATATAGGTTTTACAGGACATTTGTTTATTTCGCTCGACAGTACCTATGCCGTAAAACGTGCAATAATGAGTACGCCAAAGAAAATGAACATCAACTTTGTAGACCAATTGGTAATACAACACGACTTTGAAAAAAACAAAGATGATATATGGATTCCCGTTAAAGAAACAATGGCTCTCGACCTCTCTATGCTCGACGCCCTGAAGTTCTATGTAGAAAAAACTAAGCTATATGAAAATACTAAGCTAAATAACCCGATGGATCCGGTATTTATCCTGACCGCTCCCGAAGTATGCCAGAAAGACTACGACAAGCGCAACGATACTTATTGGATTGCCAACCGCCCGCTTGGTTACCAAAAGGACTTCCGAATGGACGATATGATGAAAGAATTGGGTAAAGACCTATTCTTAAAAGTAGCTTTTGGTGCAGGGAAACTCTTAGCTACGGGTTATATACCTACATCGAAAGACGAAAACAAGAACAAAGTAGATATTGGTACAATCCCTACATTCTACAGCTACAATTCGCTGGAAGGCAATCGATTCCGCTTCACTATGGCCACCACAAAAAACCTGCATCCACACCTTTTCTTGTATGGATATGGGGCATATGGTACGCGCGACAATAAATTTAAGTATTATGCCGAAGCAACATGGGCTTTCAATGATATACAAAACAACAAAGAAGAGTTTCCGAAACAAAACTTAACGGTAGCCTACAAATACGATATAAACACCTTAGGACAACGATATACCCAGGCCGAACGCGATAATATACTCATGTCGCTGAGTTCGACAAAAAACCAGCGACTGACCTACAACCGCCAGACGCAGGTAGCGTATGAAAAGGAGTTTTATAATGGGTTTTCATTCAAATTTACAGGGCAGACATTCGAAGAAGATCCTGCTGGCAACCTCGTATTCAACAAGATGGACGCCGACGGCAATATCTTCCATGTAGGCAGGATAAAGACTACCGAAGCCATGCTAGCTCTGCGCTATGCCCCGAATGAAAAATTCTTCCAACAAAGACGAAAAAGAAGTTCCATTACATCCAAGAAGTTTGTCCTCAACTTAAGCCATACTATGGCATTCGACGGTTTTCTGGGAGGGCAATACCATTACAATAAGACATCGTTTTCGGTAATCAAAAGTTTTTGGTTTGCACCATACGGCAAACTGACATTGAAAGGGCAAGCCGAAAAAATCTGGGGCGAAACCCCTTTCCCATTCCTCATCACCCCTAGTGCAAACAATTCGTACACTATACAAAACGGAAATTTCTACCTTATAGAACCATTGGAATTTGTTCACGACTCGCAAGTATCGTGGGAGGCGTATTATCATCTAGGCGGATTCGTATTCAATCGCATACCGCTGCTAAAGTATCTTAAATGGCGCGAAATATTAGGATTCAGAGGTTTTCTAGGTAGCCTGAGCGACAGGAATAATCCGCAAAACAACCACGACCTGTTATTGTTTCCACAAAACACCCATACTACCAAAAATGGAAATCCTTATATGGAATTTAATGTGGGAATAGAGAATATTTTCAAGTTTTTCCGTATCGACTACGTAAGGCGTATCAATTACCTAGATCATCCGGGAATAGACAAAGATGGTTTCAGAATTTCGTTCGACTTTACGTTTTGATTCAATAGTCTGTTACATTGCTGCCCCATAAATAAAGAGGTTAAAGGCAAAGAGGGATAAAATCAATGATGGTGTAATAAACTATAAGGAGGGTATGTAAAAAGTATCGTATTGGTAACTACTTTTTGCATACCCTCTTCTCTCTTTATACTACTTCTCACTTAAAACTTCCACTGGTTGGAGGTCTTGGCATTGCCGGAGCTTGTGGTTCCTCCCTTATAATATTTCAGCGCTTCGGGCAGATCTTTTTGTATTTGGCTGATACGCGTCTGATCTGATGGGTGGGTACTCATAAACTCAGGCGTACCACCTCCATTTTGCGACATACGTTGCCAGAAACCTACTGCCTGATTGGGATCGTAGCCCGCCATGGCCATAAAGATAAGCCCCAACTGGTCGGCTTCCAATTCCTGTTTGCGCGAATAAGGCAGCAATATACCATATTGCGAGCCCAAGCCGATAGCTACAGCAGCAGCTTGTTGTACACCTGCCGAAGCATTGCCAAGAACGGCACCAACGGCAGCCGTACCATATTGGGTGGCGAGTTGCTGACTCATACGCTCGTTGGAGTGCTTGGCTACCGCGTGAGCCACCTCGTGCCCCATTACTACGGCAAGCCCCGTTTCGTTTTGGGTATATGGCAATATGCCTTCATATACCACTATCTTTCCGCCCGGCATACAAAAGGCATTCACATCGGTACTCTTCACCAAGTTGAACTCCCAGGCATAGTCTTGCAATTGGTCGCCATACCCATTGTTTTTCAAGTAGGTTTCCACCGCATTGGCTATGTTTCGCCCCACTCTTTGCACTATCGCTGTATTCACCTTATCGGTAGATACGGGTGCCGATTTCATAAATTCATCGTATTGTTGAAGGCTGAGAGTCAGCACTTCGCTGTTCGATACCAGCGATAGTTGCTTACGCCCCGTCACAGGTACGCTTCCGCATCCTGCCAACAGCAGCATACAAGAGACGAACCACAAGATTGCAGTTGTTTTCATAATAGATCAGTTTTGATTTTAGTTTCAGTTAATGGTTTTATTTTTGGTTTTGCTCTTTCAGCAAGTCCCTTATTTCTGTCAGCAATTGCTCTTCCTTGGTTGGTGCAGGGGGAGCAGCTGGCGCATCTTCTTGTTTCTTCTTAAACGAGTTGATAGCCTTGATAGCAAAAAATATAGCTGTTGCAATGATAACAAAATCGAACACAGTTTGCAGGAATGTGCCGTAATTGATAGTTACAGCAGCAGCGTCGGCAGTAGCCTGCTTCAGTTCCAGTTTGAGGTCGGTAAAGTCTACCCCACCCACTAATATACCAATGGGAGGCATAACGATATCGCTAACCAGCGATGATACTATTTTCCCAAACGCACCTCCTACAATAACACCGACAGCCATATCTATCACGTTGCCGCGCATCATAAACTCTTTCAGTTCCTTTATTATTGCCATAATTAATTTAGTTGCTTATTATATTATTAATCAGTTTAATTTACACAATCAATCGTAAAAAAGACGCTTCATTCCTCTGCATGGCAAGCAAAACACTCATTACATTCTTCAATCAACGCTTTCTTTAGAACGCAAATTAACGAATTTTGTTTAAAATAACCCTGCTTCGGAACAGATTATCTTTCAAAACAATAAAATAACTATCTTTACTTTCTGTTTAATTTATATTTTGAGGTTCAAAATACCATCCTATATATACATACATATATGAAAGCTTTGATATACAGAGAAATCAAGTCTGTCTTTTGCTCGCCGGCAAGTGCATTTTTCGCCCTTGTTTTTCTATTGGCAACAGGCTGTCTGTTATGGTTTTTCTCGGGAAGCTACAATATTATAGATAGTGGATATGCCGATACGAAGCATTTCTTCGCTTTGGCTGCCATCATACTGTCGGTACTGATTCCGGCACTAACGATGCGGACTTTTGCAGAAGAAAGGCGGAACAAGACTCTCGACACATTACTTATACGCCCTGTAAGCATTGCTTCCATCTGTTTGAGTAAATTTCTGGCCGTATTTATTTTTGTCGTCATCACCATATTGCCTACCATGCTGTATGTATATTCGCTTTACCAACTGGCAAACCCGACTGGCAATATCGACATGGCAGGCATTACAGCATCTTATATATCACTGCTCTTGCTTACCTCTGTATTCATAGCCATAGGGATGGCAGGGTCGGCGGCTACACGCAATCAGGTGGCGGCTTTCTTGCTGTCGCTCATATTATGCCTGTTTGTATTCTATGGCTTCGACCTGTTGGCAGAGCTGTTCATATCGGGAAAAATCAAGGGCTTTATGTCCTCGCTGGGCTTATCGTACCACTACAGGCAAATGCAGAGGGGAGTAATACAGGTAAACGACCTTGTTGTCATAACCAACTACATCTTGCTGTCGGGCATTGCTATACATTTTGCCCTAAACAAAAAGAGAAGGAAAGCATTGACATATGGAATATCCTGTTTTCTGGTTTTTAACCTTATACTAATGTTTATACCAAACAACCGCTTCGACTTCACCGCCGACAAACGTTTCACTCTGAGCCAATATTCGAAAGACCTGCTTAAAGGTGTAGCTGAGGGCAAACCTTTGAAAATAAACATCTATCTGACGGGCGAACTCAACTACGGCTTCCAACATCTACAGGATGCAACACGTACGCTTCTCGACGATTTCAACAGTTATGCCAACAATAAGATAGCAATAGATTATGTATCGCCATACCAACTAGGAAACACTCCGCAACAGGTATTCGATGCGATGCACGAAGCGGGTATGACAGGTATCTTTCTCAACGAAACCGATCGTGAGGGAAAGATCAGCCGGAAAGTGATATACCCTTATGCACAGGTTATAAACGGCAGCGACACCCTTGTTGTACCCCTGCTGAAAAACGTAAAAGGATATACGGCAGAGCAAAACCTGAATGCCTCAGCCGAAAGCCTCGAATTTGAATTTACAGACGCTATACGATTATTGCAACAAGAACGGCCTAAAACTATCGCTTTCATAGAAGGACACGACGAAATACCACGTACCTACGTCTACGATGCTGAAGAAGTACTGGCGAAATACTACTTTGTGAACCGCGGTGAGATAGGCAACCGCACCGGCGAACTCGACGATTTCGATGCCGTAATCATTGCAGGCCCGTTGAAACGATACAGCGAAACCGAAAAATACATCCTCGACCAATATATCATGCAGGGAGGCAAGGTGCTGTGGCTGGTAGACGGCGCATACTATTCGCACCAGCAACTTGCCCGGACGGGGCAGTCGCCAAGCATGAAAAACGACACCAATCTTGACGATATGCTGTTTACATACGGCGTACGCATCAATGCCGACCTGATACAAGACCAGCAGTGCATAACCACCTACCTGGTATCCGGCAGCGAAACACAAAGCACAATAGAAGTGCCCAACTATTACCAACCGCTGCTGATGCCTTCGCCCGATCGGGTAATTACAAAGAATATACGCGATGTACTGGCAGGCTTTGCCAGTTCGGTAGACGTGGTAAATAAGTCGGCAGACATAAAGAAAGACATCCTGCTCACCACATCGGCAAACACCCGCTTGGTGAAGGTGCCCGAAACCATCGACTTCGATGTGGAACGCGTACAAAATACGCCTGATTATTTCGACCACTCCTTTATCCCTGTTGCGGTAAGCCTGCAAGGACGGTTCGCGTCACTGTATGCCGGACGCATAATTCCCGACAGTGTGGAGACAGCAGGGCGCAAGATCATCCAGAAAAGTACGGATACAAGAATGATTGTGGTTTCGTCGTCCGACATCATCACCAACGGCATAGAAGGTCAGGGCGGCAACAGTACGGTTTTGCCCATGGGCTACGACCGTGTATCGGGGCAACAATACGGCAACCGCGACTTTATAGTAAATGCTGTAAACTGGCTTACCGACGATGAAGGGTTGATGGTGTTGCGTACAAAAAAGCAGCAATTATACATTCTCGATAAGAAACTGTCGTATGAAAGCCGCGACCGTTATGCGTTGATAAATATAGTGTTCCCTCCTTTATTTGTGCTACTGATAATGGGCGGAGTGGTATTGTATCGTAAGAGGAAGTATGGGGGATAAACGAAAGAATAACAAAAACTACACAAACACATGAAAATCCATATAAAAACAATCGCCATAATATTATTGGCTGCAATCACCATCTTTCTTCTCAAAAAAGATTACTTCACTATCCAGTTCAATAAATTCCGCATAAATTACATTTCGAATAACGATATAAACTATCACGATGCAACCCAATTCACCATATACGGAAGCCTGACAAAAGACCTGAAAAGATTCGACAAAATAAAAGGATTCGAATATATATCCACTACCTCTACAGGTGTAAGCATTGCCTTCAGAACAAATTCCACACGAATTGCGCTCAAATGGGAAAACGACAACATCGCCCCATTCCACTCTATGAGCCTGTTGTGCAGAGCCGGCATCGACCTGTATCAATATAAAGACAGCAGCTTTGTATATGTAGCCTCGGCGATCCCCGATAATGAGATATTCAATTGTTCCGAAGCGTTAGATTTTATGGATAACTCAGAAAAGATTTTCCTCATCAATCTACCGACCTACTCTGAAGTGAGCAAACTGGAAATAGGGGTAGACAATGGTTCGTATATAGAAAAACAGGAAGTGTTGGATAGTGAAAGGAAGATAATAATCTACGGATCGAGCATAACGCAGGGGTCAAGCCCTTCGCGACCGGGGCTAAGCTACCCGAACATCCTGTCGCGAAGCCTGGAAAGAGAAGTAATCAATGTAGGCTTCTCCGGTCTTGGGCTATTCGATTTGGAGATGCTGCCTTTTCTCGCCGGTATAGATTCGAAGGAGATTGTACTCGAATGTGTGCCTAATACAACTTTGGACAACGTTGAAGGCCATGCCTCGCAGTTTATAGAAGGATTGCTGAAACAAGGAAAAAGAGTATATCTTGTCGAAGGGTTTATACGGGAGAATGTTTCGCTGTTCAACAATGATTTCGATAAAAAGTCGAAAGCCTATACCGAAGTCCGCAATAAACTGCTGTTCGAAATCTACGAAAAATTGAAACAGCAAGACGCAGATATAGTATGGATAGATAATTCCTGTTTCGATTCGGTTCACGACTTCACTGCGGATGGCGTGCATTTGAATGATATAGGGCATATGATTCTGGCAGAGCATATAATAAAAGCATTTGCCTCTGATATGGATTTGAAACCTAACAATTGAAGTTTAATCTTTTTTCTACCCCCCAAAAAATCCCAACCCAGAAAAATTTCTATTTTTGCCCTCAATCATTTTTATTCTTTTTATATTTGCATCTGCACTTTTTTAACCGGAACAATGGATCAGATAAAGCAACAAATTGACGCACTTCGCGACGAGCTGAACAAGCACAACTACGACTATTATGTATTGTCGATGCCCACAATATCCGACTTCGAGTTCGATAAGAAATTGAAAGAACTTTCGGATCTCGAAACACAGCATCCCGAATATTTCGACCCCAACTCGCCCACACAGCGCGTAGGCAGCGACATCAACAAGTCGTTCAAGCAAGTGCCGCACAAATACCCGATGCTTTCGCTAGGCAACACCTATTCGAAAGAAGAAGTGACCGACTTTTACAACCGTGTGCAAAAAGGGCTGAACGACGAATTTGAAATAGTCTGCGAACTAAAATACGATGGCACATCCATTTCCCTCACTTATGTAAATGGTATGCTCACACAAGCCGTAACACGTGGCGACGGCGTGCAGGGCGACGATGTTACCGCCAATGTGCGCACCATACGCAGTATTCCTTTGCTACTGAGAGGCGACGACTACCCGCAGGAATTTGAAATACGCGGCGAAATACTGATGCCGTGGGCAGTATTCGAAGAACTGAATAAGGAACGCGAAGAACAGGAAGAAGCCCTCTTTGCCAATCCGCGCAATGCCGGTTCGGGTACGCTCAAGCAGCAAGACCCCAAAATTGTAGCCTCACGTAAGCTCGATTCGTTCCTTTATTATATGCTCGGCGAAAACCTGCCGACAGACGGACATTACGAGAACCTGATGAAAGCCAAAGAATGGGGCTTCAAGATTTCGGATGCCACAAAAAAATGCAAGACCCTCGATGAAGTTTTCGACTACATACAATATTGGGACACCGGGCGCAAAAACCTGCCTGTAGCTACCGATGGCATTGTGCTGAAAGTAAATTCGCTTTCGCAGCAACGCAACCTCGGTTTCACGTCCAAATTTCCACGCTGGGCTATCGCCTACAAGTTTCAGGCAGAGCAGGCAACCACCACCCTCCTGTCGGTATCCTACCAGGTAGGGCGCACAGGAGCAGTGACACCCGTTGCCAACCTTAGCCCCGTAAAACTATCGGGAACCACCGTCAAACGGGCTTCGCTATACAACGAAGACTATATCAACCTGCTCGACCTACACGTCAACGACCAGGTATTTGTGGAAAAAGGCGGCGAGATAATCCCTAAGATAACAGGAGTAGACACCGCAAAACGCGGCATATTCGATCCGAAGGTGGAATTTACCAAAAACTGCCCCGAATGCGGTACACCGCTCATAAAAGACGAAGGTGAAGCCATATACTATTGCCCCAACGATACGGGTTGCCCGCCACAAATCAAAGGGCGCATCGGTCACTTCCTCACGCGTAAGGCGATGAATATAGCAGGCGGTTCGGAAACCGTGGAGCATCTCTACAACGCCAAACTGATACACAATATAGCCGACCTTTACGCATTAAAATGGCAGGATATATGCCGCCTTGAACGTTGGGCAGAAAAAAGCGCAAAGAATTTGGTAGACAGCATACACGGCTCGGTAAACGTACCTTACGAACGTGTATTATACGCGTTGGGTATCCGCTATGTAGGCGAAACTGTTGCCAAAAAACTGGCGCGTGCATTCCCTAGTATCGACAAGCTGATGGCTGCATCGGTAGAAGAACTTACACAAGTGGACGAAATTGGCGACCGCATAGCGCAAAGCATAGTCAAGTATTTTGGCGAAGAAGCAAACCTTGAGGTGGTGAACAAGCTTCGCGAATTTGGGCTCAAATTTGAACTAAGCGAAGACGTAATAGCCAAACGGACAAATAAACTGGAAGGGCTTACTATTGTTATCAGTGGAACATTTGAGAAACATTCGCGCGACGAATACAAGGATATGATAGAACAAAACGGAGGGAAGAACAGCGGTTCTATCTCATCGAAAACCAGCTATTTGCTTGCCGGAGATAATATGGGACCCGCCAAACTGGAAAAAGCTGAAAAGCTAGGGGTAAAGATTATAGGTGAAGACGATTTTCTGGGGCTATTGAAGTAAATTACCGCCTTTAATCCTGAATGGGTATTCTTAAATGAAAAAATATGAATATAGTGTTGGATGAAAGAGATTCTTCACTTCGTTCAGAATGAAAGAGGGGGCTTCTCTCCATAAAAATAAAACTTATATCTCATATCTTATCTGCTCGTATCTACGAATAATTAAAAAGATATAATAAAGCGTACAATATAAGACAATCGGCTGCGAAAACCCTTTGTCCTTTGTTAAAAAAGACGTATCTTGTGTCTCCTTTTTACACAAGGAAAGATGAACTAATATATACATTATTTATTTAACCTAAAACAACTCGTAACCATGGATTTAAACAAAATTCAGGAAAAATTTAAAGCCCTTTACGGAGAGGGCGGCACTTTGTACACATCTCCGGGACGTGTAAACCTTATCGGTGAACATACAGACTACAACGGCGGGTTTGTATTGCCGGGAGCCATCGACAAAGGCATGTATTGCGAAATCAAGCCAAACGGGACAGACAAAGTACGCGCCTTTGCCCTCGACCTTGAGGAATCGGCTGAATTTGGACTGGGCGAAAATGACCTTCCCGCCAAACAATGGGCAAAATATATTTACGGCGTTTGCCGCGAAATGATAAAGAAAGGAAAGGCAGTACCGGGATTCGACACTGTATTTTCGGGCGATGTACCTTTGGGTGCAGGGATGTCTTCTTCGGCTGCTTTGGAAAGCTGCTTTGGCTTTGCTGTCAACGACCAATTCAATCTCGGTTTCGACCGTTTCGAACTGGCGCTAATCGGGCAAGCTACAGAACATAATTATGTAGGCGTGATGTGCGGCATCATGGATCAATTTGCGTCATGTTTCGGTAAAGAAGGCTCGCTGATCCGTCTCGATTGCCGTTCGCTCGAATATCAATATGTACCGTTCAATCCGGAAGGATACCGCTTGGTGTTGATAAACACTTGTGTTTCCCACAATCTGGCAGAAGGTGCGTACAACAAACGTCGTCAATCGTGTGAAAATGTAGCTGCTGCCATTGCAAAACGCCATCCTGAAGTTAAATTGCTTCGCGATGCCAATATGGCAATGCTTCGTGAAGTAGCCAACGAAGTAAGTGCAGAAGACTATATCCGCGCCGAATTTGTTATCGAAGAAATACAACGCCTGCTCGATGCCTGCGAAGCCCTTGAAAAAGGCGACTACGAAACTGTAGGTAAGAAAATGTACGAAACTCATATCGGTTTGAGCCGCAAATATGAAGTAAGTTGCGATGAACTCGACTTCCTCAACGATATAGCACGCGAATGCGGTGTTGCCGGCTCGCGCGTAATGGGCGGCGGATTCGGAGGTTGTACCATCAACCTTGTGAAGAACGAATTGTACGACGGATTTATCAAACGTGCAACCGAAAGCTACGAGCAGAAGTTCAAAATCAAACCTAAAGTTTACGATGTAGTAATCAAAGATGGTGCAAGAAAGCTGTAACCACTAGATCCTGCAAGACAGGAGAATAGGACAACATTAATAATAAAAGAAGCCATGACCTCTTAATGCAGGAAATGGCTTCTTTGTTCCATTATCAATACAAATGGTTTACACTTTTGCGATAATTATTTATTCTGCTTAAAAAATTACCTCCATTATAATCATAAGGTGTGAATTAATTCTTAATTTTGCACTTATTGAAATAGATGCTCCCATCCGGGAACTAAGAACAAAGCTTGATAAACGTTTATGCCGAGAATAAACCTGAGAGGAATGGGAGTGGCACTGATTACTCCTTTCAAAGAAGACGAAAGCGTGGATTATGATGCCCTCTTGCGTCTTGTGGATTACCAGCTGCAAAATGGTACTGATTATCTCGTAGTGCTGGGAACTACAGCCGAAACCCCTACACTGACCGAAGATGAGAAGAAGCAGGTTGTGGAATTGGTAGTCAGCCGTGTGGGCGGACAGATCCCCATTATTTTAGGCGAAGGCGGAAACAATACACGCGCCATAGTAGACAAGCTAAAGAAAAACGATTATAACGGCATCGACGGTATATTATCTGTAGTACCTTATTACAACAAACCCTCGCAGGAAGGCATTTATCAACACTACAAAGCCATATCTGAGGTTTCTTCACTACCAATAATCTCGTACAACGTACCGGGACGCACTGGTGTAAATATGACTGCCGATACCACTTTGCGCATAGCCAACGATTTCCCTAATATTATTGCAGTGAAAGAGGCTTCGGGAAATATGACGCAAATGGACGAAATAATCAAACGTAAGCCAGAGCATTTCGATGTCATTTCGGGCGACGATGGTATCACTTTCCCTCTGATAACATTAGGGGCGATAGGAGTAATATCCGTTATAGGAAACGCTTTCCCGAAGGAGTTCAGTCGAATGACGCGCCTCGCCCTCGAAGGCGATTACAGCAGCGCGCTTACCATACATCATAGTTTCAACGAGTTGTTCAACCTGCTGTTTGTCGATGGCAACCCTGCCGGGGTGAAATGTATGCTCAACATGATGGGATACATAGAAAACAAGTTGCGATTGCCGCTTGTCCCTACGCGCATCACCACTTACGAGCAGATACGCCATGTGTTGCAAGAACTAAATATCGACTGCTGACCTCTGTTATCCACCTTCTTTAAATTCCAATATATCGCCGGGCTGGCATTCCAACTCCTTGCATATCGCTTCGAGCGTGCTGAAACGTATGGCTTTGGCTTTGCCCGTTTTCAATATAGAAAGGTTGGCAGGAGTGATATCTACCTTTTCCGATAATTCGTTGAGCGACATCTTCCGTTTTGCCATCATTACATCCAGATTTACTATTATTGCCATATCTTATTCATTTTCAGTTTCTTTATTACAATTTCTATTAGATAGTTAAATCCTGTTCTTCTTTCATTTTCAGGGCATAATTGATTACCTCTGTGATAATCAGCATTATCAGTCCTAGTATAAGCGGATATGCACTGACGCTTTCTCCCGTTATGTTAAATCCATTTATATCCAATGATTGTTTTGCCAGCGACATATCCATATAACAAATAACAGATTCGAGTATAAACCAACCGATGAGCGTCCAGCCCATCACTCGGAGTTTGAAAGTAGTGGAGTCGCTTATCATCTTATTTTTACCGATATTGTATATCACATTGAAAAAGAGGAATGGAAAAGCCAGCAAAGCAATCATAAAAAACACGGTAAAGACCGACATTACCACTTCGATAATATAATAATGTGTAGGGATAGATCCGTCCGGCACCTCTATCCGTACTTTATATGTATAGTCTGTAGTTTTTAGATCTTTGTTTGTTTTTTGGTCGTGCAGCACAGGCACAGCCTGATTACCATCCATAGGTTCGAGCATAACGGGAATACTGCTGAAAAAAGATGAGTTTCCTCCTCCATCTTTTGCTCCTTGCTTAAACGAGGACACTATTTCATCTTTTTCAGTATACACCATATGGACAAAACTTCCCACAAAAACTAGTGCCAACAAAATACTGTAAACTTTAATTTTCTTATTCATAACATTTATTTTTTTTATTTAGTTCAAATATCTATATGCAAAAGAATAAATTATTTTCGAAATTCACAAATAATTTATCGAAAAACGATATATTCTTATTAAATAACACTTCACATATGTTATAAACATCACAAACACAAGGAAATAGACAGCAGATACATATTCTCTTTAATTTTATCTAAAAAATAACCTCTACAAATTTGGAATATAAGCAAAACTATTCTATCTTTGCAACGCATTTAAGGAAAACGGCTACGTAGCTCAACTGAATAGAGCATCTGACTACGGATCAGAAGGTTACAGGTTTGAATCCTGTCGTGGTCACTCTTAGAAAACAATAAAGTGTGTGAATCAATGGTTTACACGCTTTTGTTTTTTAGTACTTAGAAAAACACTTAGCGAATCACGGCTCTTCGGGGCTCACCCCGGAAAGTTGTGGAGCTAGAAAAAAGGGAGTAGTTTTGTTTTATGGAAACAGGCTACGAACTATTATTACCCGAAGGCATATTGACTTATTTTGAAGTAACCCATGCCGAACGCACCTCTACAGCAATCTTAATCTATTTGGATGAGAAGGATTTATCGGAAGAAGAACGTAAAGGCAAACACCTTCAATCCAAAGGTTTTTACCCACCCGCATCGATACATGACTTTCCTCTTCGAGGGAAAAGTTTAATACTTCACGTCCGCCGTCGTCGCTGGCAGGATCTGAATACAGGCAATCCGTATATGCGTGATTGGGAAGTAGTAGCCAAAGGTACTCGTCTAACCGAAGAGTTTGCCTCT
>NZ_QVMQ01000025.1:0-15359 GCF_010501105.1 Dysgonomonas sp. 511 | reverse complement strand
TGGTTTGAACGCACAAAGATTGGAGGAGTGGTATCGTCTCTGTTTGTCTGGCTTTCTTGAATGGCCGGAGCGTGAACACGCCGACAAATGGCTGTTGTTTCCCGAGAATATAAGCCCTTACCTAAGTATAGATGAGACTTCTTTGAGTGATGATGAACTCTATACAATCATAACCAACAAAGAAGCAAAAGGCAGGAAAGGTTCTATTGTCGCCATAATACGAGGGATAAAAGCTGAAGATGTCATAGAAGTTTTGCTAAAGATTAAAGACAGATTACGGCGTAAGGTAAAAGAAGTCACTTTGGATATGGCTGCCAATATGGGGGTAATAGTAACTCGTTGTTTTCCAAAAGCCTCGCAGGTAACAGACCGCTTCCATGTTCAAAAGTTAGCCTGTGATGCTCTGCAAGATATGCGGATAGCTTTTCGTTGGAAAGCCATTGAACAGGAAAATAAAGAGATAGCCCTGGCCAAAGAGAATAAGGAATCGTATGTGCCATTGATCCTTGAAAATGGGGAGACACATCGTCAACTTCTTATACGCAGTCGTTATTTATTGTTTAAAAATGAAGACAAATGGACTCCCCGGCAGAGACAAAGAGCTGAAATACTATTTCACTATTATCCGACATTAAAAGTTGCCTATAAACTAACAATACAACTAAAAAGTATCTATCATACCACTAAGGATAAAAAAGTAGCCCTCACCCGTTTAGCGCGTTGGTATAATGCCATTGAGGAGTCAGGCTTTGAACATTTTGGAACGGTAATGCGCTCTGTACAGGCACACTACAAAACAATATTAAACTTCTTTGACAGAAGGGCTACCAATGCTTCGGCTGAATCATTCAATGCCAAGATTAAAGCCTTTAGGTCTGTGCTCAGGGGAGTAAACAATATCCCATACTTCCTGTTTAGACTCAAAAATATTTATGCTTAGCTCCACAACTTTCCGGGGTGAGCCCGGATTTCCCCAAGGCCAAACAATCAAAAAAAGGTGTGCCAAAACATTTGACACACCTTTTTTCGAGCCTCTTGTCGGATTCGAACCAACGACCCCGAGATTACAAATCACGTGCTCTGGCCAACTGAGCTAAAGAGGCAAGTGGGTAAGCTTACTATATCGCGCCGCTACGACCGACTGCCCTTGCTGCGATCAAACCCTGGGGGATTAATCAGGAGCTGGCCGTATAGGACTTACCCGGCACAAAAGTAGATAAATTTTTCTTATCCACAAAATATACAATCAATTTTTTCCTTTGATTTGCTTTTACTACATTTGCATGAAAGTCGCTTGTAGAAACGAACAAACTATATATCAAAGCGTTATAAAACATATATATATTATAAACAAATCACATAAAAAAAGAGAAGAATATGACAGTAGTAGACCGTTTTCTCAAATATGTAAAATTTGACACGGAATCGAATGGAGAAACGGGGGTAACCCCTAGTACCCCGCAACAGATGGTATTTGCCCGCGAACTCGAAAAAGAATTACGCGAAATGGGGTTGGTGGATATAACCCTTGATGAAAAAGCATATCTGATGGCTACCCTTCCGGCAAATACAGACAAGCCTGTGCCGACAATCGGCTTTATATCCCATCTGGATACCAGCCCCGATATGACCGGAAAGAATGTAAATCCTCGTATTGTACAAAACTATGATGGAAAAGATATTCCTCTAAACGATGAATTTACGCTTTCGACAAAGATGTTTCCCGAAATGAAAGACTACAAGGGGCAAGACCTTATTGTTACTGACGGGAATACGTTATTGGGGGCTGATGACAAAGCCGGTATTGCCGAAATAATCACAGCTATAAAATACCTGCAAGACCATCCGGAAATAAAGCACGGGAAGATTCGCATAGCCTTCAATCCCGATGAGGAAATAGGACTTGGAGCGCACCATTTCGATGTCGAGAAATTTGGTTGTGAATGGGCTTATACAATGGATGGAGGTCCTATTGGCGAACTGGAATACGAAAACTTCAATGCCGCCGGAGTAAAGATAAATATACAGGGAACGAATGTGCATCCGGGCTATGCCAAAGACAAGATGGTGAATGCCCTACTTGTTGCTAACAAGCTAATAAGTATGTTGCCGGCTAATGAAAGACCTGAACATACCACCGGTTACGAAGGATTTTTCCACCTTACCAACCTGTCGGGCACTGTAGATGCTGCAACTTTGGGTCTCATTATCCGCGATCATGACCGCGCACGCTTCGAAGCCCGTAAAAAGATGATGCAGGAAATGGTAGACTATATCAATAAACTATACCCCGGCACTACCACATTGGAGATGAAAGACCAATACTACAATATGCGCGAGAAAGTAGAGCCTGTAAAACACATCGTAGACGTTGCTTTCGAAGCCATGGAAGCTGTGGGTGTTACACCTATCGTAAAGCCCATACGAGGAGGTACAGACGGTGCACAACTCTCATTCAAAGGCTTGCCTTGCCCTAATATATTTGCAGGAGGCCATAACTTTCACGGACGTTTCGAGTTTGTACCTGTACAGTCGATGGAAAAAGCCGTAGAGGTAATTGTAAAAATAGCCGAACTTGTAGCCAGTAAATAACCCTAAATAGTTATACTACCAATGAAAAAAACACCATTTACCGATATTCATATCGCTCTCGGTGCAAAGATGCACGAGTTTGCAGGATACAATATGCCTATAGAATATACAGGTATAATAGACGAGCACATGGCTGTATGCAATAGTGTAGGCGTATTCGATGTGTCGCATATGGGCGAAATATGGGCAAAAGGGCCTCGCGCCCTCCCATTCCTCCAACGTATGCTGAGCAATAATCTGGAAACACTGGAGATAGGAAAAGCCCAATACACATGTATTGTAAATGAGCAGGGAGGAATAGTAGACGATATTATTGTTTATCATTACGAACCCGAAAAGTATATGCTTGTTGTAAACGCGTCGAACATCGAAAAAGACTGGAAATGGCTTACTGAACATAATGAGGAAAGAGCCGACCTCGAAAATGCTTCCGACAATATTGCTCAACTAGCAATACAAGGGCCAAAAGCTTTAGCTACACTGCAAAAGCTGACAAAAATAGACCTCACCCAAATCCCTTACTATTCATTTGCTATAGGCAATATCGAAGGGTCGGGACTAGACAATGTCATTATCTCCAACACCGGATATACTGGCGCAGGAGGCTTCGAAATCTATTTTTACCCCCAATATGGAGCAGATATATGGAACGCCCTGTTCGAAGCAGGAAAAGAGTTTGATATAAAACCTATCGGATTGGGAGCCAGAGATACGCTTCGCCTCGAAATGGGATTCTGCCTTTATGGAAACGACCTGAATGATTCAACTTCTCCTATAGAAGCAGGGTTGGGTTGGATTACCAAGTTTACCGAAGGCAAAGATTTTACAGCACGCGCCATCCTCGAAAAACAAAAGAAAGAAGGTGTCGAACGAAAGCTTTGCGGATTCCAGATGTTGGAAAAAGGCATTCCTCGTCACGGATATGATATTGTAAATGCCGAAGACGAAAAGATAGGAGTTGTCACTTCCGGAACAATTTCTCCGACAACTAAAGTCGGTATCGGACTAGGCTATATAAAGCCTGAATATGCTGCTTTAAATACTCCTGTATTTATTAAGGTACGCAACAAGAACCTGAAAGCAGAAATTGTTAAGCCGCCTTTCAGAAGGCTATAATCCGATAAGGGTTCGAACTCACGTTAACTATTACGAGTATTACAGGAATATCCCTGATAACAGAAAAGCGATTGGCAGACTGCCAATCGCTTTTTCTATATAGCCGAAACTATTTCTTAGTCTTTCAACTTCGCTTTCAAGAATTCGCGGTTCAAACGGGCAATATTTGCAATAGATACATTCTTAGGACATTGCATTTCGCAAGCCTGTGTATTGGTACAGTTACCAAAGCCCAGTTCGTCCATCTTGGCAACCATCGCTTTGGCACGGCGAGCAGCTTCAACGCGTCCTTGTGGCAATAGTGCCAATTGGCTCACTTTAGCCGAAACGAAGAGCATAGCCGAACCGTTTTTACATGCAGCCACACATGCGCCGCAACCAATACAAGATGCTGCATCCATAGCCTCATCAGCGTCAGGTTTTGGAATAGGAATAGCATTAGCATCAGGTATACCGCCTGTATTTACGCTAACGTATCCTCCGGCTTGCATAATCTTGTCGAAAGCCGTACGGTCTACCATCAGGTCGCGGATTACAGGGAATCCGTGCGAACGCCAAGGTTCGATAGTGATAGTTTCGCCATCTTTGAATTTACGCATATGCAACTGGCAGGTAGTTACATCCTCATCTGGTCCGTGCGGATGCCCGTTGATATACAGGCTACACATACCACATATACCTTCGCGACAATCGTGGTCGAATACTATTGGTTCTTTACCGTCGTTGATTAGTTTTTCATTCAATATATCAAGCATCTCAAGGAATGAGCTTTCGGTAGAAATGCCATCGAGTTTATATGTCTCATAGGCTCCTTTTTCTTTAGGACCTCTCTGACGCCAAACTTTTAATGTTATATTTATTAGTTTTTCCATTGTTGTTTGTTTTTAGATACAAGATACAAGATACGAGATACAAGTTATTTTTTCATAGAATTAATAAGAGCTGATAACATCTTAATTATTTCAGTAAGAATCATATTTAATGTATTGAACTTATCTCCTGAAAAATAATCTAACTCTTTAGCTATTATCAATTGTGTTTCCAACTCCGATGCCGAACCTAAAGCAATATAAACAAAATGTTCACATTCTTTTTTAGAGCCTCTACCAAAACCTTCTGCAATATTAGAAGGTATAGAAACTGCCGAACGCCTCATTTGAGAAATCAAACCAAATAACTCTTCTTTGGGAAAAGACTTCGTTTCCACATATATCATTTTTACAAGATGTATGCTTTTTTGCCAAACAGTTAAATCTTTATGTGTTCCCATTCTAAAAAACTTGTCTACTCGTCTACTTGTTTACTCGTCAACTGTTTTTACGCTTTATAATTACGTTGTTGTCTTACTACAAACTCGTAGTCAAGAGGTTCCTTAATCAATTCGGGAGCAGTATCTTCGCCTACATATTTCCAGCAAGCTACATAAGAGTAATGCTCGTCGTCGCGCATGGCTTCACCCTCTGGAGTCTGGTATTCTTCACGGAAGTGGCCACCACACGACTCGTTACGGTTCAACCCGTCGTAAGCCATCAGCAATCCTATTTCGATAAAGTCTGCCAAACGAAGGGCTTTCTCAAGCTCGGTGTTCAAGTCGCTGGCTTCGCCCGGTATGCGAACGTTTGACCAAAACTCTTTCTTCACGGCTTTCAGTTCTTCGATAGCTTTTTCGAGCGATTCTTTTGTACGTGCCATACCTACAAAGTCCCACATGATAAGACCAAGTTGCTTGTGGATAGAGTCAACAGAACGGTTTCCTTTGATGCTCATTAGTTTGGCAACTTTTTCTTTCAATGCGTTTTCTGTTTGTGCAAATTCAGGAAGGTCGGTGCTGAAACGTGGCACTGAAATCTGATCCGACAAATAGTTTTGGATTGTGTACGGCAATACGAAATATCCATCTGCCAATCCTTGCATCAATGCCGATGCTCCAAGACGGTTGGCTCCGTGATCCGAGAAGTTGGCTTCGCCAAGGGCAAACAAGCCTTTGATAGAAGTCATCAATTCGTAGTCTACCCAGATACCACCCATTGTGTAGTGGATAGCAGGATAAATCATCATCGGTGTTTCGTATGGATTTTCATCTACGATTTTTTCATACATCTGGAACAGGTTTCCGTATTTAGCTTCTACCACATCCTTGCCCAGACGGTTGATAGCGTCGGCAAAGTCGAGGTAAACAGCCAATCCTGTAGAACCTACGCCAAATCCGGCATCGCATCTCTCCTTCGCTGCACGTGAAGCCACGTCGCGTGGAACAAGGTTACCGAACGCAGGGTAGCGTCTTTCCAGATAATAGTCGCGGTCTTCTTCCGCTATTTGAGTTGGTTTAAGCTTTCCGGCACGGATAGCTTCCGAGTCTTCTTTCTTTTTAGGAACCCAGATACGTCCGTCGTTACGGAGCGATTCCGACATCAATGTCAGTTTCGACTGGAATTCGCCGTGAACAGGAATACAGGTAGGGTGAATCTGAGCAAAACAAGGATTTGCAAAGTAAGCTCCTTTTTTGTAAGCTTGTATCGCTGCCGAACCGTTCGATCCCATAGCGTTGGTAGAAAGGAAGAATGTGTTACCATATCCACCTGTAGCTATAACTACTGCGTGGGCTGCGAAACGCTCAAGTTCGCCGGTAACCAAGTTGCGTGCAATGATACCGCGTGCACGCTCTTCGCCATCCTTATCTTTTACAAGAACCACGTCGAGCATTTCATAACGGGTATAAAGCTTTACGCTTCCTTTATTTACCTGACGGCTTAGGGCTGAATAAGCACCAAGCAAAAGTTGCTGCCCTGTTTGTCCTTTGGCATAGAATGTACGCGATACTTGCGCTCCACCAAACGAACGGTTGTCGAGCAAGCCTCCGTATTCGCGAGCGAAAGGTACGCCCTGGGCTACACATTGGTCGATGATGCTGTTTGCTACTTCGGCCAGACGGTGTACATTAGCTTCGCGTGCGCGGTAGTCACCCCCTTTGATAGTATCATAGAAAAGACGGTAAACCGAGTCGCCGTCGTTTTGATAGTTCTTTGCTGCATTGATACCTCCTTGTGCAGCAATGGAGTGCGCACGGCGCGGAGAATCCTGAATACAGAAGTTAAGCACATTGAAGCCCATCTCGCCGAGAGATGCTGCTGCTGATGCTCCTGCAAGACCTGTACCTACCACGATAACATCGAGGCGGCGTTTGTTGGCAGGGTTCACCAGCTTTTGATGAGCCTTGTAGTTGGTCCACTTTTCAGCCAATGGGCCTTCGGGTATTTTCGAATCTTTTTTTGGATCTAGTATAGTACTCATAATTTGTTTTTCTTTTAATCTTTAACAATTCTAATCAGCCATGCTTAAAACGGGCACATCATATGCCTTGCATAGAAATAGATAGTTACAAATGCAAATGCCAGGCAAACAACAGTGGCTACTATCTGGCTGATTACTTTCCAGCGGTTCATCCATATCAGGTTGTTCCAACCGATGGTTTGTATTGCACTCCAAAAGCCATGAGACAAGTGGAACCACAATGCAACGTACCATACCAGATAAGCTACTACCACCCAAGTTTGGCTGAAATAGTACTTGATAAACTCGGCTCCGTCTTGAGGCGATACTGTAGCCGCGCCGAGTTCTACATGATGATGCCCCATAAGTTCGGCAAACATCATTTTGTACCAGAACTGGCTGAAGTGAAGTACCATGAAACCGATAACGATAACACCGAGTACAAACATGTTTTGCGAAGCCCATTCCACATTTCTTGGACGCACGCTTATTGCGTAACTGTCGCCACCACGCGCTTTGCGGTTTTGGATAGTAAGGATAAGCGCATAGAGGAAGTGGATGCCCACAAGTGCAGCCAACGCTGCCGTACCGGCTACAGCATACCAGTTAGCCCCCAACAACGCACAGATGGTGTTGTAGGCATCTTCCGAGAATACGGCCGTTACGTTCATTGCTGCGTGGAACAGCAAAAACAAGACAAGAGCGATACCTGAGATACTCATTATCAACTTCTTGCCGATAGAAGAATTTAGTAACCAACTCATAAATCAAAATTGTTTTTAGTTATTTAGAATAGTTAATTTGATGATATCTGATTTATAGATAATAACCATGTATTATTGCATTTTTCTATTGCACTGCAAAAGTATATCAAATAAAAGGATTTTCAAAGGAAAAGCAGCCCCTTTTAGGCGAAAAGAGGGAAGAAAAAAGGTTCTTTTTAACTACCCGAAAAAGCAAAGGGCAAACTTTATGTCTACCCTTCTGTTATAATAGGTTTGAATTTTTATTTTGTTATGGGTTGCTGTTGTATATGATCGCCCAGTTGGTGTTATTCAGAATATTATAATAGAGGGGATGTTATCAGGAAAGTTGAAAATATTTACTCATACCACACTACACTGTACAATTCGAAATGCTGAATATGGAACAGTGTATCTCCTATTTGCTCCAGATCCTTGTTCGGCACCAGATAGGCTGTGCGGGGCATCGGGGCGATAGAGTCTACAAAATACTTTTTACGGAAATGTTCCTGTTTAGTCGTATTTTTTGCATCGAGCCCATATGTGCGTGGGTCTATAGGGTTGTAGAACATAACGCCATAGGTAGAAAATGAATCTATTGCCGTAGAGTAAAACCGGTTGTCGACATCCAATTCGAGCATATAGTTAATCGGTTCTTCATAATGTTGCATAAAGCCCATATCATTCCAATAAATCCAGATATTTTCCGGCTGGTGGTATTTAGAATAGTCGTATATAAACCCGCACATGAGAAGGAATATGCCCACCACGGCAGGCAGTAGGGTGCGTGGGTATATTTTTGTAGCGAAGCCCCATCCTTTGGAAAAAAAATATATCAATGGAAACCACAGCATATTCCAGTGATTGACATTAGCCTCAACCAGCAACATAAGAGGCAGGCACGACACAGCCCAGATAATAAACAAGATATCTATGACTGCTAACTGCTTTTCTTTTTTATACCTATAGAAACAATATACTATAAATGGCAACCCCAGCAAATTATAGAACTGCCCCCAGTACTGTAGCGCATTCCATCTCAACCCATCCACTCCCAAGGTCATCATTTTCAAGGCAGCTCTGGCATTATCATATAGATAGCCGCAAAGGCTATCATTGTTGAGAAATGTCGTTTCCGAATGCCTGTCTCTAAGCAACTGGGTGATATGGAAAGGCCCGAACTGAAACCCCTCTCCTCCCCAAAATAAGACATAGCCGAACAGAGCTAATGGCAGTAGGGTGATTGCCATCACTATTGTACAGATTAAGATTTCTTTCAGACTGATTTTCTGCTGTTTGTATAGGTATATCATTATGCCGGTGCAGGCAAAAGGGAGCATCAACCATGCGACTCCATACCCATAGGCAGTAAGAGCGAAGCTGATAAACCCCACCAAAAAGAGAAGCAACCGTTTGCCCCGCGATAAAGCGTGATATCCTAACAGGATACAGCATATACCAATAAGGAACAGGTCGGGAGCGATATTGCAGTCTAATGCCCAACGACTTTTCATTATATGCCACGGGCTAAAGGCAACGAGTGTTATAATAGTGAATACAGATAGTGCTGAAACCTTGATTCGCACAAGGGTATAATAAAAGAATAATACAGAAAAACAACTAATCAACATCATCGGCAGGCGGTGAGCGATGGTCGACAATCCAAACAGTTTGATAAAAGGGACAGAAAGATATGCATACAAAGCTGTTTGGCCTGTACCCCACGATTTCAGGTACACAGGATAGGCTTCAAGATATTGATCTGTACCAAAATTGGCAAAACACCATGCATCATAGGCATTTATCGCCTCATCCATATTCACCCCAAAAGGATAGCCGGGAAATGCCGTGCGCGCAAGTATGCCTACCAGCATTGCAGCCAATGCACCATAAAGCAACTTTCGCTCTTTTGATGCGGTGATTTGCCGGATGCCCTTTAATTGTGTATAATAAAAAAGCAAGACAAAAGCGCCTGCTAACAGGAAAACAATATGATAGGTTGTAAAGTGCATAGGTTGTTTAAATTGAAAACTGCACTGCAAAAGTAATATTATTTTTCAAGGGTTTGTCCTGTTCGTTTTTCATTTCTCACTTATATCCTTATCTTTGCAGCCGAATCACAGGGGTGCCTTAATATAACGGGCTGAGATCATACCCATAAAACCTGATCCGGGTAATGCCGGCGGAGGGAATAGCGGAACGTGCCGGCGCGCAGCACATTATCCACTTTTCGGGAAATTATCTTCACAAGACCCCTTTTTTGTTTAACTTAACATTTATATTAAATGAAAAAGGTTTTAATCTTATTCTTTATTTTATCCTTTACTTCTGTTTATGCACAACAAAAAGCAGACAGTACACGCGTTGTCAGGCTCGAAGAAGTAGTCGTTTCGGCTACACGCGCAAGCGCAGACGCACCTATTGCCTATTCCAACCTGAACGAGAAGGAGATAAAGCAGGAAAATGCAGCTCGCAATATCCCGTTTATCTTGCAAACACTACCATCGGTAGTCGCTTATTCCGAAGGGGGTACAGCGGTTGGCAATACCTCGTTCCGCATCAGGGGAACGGATGCCAACCGTATCAATATCACGCTCAACGGCATGCCGATGAACAATCCCGAAAGTCAGGAGGTGTATTGGGTAAACCTGCCCGACCTATCGAACTCGTTGCAAAGCATGCAGGTGCAGCGCGGAGTAGGCACATCTACCAACGGCACAGCCTCGTTTGGTGCGAGTATTTCCATGCAAACGTTGGGTGGACGGGCAAAGCCTCACGGCGACCTGTCGGTTTCCTATGGGCATTATAATACCCGTATGTTGTCGGCGGCTGTGGGTACGGGAATTTTCAAGAACGGATTGTCGCTCGATGCCCGTTTTTCCCACATCAAAAGCGACGGTTATATCCGCAACGGAAAAGTAGACCATAAAAACATCTATGCCGCCCTTTCGCACTATAGCGACAAGCAGTTAATACGCCTCATTTATATGAACGGCATACAGCATACAGGCATTACATGGGAAGGTGTTTCGCCCGATATGATAGAGAAAAACCGCCGCTATAATCCTGCCGGCGAGTACATCGACGACGAGGGAAATACCAGATATTATGACAATGAGACGGATAATTATTACTCAAATATCGGACAACTTATCTATACCCGTTACCTTACTACTCATCTGACGCTGAACGCCAATCTGAGCTATAACCACGGTTATGGCTACTACGAAAATTACCTGCCTGCATACGAGCAATTTTTCAGCAGCTTCGGACTGCCCGATCAAACAGTAGGCGGCAAGGCCTACGATACATCTGACCTTACACTCCGCAAAATGATGAAAAATAATTTCTATGTAGGCGGGGCGAATGTAGAATACAAGACCTCCCGCCTGGGGCTTACAGCAGGTGCGATGTATAGCTATTACGACGGTTCGCACTATGGGCGCATCTTGTGGGTGAAACATAATGAAAATATTCCCCAAGGCTATCAATGGAACCGCAATACAGCCGACAAGAAAGATATAAATGCTTACCTGAAAGCAGAATATCGTCCGTTGGATGCCCTCTCGCTCTTCGCCGAAGTACAGGAACGTTATATCGACTACCGCATGGCGGGGCTGGATGATGATATGGCAGATCTCAGCAGCAATAACTATTATAACTTTATAAACCCGAAGGGGGGAGCATCGTTCCGTTTTGCCCGGCACAATGAAGTCTATGCTTCGTTTGGCATATCGAACCGCGAACCGTTGCGCGCTGACCTCAAAGAAACAGGCAAGCCCGGCGCAGCACGCTCGATAACTTCCGAACGGCTCTACGATTACGAACTGGGATATAAATACACAAACAGTATAGTGGCATTCAGCACCAACTTGTATTACATGGACTATAAAGATCAGTTGGTGCAAACAGGAAAATTGAATGATTTGGGTTATAAATTACAGGAAAACGTTCCCGACAGTTACCGCATGGGAATGGAGTTTGCGCTGGCTTATACACCCACCTATTGGTTACGCATGGACGGAACACTGACCTTGAGCCGCAACAAGATTAAGAACTATACAGCTTATTTCGATGTATTCGACAACGATGTAGACTGGAACCTGACAGGGCAGGATTCTAAATATTACAAATCTACGGATATCTCATTCTCACCTTCGGGTGTCGCTAGCTTTTCCCTTGCATTTAAACCGATTGAAGGCGAAGATTTTAGCCTCTCATTTATCAATAAGTATATCGGGCGTATGTATTACGACAATACATCGAATCCCGACAACCGCCTGCCGTCTTACTGGATAACCGATATGGCAGCCTCGTACACACTCGATGCAAAGAAAGTAGGGAAATTCGACTTCCAACTGTTTATAAACAATATATTCGGCAAGAAATACAGTTCGAATGCATGGGTATATACCGCCCGCTTCGAAGATGGTACGCCCTATGTAGAAAAAGGGCTTTATCCGCAGGCTGGCGCTAATCTGATGGGGCGAATCAGGTACCGGTTTTGAGTAAACAAGCATTTGTAGCCTAATCCGGCTAAGCGTAATAGTATATAATATAATGTGTCCTTTGCTGTATAACATATTTTGCGGCAAAGGACATATTGTATATTGCAGTCTGTTATAACACAACAGTTACTAACAAATTGCCTAAGTTTAATTGTTTATCCTAAGTTTATTTTATCTTTGTATAGGTTTTATCTATAAGTTGTAATAAGGTCAAGCAATCCCTTAAATTAAACCATAGATTGAACCAATAGAGCGTTAAGTATTTAAATTATTGATAATTAAAAAGAAACACATATGCACAATTGGTTTGAATGCAAGGTGAGCTACGAAAAGCTGATGGAAAACGGAATGCAGAAAAAAGTAACCGAACCCTACCTTGTCGACGCACTTTCTTTCACAGAAGCAGAAGCGCGTATCATCGAAGAAATAAAGCCTTATATATCAGGTGAATTTACAATAGCGGACATCAAACGTGCCAAACTTTCTGAATTGTTTTTCAACGATCTGGGCGACCGCTTCTTCAAAGCAAAAGTGATGTTCGTAACCCTTGATGAAAAAAGTGGTACAGAGAAGCGGACAGCCGTGCAAATGCTGGCTCAGGCTGCCGACATCAAGCAGGCGATGAAAGTTATAGAAAAAGGGATGGAAGGTACACTCGCCGATTATGTGGTGGCTTCGCTTTCGGAATCTCCTATTATGGACGTTTTCCCTTATTCGGAAGATGCCAAAAAGAAAATCATAATAGAATAATCACTGTTATTTATATTTATATAGAAGGAAGTGAATGTCGCAGACAACATACAGCAAATAACTGATACTATTCCCGAAGGGGTAAAGCTGGTAGCCGTATCTAAGTTCCACCCTGCCGGGGTTGTACAACAGGCGTATGATGCAGGGCAGCGTATCTTTGGCGAAAGCCGTATGCAGGAAATAGACAAAAAGCATACGGAATTGCCCGGCGACATCGAATGGCATTTTATAGGGCATTTGCAGACCAATAAGGTTAAATTTATTCTGCCATACACGCACACCATACATAGCATAGACAGTTGGAAGCTGCTGGCGGAAATAGAAAAACAGGCCTCGGCTATCAATAAGCCCGTTTGTTGCCTGCTCGAAATACATATTGCAGCCGAAGATGCAAAATACGGCTTAACTTTCGACGAATGCCGAAAATTCTTAGCCGAAGGCTTATGGAAAGATTGTAAATTTGCCTATATCGGCGGATTGATGGGAATGGCAACCTACACCGAAGACGAAGACCAGATAAGGAAAGAGTTCAGGAGCCTGAAACAGTTTTTCGACGAAGTGAAATCCGGGTTCTTTTCGGAGTATGACAACTTCTCCGAACTTTCGATGGGAATGTCGGGCGATTATAAAATCGCTATCGAAGAAGGCTCTACTATGATAAGGGTAGGCTCGTCTATTTTTGGCGAGCGCGAATATTAACAACTAAGAGCCTGATTAAATTTTAGCGAAAATATTTCTTATAGGTTCTTTAGTATAGTTCTTAGCAACTTTTTTATGCTCTTTTTAGCGTATTTTCCATATTTTACTCTCAGTTTAGCCCGCTAAACCAGCGAGCAAAACACGTAAAATCCATCTAAAAACAGCTATAAAAAAGATTTACTATAAAATTTAAACAGACTCTAAAAAAAATACTGCAGGATATGAATATACAACAGTTGGAATACATAATAGCCGTAGACAACCACCGCCACTTTGCCAAGGCAGCCGAGGCTTCGTTTGTCACTCAGCCCACGCTGAGTATGATGATACAGAAATTGGAAGATGAGCTGGGTGTGAAGATTTTCGACCGTAGCCAACTGCCAGTACAACCAACCGAAATAGGGGTGAAAATAATCAACCAGGCACGTGTGATCATTTCGCAGGTGAAGCAGGTGAAAGACATCATACAGGAAGAAAAAGGCATTGTACAGGGTGTTTTCAAACTGGGTATCATTCCCACCATCGCCCCCTACCTGTTGCCTAAACTGATGAAGATGCACGACGAAAACGGTTTCGACATCGTTTTGGCGATAGAAGAGACTACAACAGGGCAAATTATAGAAAAGTTGCTTAGTGGAGCCCTTGACGGCGCGATTCTTGCCACTCCGCTCAAGAATGATAAGATAACCGAGCATCCGGTCTATTACGAACGGTTTTATGCTTATGTTTCGCCAAAAGAAACTTCTTTATATGCCAAGAAAGAGCTGGAAGAAGACGATATAAATATCAACCGCCTGTGGTTGCTCGAAGAAGTACACTGCTTCCGCGGACAGATACTCAGGCTGTGCAATATGCGCAAGCGCAAGAGTTCGCACACCCTGTTTTCGTATGAGGCGGGAAGCATCAATACTCTGATAAATATTGTAGACAACAACAGCGGTATGACCATCATTCCCGAAATGGCGATAGACGAACTCAGCGAAAAACAACGCCGCAACGTGCGTCCGCTAAAAGGCATGAACCCAGTGCGCGAAATCAGCCTGATTACCCGCCGCGAATTTCTCCGCGAAAGAGTGATAGATATACTGATTTCGGAAATAAAGAAATCGGTACCGAAAGAATTGACCGATACTGGATTGAAAAAATTTGTGGTAGATATTTGATGTGATTGGTTCTATGTCTTGTTTTGAGACTAGGGTAAAATAAATCCCCCTTTTGATAGATGGCTGTCTGTTCTTTGATATATGGGTCGGAAAGTGCTTCAGTGGAAGAAAAAAGTACGCCCTGTGACTTTGGAATGGAATACTTCGTTCAAAAACAAGTTCGACCCATCGGAACAACGGGTTGCAAGGGCAGGGATCTACAGAGGTTTAGAGAGAATGAATGATGATTTTTTTTTTTGCGATTTTTTGCGATTTTATTTAGATATTTGATTATCTTTGCCGAACGTTACGGGGCATTAGCTCATCTGGCTAGAGCGCAACGCTGGCAGTGTTGAGGTGATCGGTTCGAGTCCGATATGCTCCACAGGAAATAAAATCTCCGCATTGGAAAATGTGGGGATTATTATGGCTCACCCCGAAAAGTTGTGGAGCTAGAAAAAAGGGAGTAGTTTTGTTTTATGGAAACAGGCTACGAACTATTATTACCCGAAGGCATATTGACTTATTTTGAAGTAACC
>NZ_QVMQ01000024.1:39492-40484 GCF_010501105.1 Dysgonomonas sp. 511 | reverse complement strand
TTTGAAATATAGTTAGTTATAGGGGTTTTTCGTGCGAACGGATTTCAATTTTCATCTTTGTATTCTTTAGACTAAGATACAGGATGCACAAGGATAAATTCGTTTTTGCTCAACTCGTTTCTTTTTTAGATAGAAGCAAGTTCAATCGCATTGTTTCCCAATATGGTGGCGACAAATATGTGAAGTTCTTCACTTGTTGGAACCAATTGCTCACATTGATGTTCGGGCAATTGTCAAATAGGGAGAGTTTGCGTGATCTCATTGTAGCTTTGGAAGCTCATCAAAAGAAAACTTACCACTTAGGTCTTGGCAAGTATGTAACCAGAAGCAATTTAGCAAAAGCTAATCAAAATCGTGACTATCGCATCTTTGAATCATTTGCCTATTACATGGTAGAACAAGCACGTACTAAACTGATTCTACCACCATAGACTTGTGTTTAAGTGTTTTTTGGTGGGCAAAGTTCCGTAAGAAAAAAGGTGGTATAAAAGTACACACTCTATATGATATAGAAACTCAGATACCTGCTTTCTTTCATATAACGACAGCATCGGTACACGACAGCAAGGCTATGGATGAGATTCCTTATGAAACAGGTGCTTACTACATCTTTGACAGGGCTTACAACTGTTTTAAGAGCCTGTTCAGGATAGAATCGATCGGCTCCTATTTTGTTGTCAGAGCAAAGTCAAATTTACAGTTCAAAGCAAAACTATGGAAACGCCGATTGCCTAAGAATGTATTGTCCGATGCAATAGGTGAATTGACCATTTATAAAAGCTCCAATGACTATCCTATACAGATACGCAAAGTGTGTTATTGGGACGAGGAGCAGAAACGAGAGTTTACGTTCCTAACCAATGCCATGAAACTATCACCGCTGCAGGTTGCTCAACTTTATAAAAACAGATGGCAGGTTGAACTCTTCTTTAAATGGTTCAAACAACATCTTAAGATAAAAAAGTTCTGGGGGAATACAGAAAATGCTGTAA
>NZ_QVMQ01000024.1:0-39428 GCF_010501105.1 Dysgonomonas sp. 511 | reverse complement strand
AATTTTAAGCATATCACTTACGGATAAAACCTGTTTGAAAGACCTCTTTAACAAAACTAATTTCAAAAATGTCAAAGAACGAAGCGGTTCAAGTGAACCCAATTTATTTAATTTTTAATCGTCCATTTTTTTTTAGTGGACAGTAGTGTAGTTACCTAATAATATACAAATTTACGTCAATCCCAAATCTGATGGTTTTGACGTTGCGCTATACGGAACACGAGGGTTTGAACTTATTCCTTATTTATTGCATATCCTCATCCAACCCCTCGAAGTGCGAAATAGCTTCACGCCACGCATCGGGTATCGGCATCGACGACTGAGTATGAGCATTGAATGTAACGAATACCGATTCGCATCGGCATTTTATTTCGCCTGTCTTCACATTGCGTATCTGTTGTAGGCAAACACCGCTCTTGTCGCCGAGTTTTGTCACTTTCGTATCTACTACAATAGCTTCTTTATAATAGATAGGAGACAGAAAATCGGCGCTGATATGTGCTACGACTACCAACCCATCCGTCCAGCTTACGGCAAAAGGTTTAACCTTCTCGAAATAATGTGTCTTACCTAAATCGAAATAGCTGAAATAGGAATTATTGTTGATATGCCCCAATGCATCCACATCGTTGAAACGGATTTGTATAGGCAATGTAGACTTGAATATTTCGGGCTTCACTTCTTTCATAATTGTTTTTATCTGAATATTATATCGTTTACAACAGGCATGCCTGCATGCTCATTTAGCTTTGCTATCAATCGGTCTTTCGCCATCTGCAACTCGGCACGCAAAGCCGGCGAACTAAGCGACACATACAATATATTGTTCCGCAAATAAATGTTAGTAGTATATGAGTTTATCATATTGCCCAGCAGTTGCTTCCAGCCCGATACGGCGCGGCTCTCGGCAATCTTCCGCCTGAAAAACGGATTTTCTTCGAAGTACTGCTTCAGTACATCTCCCAGACTTTCGGTATTCCGCTTTCTCATAGGCCTGCAATATTTTTCTGCACCACTTCACCTCTTGCTACTTCGTAAAGGTGGTAACTGCTATTGGTCTGCGACAGTATCTCGTCCAGATGCTCTCGATTGGTATCCGTTATAAATATCTGCCCGAAATTCTTATCCAGCACCAGTTTCATTATCTGCTCCACGCGCGAAGAGTCGAGTTTGTCGAAAATGTCGTCTAACAGGAGGATCGGGGTTGTATTCGTCTCCTTTTTCAAAAAATCGAACTGCGCCATTTTCAACGCTACCACATAAGTCTTGTTCTGCCCCTGCGACCCCACTTTCTTTATCGAATAGCCATCCATCTGCATATCCAGGTCGTCTTTGTGAATGCCGGCAGTGGTATAACCCAGTATCTTATCCCTCTCCTTCCGTTGTTTCAAGACAGAAGGAAAATCTTCCGTCGCAAAATGAGACTCGTAAGCCAACTCGACTTTCTCGTTCGACGAACAGATAAAATCGTAGTAATGCTGGAAAGTCGGGATAAACTTATCAATAAATTCTTTCCTTTTATTATAAATGACTTTCCCTTCCTCTATCAGTTGTTCGTCCCACAACTCGAACAGAGTGTCGTCGGCAAAGCCATTGGCCTTCAACAGGGCATTGCGCTGTTGCAAAGCTTTATTGTAGCGGATAAGCGAATGGAGATACTCTTTGTCGAACTGCGAAAGGAATATATCCATAAACTTGCGGCGTTCGTCACTTCCTCCCGTTATCAGGTCGGTATCCGAAGGCGATACCATTATCAGCGGCAACGCCCCGATATGATCCGACAGCCGTTCGTATTCTTTTTTATTACGTTTAAACTGCTTTTTCTGCTTACGTTTGAAGCTGCAAAAAAACTCTTCCTGCTTCCCTCCCATATCGTACCAGCCTTGTATCATGGCAAAATCGGTATCGTGTTTTATGTTTTGGGAATCTATCGGATTATTGTGGCTTTTGCAAAACGAAAGGTAGAATATAGCATCCAGCAAGTTGGTCTTACCCATGCCATTGCGCCCCAAAAAACAATTTATCTTGGGCGACAGGCCTAGTTCGGCCTGCTCTATATTCTTATAATTTAGTATAGACAATTTTTCCAGAATCATTTGTGCGAACCTTTCGTTGAGAATGCAAAATTACTATTTTTTAAACGGTTGGCAAGCTCATTCCCGTAATCTTTCTGTAAAGGTCGAGCGCATACACATCCGTCATTCCCGATACGAAGTCGAGCACTGCCAGTATTTTTTCGTACGTAGTAGGCGCATGTATTTCAAATTGTTCGGGTATCCTGCTCAACAACAGTTGCGAGTATTTTGTAGTCGGTTCGGTCACGGCATTGATAAAGGTTTCGAGCAGGAAGCCGATGATACGGTGTCCGGCAAGCTCTATATCTACTACATCTTTTGTCTTATATATCTTCGAAACGCTTATCACAGTCGCATCCTCATTGGCTTTCTTAGGCAATTCGGATATATGCTTTATCAAAGTCTTTTCGAACCGTCCCTGCAATATGGGCTCCTCATTGTCGAGGAAAACCTTCGAGCATTCGTCGACCAGCAACCCGATTACACTGGAACGCAGATAAGCTATCTGTTCGTTTACATCGCTCACCCGTTCCATCGTGCGGTGCATCTTCTGCTGCCTTTCTTCGGGAAAGAAGTTCAGGAATAAGCTTTTGGTCTGTTCGGTAGACAATAGCCCCAGCTTATGGGCATCCTCTATATCCATTATCTTGTAGCAGATATCGTCTGCCGCCTCTACCAGATACACAAGCGGATGGCGGGCATATCTTGCAGGCGATTCGCTCAGGCAAAGCATACCCAACTCATTGGCAATTTTCCTGAAATCGTTTTCTTCCGACTGAAAAAAGCCGAACTTGCCCTTGCCATTTGCCCCAATGGACGAATACGGGTATTTGGCAATGGAAGCCAGCATGGAATATGTCATGGCAAATCCGCCGCGCCGCCTGCCGTTGAACTGATGGATAAGCAACCGGATGGAATTTGCATTCCCTTCGAAATTGGTAAAATCGTCCCACCGACCGCCTTCTTCTTCCACCCTTTCTTTCAGGTGCTTGCCTTTCCCTTCGGAGAAAAAGCTGCTGATAGCTGTCTCTCCCGAATGCCCGAACGGGGGATTGCCCAAATCGTGAGCCAGGCATCCGGCGGCAACGATAGAGCTTATATCTTCGAATGCTGCGGGCGAATCAGGATATTTCCTTCTCAACTCGCGCCCCACAATCACACCGAGCGACCGCCCCACACTCGATACTTCGATACTGTGTGTGAGCCTGTTGTGCACAAATATGCTTCCCGGAAGGGGGAAGACCTGTGTCTTATTTTGCAACCTGCGAAACGGTGACGAAAAAATAAGCCTGTCGTAATCGCGCTGAAAATCAGAACGGTCGTGATGCTTGTCGTCATGGTACTCTTCCATGCCGAAACGTTTTGCAGAGAGTAGTTGCAGCCAGTTCATTGTATATATGTTTTTAGACTTCAAAGATACGCTTTTATAACCATAACAAATTATTTTAGAAAAGCGAATAATAGCCTTTCCCTAAATGAACCTTTTTAAACAGAGAATGTTAAAATAATTGTGCAATAAGTCCTTTTTTGTTTTTGTATTTATCAAAAACTTAATACATTTGCAAAATAGTTGCATAGACAATTAAATATTGCGATTAGAAAATTAACACTGAATATGATAAGAAAGAATATTCTGACAATCTTCGTCCTGACCCTCGCACTAGCTTCTACAGCCGATGCACAGCAATACCTGACACTGGAGCAGTGTCGCCAACTGGCTATAGAAAACAACAAAGCCCTCAAAATAGCCGGTGAGCAGGAACGCGTGGCATATTATAACAAGAAAGAGGCTTTGTCAAAGTTCTTTCCCGAAATACAACTTATCGGGGGATATCTTCACAATCAGAAGAACCTGCATCTGATCCCATCACTGCCTGGCTCAGTAACCCTGCCTATCGAGTTGCCCGGAATCGGCAATACCTTTCCCATACCCGACAACATACGCGAAGGCATACATAAACTGGGAGAAGTAGACATCAGGAATATCTGGGCAGGAGGCATCAACCTCACCCAGCCCATCTTTATGGGGGGCAAGATAGTAGCTTACAACGACCTGCGCTCTTATGCCGAGGAGTTGGCCAAAACGATGAAGGAAACCAAGATGACCGACGTTATAGTAGAAGTAGATAACGCCTACTGGCAGGTAGTATCCGTCGCCAGCAAGAAAAAACTGGCTCAATCGTATGTAGAACTCATGCAGAAAATGGATTCCGACATATCGGCTATGGAACAAGAGGGTGTAGTCACCAAAGCCGACCGCCTCTCGGTCAACGTGAAGCTCAACGAAGCCGAAATGACTCTCACTAAGGCCGAAAACGGGCTGAGCCTAGCCAAAATGCTGTTGTCGCAAATATGCGGGTTGGAGATCGGCGATAATATCACCCTTGCCGACGAAGATATAGATGTAGCCGTCAGCCCCGACAATGGCACAGCCCTACCGAATGTAGATGAAGCACTTGCCAACCGTACCGAAATAAGGAGTCTGGAACTGGCAACCAAGATTTATCAAAAACAGGAAAAAATAGCTTTGTCCGATTTTATGCCTAATGTAGCCCTTACGGCGAATTATCTTTGGACAAACCCCAACCTGTTCGACGGATATGAAAAACGGTTCAAAGGGATGTGGAATGTGGGGGTAGTAGTAAAAGTCCCGTTAAATTTCTTCTCCAATTCGGCGAAGCTGAATGCTGCAAAAGCTGAGACCCGCATCAAGGAATACGAACTGGCAGATGCCAGAGAAAAAATAACTCTGCAAATAAACCAGTCGGCTTATAAGCTGAACGAAGCAAACAAAAAATATACTGCCGCCAAAAAGAATGTGGAAAAAGCGGACGAAAACCTCCGTTATGCCAATGTAGGTTTCGAAGAGGGGGTAATTGCCGCTTCGGACGTGATGGCTGCTCACACGGCATGGGTTTCGGCACATTCGGAACTTATAGACGCACAAATAGACATTGTATTATCGAGAATATACCTCAACAAAGCTTTGGGGCGAAAATTATAATTATAAGAAAAACAAAGAATATGGACACAGAAAATAATACATCAGGGTCTAAACTCATCCCTATAGTTATTTTTGCAACTGTAATTATTGCAGTGGGATTGTACGGATTTTTCTTCCTCAACCAAGAAGACAATGTAATACAGGGCGAAGCCGACGTAACGGAAGTTCGCATTTCGAGTAAAGTTCCGGGACGTATAGCCCGCTACATGGTAGAAGAAGGCAGCTATGTAAAAAAAGGCGACACACTCGCCATACTAAGCATACCCGATGTAGAAGCCAAGCTTAAACAGGCCAGTGCCGCCGAACAAGGCGCTGCCGCACAAAACCAAAAAGCCATAAAGGGCGCGCGTGCCGAACAGATACAAAGCGCATACGAGATGTGGCAAAAGGCAAAAGTAGGAACGGATATCGCACGGAAATCATTCACCCGCATACAAAACCTCTTCGACAAGGGAGTGGTTACAGCACAAAAACGCGATGAGGTGGAAGCGCAACTGAATGCGGCTATCGCAACCGAAAAAGCAGCCAAATCGCAATACGACATGGCTGTAAACGGGGCAGAACGTGAGGATAAAGATGCCGCCCTTGCTATGCTCGAACGTGCAAAGGGTGCAGTAGCCGAAGTGGAGTCGTACATTGCCGAGAGCTACCTGATTTCGCCGATAGACGGGCGGATATCGGAAAAGTATCCGAACATAGGCGAACTCGTAGGTACAGGTGCGCCGATAATGAATGTAGCCAAACTGGATGATAAATGGGGCTCGTTCAACATCAGGGAAGACAGGCTGAAAAATTATAAAGATGTAGGCAAAACGCTCAATGTATATGTGCCGGCATTAGACTCTATGGTGGAAATGACCGTTTATTACGTCAAAGACCTGGGTTCGTATGCTGCATGGAAAGCGACAAAGACAACAGGGCAATACGACCGCAAGACCTTCGAGGTAAGGGCAAGGTTTAAAAACCCTGCGGTAGATGTATTACCGGGTATGTCTCTAGTAATAAAAGAATAACGGAATGGATTCTCGAACAGGGATATGGGCAATTTTCAGGCGCGAATGGCTACGGATATCAACCTCTAAGATTTGCATCTGGGGTATATTCGTAACTCCGCTTTTGTCGATGGTGATACTGCTATGGATGATGGATAGCGGGCTGCCATCGCGTATTCCTATTGCAGTGGTCGATCTCGACAACACGGCTACATCGCGTTCGCTGATACGCCAGCTCGATGCTTTTGAGAAAACAGACATAAAATACAAAAGCCTGTCGTTCAACGAAGCCCGCCACCGAATGGAACGGATGGAGGTATATGCCGTGCTTACCATTCCTAAGGATTTTGCAAAGGATGCCGTATCGGGCAACCGCCCTAAATTGGTTTACTATACCAACAATGCGTTCCTAATATCCGGTTCGCTGCTGTTTCAAGACCTGAAAACTATTTCTACCCTCGCCTCGGCAGCCGTAGGGTTGCAAACCGCCGAAGCTAAAGGTTTTACGGAAAATCAGGTGATGCCTATCCTGCAACCGATATCAATAGATACACATCCGCTAGGCAACCCGTGGCTCAACTATTCGGTATATCTCAACAATGTTATACTGCCGGGAATCTTGCAATTGATTATCCTTTTGTTTACGGTATCGGCTTTCGGCTCGGAAATAAAATCGCGCACGGGACGCCGGTTATTGCAGATGGGCAACGGCTCTATAATGAAAGTGCTGGCAGGCAAATTGCTGCCATACACTATCATATATATGCTGATAGCATTGTTGTTTATGTCGCTGCTATATTATTACAACGGGTTTCCGTTGCATAGCGGGTTTTGGCCGATGTTTTTCAACTACCTGTGCCTCATACTTGCAGCGCAGGGTGCAGGGGTTATACTGTTGGGCATATTCCGCAACTACCGGTTGTCGCTAAGCATTGCCAGCCTTATCGGGATGATCTCGTTTTCCATCGCCGGGTTCTCGTTCTCTACCCTGGCTATGGATGGCAGCCTGAGCGCGGTAAGCAATTTCTTTCCGCTACGGCATTTCTTCCTTATATATATAGATCAGGCTTTGAACGGTATCCCTGTAGGATATTCTATGTATCAATACGCAGCTTTGCTTTGTTTTGTATTGCTTTCATTCTTCTTCACGGGTATGGTAAAGAAAATGCTGGATACTGATGTATATGAAATGTAAGGATTGGTAAATAATGGCAATCAGAAGTGGAAAAGTTTATCTATAGAGAGCCCCTACCCTCCCTCAGCCCCTCCAAAGGAAGGGGAGTAGGGCAAAGCCATAAAGAGGAGGGGAAAAGTAACAATAGGAAATAATGAAAAATGTGTTACATGTGTTACTTTTTAGAGAGATACAAGATACCAGTAGACGAGTTAACGAGTTGGTTTCTTGATGAAATATGAACTTGTATCTCGTATCTTGTTTACTTGTATCTATAGAAAAAGTAACAATAGAAAAACAGCAAAAAAACTGTTACTTGTGTTACTTTTTGGGGAGATACAATATACCAGTAGATGAGTTAACGAGTTGGTTTCTTGATAAAACATGAACTTGTATCTCGTATCTTGTTTATTTGTATCTATAGAAAAAGTAACAATAGAAAAACAGCAAAAAAACTGTTACTTGTGTTACTTTTTGGGAAGATACAATATACCAGTGGATGGATTAACGAGTTGGTTTCTTGATAAAATATGAACTTGTATCTCGTATCTTGTTTACTTGTATCTATAGAAAAAGTAATAATAGAAAAACAGCAAAAAAAACTGTTACTTGTGTTACTTTTTGGGGAGATACAACATACCAGTAGATGAGTTAACGAGTTGGTTTTTGATGAAATATGAACTTGTATCTCGTATCTTGTTTACTTGTATCTATAGAAAAAGTAACAATGAAGCGAACCTATTTATTCTTTAACTACTGATTTGCATAAATAACCGATTTTATGAAAAAACTGCTTCTTGATATATACTATGTATGGATAAACGAACTCAAGCTTGTATTTCGCGATGAGGCAGTTATCCTACTCTTCTTCGTTGTGCCCTTTGCCTACCCTATCGTATATAGTTTTATTTACGACAACGAAACTGTACACAATGTAAAGGTAGTAGTTGTAGACGACTCAAATTCATCCTTATCGCGCGAGTTTAAACGAAGAGTAGATGCAACAGCCGATGTGCAGGTAATAGGTACGGCATCGAATATGGAAGAAGCAAGGGAAGCATTGCGCCGCAAAGAGGCTTATGGAATAATGTATATACCGCACGATTTCAGCAAAAAAATAAATACTCAGCAGCAGACTTCCGTATCGGTATATGCAGACATGAGCAGTCTGCTGTTCTACAAAGCCATGTTGTTGAGTGCTACCGAAGTTTCGCTGGATATGGGAGCAGATATCCGCGTTGCCGAAACCGGAGGCGGTAGCCAGGAACAAGACGCAACTACCCGCCAAACCGTAGAAAGCCAATGGGTGACGTTGTATAATACCCAAAACGGCTTTGCCAGCTTCCTTGTACCCGCCATCCTTGTATTGATTATACAACAAACCCTCCTGCTGGGAATTGCAACAATCATCGGCACACACAACGACAAGAAACGTTTTACAATAGCATCGCATACGGCAGAAGGAAAAAATGTAGGGGCTGTCAAATTAACCATTGGCAAAGCGTTCTGCTACAGTTCTCTGTATATGCTTATCTCGGTATGGGTATTGAGGGTGATACCTTACATCTTCAAATTTCCGCAAATAGGCGATCCTTTTACTATTGCTGCTTTCCTTATGCCGTTTTTGCTTGCTGCCACATTTTTCAGTATGACTCTTTCTTATTTCTGCTCGCAACGGGAATTTGGCATGATGTTGTTTGTATTTACCAGTGTTGTTTTCATTTTCATTTCGGGAATCTCGTGGCCCTGGACAGCCATACCCGCACCCATAAAGGCGATAGCCTATATAATACCCTCCACACCAGGCATTCACGGGTTTATAAAGATAAACACAATGGGAGCGACCCTCCCGGATGTATGGCCGGAGTATCTTACGCTGTGGATACACGCGGGGGTGTATTGCATCACGGCAATATTGATGTATAAATGGTGGATACAGAATTACGACCCAGAGTATAAGGGTATGCTCAGGAAAAACTAAGATAAAAAAGATGGGTGAGTTTATTTTCCCCCAAATAGCTTCTTTATTCTTTCGTAAAGTTTCATTATCATTTTTGAAGAAGGTGGGATCTCGAAATCTTCTTTTCGAACAAATCCCCCTTCTATTAACAGGTCGACAGCTCTTTGCGCCTCATCTTCGCGCACCTGCAGCTTTACACCGCCAATGGCAAAAGGATGTACCTGGTAAGTCAGTTCATCTTTGAGGAAACAGTATATACCATTCGATTCCAGAAAGGATTTGGCTACAGCCAGTTCGCCAACCACGTTGGATGTCTTTATTGTAACAAGAGCCGGCATTACAGCAGGTCGTCAGGATTAATAAATCCGCCGCCGGCCAATAGTTCTATAGCCCGGTCGTAATCTTCCGACCTTACCTGCAAGCGTGCAGCCTGTCCGTCGCCGGTCGATATAGTCAGGTATTCGGTGTTGACAACGCACTCGATACCATTATCGAGAAGAAATGATTTTGCAATAGCCAGATCAGCTTCAAAATCGGAAGTCTTTACTGTAAGAAGATCGTTCATAGCCATTCTGTTTTAGGTGAATACTTGATATAAATATAGGCAAATTATAGCAAATATAAAAGGAAAACGGGTTATTATTCAAAACTTAAGATCCCGGGCAATACATTTAACTCTTTGCTCAAGCTTTTAACTATTTTTCCTTGACAGCCTATGATTTTAAGATCATTAATTCAGTCAGGTTGATAAAACAAAGAGGCCGCCTTATTAATCTAAAGCAACCTCTTACTATCTGTTTTACAGCAAACTATCTTCCGTTGTGTTATGTAATTATCCTTTCAAAGCCTTGTCCATAGCAGCGGCAGCTTTTCTACCATCGCCCATAGCGAGGATAACAGTAGCTCCCCCGCGAACAATGTCTCCGCCGGCATATACCTCCGGCAAATCGGATTGCATTGTATCCTGGTTGACTATGATAGTGCCCCATTTGGTTATATCGAGCCCTTTGAATGTTGAAGGTATCAGCGGGTTAGGCGACACCCCTACGCTAACGATAACCTCGTCTACATCGAACCACTCTGTTGCACCCTCTATCGGCACAGGCTTGCGACGTCCCGAAGCATCAGGCTCTCCCAGCTCCATCTTTTGAAGGAGCATACGTTTTACATGCCCTTTCTCATCCCCTTCGTAGCAAAGAGGGTTGTGAAGCGTATGAAACTCTATTCCTTCTTCCTTGGCATGTTTCACTTCCTCTATACGTGCAGGCATTTCTTCTTCCGAACGGCGATATACGATCATAGCCCTTTCAGCCCCCAGGCGTTTTGCCGTGCGTACCGAGTCCATAGCAGTATTACCTGCACCGATCACAGCAACCCTTTTGCCCATCTGGACAGGTGTGTCGCTTTCGGGATTGGATGCATCCATCAGGTTGACACGGGTAAGAAATTCGTTAGACGACATTATACCTATCAGGTTTTCGCCCGGTATATTCATAAAGTTGGGCAGGCCTGCGCCGCTGGCTACAAATATGCCTTTGAAGCCTTCGTCCAGTAGATCTTCGCGGGAAATAGTCTTGCCGACAATACAGTTGTTGACAAACTTAACCCCCATCTTGCGAAGCACGTTTATTTCTACATCTACTATTTTATTCGGTAGCCGAAATTCCGGAATACCATACTTCAACACCCCGCCGATTTCGTGCAGTGCTTCGAATACTGTAATGTCATAGCCCCTTTTTACCATGTCTCCGGCAAAAGACAACCCTGCCGGCCCTGAACCTACAACGGCGATCTTTATCCCGTTTGCAGGAGCTAACTCAGGAAGGGATACGCTTCCGCTTTCGCGCTCATAGTCGGCCGCGAAACGCTCCAGATAGCCGATTGCTACCGGCTCTTTCTTCATCTTTTGTATGTAGATGCATTTGGCTTCACATTGTTTCTCCTGCGGGCAGACACGTCCGCAAACAGCAGGTAGCGCACTGGTTTCTTTCAGCACTTTAGCGGCTTCGGAAAAATCACCCCGCTCGATGTTCTTAACAAATGTCGGTATATGTATGCCTACCGGACATCCCTCCATACAGGTTGGGTTGACACAATCGAGGCAGCGACCAGCTTCGAATACTGCCTGCTCGGCAGACAGCCCCAGGTTTACTTCTTCTTTGAGGGAATGACTTCTGTATTCGGCATCCAATTCGGGCATGTGTACACGCGGCCTATCACCCCGCTCTTTAGCTTTTAAGCTTTTGCGTAGCTCTTCGCGCCAAGGTTCGCTGCGGCGCGATTGTATATATTCTTGTTCTGTCATTTTCGAATTATAGGTTAGGAATTATATCTAAAAATCGGAAGCTCGTTTTTAACTATAGGCTCTAAGTCTCATCAACATTTCGTCGAAGTCTACTTCATGCGCATTAAATTCAGGCCCGTCGACACAAACGAATTTGGTCTTTCCTCCCACTGTAATGCGGCAGGCCCCGCACATACCGGTTCCGTCTACCATTATGGTGTTTAGCGAAGCCATAGTCGGAATATTATGCTTTTGCGTAAGCAACGATACGAACTTCATCATAATGGCAGGGCCGATAGTAACACAAAGGTCTACTTTCTCGCGTTCTAATATCATCTCTATACCATTTGTGATAAGCCCTTTGTGCCCGTAAGAGCCATCGTCGGTCATGACAATTACTTCGTCGGAGTATTCCGCGACCTGCTCTTCCAGTATTACGAGGTCTTTGGTGCGGGCAGCCAATACCGAAATAACTTTGTTGCCTGCTTTTTTCATTGCCTCTATAATGGGTAGCATAGGAGCTATGCCTACACCACCTCCGGCACAAATTACAGTACCATAGTTTTCGATATGTGTAGCCTGTCCGAGTGGACCTACGATGTCGGTAATATACTCACCCTCGTTTAGTGCGCAAATTTTGCGGGAAGATTCACCTACAGCTTGTATTACAATGGTGATAGTACCCCTTTCGGTATCGGATGCGGCAATGGTGAGTGGTATGCGTTCTCCTTTTTCCCCTACTCTTACTATCACAAAATGGCCGGCTTTGCGGCTCTTGGCTATAAGAGGGGCTTCCACCTCAAATTTTACAACATTTTCAGAGAAATACTCTTTAGCTACAATTTTGTTCATTCTGATAAAATGTTTTTGAATATATGTTCTATTTTATATGTATTTAGTTGACTAGTGTAAGCTATAGCCTGCAAAGTTACGACAAAGTTTCTCTTTTTTTGTATATTAACTATGTAAAATATCATATATATGTGCTATATTTTGCTAACTAGCGGAAAGTCTTCCGCAGGCGATGTATTTTCAAGCTTCCGGTCAGAGGATACAATAAAGTAAAAAACGTTAAGACAATATGATTATTCGGATTATTAGCCTTAAATTCGTAAAGGCTAAATAAGCCTGACGCTTAGTGATAAGTATTCAACGAAATAGCTCGAATGCGCGTTAAGAAACAATTTTATTTAGTGCTAAAGAACCATGAATATAGCAGAGTTATATAAGATTTACAAACAATATCCGGAAGTATCGACAGATACCCGAAACGCTCCTGAAAACTCTATTTTTTTTGCATTGAAAGGTGCCAGTTTCAATGGAAATGAGTATGCCGAGAAGGCAATTGATAACGGATGCAGCTATGCCGTTGTAGACGAAGAAAAATATGCTACGCGACCTAATATGCTATTGGTCGACGATGCACTTGCCACATTGCAGGAGTTGGCGCGATATCATCGCAAACATATGAAAACCCCGGTTATCGGAATCACGGGAACAAACGGCAAGACCACCACAAAGGAACTGATAACAGCCGTTCTGTCTCAGGAGTACAATGTACTGGCTACCGAAGGCAACCTCAACAACCACATTGGAGTCCCCCTCACATTGTTGAAACTAAAGAAAGAACATGAGATAGCCGTTGTGGAAATGGGGGCAAATCATGTTGGGGAAATCAAATTCCTTTCGGAAATAGCACAGCCTAACTACGGGCTGATAACCAATATCGGGCGTGCCCATATCGAAGGGTTCGGTTCGTTCGAAAATGTAATGAAAGCCAAAGGCGAATTATACGAGTACATAAGAAATTCTCAGGATGGGAAGATATTTATCGACTTCGATAATTCTTTGTTGAGGGAAATGGCGGAGGGTATCCCGTCTATCTACTACGGATTCGAAGATGAATTGCTCGTATCGGGCAAGGTGTTGTCTACCAGCCCTTATTTGGAATTTGCCTGGAAGTTTGCCGATGTAGAAAATCATAATGTTGTGAAAACAAAGCTTATCGGTGATTATAATTTGCCTAATGCTTTGGCTGCAATAGCCGTAGGTAAATATCTGGGAGTCAAAGCTTCGTTGATTTGCAAAGCGATAGAAGAATATGAGCCGACAAACAACCGTTCGCAATTGAAAAAGACGAGTAAGAATATGGTTATTGTCGATGCTTATAATGCAAACCCGACTAGTATGCATGCCGCCTTGGAGAATTTCGAACATATGGACGTAAGCCACAAAGTCCTTATCCTTGGCGACATGAAAGAGCTTGGTGCCGATTCGGAAATGGAGCATCAAAAAATAGCAGATTATATCGTTAGCCACAACTTCGACAAAGTATTGCTGGTAGGCGACAATTTCAGTAAAATACAAGCAGATGTTTTGCGCTTTAAAGACACTAATGGTTTGAAAGACTACCTGATTGCAAATCCATTGGAAAACAGCTATATCTTATTGAAAGGATCGAGAGGTATTCAATTGGAAAATTGTATCGACCTGTTGTAATCTATTCCCGGTAACTATTAGAAGACTGCTGCGTCTATCAAAAAAGGAACATTGATAAACCTCAAAAAAATGTTATCTTTGAATCCTTTTTTAGTCTTTGGCTCCGAACTAAAAATACGGAAGAGTGTTGACAGGCAACTGCTGACCGCCAACAGAGATGTAAGATGATATGATAGATAAAATAAAAAGGTTTATAACCAGCACAATACATTTTCTCACCTATGGTATATGGAGGGTAAATAAAGAAGATCTTTCTTCGAAAAAGCACAGCCTCTATAATATCATCAAGGCTTTTATCCTTGCCATCAAAAGCATCGACGGAGGACAGTTGTTTACCCGTGCTTCGGCTCTCACCTACAGCACTTTGCTGTCTATAGTCCCGCTATTGGCAGTATTGTTTGCCATTGCACGCGGATTCGGATTCCAGAATATTGTCAAAAGCCAACTGTTTACCTATTTCGAAGGACAGCGTGAACTCTTGGAGAAAGCTATGGCTTATATCGACAAGTCGATAGAATATGCCCAAAGCGGTATATTTGTGGGTATCGGTATCGTGTTACTATTGTACACGGCAATAAATCTATTGTCGAGCATAGAGGACAACTTCAACTACCTGTGGCAGATAAAAAAAGGCCGAAGCTATTTCCGTATGTTTACCGACTACCTGGCACTTATCATTATCGCTCCCGTATTTCTGATATGTAATGCCGGGGTAACCCTGATGCTGAATACTACAGCCGAGCAGCAATATATACTGGGCTTGGTAATAAGCCCTTTCATGAAAATAGTGCCCTTCCTGATCACCACATTGCTGTTTACTATTCTCTATGTATATCTCCCTAATACAAAGGTGAGGTTTTCGAGCGCATTGCTTGGTGGTATTTTTACCGGTGTCTGTTTCCAGATATTCCAGACCCTTTATATCAGCGGGCAGATATGGATTTCGAAATATAATGCTATATACGGTAGTTTTGCTGCGCTTCCCTTGTTGTTGCTATGGCTGCAGCTCACATGGTTCTTTATATTATTCGGGGTAAAGCTGTCTTTTTCTTTACAGAATGTAAACAAGTTCAGCTTCGAGCACGAAACCAGCAAGATAACCCGCCGTTACAAGGATTTTGTTATTCTGCTGATAATGACATTGATAGTCAAACGCTTCGAAAAGGCGGAAACTCCATATACAGCCGACGAACTTTCGGAGCAATACAAGATACCGACAAAACTGACAAGCGACACTCTTTTTTATCTGCAAGATACAGGACTGATAGTAGAAACGCCTACTCACGACGACCTTGTGCCTGCATATGTACCGGCTTCGGATATCGGTCATATTTCTATCGGCTATGTTTTCGATAAGATAGACAAATATGGATCGGAAGATTTTATAATAGATACCGAAGTTGAATTTGCAAGCGAGTGGAACGCCATTATAGAAATGAAAGAATGCTACAATACAGAAAGAGGCAAAACCCTTCTCAAAGACCTGTAAAACAGGGATAAAGACTACATGAAAACAGGCATACAAAATCTTACGGAAGGGAAAATCTTTTCCACCCTTATCCGGCTTGCACTCCCCCTGATGGGAACAAGCTTCCTGCAAATGGCATATACCCTAATGGCTATGTCGTGGGTAGGGCGTCTAGGTACGGTTTCAAATCCCGAAATAGCTACTAAGTCGGAAGCGGCAATAGGCGCTATAGGCATGTTACTATGGCTTACTGCATCGGTTGCCTATCTGGCTATGATAGGCTCGGAAGTAGCAGTAGGGCAATCCATCGGGGCCAAAAAGATGAAGCGGGCGGCAATATATGCTTCCCATTCCACTACTACGGCGATAACGCTCGGTGTGGTGTGGATAGCCATACTTTTTGTATTGGCCTATCCTATACTTTCGTTCTTCAAGTTGGAGGCTGATATAACGGATGATGCCGTCCTCTACCTGCGTATTCTTACTATCAGCCTGCCTTTCCAGTTCCTATCCTACAATTTTACCGGTATATACAACGGGGCAGGGCGCAGTTTTATCCCTTTCCGCAACAATGCAGCCGGACTGGTACTGAATATGATACTCGACCCTATCCTTATGTTTACGATGGGAATGGGACTACATGGTGCGGCAGTCGGCACTGTTATAGCCCAACTTTTTGTATTCCTGCTGTTCTTCTACCAGATAAGGTATGCCAACCGCATATTGGGCTACTTCCCGTTTTTTATCCGTCCTAAAGGAATATATCTCAAGCGCATCTTCTTCCTGGGTGCGCCCGTGTCGATTATGAACTCCCTTTATGCTGTTATCAATATGAATCTGGCGCGGGTGGCTTCTATTTACGGCGGGCACATCGGATTGATGAGTCAGACCACAGGCGGGCAAATAGAAGCCGTCACATGGAATACCTCGCAGGGGTTCTCCACAGCACTCAGTGCCTTTGTCGCCCAGAATTATGCTGCTAATAAGCTGGAAAGGGGGAAGAAAGCCTATATCTATACCATACGGGTGATGCTTACACTCGGTGTTTTTGTCAGCATGGCGTTTATCCTGTTCGGCGCACAGATATTCGGCATCATCGTACCGGAAGAAAACGCGATGCGCGCCGGAGCGGAATACCTCTTCGTAATGGGGTTGGTACAGATATTTATGATGTTCGAACTCACCACACAGGGTATGTTCAATGGCATTGGGCGCACCATAGAGCCGGCAGTGATAAGCATTACTTTCAATGCATTGAGGATACCGCTGGCATATTATCTGGCAGGGCAGATGGGGATAGTAGGCGTATGGTGGGCAATAGCTATCTCTACAATGTGTAAAGGAATAATACTGCCCACATGGTTTGCTGTTGTATATAAGAGGATACAAAAGAAGCGGCCGAAAGTAGGATAAGTTTAGCAATAACCCGTAACTACCTGTATGATTGTTGTGGATTGTGCTTCATCAAACGCTTCTGAGCCATAAGCTCGTATTCCGTACCCGGACGTCCGTAGTTGCAATACGGATATATGCTGATCCCTCCGCGTGGAGTAAATATGCCGACTACCTCTATATACTTAGGATTCATCAGCGCAATCAGGTCTTTCATTATGATGTTGACACAGTCTTCGTGGAAAGCACCGTGATTGCGAAAACTGAACAGGTAAAGTTTCAGGCTCTTGCTTTCTACCATCTTTACATCGGGCAGGTAGTTGATATGTATGGTCGCAAAATCCGGTTGTCCGGTTATCGGGCAAAGGCTTGTAAATTCGGGGCAGTTGAAAGTTACCCAGTAATCATTTCCCTGATGCTTGTTTTCGAATGCCTCCAGTACTTCCGGAGCATAATCGTCTTTATATTCTGTTTTACCACCCAGGTGGCTAAGTCCTTCTATCGACATAATGTTACCCTTTTATTTTTAAGTAATTATCCAATCCTTGTTTGCGAAGTTTGCACGAAGGGCAGTGTCCGCAGCCATCGGCAATTATGCCATTGTAGCAAGTCAGCGTTTCGTTGCGTACAATGTCGAAGACACCGAGTTCGTCAGCCAGTTGCCATACCGCAGTCTTGTCGCGCCACATCAGTGGTGTATGTATCTGAAAATGCTCGTCCATCGCCAGGTTGATAGAAGCATTGGCCGATAAGATAAAAGTATCCCTGCAATCGGGGTAACCGCTATAGTCGGCTTCCGAAACCCCTGTGACTATATGGCGTATGCCATGCGAACGCGCTATTACAGCAGCAAATGTAAGGAAGAGCAGGTTGCGCCCCGGCACAAAAGTGTTAGGGTAAGAGTCTTCCGGTTTTTCTTCGTCCATTACTATGTCGCTAGTGAGCGAATTGACCGACAGCTGGCTGATGATAGAAGCGTCTAATAATTGGAACGGCACATTGGCTTCTTCGGCAATAGCCCGTGCCACGTCCACTTCTTTCGAATGGCGTTGCCCGTAGGTGAAGCAAAGCGTACGCACAGACGAAAAGTGCTTTAATGCCCAATAAAGGCAGGTTGTAGAGTCTTGCCCTCCCGAAAAAAGGACGAGGGCAGGTTCGTTTTTATACATAATTAATCTCTGTTTTTTACGTGGTTAAATCCTAAGTTACACGGAAAAGCTTTCCTTTTCAGACTGCAAAAGTAGTAAATTCAATGTGTTATATCTTAAAAAACTGTATTAAAAAACGTATAGCTTTATCTGTGAAATATACGAGGCGGCTAATTATAGCTATATAAGTTGATAAATTAAGAAGGATGAATCCCGATAACTGATTTTTGTTTTATATATTTGCTTGTTTATTGCATCTTAATTAATAGATGTAGTCCTTGATAAAAGTACATTATGAGCGAACAAGATAGCAAATCAGTTCTGGAGCAGGTTAATTACCCTTCCGACCTGAAACAATTGAACATAGAAGAACTTGAGGCACTTTGTTCCGATTTACGGAAATTCCTGATAGACGAATTGAGCCGCAATCCCGGACATTTTGGCTCCAGTCTGGGTACAGTAGAACTTACGGTTGCCCTTCATTATGTTTACAATACCCCGTACGACCGCATTGTGTGGGATGTTGGGCATCAGGCGTATAGTCATAAGATACTGACCGGCAGGAAAAACCAGTTCCATACCAACCGCAAATTCGGAGGGCTTGCAGGTTTTCCTTCCCCATCGGAAAGCGAATACGATGCCTTTATTGCCGGACATGCTTCCAACTCTATTTCGGCAGCTCTTGGTATGTCAGTAGCTTCGGCATTGAAAAAGGAAGACAGGCATGCAGTAGCAGTTATCGGCGACGGGTCGATGACAGGCGGGCTGGCTTTCGAAGCCATTAATAATGCGAGTTCACAACCTAACGATATCCTTATCATACTCAACGATAACGATATGGCTATCGACAACAACGTGGGTGGACTGAGGGAATACCTTGTGCAGATGACCACATCGCCCACTTACAACAGGGTGAGGAACGATGTCTACCAGAAGTTTAAGAAAGGAAACCTTATTACCGAAAAAGGGAAGAACTTTATACTGCGTTTTAATAATAGCCTGAAGTCGCTGATAACCAAGCAGCATAACCTTTTCGAAGGTTTCAACATCCGCTATTTCGGCCCCGTAGACGGACACGACCTGCGCGGATTGATACGCATTCTCAATAATATAAAAGACCTGAAAGGGCCCAAGCTATTACATATCCATACACTAAAAGGCAAAGGTTTCAAACCGGCAGAAGAATCTGCAACGGTGTGGCATGCCCCGGGCAAGTTCGACAAAGATACAGGAGAGCGCATCGCTGCAAGGTCGAAAGACCAACCACAATTGTATCAGGACATTTTCGGGCACACTCTGGTAGAATTGGCAGAGAAGGACGAGCGGGTTGTCGGCATCACCCCGGCAATGCCTACAGGTTCGTCTATGTGCCACATGATGAAAGCATTCCCAAGCAGGGCTTTCGATGTGGGTATAGCCGAAGCGCACTCTGTTACTTATTCGGCAGGATTGGCTAAGGAAGGGCTGATACCTTTCTGCAATATATATTCATCGTTTATGCAGCGTGCTTACGATCAGGTGATACACGATGTGGCCTTGCAAAAGTTGCACGTAGTTATGTGCCTCGACCGTGCGGGGCTTGTCGGCGAAGACGGACCTACACACCACGGCGCTTTCGACCTGGCTTATATGCGCTGTATTCCTAACCTGACTATCGCGTCCCCTTACAACGAGCATTATCTTCGCCACCTGATGTACACGGCAGCATATGGCAACGATGGGCCTTTTGTTATACGCTACCCCAGAGGGCAAGGCGAGTTGGTCGGCTGGGAAATTCCGATGCAGGCACTCGAAATAGGAAAAGGACGCAAGCTGAAAGAAGGAAAAGACCTGGCAGTGCTTACCATCGGGCCGATAGGAAATGCCGCAAGCAAGGCGATAGAAGAAGCGGAAAAAGCAGGCTACTCCATAGCCCATTACGATATGATCTTCCTGAAACCTATAGATGAAGAATTGCTGAAAGATGTTGCCGACAACTTTGATAATATAATGACCGTCGAAAACGGTGTTGTTAACGGGGGGCTTGGCAGTGCAGTACTCGAATTTCTATCGGATAATAATTACCGTAAAAATAAAGTGACTCGCGTAGGGCTTCCCGACGAATTTGTTACACATGGTTCGATCAAAGACCTGACAAAGCTGTGCAAAATAGATGTGGAAGGATTGACCGAACGTTTACTGGCTGTATTGGCAAAACCATAATATTTGCAGATGAAAATTGTAATTGCAGGAGCAGGGGCAGTAGGGACTCATCTGGCGAAACTTCTATCGCTGGAAAATCAGGATATTATCCTGATGGATCCCGACAGGGATAAACTCAGTTTTCCGGGTAGCAATCTGGAAATGATGACGATGGCTGGGTCGTGTACATCGTTGAAAGACCTGACGGAGATAGATGTAAAAAACGCCGACCTGTTTATCGCCGTCACACCCGAAGAGTCTGTAAACATTACGGCATGTATGCTTGCGTCTAATATGGGAGCCAAAAAGACATTTGCCCGCATAGATAATTATGAATACCTGTTGCCGAAAAACAAGGAGTTCTTCGAAAAATTGGGAGTAAACTCTATGGTCTATCCTGAAATGCTGGCTGCTAAAGAAATTGTGTCGGCTCTCAAACGCCCGTGGGTAAGGCAATGGGTGGAACTTTGCGGAGGTGCTATTATCCTGGTGGGGGTAAAGATAAGGGGAAACTCCGACCTTGTAAATAAACATTTGTACGACCTGGGGCACGAAGTGAAAAAGTTTCATATCGTAGCCATAAAAAGAAACAATGTAACTATCATACCTACTGGTAGCGACATGGTGCTGGCAGGCGACATCCTGTTTTTTACAACAACGAAAGAGCATATAGAAGAATTGCCGCGCATAGCAGGCAAAGAAGTTTTCGACGTGAAAAATGTAATGATAATGGGCGGAAGCCGCATTGCCATACGTACCAGCCAGTATTTACCCGACAATACCAATATTAAGCTCTTGGAGCTGGATAAAGATAAGTCTTATAAACTTCTGGAAAAACTTCCCGGAAATGTAACGGTATTCCATAGCGATGGACGCAGTGCCGAGTTTCTTTTGCAGGAGGGCATAAAGGAAATGGATGCTTTCGTAGCTGTAACAGGCAATTCGGAAGCCAATATACTGGCATGTATGGCAGCCAAGCGTTTTGGTGTGAAGAAGACAGTAGCCGAAATAGAGAATATGGATTATATATCGATGGCAGAAAGCCTCGATATAGGCTCTATCATAAATAAGAAGCTGATAACGGTGAATAATATATACCGCTTCCTGCTCAATGCCGATGTGTCGAATGTGAAGTCGCTGACAATAGCGAATGCCGATGTTGCCGAGATAATTGCACGTCCCAATTCGTATGTAACCCGCAAGGAAGTAAAAAAGATCACCCTGCCCAAGAATGTAACGCTGGGAGGGCTTATCAGGAACGGCGAGCCGATGATGATAGACGGCGAAACCCTGATAGAGCCTTACGACCATGTTGTTGTTTTCTGCCTGAACGACACATTGCGCGAAGCTGAAAAATTGTTCCATTAATGCTCTTATGATTGATGAATAATTTTAATTTCCGCTTCATATTCAAGACTATTGGCTTTCTGCTTATCATAGAGTCTCTTTTTATGATGGTGGCCACAGTAGTGTCTTTCTATTGGCACGAGGCTGCCGGCGATGCCATGCTTATAAGCTCTACCATAACTTTTTTTGCCGGGATATTCATCCGTTTGATCGGAACAGATGATTACGAAAAACCGATAGGCAAACGGGAAAGTTTTCTTGTCGTTTCCCTTACATGGGTTATACTCTCAGCTTTTGGTATGCTCCCGTTCTACCTCAGTGGGGCTATCCCCGATATTAGCAATGCGTATTTCGAAACCATGTCGGGTTTTTCTACCACAGGTGCTTCCATCCTTACAGATATAGACAGTATGCCGAAAGGCTTGCTCTTTTGGCGAAGCATAACGCAGTGGATAGGTGGTATCGGTATCATTGTGTTCGCCCTAGCCATATTACCCATGCTCGGAGGTAACGCTTCGGTGCTTTACGATGCCGAGACTACGGGTATTGTACACGAACGGTTTACGCCCCGTGTCACACAAGTAGCCAAACGGCTGTGGCTGATATACATCTTTGTTACATTGATATTGTTTTTCTTGCTCTGGGTTGGGCCTATGGATATGTTCGATGCAGCTTGCCATGCCCTTACTACGCTTTCTACAGGTGGCTATTCTACCAAACAGGCAAGTATTGCTTATTGGGATTCTCCTTACCTGGAATATGTGCTCAGTGTCTTCATGTTTATAGGAGGTACGAATTTTGCACTTATCTTCTTTCTGCTGAAAGGCGTTCCTAAAAGACTGCTGAAAGATGAAGAGTTCAGATGGTATGGTGCTATCTGCCTTATTTTCTCAGTCATTATAGCCGGCAGCCTTATCTTGTCGGGGCAGATGGATGACGTAGGGTATGCCCTTCGCACATCTGTCTTTCAGGTTATATCTATAATTACCACTACAGGCTTTACCTCTATCGACTATATGGGGTGGGGTGCATTTTATATCTTCCTGCTGTGCCTTCTCATGCTCTTTTGTGCCTGTGCAGGCTCTACATCGGGAGGGATAAAGATTGTACGTATCATCGTCCTTTTCAAGAATGCGATAAACGAGTTTAAGAGGCAAGTTCACCCCAATGCCATCCTTCCGGTGAGGCTGAACGGGCAGGTAGTGCCCATCGATATAGTGACAAAGATACTGGCTTTTATGTTCCTCTACCTGGCTATCCTTGTGGTAAGTTTCCTTATCCTGTCGTTTATGGGACTGGAGTTTGAAGAATCTATCGGCGCAGCAATATCCTGTATGGGAAATGTAGGCCCCGGCCTTGGCGACATAGGGCATAGCGGACACTTCAACAATATTCCGGCAGTATCGAAGTGGTACTTATGTTTTCTGATGCTTACCGGGCGTCTGGAACTGTTCACTGTGCTTTCTTTGTTCATGCCCGCATTTTGGAAAAGGTAGTTTATCTATATTAGATATGATATAGATGTGGCGAATAGCAGGAAAATATAAATCAAATCAATATTATTTCTCTTTTATCAAAAGGGTTACTATCCTTATAGTAGCTTTCTTTTGCACGAATACACTGCTTCATTCCCAATACAGATTCGACCACGACAATGATTATCCGGCAACATTGACCTATGGGCCCGAAAAGCATAATGGCTTCCGCGTATCCATGTCTTTGGTGGCGATGTTTACCGCAGGAGCAAAGGACAGAAACGGGCTACGGATAGGCGCGGGCATTACATTGTCCCAGACCATTGACAACTGGACTCTCTCTTCAGGTTTCGACACTTATAAGGCTACCCGAAACTTTGGACTAGGCACTACCTTTGCCGGCATAACTTTCGATGATGGTAAATATAGCGGCTCGTATTATGTGAATAAATACCATCAGGGCGACAAGCAGGTTTCGGGTATAATAAGGGTGGGGTTTAGAGACTTTAGCATCGGCTTCGAAGACGATATATTGGCACTCCCGTTCACCGGATTCAAGATATACGACCGCTATCGCACTGCCGCTTTGGAACTGCGCTACAAGGGTTTTGTGATAGGCTCTAATGTATATACTACCGACATAAATGGAGTAACAGATATATCTGCCGGTAACAGCAAAGGTGCATATCGGGACGGCAGGCAAATATCAAGTCCTGTCTATGTAGGTTACACAACCAACAATGTGATTCTGCGCTATGGGTGGAACAGCCAACTCGGCGGGCTTGTAGGACAGAACGGCTGGCATCGGAAATTCTTTTCCACTCCTGATTTTAAGGCAGGAGACTATAGCAACCAATTCGTACAAATAGGGATAGACAAACCATATACTTTGTATTAAGGATGAAGAATCTATTTATTTTTATATTATCAGTGATCATGTGGGGATGTGCTTCCGCCCCAAAGAATTTTTCGTATCACTATTTAAACCAAAATACAGGATTGGACAAACTTATAGATATAAATGGATGCTATGTTTCGCAGCACGGGTGCGATTCTGCGTTTTATTCTGTATATATGTTTTATGCCAACGGGCTGTTTACGATAGCCACAACCGGCAATCTTACACCGGAGCTTATTCTATGCTTCGAACAGGGAGGTAAATCGAATATTTGTATGTATCCGCTTTGGGGCACTTACAGGGTTGAAGGTGAGTATATAAAAACACAAACGATACGTCCCGAAGGCAATGGCTGTGTGATATTTCGCGACTATAAGATTCTTCCGGATAAGAAGATCGTGAACATCAGCGACTATGTAGAGCCCCAATACACGAACCTCGGATATATGGGAAATTACCCGTCTTTTACTACCAGTGCTTGCGAAAAAGCTGCCGGTTTTTACTCTTTAAAGTCAAAAAGAGACTCTACGGACTGTTACCTGCTTAAGAAAAAATGGTTTATTGGGAAATAGCTTTTTCGTAATCTATTTATGACGATTGATATAAAAAGAACGTTTTGTGGTTAGAACCCAGGCAATGATTCGCTTTATTCATGTACTGATCAGATAAGATCTATAACCTTTATTTTGCTTATTTAATTTAATTTTTTAAACCTTTCTTTATAAGAATAGTCTACATAAAACAGATATAGAAGTTGAACGATTGGTCTTTTTCTTATCTTTGCGATAAATATAAAAGTATTTTTATGAATTTTGACATAGCAGGAATATTGCCTATCATAATAATTGCACTCACAACTATAACCAGCATAAAAGGTTTTGGCGACATGGCCTTTTTCGACAGGTATAAATTTAATGTAGGGGCAATACTCGGACATTCGAAGCAATGGGATAGGTTATTAACTTCGGCGACGCTCCATGGAGACTATATGCACCTGATATTCAACATGTACACATTTTATATATTCTCTCCTTATATCATTAAAATACTTGGTATCTGGCAATTCCTCGCTATCTATTTCCTTGCTATAATAGCCGGAGGATTATTGTCCTTGTTTGTTCACCGCAAGGAATATTACTATAGCGCAATAGGAGCATCGGGAGGAGTAGTTGGCGTCTTGTTTGCTGCTATAGCCCTTTATCCTCAGATGACATTAGGGGTCATGTTTGTTTTGCCGATGCCGGGATGGCTTTTTGGGATTATCTACCTTGCCTACTCAGTATATGCTATGCACAAAGGACATGGCAATATCGGTCACGATGCCCACTTGGGAGGGGCTGCCGTAGGGCTTATTATGGCTATTGTGTTTATGCCTTCCATATTGCATAGGCATATAGAGTATATCGGGTTGATGGCATTGCCATTGATTGTGCTGGCTTATCTTGTTTTGAAAAGGAAATAATCGTACATTTGCTTATATATTTTTTAACACAAACCAAGCTTCTACGATATCAGAAAGTAATTTAAAGGTTCTTTATAGACTGAACATAGCTACAATTTCTTTGTTATAAACTTATACATTATATATAAATCAAACACTTTTTTAGGAATGAGCAAAGAAAAAGACTTCATGGAATACGACGAAGAAGATGCTGTAAAGTATATACAAAACTATCTTCCACAAGAGTTGAAAGGGAAATATACGAACGATGAGGTCAATTATATTATCGACATTATCTACGATTTCTACGAAGAGAAGGGCTTTATGGACGAAAAAACATCCGATGAAGATATTATCGACATCGACGAAGATGAAATTATTGCTTATGTGATGAAACATACCAAGAAAGAGAATATCAATAATTTCTCGGAGGATGAAATATCGTTCATCATACAAGGAGAACTCGCTTATTGCGAATCTATTGGGATTTTTGAGTAAAATATTAAATAAACAACAATCATTTTAAATTACTAATTATGAAACATTTTTCATTTATTGCAGCTATCGTATTAAGCTGCTCTATCATTTTGTCAAGCTGCGGAGCTAGCGATACAGTAAAAGGCGGAGGTATAGGAGCCGGAGCCGGAGGTGCTTTAGGTGCTGGTATAGGTGCTATCTTTGGTGGTGGCAAAGGTGCAGCGTGGGGTGCCGGTATAGGTGCCGTACTTGGTGGTACTGCCGGAGCTATTATCGGAAACAAGATGGACAAGCAAAAGAAAGAGCTTGAGCAAATCAACGGAGCACAAGTTGAATCTATCAACGACGGGCAGGCGATAAAAGTTACTTTCGAGTCGGGTATCTTGTTTGCTACCAACTCTAGTACTTTGAACACTGCTTCACAAAGTTCACTGAATAGCTTTGCTACCTCTTTGAAAAACAACCCTGATACAGATGTTCAGATTTACGGACATACCGACAATACAGGTAGCGATGCTATCAACAATCCGTTGTCGGAAAAACGCGCTCAGGCTGTTTACAACTTCCTTACATCGAAAGGTGTATCAGGAACACGTATGGTTACTCAAGGTTATGGTTCTACTCAACCGGTTGCTGACAACAGTTCTGCTGCCGGAAGACAACAAAACCGCCGTGTAGAAGTTTATATCCTTCCTAACGAGAAGATGATACAAGATGCTCAACAAGGCAGATAATCTATAACAGACTATCAAACAATAAGATAAGGCTACCGACATCGGTAGCCTTGCTTATTTCAGGGAATCGAACAATACAGCCTCTTCCTGTGTCGCATTCAATAGGCTATAAGCCGAATACTCCCTTCGCAAAGGATAATTGTTCCTCAACTGTTTAAAGGTTTCGGGCGCAGCCATCAAGCGGTTGAAATCGTCCATAGGGTTATATGTATCGAGAATAGCATCGTAAACCCTATTGTCACCACCTATATACTTATCCATATCGAGAGTCGAGCTGTCAGGCATCGGCGCTATTATATCAGCTATAGGCGCTGTATCCATTCCGTAAAATGCAGCCAAAGACTCTAGCGACATACGCGTAGCATTAGCCTTGCCATCGGCAGAATATCCGGCGATATGAGGAGTCGCGATGTCTACCATATTCATATATCCGAGGTCGATATCAGGTTCATTCTCCCAGCAGTCTATAATAGCTCCTGATATCTTGTTCCCCGCTATTGCCTTCTTTATAGCTTGCGTATCTACAATGCCACCACGCGCTAAATTGATTATTACAGGAGACTTTTTTAACGTATTGAAAAACAGATCGTCTGCCAGATGATAAGTCTTATCCTTCCCCTCTTTTTCCAGCGGTGTATGGAAGGTTATTATATCAGCTTCATCCTTAATCGTATCTAAGCTAACGAATCTATCACCATGTTCGGCACGTTGGCGCGGAGGGTCGTTCAGTAAGACTTTCATCCCCAATACTTCGCAGGCTTTAGCCACTTGCTTACCCACATTGCCTACTCCCACTATACCGATTGTCTTGTCCTTTAAGTCAAACCCAAGCTTTCGGGAAATAAGGATAAGCGACGATACAATATACTGCTTCACCGAACCCGAATTGCATCCGGGAGCGTTTCGCCATGCAATGTTATGGCTGTCGCAATACGCCGTATCTATATGGTCGTAACCGATAGTGGCCGAACATATAAGCTTAACATTCGTATCCTTCAGGTTACGCTCATCGAAACGGGCTACTGTACGCACAATCAGCGTATCGGCGTCTTTTATAGCTTCGTGAGTGAATGCAGCACCATCGAGGTAAACAACATCTCCGAATTGGTCTGCTATGCCTTTCAGGTACGGTATATTCTTATCAGCTATTATCTTCATTAGGTGAGTGTGTGAAACAGGTTTTCTATCGAATCTATTTGGTTTATCTCCCGATTGGCTACCAACCGCCCCTTATCCAGAAGAATGAACCCGGAACAAATTTCTTTTACCTCCGGTAATATATGTGTCGAAAACAGGATAATCCTATCCTTTGCCAGTTCTTTAAACAACAGGTAAAGGCTCTCCCGTTGATTTGGGTCGAGGCCCGAAGTCGCTTCATCGAGTATAAGAAAAGATGGGTCGTTCATCAACGATTGCGCAATACCAACCCGCTGCCTGTTGCCGCGCGAAAGGGACTTTATCGTCTTTTTGTATTCATTTACCAAACCAGTCTTTTCTATCAGTTGGTCTACACGAAGCCTGTCTACTCCATATAAGCCTGCAACATAACCGAGATATTCCTTCACATACATATCATCGTATAAGGGATTGTCTTCGGGGAGATAGCCTGTTTGCTTTCGGATGACGTCCCGGCCTGAATCGAACGGTTGCTTGTCGAACGTGATGCTCCCGCTATCGGGTGCCAACATACCCGACAGTATTTTCATCAATGTTGATTTTCCTGCGCCATTGACGCCCAAGAGCCCGGTAACACTACCTTTGTGAAGGGTGAAACTGACATCGGACAAGGCTGTTAGCCTCCCGTATTGCTTCGATATATGTTCTACAGTTACAATATCCATCTATCATCTGGTTAATTCCCTGAAATTAACAAATCTCTCCGTATAAATACGAAGAGACCTGCCAATTATTATCTTGGTAAATGCTAAAAACTAGCTTTTCCGACTTTTCAGTTCCTTATCCAAAGTATAGATACCGAATCCGTTTGTCCCGATCATTTTCAGGGCATCTATATATCCTTGCGCCGTAGCTTCTTCTTCTACCTGCTCGTTTACAAACCATTGCAACATGCTTTCTGTCGCATAATCTTTTTCCTCACGAGCCAATGCTACAAGGTCGTTAATCATTCCTGTCACCACCTTTTCGTGTTTAAGCGTTTCTTCGAAAGCATGGAGCGGCGAATCCCATTTAGTAGCAACTTCTGCTATCGGTTTCAGCTCTACGGCAGCACCTCTTTCCACTACATAGTTGAAAAGCTTTAAGGCATGCTCTTGCTCCTCGTCGAATTGCACTTTAAACCAGTTGGCAAAACCACTCTTTCCTTCTGCTGCAAAATGGGCAGACATGGACAGGTAAAGATATGCAGACCAAAATTCTGCATTGATTTGCGCATTCAGCGCAGCTTCTATTTTCTTACTTAGCATAATGATAATATTTTATTGATGATAGTTCTTGTTTTATGAATCTACAAACTCCTTTCGCTCAGATATCTTTCGGCTTCTATGGCAGCCTGGCAGCCACTACCCGCCGCAGTAATAGCCTGGCGGTAATGCGGGTCGGCAACGTCGCCTGCGGCAAACACGCCTTCGACACAGGTCTTTGGTGTTCCCGGATCGGTGATTATATAGCCTACCGAATCGAGGTTCAATTGGTCTTTAAATATATCTGTATTTGGTTTATGCCCGATGGCAAGGAAAAAGCCGTCAACTTCGATATCGAACTTTTCTTCATTTGGTTCACCCATGTGTCTCACCACATGCACGCCTTCTACACCATTTTCGCCAAACAGCCCGACAGCATTACATTCGAAAAGGACTTCTATTTTAGGATTTTGCATAGCCCTATCCTGCATTACCTTCGATGCACGAAGATATGGCTTACGCACTATCAGATATACTTTTTCGGCAAGCCCGGCCAGGTAGATGGCTTCTTCGCAGGCTGTATCGCCACCGCCAACTACAGCTACACGCTTCTTGCGGTAAAAGAATCCGTCACAGGTTGCACAGGCCGACACACCCATCCCTGCATATTTGGCTTCATCGGGCAACCCCAGGTATTTGGCACTCGCCCCGGTAGCTATAATAACGGCATCGGTTTCTACAACCTTTTCGCCATCTATAGTCACCTTTCGCGGATAAGATGTAAAATCTACGGCAGTAGCAGTTCCAAAGCGGATATCCGCCCCAAAACGGGTCGCTTGTTTGCGAAGGTCTTCCATCAGCTCAGAACCGGTTATACCTTCGGGGTATCCCGGAAAGTTTTCCACATCGGTAGTTGTTGTCAACTGCCCTCCGGGCTGTATCCCTTCGTATAGTACTGGGGAGAGGTTAGCTCTCGATGCGTATATGGCGGCAGTATATCCTGCCGGACCCGATCCTATAATAAGACAGCGTACTTTTTCGTTCATGGTTAGTTTTATATATTTTATTTATTTCTAATGCGAATTTATAGCAATTATTTATATTGGCGAAATTTATCCGGTTGTTAATTTTTATGAACCAATAAACAATATCTATTAAAGAATACCATATCAACGTAAATCTACTATCTCCGCATTGGGATAATTTTTTTTCTCGAAACGGAAAGATGTATCAGCCAGGGCTGCTCCTGTCTGGTATTTCTTTATAGTCAACACATTTTCCATACCTGCTTTGTCGGTAAGGGTTATCTTCGAAAACTTGTTGCTGCTTTTGTCTATCAAAACCACTATCTTGGTAAATTCCGCGCCCTTTTTCTGTGGAGCCAGCTCTACTTCCTGATGCACTTTTCCTGCCATACGCTTTTCGCCGTTATATTTCAGGTTGAAACCTTTCTTATATATATTGAAAAGCACCGACGGGCTTATAGCCTGCAATTCTTCTCCGGTAGGGTTACTCACATTTACTTCTTCGGTATCTTTTATATATACCCATTGCGTTTTGCCGTCGAACCATGTTATCGCATCGGGAATTTCTATCCTGAATTTGTCTCCCTTCATATACGCTTTGCCATCGTAGCTGTAGGTCGATTTGCTTTTGATATCTTTAGAGTCGAGCGTAAACGATACGATTACTCCTCCTGCATTATTATATGTTTCGGAGGCTTTGTCGAGTATGCTGCGTGCATTTTGAGCAAATGCAGTAGTTGTCAAAATTGTAAAGATTGATAATAATAGTGTTTTTGTTTTCATATCCTAATAATGTTTTCCTATTGTTGTTTGACTACGACTACACGAAAGAGTTTAACAGAGTTTACCTTTATTTAATAAAACCCTCAAGTTAACATATTGTTCAACCCGTAGCAGGGATCGTTTGTCCGTTTGGTTCCGATTTTGTTCCCGATCAATCAAAAAAGTAACACAAGTAACGCTTTTTCTCTGTTTTTATATTGTTACCTTTTCTTTAGATACAAGTAAACAAGACACGAGGTACAAGTTCATATCTCATCAGAAACCAACTCGTTAACTCGTCTACTGGCATCTTATATCTCTCCGAAAAGTAACAAAAGTAACACATATTGCCCTGTTTTCGATTGTTACTTTTCGGGAGCTATATCCAGCAAGCTTTTTCTCTATATAGATAAATTTATTGAACTTCGATAGCCCTTATTTACCAATCAAAAAGAACTTAATTTCTGTTCCAAGCTATATTCATCTGCAATAAACACCTCGCGAGGTTTACTACCCTGTGTAGGCCCTACTATCCCCGCAGCTTCCAATTGGTCCATGAGGCGTCCTGCACGGTTGTACCCTATCGAGAATTTGCGCTGTATGAGTGATGTAGAACCCTGCTGATGTACAACTATCAATCTTGCCGCCTCGTCGAACAGCGGGTCGCGATCGTTGAGATCGATGCTGCCCATTTTGTCTTCGCCCCCTTCGCCCACAAATTCGGGCAACTCGAAAGCACTGCTATATCCTTGCTGTTCGCCAATATATTGGGCGATGCCTTCCACTTCGGGCGTGTCTACAAAAGCACATTGGATACGCACAAGGTCACTTCCTTGCGAAAACAACATATCGCCTCGCCCTATCAACTGATTTGCCCCCGACATGTCGAGTATCGTGCGCGAGTCTATCTGCGATGTTACGCGGAAAGCCATGCGAGCCGGGAAGTTTGCCTTTATCGTTCCCGTAATAATGTTTGTGGTCGGGCGTTGTGTAGCTATCACCATGTGCATACCCACAGCGCGCGCTTTTTGGGCAATACGGGCGATAGGCATTTCTATCTCTTTTCCGGCAGTCATTATCAGGTCGCCAAACTCGTCGATAATAATGACCAGATAAGGAAGAAAGCGATGGCCTTTCAATGGGTTGAGCCTGCGTTTGCGAAATTTCTCGTTATATTCTTTTATATTTCTCACTCCGGCATTCATCAACAATTCGTAACGGTCGTCCATTTCCTTTGTCAACGAATTGAGCGTCTGGGTAACTTTCGACACATCGGTGATAATAGCCTTCTCTGCATCGGGAAGCTTGGCCAGATAATGCTTCTCTATCCTCGAATAGATGTTAAACTCTACCATCTTAGGGTCTACAAGCACCATCTTCATTTCTGCCGGATGCTTCTTGTAAAGCAACGATGTAATAATGGCATTCAACCCCACAGACTTACCCTGCCCGGTAGCCCCAGCCACGAGCAAGTGCGGCATTTTGCACAGGTCGAAAATAAATATATCGTTGGTAATGGTCTTGCCCAGAGCCACAGGCAGGTCGAAAGTGCTTTCCTGAAACTTGCGCGAGCCTATCACCGACTGCATAGATACTATCTGAGGGTCTTTGTTGGGCACTTCGATACCGATAGTTCCCTTGCCCGGCATAGGCGCAATGATGCGGATACCCAATGCCGACAGGCTAAGGGCGATATCATCTTCGAGGTTCCTGATTTTCGATATACGCACCCCTGCTTTCGGCACTATCTCGTAAAGGGTGATGGTAGGGCCTACAGTCGCTTTTATAGATGTGATCTCTATGCCGTAATTTTGCAATGTGGTGATGATTTTGCTCTTATTGGCATTTTGCTCTGCCATATCCACCCCTTTGCCTGTTGAGTCGTACACTTTCAGCAGTTCGGTAGACGGGAAATGAAAATTCGACAAATCTTTTGTAGGGTCGTAGTCTTCCATTTCTTCATCCACATCCTGCAAATCGGCTTCGATATCTTCCGGCACATCCGGCTTTATTCTCGGCACAGGAGGGGCTACAGGTTTCACGAGCTCCTCGTCTTCGGGCACTATTATTTCAAAGTCCTGATCGATATGCAAAGTTGTAGAATGAGGAACAGAAGTTTCCTCTTTAGGGAAAGAGACCGGGATATCAGCAATTTCGCCCTCTTCTTCTTTTTTGTTGTTCTTTTTCAGCTTGTAATAGAAAGCAAAAAGTCTATCTTTCAGGCTTTTCTTATCTTCATAAACATCCTCGTCTGCATCATAGAAGTCGTCTTGCTCTTCCTGTTTTTTCAAAGGATTCTTAAACAGGCTTCTGAAAAATTCCATCGAGGCTCTTTTTATTATCACAAAGAATATGATGGCTAAGAGGATAATAACCATAAGTATGCCCGGTATGCCCAGAGCGGCCTCCAATGTCTGCTCTACATATTGCCCGTGCGCTCCCCCCCATACGATATGCCCTTCGGGTAGGATGCGGGAAAACAAGAAAGCGCTTGTAATAGAGCCCCATATCATAATAAATGCCAGCAACAGGAATGTGCGAAGCGTGGAAATATTGTTAAGCACCCGCATTTGTATCAACCCTGCAAAGATAAGGAAAACAGGGATGAGCATGGAGAATACACCAAACCACCGGTTGATAAGTTGCTCGGCAATAAAGGCTCCGGCTACACCGGTCCAGTTACTTATCGGCAGCCTCTGCGACAGCAACGAGGAAAACTCCTTGTTCAACACCTTGCTCTGGTCGGCTGCCCCGGTAGAGAAGAATGATATCTCGCCCAACAAGATATATGCGCCTATAAAAACAAGGCATACACCAAAGAGAAAACGGGTACGCTCTTTTTTTATAAATTCGAGAATACCAACCTTTTCACTATTTTTCTTTTTCTTTTTCGAAATCGTTTTTTTTGCCATACAAGAAACAAAGATAATGCTTTTTGCGGATGAAGAAGCGCTGTAATTTTTTCTTTTTGAAGGAAAAAAAATATAAAAACAAAAAATACAGATTAAACCTTTTCCTACTTATTCAGTCTCACCAAACAGTGTAAAAGAGTTTAAATTTAGTTGATACAAGGAAATAATGAAAAGGAATATTCCGTTACTTTTGTTTTTGTTCGTGTTTTTTTCATCAAATATCGTTTCACAAGTAAACTTAACCGGGACAATTTTTGATGAGAAAACAAAAGAGCCTATTGAGATGGCTAGTATCCGTGTGCTGAATATGAAAGACAGCACCTATGTGACAGGAGGAGTAACAACCAGTGATGGCAAATTTAAAGTAGGAGTCAAACAAGGACAATATGTAGTGCAACTATCCTTTATCGGTTATATCGACCAGTTTTACAATCTCAACACCCGACAAAAAACCGCTTTGGGCGACATTTTTCTTAGAGAAGACGGCATACTGCTCAGCGAAGCTACCGTAGAGGCCAAAGCTCCCGAAATAATAGTGAAAGGAGACACTGTAGAATACAACGCCGATTCGTACAAAGTACAGGAAACCGCCGTGCTTGGCGAATTGATAAAGAAAATACCCGGGGCTGAGATAGACTCGGAAGGCAAGATAACTGTAAACGGCAAAGATATCTCGAAAATTCTGGTCGATGGTAAAGAATTCTTTAGCGACGACCCGAAGACAGCATCCCAAAACCTGCCGGCCAAGATGGTGGAAAAACTACAAGTCTTGGATAAAAAATCGGACATGGCGCAACTAACCGGATTCGACGACGGGGAGGAGCAAACAGTAATCAACCTGATAGTAAAACCCGGCATGAAAGAAGGTATAATGGGTAGCGTATCGGGGGGATATGGTAGCGAAGACCGCTACGAGGGAAATGGCTTTGTAAACATAGCCCGCAACAACAACCGCTTGTCGGCATTGGGCAACTTCAACAATAACAACAATGCAAACGGATTGGGCGGACGCCGATGGGGATCGGACCGCGGCATAACCGAAACCGCTATGGGCGGGGTCAATCTTGCAATGGAACCTTCGAGCAAATTCAAATACAATGGCGATGTGCAATATCGCGGAACGGACACCGATGTGGAAAGTATGACCAGCACCCAATATACAGGGGAAAGAAATGCCGGCATGACGGAAGAAAAAACATCATACCAAAACAATAATAATAAAAACATCAACGGCCGCTTCCGTTTCGAATGGAAACCTGACAGTGTAACTAATATTATTTTCACCCCGAACCTATCATACACGAGAACCCGCAACTTCTCATCGGGCGATACAGAACGGCTAGGCAACGAAGGTGATGCATTTAATATGCTTTCCGGCTCGGAATCGGCATCGAAAAGAAATACAATCAACCTAAACGGAAACCTGTTGATAAACCGTATGCTTAACGATAAAGGCAGGTCTATAACCTTCGAGGTATCAGGAGGCATGAGCGATGGCGATACCGAAGGTACAACCTATTCGCACATCGACTACTACAACAAAGACTCGGTGGTAATACAAGACCAGATATACGACCAGAAAAACAATAGTTACAACTGGCGCATGCGGGCTTCTTACCTCGAACCTATAGGAAAGAACAACTTCCTCGAACTGGCTTACAGCATCCGCAAAAACCATTCTGAAACAGACAAGAAAACCTACGATAATGATGGCACAGGAAATTACACTGTAGTGGCAGACAACTATACCCGTAATACGAAGAACGACTTCCTGAACCAGAATATATCCCTCAATTTTCAAAGCCGCAGGCAAAAATACAATTATACTGTAGGCGTAGGTTTGGAACCTTCGCGTTCGCAAACATCGGTAACCCAGCCGAATATGGACGAGAACAAAGACCGCGCACGCAACTTCCTCAACTTTGCGCCACGCCTCGAGTTCAACTATTTGTGGGACAGGCGGCACAACCTGAGGGTACGATACAACGGGCAAACCTCGCAGGCATCTACCGACCAATTGTTTAATGGTATCATCAGCCAGAATGCGACAGATACTACATGGGGTAACCCGAACCTGAAACCGAGCTTCGAACACAGGCTCAATATCCGCTACCAGAAGTATATTCCCGAAAAAGCTTCGTCTATTATGGCGTTCGGGGATATGCGATATACCATGAATGCAATAGCCAGCATCGTTGAAACCGGTGCAAACAACAGTAAGAATACCACTTACGAAAATATTGACGGCAATATGAGCGGACGGTTGATGGTGATGTACAACACTCCTCTGAAAAATAAAAGATTTTCTATCAACAACAGGATACACGGACGCTATACCCGCGACAACGCATTCCTTAAAAATACGGGAGAAGATGCGATAAAAAATACGGCTAATGTATATAGCATAAGCGAGAATATACGTCTGAAGTTCAATTCTGACAAATTCCAGTTCAATATAGGGGCAAATATTACATACGAAGACACCAGATATACCAAGACCAGCAATCGCAATGCTGCGATATACAACTATGGAGGAATGGCAGATATCCAGTGGTTTATGCCATATGATTTCGTGCTCGAAAGTGATGTTGACTACTCATCCAATTCGGGCTACGAAGCGGGCTATAAACAAAACTCGTGGATATGGAATGCATCCCTGTCCAAAGAGTTCAAGATAAGGTTGAGGTCGGGCGACCAGGCAACTTCGCTTCCGGCAACGCTTAAGTTCAAAATCTATGACATCCTTAAGGACAGGAGCAATATTTCGCGCAGTTCTTCGGCCGACAGGATATCTTATACCACTTCCAATTCGCTGACAAGCTACTTTATGGTAGGGCTTACAATCCGCTTCCAAACATTCAAAGGAGGAATGAAAGGCAGCGACATGGAAGGGCAAAGCAGAAGAGGCCCTGGTGGAAGGGGCGGACGAGGCCCTGGCATGTTCTGATAAAACTTACCTGATATAAATAATACAATAGGGGTTGCCTAAGAAGTAAAAACGTATCGCATTGATAGTACTTTTGCTTTTTAGGCAACCTCTCTTTTTGCAGGCCGATCAATTTAAGCTATCAGCCATAACAAATACCTATAATTAGGTATCAACAGCCCCAGCAATACCTAAATATAGTTATTGCCGCCAGTCACTATTTTACAGAACTTTGCACCTCCTTTTTTAAATAAAGACCTTTTCATTAATTTTTATCAACAAATGAAAAAATATTCATTACTCGTTCTTATCCTCTTATTATCTTTTCTTTTTTCAAATGCTACAAATATAGTCAGGACAGATGCCAATATCTTTGGACATGTTGTCGACAAAAAAACGGGCAAACACGTCCCCTATATTAATGTCGTATTAAAAAACACAACCATTGGTATAGCAACCGACGCTACAGGACATTACGCCTTGAAAAACCTACCCGAAGGTACATGGATTGTGATGGCACAGGGCGTAGGCTACAAACCTCAGGAGAAAGAAATAACATTGAAGAAAGGTGTTTCGCTGGAAATAAACTTCGAGATAGAAGAAGATGCCTTGAGCCTTAGTGAAGTGGTAGTCACCGCAGGACGCACATCACAAAAAAGGGCGGAAGCTTCGGTTATAGTAAACACTATCAACACCAAGATGCTGGAAACCACGCAATCGGTAGTATTGGGTGAGGGGCTGAACTTCGCCACCGGATTACGCTACGAAAACGATTGCCAAAACTGTGGTTTTTCGCAAGTCAGAATGAATGGGCTTGAAGGCCCTTATTCTCAAATACTGATAAATAGCCGCCCTATATTCAGCGGGCTGGCGGGCGTGTATGGGCTAGAACTGATACCTGCCAATATGCTCGACCGGATAGAAGTTGTTCGCGGCGGAGGTTCTGTATTATATGGTTCTAATGCTATTGCCGGCACAATAAACCTGATACTTAAAGACCCTAAGCGCAACTCGTTCGAAGCAGGGTTCAACACTTCTCTTATCGGCACAGGCGTAAGCGGGAGCAACGGCCCGGCTGCCGATTATAATGCCACATTCAACGCATCGTTGGTTACCGACGACCATAAGACGGGGATTGCCGTATTCGGCAATATGCGCGACCGTAAGATGTTCGACTACAACGATGACAGTTTTTCGGAAATAGCACCCATGAAAAACACTGTTATCGGCACCCGTATATTCCACCGTCCGGGATACAGGAGCAAGCTCAGTCTCGACTTTTTCAATATCAGTGAAGAACGCAACGGAGGCAATAAGCAAGATTACCCTCACCACGAGCGCGACATCTCCGAATCGGTAAAGCACGATATGAAAACAGGAGCATTGACTTTCGAACAGTATTTCCGCGAAAGCGATCTGTTAACAATATTCGGATCGGGGCAATACCTCGACAGGGACTCTTATTATGGAGCAAAACAATCGCTTAGCGATTATGGAAATACAAAAGACAAGACCTACAACATGGGCGCGCAGTATAAGCTTTCTTTAAACGACAACTCTACCATTGTGGCTGGTGTAGAACATACAGGTTCGCACCTGAAAGACAAGAAACTGGGATATGTAGAATATGGTGTGGACGACAATGGTGAACTAACAGAAGAGCATCACCCCAACACAGTGGTTTCCGACCAGTCTCTATCTACTACAGGAGCTTTTGCCCAGTATGAGATAAAAGTCAACAAGTTTAAATTCCTTGCCGGAGCGCGTGTAGAGCATTATTCCGTAAATGACAAAATGGACAATGATGCCGACAAATCGGGAACAGTATTCGTACCACGTGCAAGCATTATGTACGACATCACACCTGCACTGCAAACCCGTCTCGGAGTATCGAGAGGATACCGCGCACCACAGATCTTCGACGAAGATTTACACATAGAAACATCGGGTTCGCGACAGGTAATAAATAAGAATGACCCGAACCTGAAACAAGAAAACAGCACCAGCTTCACCCTGTCGTTCGACTATAATAAGAAACTGGGTAGTGTGAATACAAATTTCCTTGTCGAAGGTTTCTATACGAAGCTTCACAACCCGTTCCGCAACGAGATCGGCGAGACTGATGAAAACGGAATTACCATATATACCCGCATGAATGCGAAAAAAGGTGCGGTAGTACAAGGATTGAATATGGAGATGAAACTTATCCCTTCCGAAAAGCTCAACTTCACCGCAGGGTTTACAGTACAATCGAGCAGATATAAAGACCCGGACAAAGATTTCGGGAAAAAGAAATTCTACCGTACGCCCGACAATTATGGCTTCTTCACTGCCGAATGGGAGTTTGCGCGCAACTTTGGGCTATCGGCAACAGGAACTTATACAGGCCCTATGTTTCTGCAATATTTCGGCACCGAACTGCCGGAAGGCTCAGGCGGGGAAGTACGCAAATCCAAATCTTTTTTCGATGCGGGAGTTAAATTTCATTACGACATGAAAATAACTGGCGGCGTTACCGTACAATGGTTTGCAGGGATGAAAAATATATTCAATTCGTTCCAGAAAGACTTTGACAAAGGAGTCGATCGCGACCCTTCATATGTTTATGGGCCAAGCCTGCCACGTACAGTATTCTTAGGCTTTAAAATTGGCAACTTGCTGTAAGCCAATTGTGCAGGATATTCCTTTTGATGGAATTTTGTATTAACAGGTTAAAATCGGAAGGTGAGGCTGTGCTCAGGCTTTTCTCGAAAAAGAGGCTTCACCTGTCGATACAGAAAGTTTTTTTGCCTAAGTAGGGTTCACTGAATAATTCCCTCATAGTTTTCTCCACAAAGAATGAATTTTCTTGGTGGAGAAATTATTCTTGTATCTCGTTTCAAATTTAGGCATAA
>NZ_QVMQ01000023.1 GCF_010501105.1 Dysgonomonas sp. 511 | reverse complement strand
CTATCGGTCTCTCAGGAGTATTTAGCCTTACGGGATGGTCCCCGTGGATTCAAACAGGATTTCTCGTGTCCCGCTCTACTCAGGAGTCTGCTAGGCTTCTATAAAGAGTCGTATACGGGATTATCACCCTCTCTGATTGTTTGTTCCAAAACATTCTACTTCCTTATCTTCTTGCCACAACGCAGTCCTACAACCCCAGCATTGCCTAAACAATGATGGTTTGGGCTAGTCCCGGTTCGCTCGCCACTACTTCGGGAATCACTTTTGTTTTCTTTTCCTCAGGGTACTTAGATGTTTCAGTTCCCCTGGTTAGCTTCATGCATTGCATGATGATAGAATCTTCTTCTACCGGGTTGCCCCATTCGGAGATTTAGGGATCAAGGGATATTTGCTCCTCCCCCTAACTTTTCGCAGCTTATCACGTCCTTCATAGCCTCTGAGAGCCTAGGCATCCCCCATGTGCCCTTATTTACTTTCTTTTTTCTTTCATAGCGTTTTGCGACAGTTTACACCATCAAACGCTAGTGGGTTTGAAAAGTTTTTACCTTTTCTTTACTTGCTCTTTTGTTTACATCATGTCAAAGATCTTTTGTAAATGAAAAATTAAAAATGAAAAATTAAAAATGCTTTTATTGTTCGTTTTTAATCTCTTTTTTACTTTTGTGGAGAATAACGGATTCGAACCGTTTTTGATAACACCAGGTATTAAAAAAACCTCTGTTGCTCCTTTAATATTTTCTTTATAAATCACCGAATCTCTTTTCGAATGCGGATGCAAAGGTAACGCTTTTTATTTATTCTCCAAATTTTCCCCCACGATATTTTGAACTTATTTCGTACTTAATTGTTTTATAGAGTTTTAAAAATATCAATTATTACACAAATAGAGGGCAGTAGGCCGAAACAAGAACTTAATATAGCGATCTTCGATACCAACTTCTACTATTTCTTTACTCCATTATTTCGGGATAAACATAATTTTCATTAGTCTGCCTATCCCATTTCTCGACCACATACTTTCGCTTTTTCATAAAAGCCTACCTTAAATTTGAATAAATCAAATCCATTAAAGACTTTTTTCAGAATTTAGATGTTATTTTTGTGGAAATCATCATATGAAGAAAAAGATCTGTATAGCAATAATATTACTTTTTATTGCAGGCTTTGTTTTCAGGGCTGGCTTATACTATAATATAGTCGAGTATAAAGACATGGCCGACCGGAAATCTTATGTTATAACTAACGGAAAACTAACCGGCCACATCGAGGACTTCATAGCCAAAGAAAATCTGACAAGCCCGGATGCCGACGACATTATAAATCTATCGCTCGACATTACATCTGGTTGTTTAGAATTTTCGACAAAGCACAAAGACTACGAGCCATATAGTGTATTTGAAAATGGAGGAACTAACTGTATTGGGTATGCAGCTTTCAACGCGGCCGTGGCAAATTATTTGTTTAAGAAATACAAACTCGACGATAAGTGGATAGCCAAACCGAAGAAAGGCCAATTATATATATTAGGACACAATATACATACCTACATAGAAAACGGCTGGCTAAAAGACCACGACTTTGTAGCCTACAGGAACAAGGAGACAGGGCTAGAGGTTTATGCCGATCCTTCCGTTTACGACTATATAGGAACAAAGAGAGTAAAACAATATTAAAGAGCTTGCTTAAATTTTAATGGAATTTTTTTCTTATTGGCTCTAAGCAGTTTTTTTATGCTCATTTTTGCGCCTTATCTTATATAAAAGTGGCTGCTATAAAAATTTAGACAGACTATAAAAAGTATGCAGACAGATATAATTACATCAGCACAGATAAAAAAACTGGCTCTGGAAACGGGTTTTGATGTTTGCGGCATCGGCAAAGCAGAAACTGTAGACGAAACAAACAGTAGACGCTATACCGAATGGCTTGCCAACTCGTATCATGCAGACATGGATTATATGGCACGCAACGAAGAAAAACGCCTCGCCCCTACCCTGCTGGTGGATGGTTGTCGGTCGGTAGTTTGCGTTGCCCTTAATTATTACCCTAAAATAAAACAGGATAGCAACCATCCTCAATTTGCATATTATGCTTACGGTAAAGACTACCACGATGTAATGAATGAGATGCTGTATTCATTACTCAACAAACTGAAATCTATTGATGGTACGATTGAAGGCCGCGCTTTTGTAGATACAGCCCCACTGCTGGAGCGATATTGGGCAAAGAAGTCGGGCATTGGCTTTATAGGAAAAAACTCTATGCTGATAATACCGAAAAGAGGCTCATTCTACTTTCTTGGCGAATTGCTTATAAACAAAGAACTGGAATACGATTCTCCTATAAGATTGTCGTGCGGCAATTGTACGCGCTGTATAGACAGATGCCCAACAAGGGCAATCGTTTCGCCCGGAGTAATAGACGCTAATAGATGTATATCGTATCAAACAATAGAAAACAAAGGGGTAATAGATGAAAAGGTTGCCGGGAAATTAGTCAATTGTGTATATGGGTGCGATATATGCCAATTGGCTTGCCCATGGAATAGATATGCACGCCCTAACAGCACCGAAGCTTTTACGCCTGCTACTCCCTTCTTCGATTTATCGTTGGAGAGGATGGAGGAAATGACGGAAGACGAATATAGAGCAATCTTTAAAGGTTCGGCCGTAAAAAGAGCGAAATATAGTGGATTGAAAAGGAATTTGGAAACTTTAAAACAGTACAGAAATAATAATACTGGCAATAACAACGTTCTATAATATTATGAAAAGATCTCTCAAATATATAATAGCGGCTGCTATATTACTGGTATCGTGTGGCAAAGAGGAGTCTAAACACAATATCCCCGACGCTCCTGTCAACTTTATTATCAACCCTGCAACCGGTCTTGATACTCACCTCAATTCGGGAGGGAATATAGGTATATATATCAAATCGAAAGATAAGGAAGCATATGATAAACTAATAAGAGGAGTAACCGTTGCGAAGTCATACATTGCCGAACGTACAGCTTCTTCGCTCGTTGGTTATTCGGGTTTATTGGTTGTAAATATAGGTATATTAGGGGATAAGCCTTTTGCAGCATTCGACCTGTGTTGCCCCAACGAAGCCCGCCAAAACATCAGGATAGTGCCAACGAACGAAGTATCGGGGCGTTGTCCGGAATGTGGTTCTACCTTTTCGCTGCTCGACGGCACGGGAAGGCCTTTGAGCGGCCCTGCGGAAAAAGATGCGAAATTCTTGAAACCATATTATGTAGAGAGGCTGAATGAAAACGAATATCGCATATTTTATTAGTAAAAGCTACTAAGTTGAGCAAACCTCTGAGCGTTGTTCAGACCACCTTTCCATTTTACGTTTTGCTTTGACCGCGAGGGTTGTTTCTTTTTGCCAGGTCTGGGGGGGAGATATTTTTTAAGCATCTTCTTCTATTGTCGTATCTAACATCCAGTCTACAAAGGCGCGGAGAAAGTTGCCCTTGCCGAACTGGAGTATTTTAACGGGTAGATTTTTTTTCTCTACAGAACTTACATACGGTTTTCCCAAACGGTAGTGCAAATCATAAAACAAACAGTGATAAACAGCACTTTGTCCTCTTTTTTAACAAAAAACAAAGAGAGAGTTGACCCACAGGCCAACCCTCTCCCCTATATATAACCAATCTTATTCTTCGTTTAAGGGCATATATAATCACCCCACCTTATTGTAATCGTTTCGGAGGCTTCAGCTAGACCCTCGTCATTTATTACTCTGAGGGTGATTGTAGAAGATCCCATCCTGTTCTTTCCGGTAAACTCAGGTGCTTTGCCACTTATGGTTACACTGGTTGTACCATCACCAGCCACAGTTATACTTTTGAAGTTAGCTCCTGTTATACCATCTTCGTGCCAATTCTCTCTTTCTACCGCTATCTTATACTTGGTAGAAGTGAGCGTTACCGGAACCATCGAAGCCCCCGGACAGAGCTCCTGAGTTTTGGCACCTCCTGTGGTCTCTATATTATCAAAAACATGGACAATGAAATCTATAGGTCTTGCGCACTCCTCGCATACAGAGGTAAAATGGAAGCGCGCTTTCCCCGGCTGGGTAGGTATAAAACCGGGGAAATATAATGCACCTTCTTTAGGCGATACCGGCATATTGCCAAGATCGTCGCCACTGACTGTCCATATCCAGCTTCTATCTATATTGACAAGGCTGATATCAGTCAATTCAATACCAATCGAGGGCTCATCCTGAGGGTAGTATTTACGAGTCGATTGATTAACTCTTCCGACTGAAGATTTAGTATAAATTGGCTGTTTGTCATGCGGTATTTTAAGATGCGTTAACTCAAATTTCACCCTGCCGGCACTACTACATCCTGAGGAGGAGGTTACCGGCTCTGCATAGAAAGTAGTGACTCTACCGTTCTCAACCACAGTACTAATCAGATTATTATCATCTGTGAAAGAGCTCTCGCGTGTAAAAAAGAGTTTCCGGCTACTTTTGTTGGTCTCCGAATTGTATCCACTTAGATCTCCGACAGTACAGTTCTTTGGTACGGGGGTACCATCGGCATAAAACCAATTTAGCACCTTGCCGTCCAGATCCGTATCCGGAAGATAATAATATGGATTAAAGAACTCAACATAAGTTCCCAGAGGCGCTATATGACAATCGCGCAGAATAATACGGGGCGCATAACCTTGATCCACATCCACCGACACTCTATTCGATTCGGTTACATTACAAGCCCTCTTATCCTCCAGCCGGACAAAGTATTTGGCCGAGGTAGCCACCACCGAGGCTAGGTCTGTTTCCCAGCCTTTCATCTCGCTTGTCCAGCGGGTTATCTCATCTCCGGTTTTGCTGAATGTTGTTACATCGGGGATGAACTCTTCCGGGGCGTTGCCGGCTATCTGCCTGTACCAAATGAGGCTATAGTTATTGTCAGTATCAGCGGCAAGATCGGGTAAGACCCCGGTAACCGTGAATGTTACCACTTCTCCATTCCTGCAGATTTTACTTTTATCGGCGGTCACTGTAATAGCATCGTACGGATTGTTGCGGTAGGCATGGATATAAACCGGCTGGCGAAGCGATTCGCAGCCTTCTGTTTCGCTGTATGCCGATACGTAAAGGATCAGGTCGTCTGTTATTTCCTGACCAGCGTTGTAAGTAAAACGACTGACATAGCCTTTTGTAGTATGGAGCGGGGTATCGCTGTATTCGTTTTCGTACCAGTAGATATAGTCTGCACCCAGCGTTGTTGCCGTCATAGATACCTCTGTGGCTCCACAGATGGAAGGGGGAGCTGTGACATTGAGTATGGTAGCCGGACAGACATATTCGCAAGGCTCCTGCAAGCGCAGCCACGATCCCTTGGTCCAGGTATATACGCCACCGCAAAGATTTTTTGCAGGGTTTTCGGTTATGTTGAATACTGTGAAGCCGTTGTGTGCCTCGCCACTGCCGGTCGAAAACATCTCCTGAGAACTGTTATCACCCGCGCCGGCAATATAGACTTCTGAAGTAGCCCGCGATACCAGCCTCACACGCGGAAGAAGTAGCCCGCGGTAGGCATTCGATCCTTCGCTTTCGTTCTCCTTCAGTTGTAGCAGGGCGCCGGATAAAGGCCGGGCACCACTGCCTATGGTTACCTGTGCCTGTAGGGCGTCACTGCCGAAGAGGGCAATGAGTATAAGGCCAAGGATATAGGTTAGTTGTTTGTGGTTCATTATTGTTGTTGTTTAGTTACGAGTAAGTTAGTTATGCTCATTGCAGGGGATTTGTAATCTCCTGCGGTTTCCTATAAGGATTTAGCTACACTGCGTTTCGCTGACCGTCGGTTGTAATCCGTTTTTTTCGGATTGAAAAATCCTTATAAGATTTTCTTCGGGATTACAAAACACAAAGAACTCAGGGTGTACAAGTTGGCTTACTGGTACCACCTCCTATATTCTGAGGGATCAGCACGAAACTGGCACTGGCATAAGCGCCACAGCGATTCTGCGCTTTCACATCGTCTCTTATTCTGTCGAGCGCATCCTGACTCAGGTTGTTATTCGAAACATCAAAGCTTGTCAACAGGTCGTTTTTCGATATATTTATCGATTTCAACTTGTTAGTATTCAGGTTTAGTGTAGTTAGCTTTGTATTGTTCATCAGATAGATGCTGCCGATCTGGTTGCCGCTCAGGTTTAGCTTCTCCAAGGCTTTCAGTCGCTCTGTTTTCACTTCCGTAAGCCAGTTGTTACTCAGGTCGATTTCTTTCAGGCTGGTCAGCTTATCAAGCCCGGCAAAAGAAGTAATGTCTTTGCCGGAAAGAACTATTTTTACCAGACGCTTCACTTTCGTACCTGCAAAACAGGGGTCATCTTCCTCTTCCCACCATTCGTCGAGGATTTCGTTCTCTGCCAGCATCTTATTGGCGGCTAAAAACTCTTTTATGGCTGTTTTGTCGTCGTTTTCGGCTCCATCGTATGCCTCAGGCTTCAGAGGAAACCATTCGGTCCCCGTCCATACATATACCGGCGCTATGGTATTGGCATCGCCTCTTACACAGTCGCCGGCATCGCCGGTATTTTTTAGCTCCGTAGCATTCAGGTTGTAGACCATCAGGCCGATGTACTGGTCTTTGTTCCAGACATCGGAGCCGGAGGTGCCATCGATGGTTGTTGCCAGATTGTTACTTGCGCCCTGGATAGTCATAGATTTTATACTCACACGGGGCAGCCCCAATGCTCCGCGGGCTGTTTCGCCATTGCTATATGCGTCGCCGTCTTTGAGCTGGAGCAATGCGCCTTGCTCGGGTGGCAGGTCGCTACCTATCGTCACCTGCCCTTGCAGGCCAACCGACAGGGATATGCCTGCAAGAAACAATAAGACGCCTTTGGTTATTTTGTTGTTCATATGCTTAATTATTTAATTACTATCTAGTTATACATATTAAGGATTGTCAAAAGTAATTCTCACTTTCTTTTTGTCATCCCGAACGGAGTGAAGGATCTCTTTTAGGGAGAGTCGAGATCCTTCGTTACACTCAGGATGACAAAGAGGGTAATATATTGATAGTGCTTTTGACTTATGACACACCCTCGATATTAGTTTTTACTTTCGGGCGAATCTCTATTCGCCTCTACGGCAGACAAAATTGCTCATATCTTTGATGCGTTTGCCCTAATTGGTAATCCGTTTATCTTTTTCGGAGTGAAGATCCTTATAAGATTTTCTTCGGGATTACAAAACACAAAGAACTCAGGGTGTACAAGTTGGCTTACTGAGGGTGCTGCCATTTTGCTTAATTATGTTGTTTGTGGTAAACCCATTCCAACGATCACACTGACCAGCATCTTTAAACTCCTTACACAGGTTATTTATCACAATCTGTGTAAGTTTGTTATAGTTTATATTCAGATCTGTTATAGTTTGAGCCTGCGCTCCAAGAGACAGTGTAGAAAGGTTACAATACGACGCAGTGAATGTTTTAATGGAAGGTATTGTTGAAACTGTTATACTTGTTAGAGAAGCATTGTCCCTACAAATAAGAGAACTCAACTTTGGGCAACCTGATACATCTATCGAAGATAACGACTGTCTTGATAGATCAAGATCTTTCAACTCAGGGTTATTGCTCAAAGGAAAAACAAATCCTGTAAACGGCCCCACAGAAGTAGAAGAAGTATAATTCATATTCAAAATTTCTAATTTAGTATTTTTTGAGAGATCCAAGTGGGCAATAGGTTGATTGATTAAAGTTAATGTAGCCAAGGCTGGACAACCCGATACATCTATTGTAGACAGCTCTCCTTTTGCAAGTATATTTTGATATGTCCCCTGATATACAACCTGGGCTGGGTCGCCAGCGTGATCAATATCAACAGGATCGAAACCATAATCTTTTTCACCGTTACCACTTATTCTTATAGTTTCCAACTTCGGAAGATTTCCCAAAGTAAGGGTTTTCAACTTATAGCATCCGTAGAGGTTGATAGATTCTAAATCTTTAAGGGTTGAAACATCCAGATCCGTAAGTGGGTTAGCAGGTAGAGCTAACACTTGTAATGCATACATGTTTTTTATCTGGCTTGTTTTTGTAATCAGCTTGTGGCTAACCCTCAGCCCTGTCAATCGCCACTCGCCACATATCACTGTCCATTTTTCTTCAATTGTTATAAGCTCCGGCATACTACCACTACCGGCATAAGTAGAATATCGTGTCCGGCTTCTTCTTTCACCCTCTTTTCCGTCGGCCTCCCATTCGGCCTGCGAGACAGGTTTGGTACCTCTTTTCACTTCGTATAATGATGGCGTTGAGTTATTATTAGTTGTCCAATTTGGCCATATACTTCCAAGTTCACTATTATCTGCTATAAACTGGTCAAGGGCAGCCTTGTCTGACGCATAGCTTCCGTTTGTGCCACCATACTTGGAAGAGGGCACACCTTCCCATCGGTCGCCCATCCATACATATACTCCCTGAGAGTAACAAAGGGGTGGCTCCATGCAGTATACCATCAGTCCTTTGTGTGCATCCAGATCCCAGGGGTCGCCGGGGATGGCATTGGCATCGTCTACGGTCTCTCGCAGGTCGCCGCCGGTGGCTGTGATCTTTAATATTTTTACACGGGGCAGCATCATACCTTTGGTATTGGAGGTATGCTGTAGTTGCAACAGGGCGCCTTCTTCGGGCTTGCTGTCCGATCCTATTGTTGTCTGCGCCTGCATTGAGGCAACAGATAAAAGGATGAATGTGAGTATGAAAGTAAGTTTTAGTTTCATCTTATTTATATTTTGTAAGTTTATGCCAAATCAATAATTAATCATCTTTCTTGCAACGCACAGAAAAAAGAGTAAAAACATATCCCTGATCGCCCCCTGATTAGCAAGGCCAGTAAGGGAGACAGATTCCATTTACTTCGTTTTGTGTAGGTTGATTTCATCAGATTGTGTTATTTGAGTTGTTTTAAAATTATATTATATATGCTGAATAGAGTATATTTCTCAATGAATAATGGCTTATCGGTCTTAAAAAAGGCCTGTACACAGATACAAAACCTACATACAGTTTTCCCAAACGGTAGTGTAAATCATAAAACAAACAGTAGTTATACAGAGGTGTAGCAGGCCAATAAGACAATGAGATAAGCCAATAAATATAAATGAGTTGTTTAGTTATAAAAAGCCGCGCAAAGGCGGGAAGTTTTGTCGTTTTGGTAGTTGAGATATGCAGACACAAAAAAACACTATATAAATATTTAGCCAAAATATTTATATAGTGCTTGTTTTTATAAACAGTTTTTCTTAAATTAAGGGTATTTCTGTAACAAGAAGAGGCAATGCCTATGCTATGGAAAAGTAAGTTTATCCGATACTCATCTCTCTCTAGCAAATTAGCGTTAACCATCAAATTATTAGACACATAAAGCAGAGATTCTCCACATAAAACATGTGAAAAATCAACGTTGAAGCGACTATAATTATTTATGATTGGCATTTCCGATCCTGATTCTATTATACATATATGTGTGCAAAGATAAAAACTTTGCGGAGATAAACAGCACTTTGTCTTCTTTTTTAACAATATGGGTATAGGAATGAGAAGATGCTACCTGTCAAATTCCAACATTTCGCCTCCGACATCGTTCACTATACCGTTTTCGAAAGCTATCTTTCCGTAGAGGAAAGTCTTCCCTATTGTAGTCGACATGGTTTCGCCCTCCAATGGCGACCATTTACATTTGTAGAGAATATTATCGTGTGAAATAGTATATGGCTTATTTGGGTTTACCAATACAAGGTCGGCAAAATACCCTTTGCGGATATAGCCGCGTTTATGCACATCAAACAGGCTGGCCGGGGCATGGCACATCTTGGCTACTATCGGTTCTTTTGTTATCTCTCCCCTGCAAGCGAGTTCGAGCATCATAAGCATATCCACCTCGGCAAATATGGCTTGCAGCACTTTCTTATCGTCTACCAGCATATTTCCTGTAGACGAACCCATAAAGACTTTTACACCGGGTATTTGCTTTGGGTCGGCTTTCCTTAGTTCGGCAATATTGTCGTTGGTAGCACCCAGATAGAAGGAGTAGTTGGCAAATGATTTTTCTGTCCCCAGTTCAATTTTTTGATGCAACAGGTCTAATGTGGTGGTCTGCGGATTGGTGTTCGGGTGTTCCTTTTTTCGAAATAAGAACTCAAAAAAAGAATCCCAATAAAACTTAAACAGTTACTAATATTACCAATAAGAATGCACCTCTTATCAATATATTGGTTGACTCTCAATGGTCTGATTCGCATCATTAGCCTCAAACTTAATTTGCCCATTAGTCACTTTTGACGCCTATTAATTCCTTTACTTTAACACAACAAAAGTAAGAATTTAATATTGCTAGTATTTCTTTTCACAAACTAAGGGGTTGCCCTGTAAATAATATCGATTCTTTTGTGAAAACAAAAAAAGATTTATTACATTTGCACTCGATAAAGGAGAACGGACGTTAATAGAGTTAATATTAGAGGTTCTTCGAGTAATACAAGAATGCGAAAGTAGCTCAGTTGGTAGAGCACGACCTTGCCAAGGTCGGGGTCGCGGGTTCGAATCCCGTCTTTCGCTCTGGTTTAAAAAAACAAAGGACAAAGCCTTTCAAACAATAGTTTGGAAGGCTTTTTATATTTCAAACCCAATTGATTAAAACAAAAAGAGAGGATGAATGCTCACCCTCTCTTCTCTTATTCTGTTACTTTCGATATTATTCAGTAAAGAAAATAGCAACACGGTTCCATGCGTTTTCTGCATATGGTTGCTCAGTATCACCTTTCCATTCTACAGTTACGCGGTTGCTATTGATGTTGTATTTGTTGATCAACGCATTAGCAACATTTTTAGCACGTTTTTCAGAAAGTTTCATGTTGATAGTAGGATTTCCTGTTTTTCTGTCTGCAAAACCTACGATCTTAACTTTAGCGTCAGGATTGTCTTGTAGATATTTAGCAGTATTGAAGATGCTAACTTCTTGGTTTTTGTCGATGTTAGCGCTTCCAAGACGGAAGAATACTACGTTAGAAACAAAAGAACCACCTTCTTTAACGATTTCTTTAACAATCTTGGTTTCTTGCTTACACTCTGGGCAGCTTTCCGGACGTTGAGCCAATCTTGCGTTTTCTTGACGAAGTTTGTTGATTTGGCTGTTCAAGTCGTCGATAAGACCTTGATCCATCAACAATGCTTCAGAGAAATCAGTTTTGCTACCTAGGTTGAAGATCAAACTGGCAGAAGCGTTACCGATCAGGTCGTAAGAACGTCCGTGAGCTTCTTTTTCGAAATGAGTTCTTGCTGTAGTTGCAGAAAATTCGATAGCCAATGCTACTCTGTTAGAGAATCTGAATCTATTGATGATACCAGCATTCAATGTCAAAGTTTTGATATCTTTCGGATGATCTATTTCCAAAGCATTTTCATAATCCCAACCATAAAGCATACCCAAACCTACATAAGGAATAAAGCTATATACACGCTTAGAGTTGTATTTCAATAGGTAGTCAGAAACATTCCACATGAAATCAAATTCACCACCTGCATATTTTTGGTGAGTCATTACCTCAGCATCTTGGCTGAATGAGTGAAGAGAACCTCCTGAGAATTTGAAACGACCTCCCAAATATGGGTTGAACCATTTACCGAATTGAAGCATCGGAGCTACAGTCGGACGGCTCATGAATTTAGCATCATTATCGTTTTCTCCGAAATAAATATTTGCACCGGCACCGGCACCGATAAACCAGTTATCCCAAAAACCATTTCTTGCAAAAGTTGCTTTACGGCCTGCTTTTGAGCTGAATCCGCTCTCTTGAGCAGACATAGTAATAGCCGCAAAAACTAAAACTAAAAGTAAACTTACTTTTTTCATAATCAATCTTTTTAATTATAATTAAACACTATTTATTATTTATTCTATCCTGTATTTTTTGTACCAAGCATACATCCTGCTTAAGCCTTCATCTATTTCAACCTGATGTTTCCAGCCTAAAGAATGTAATTTTGTTACATCTGACAATTTACGCATGGTTCCGTCAGGTTTCTGGGTATTAAACCATAATTCTCCTGAAAAACCAACATTGGTTCTAATCAAATTCGCTACCTCTTTTATAGATATTTCAACTCCTGTACCTATATTTATGTGAGTATTTCGCTTTTCTTTACTTTCTATAACATTAATAAGGTCGAAAAAGTTTACCGATTCCATTATAAATACAGTGGCATCGCCCATTTCCTCGCTCCAGAGAAACTCTCTCATAGGCTTACCCGAACCCCATAATTCGACCTGAACAGCTCCGTCTTTCCTCCTTATTCCGTATTTGCCTATTATGTCAAGAATCTCTTTTTCTGTATTTTTGCCAGAGACACCCTCAATAGGTCTGAAATCCAAATCTTTGCATATAGTGTCCCAGTCTCCGTCTTCAAGGCATTTGCCTAAGTGTATTTTACGGATCATCGCCGGCAAAACATGCGATGTTTCCAGATTGAAATTATCATTCGGCCCGTACAAATTAGTCGGCATTACCGCTATAAAATTTGTACCATACTGGAGATTATAGCTTTCGCACATTTTCAGCCCTGCTATTTTTGCAATGGCATATGGTTCGTTTGTGTATTCTAAAGGCCCTGTAAGCAAAGCGTTTTCAGCCATTGGCTGCGGGGCTTCTTTAGGATAAATACAAGAACTCCCCAAAAATACTAATTTCTTAACGTTATTTACAAACGATTGATGAATAACATTGTTTTGTATCATCAAATTTTCGTAAATAAATTGCCCCCTATACGTATTATTTGCTACGATACCCCCAACCTTGGCGGCGGCAAGAAATACATATTCAGGCTTTTCTTGTGCAAAAAAGTCAGCAACGGCACTCTGGTTAGTAAGATCTAGTTCGGCGTGCGTCTTCAAAATAAAGTTTGTATATCCTTTACTTTTCAGATTTTTCAAAATAGCCGAACCTACTAATCCCTTGTGACCTGCTATATATATTTTTGCATTCTTATCTATCATGGAATATATCCTTCCCCTCTATTCAAAATAGTTCATTATACGATATCCCCCATTTTTGAGAAATTCCTCTCTTTTCATAACCTCAATGTCATGCAGCACCATGTCTTGACAAAGAGCTTTTAGGTCGTATGTCGGTTCCCATCCCAGTTTGGTACGGGCTTTTGTGTTGTCGCCTATCAGTATGTCTACTTCTGTAGGACGGAAGTAAGCCGGATCTACACCTACTACAACATTTCCAATCCTTTTTTTGAAAGCCGGAAGATGTGCTTCCCCTACTGTTTTTGCAAACACTTCATCGTTTACACTCACTATATAGCCTTCTTCTTTTTCGTCGGAACCTCTGAATTCTACTTCGACGCCAACTTCAGAAAACGACATTTTAATGAAATCGCGTATTGTTGTAGTTACTCCTGTGGAAATAACATAATCGTCAGGTTCGTCTTGCTGAAGGATAAGGTACATAGCCTTTATATAGTCTTTTGCGTGCCCCCAGTCTCTCTTACTGGAAAGGTTGCCCATATATACTTTTTCCTGCAAGTTGAGCGCAATACGTGCTACGGCACGGGTCACCTTTCTCGTCACAAAAGTTTCGCCTCTTAACGGAGATTCGTGATTGAACAGTATTCCATTGCTAGCATGCATCCCATACGCTTCCCTGTAATTGACTGTTATCCAATAGGCATATAGCTTAGCTACAGCATATGGGCTTCTTGGATAAAAGGGTGTTGTTTCCTTTTGTGGTATTTCCTGTACGAGCCCGTAAAGTTCTGATGTGGAAGCTTGGTATATCCGTGTTTTTTGAGTAAGGTTTAGCAGGCGTACGGCTTCGAGTACCCTAAGAGTCCCTATCCCGTCGGCATTGGCAGTATATTCTGGTGTATCAAAACTCACTTTCACATGGCTCATTGCCGCAAGATTGTAAATCTCGTCGGGCTGAACGTCACCTATAATACGGGTAAGGTTCATACTATCGGTCATATCGCCATAATGAAGAATCATATTCCGATTTTCATCGTGCGGATCTTGATACAGATGGTCTATCCTGTCTGTGTTAAATAATGACGATCTTCTTTTCAGACCATGCACTATATAACCTTTTTTTATTAAATACTCAGCCAGATATGCTCCATCTTGACCAGTAACACCTGTAATGAGTGCAACCTTTTTACTCATATAAAATTAAATAATTTGTCTATCTCAGCTCTTGCTTCTATATATACCCTTACTAGCTTTTGTTATTAAACCCGGTTTCCAAAACAGAATATTATAAACTGCAAAGATATGTTTTTTTTAACTAAATCAAACGACTTTACCTTTAAAATAGGGATTTTTCTATTCAACACTACTTACATCCCCGGTGAAATCTATACTGGAAAATAAAGCATAGCGTTTTATCATTTTTCCATCTTCATCTAACAAAAAGAAAGTTGGAGTCCCCATTATGCCATAGTTCACAAAATTCGCACCTGCAAACCCCTCAAAATCACACAGCTTATCGTTTTCGGCCCACGGAAACCCGGCTTTAGCTATTTCATAGTCCTCTTCATTGAGATCCGATGATATTGAGACTACACGAATACCCATTTGGTTTAATTTATCGTAATTTTTTATTAATTCTCCTAATTGTACATGGCAGTTATAGCAATCGGAACTATTGAATATAAGGAGCGTCTTGTTTGCTTTCGATTCTGTTAATGACGGTTTTAGTCCTTCTAACGGAGGTACGGGCTGTCCTTTTTTTACCTTTGCCTGAGCAAATGCTATATACATCTGTCCTTGCGGATGCTGTATCCTTCCCGATTCCTGAAGATAGGAGATGATGACATCGAATGCATCATCCCAACCGAATTGGTCGGTTATTAGAACAAGATTATTCGCCAAATGTTCAAATACTTCCTGCGATTTTACTCTTTTAAGCACTTTCACCATCAAATCGCCTGTTTGCTCCTGGTCTGCACTCAATCTCATCAACCCATCTATAATATAATACCATATTCCGCTGGTATATAGGCGGTCTACATCGAGTCTGTTTATTGCATAGGTACGTACACTGGCTTTCTGCATCAGTGTTCCTCCTTGATAAACAGTCTTGTTCAAATCCTGAATATAACGTATAAATTCGACAAAGTGTGCAGCATAAAGCGTGGAGTCTTGAGGAGGAGCTGTTCCTGATTGCATAATCGAATACAGAGACTCGTTTTCTTTCGAATTATCGAATTGATATTTTTTGTCATCTCCTATTTTCATACTAAAATCCTCATGGTTTACGATGAGGTTTATTGCCGATCTGTCTTTTATTTGCAGAGAGCCCATGCCTACATAACCTTTTTCCTTTTCAGGGATTTGTATAGTAATGTTTCCGGCGAAGGGGATATGTCCTTTTTGTATGGTGTCTTGGTCTATTCCCTTATTCAGAATGAAAACGTATTCCCGGTTTGCCTCGTCCGGCAGGTAGATATTTATTGTTTGCGCCTTTGCGAAAACAGTTGCAGCACTTAACAATGCTATCAATAGCAATATTTTTTTCATTATTTATACTTATGTTTTACATTATAACAACGGGGAAAACAGCCTCGTTACAGACTCCTTGAATTTTTCTATATGCGAGCGTTTCTCCCATTCCTCAATGGTTAGTTGTGTAGATTGGTTCATGTCTCCGAAAAATATTTCTTTAGCTCGCCTGCAAGTCTCTGCATTGTAAATGAAAGCGTCTATTTCGAAATTGTGTTCGAAACTACGCACATCCATATTTGCCGAGCCGGTAATAGTCAGCGAATTATCTATCACCATCAATTTGGAATGCAGGAAACCGGCTTCGAAAAAGTAAACGCTAACTTTTACATCAAGTATTTCTTTGAGAAACGACATGGAGGCTATATGTACAAATGTGGTATCGGAATGACGGGGAATCATCAACCTGACATCTACCCCACGCATCGATGCCATTTGTATGGCGAGCATCAGCGAATCGGTTGGTATAAAATACGGAGTTTGTATATAAATACATTCCTTGGCGTTGGATATGGCATGTAGTATTCCCAGATGTATGTCTTTGAATTGCCCGACCGGGCCGCTGGTTACTATCTGCATCAGATTGTCGCCTTTGCTTTCGAGTGGCGGATAATATGAATCGGATGCCAGAAATTCCCTCCGCGACGAATACCAGTCTATAAGGAATGCTGTTTGCAATCCTGCTACAGCTTTTCCTTCTACTTTGATATGGCTATCGCGCCATATGCCGTGCTTGATACCATATATATACCTGTCGGCTATATTCATTCCTCCTACGAATCCTACCTTTCCGTCTATAACCACCACTTTCCTGTGGTTGCGGTAATTCACCCGGCTGGTCAGTATCTTAAACGCAACTTTGAGAAACGGCTGCACCAAAATGCCATGTTTTTCCATATCCTCAAAAAATTTCCGCTTGGCTTTCCACGACCCCACATCGTCGTATATAAAACGTACCTCCAGTCCCTCTGCCGCTTTTCTTACAAGGATATCCCTTATCCGGTGACCGGTTTCATCGGACAGAAATATATAGTATTGTATGTGGATATGTTTTTGTGCTTTTTCGAGTTCTTCGCATAAAGCGTCGAATTTGCTTGCACCATCGGAATAAAACGTAACCTTGCTGCCTCCGTACAATGGGGAAGCCTTCATCCGGTTCAGCAGGTTTACCAATCCTTTGTATTCGGGGGGAGGGCTGAGAGTCTCCAACAATTCTTTCCGGGCTATGGAATGCCGGTTGAGCCTTTTGTGCATTTTGTGCGATATCAGGCGTTGTTTGCGGCCATCTTCGCCGAAGAAGTAATAGATGATAAGCCCCACGAGTGGTAATAGCAACAGCACGAGTACCCATGAAATAGTTTTCAGGGGATTCCTGTTTTCAGATATGATGACAATCATTGTTCCCAATGCTGTTGCTACATATAATATCTGAAAAATAAGGATGACATTGCTGGCTGTTTCCATTATTTTTATCTATTGATATAAACGCCTGTAAACAATACAGGTTCAAAGATAGTAAATAAATTTATATAGGTTGAAATTTGGCTTGTGCCGCTGATAAAAGTGTCAAGGTTTATTTTTTTATGATCTCTTTCTGTCGATAAGATAACAGATGATACCGCCTATTGTATAACATAGCATATCGCCCCAGCTAAATGAGGAGCCTATTATCGTACTCATCACCCGGTTGTCTTGCAGATTGAGCATCTCCACCAAATTGAAATATTGACCTACTTCTACCAGGTAGGCAAATACAGTGACGGCTATTGCCAGATAAAGTGGTTTAATATCAACAAATGACTTGAAAAAGCAATACATCAGCATTACCACCAACACATCACCGCCGTAGGGACGTATGATGCTGTCTTTTACAAATAGGGCTATAAGAATTTCTATGCCCAGTATGAATAAAAAGATAAAGAATGATGCTTTGTGAAACCGGAGAAATGTTGTTGTGCTATTTTCTGTATTTTTCATCTGTTTCCTCTTCCATCATGCTAAGGTACGATTTGTAGCGGCTTTCGCTTATATAATGCTTCTCTACAGCTTCTATAACGGCACATCCCGGCTCGTTGAGATGCAGGCAGTTGTTGAAACGGCACTCTTCTGAGAATTTAAAAATATCGGGGAAGTAATGATAGATCTCCTCCTTTTCCATTGCCACAGTCCCAAAACCTTTGATGCCCGGCGTATCGATGATAAATCCCCCTTGTGGCAGTTCTATCATTTCCGAGAAGGTTGTCGTGTGCATTCCCTTTCCATGATAACCGGAAATAGCCCCTGTTTTGAGGCTTGCTTCGGGAATCAGGGTATTGATAAGAGTCGACTTGCCTACTCCCGAATGTCCTGAGAAAAGCGTTATTTTGCCTTTTATCTTTTCTTGCAGGGTATGTATCCCTTGGTTTTGCAGGGCTGATATTTTTATAGACGGGTAACCTATATATTCGTACATATCGGCAAGGGCATCCATATATTCCGTTTCGTCGGGGGTGTATATATCCGTCTTGTTGAATATCAGGTTTACAGGTACGCGGTATGCTTCGGCAGCAGCCAAAAAGCGGTCGATAAAGACTGTCGATGTCACCGGATGGTTTATGGTGACAATGAGGAAACACAAGTCGATATTAGCGGCAAGTATATGCGACTGTTTCGACAAGTTGGGCGACCGGCGTATAATGTAATTCCTCCGGTCTTCTATTTCTGTAATAAGGGCTGTTCCTTCCTGGTTTTCGACAATAACAACCTTGTCGCCAACCGCGATAGGATTGGTGCTCCGTATGCCCTTGAGCCGGAAGTTCCCTTTTATCTTACATTCTATATCGCGCCCGTCATTGGTACGTACGAGATACCAGCTACCGGTGTTTTTTATTACAAGACCGTTCATATATCAATTAGCAGATTAGCGAATGTATAAATTAGCGAATGATTAAACAATTTGCTAATCTGCTAATTATCATATTAATTAATTGTTATACTGTCAATATTTCTTTTTCTTTTATTGCAAATACTTCGTCTATTTTTTTGATATACTTGTCATGAAGTTTTTGCATATCGTTTTCGGCATCTTTGGCTACATCCTCAGCAACGCCTTCTTTTACCGATTTTTTGATGGTATCTATCGCATCGCGGCGTGCGTTACGGATACTTACTTTGGCTTCTTCGGCTTCCTGTTTAGCCTGTTTAACCAGTTGCTTACGCCTTTCTTCGGTCAAAGGAGGGATGGTAAGGCGGATAACCTCGCCATTGTTGTCGGGAGTGATACCGACATCCGAATTGAGTATAGCCTTCTCGATATCTTTCAACATTTGCTTTTCCCAAGGCTGAACAATGATTGTCCTTGCATCGGGCGTATTGATAGAAGCTACTCCGCTAAGGGGTGTAATCGAGCCGTAATAGTCGAGTTTGATACCGTCTAATATACGGGGATTTGCTTTCCCTGCACGGATGTGCGCCAATGTTTCGTCTAAAAATTCAACGGAAGACTGCATTTTCTGTTCCGCTTTCTGTTCGATCTGTTTCAGGTCTACTGCCATGTTTATATATTTTTAGTTATTAATTTTCTATTCAGAAGTTTTAGGCATGCACATAAGTACCGATATTCTCACCTTTCATTACCTTCTCCAGGTTGCCATATGTATCCATGTCGAATACCACTATCGGTAGGTTGTTTTCCTTACACATTATAGTAGCTGTCATATCCATCACCTTCAACCCGCGGCTATATACTTCATCGTATGATATGGTATCGAACTTGGTCGCTGTTGGGTCTTTCTCCGGATCGGCAGTGTAAACACCGTCAACACGCGTCCCCTTGAGCATCACATCGGCTTCTATCTCTATCCCGCGAAGCGATGAGCCTGTATCGGTGGTAAAAAACGGGTTGCCTGTACCGCACGACAATATGGCGACTTCACCGTTTTCCATAGCTTCTATTGCTTTCCATTTACTGTATATTTCACCTATAGGCTCCATACGGATGGCGGTAAGCACCCGCGATTTTTGCCCTACGGCATTGAGTGCCGAACTAAGGGCAAGGCTATTGATCACAGTTGCCAGCATTCCCATCTGGTCGCCTTTTACCCGATCGTATCCTTTCGATGCTCCGCTCAGTCCGCGGAATATGTTTCCGCCACCTATTACGATGCTTATTTGTATGCCCATATCGGCTACAGCTTTTATCTGTGTAGCATAATCGTTCAGGCGGTTTACATCTATACTATTCCCGTCTCCCATAAGGGATTCTCCACTAAGCTTGAGGAGTATTCTGTTATATTTTGCCATATCTCTTTTTATAATATGCAAATCTAGCATAATTTATGAAATTATGAAAGACGGGCATCATTACTTTTCCCGCACCGATTGACCAAAGCAGTTCCTCAAAAGTAAAATAATGTAAACGAATGTTATCTTATTTATAAATCGACTGCCATCTTGTCCACTTTCTGCTGTAGGTTTGTTTATCTTTGTAAAGATTGAGTAATAAACTACAAAAACTCTTTATTGACATGGAATTATCGACTTTGTTGTCACCTATGAACCTTACATTAATCATTCTGGTTATTGCTTCCATTTTCTTTATGCGGGGCAAAGTCAGATCCGATTTGGTGGCTATATGTGCTTTATTGGCTCTTGCCCTTTGCGGGATACTTAGTCCTGCCGAGGCATTAGCCGGGTTTTCCAATTCGGTAGTCATCATGATGATAGGCCTGTTTGTGGTAGGTGCGGGAATCTTCCGTACGGGGCTTGCCAAGATGATAAGCAGTAAAATATTGCAGACTGCCGGAAGCAATGAGAATCTGCTCTTTGTGCTCGTGATGCTCGTTACGGCTTCCATTGGTGCATTTGTAAGTAATACGGGCACTGTGGCTGTTATGATGCCCATTATTGTAAGTATGGCTGCCAGTGCCAATATCAGTTCGCGACGCTACCTAATGCCATTGGCCTTTGCCAGTAGTATGGGGATGTTTACGCTTATCAGTACACCGCCCAACCTTGTTATACAAAATGCGCTGGTAGAAGCGGGGTACGAAGCCTTGTCGTTCTTCTCTTTTGCTCCGATTGGCTTTGTGGCATTGTCGGTAGGGGTTGTTGTATTGTTTTTCTTAAGCAAATTATTGGTATCGAAAGATGATTCGAAAGCAACCAAAAAGAATAAAGGTAAAACCCTGAAAGAACTTGCCGAAGAGTATAACCTGTCGCACCAATCGTATAAAGTGGAAGCTGATAAAGACTCGCCGATATTCAACAAGACATTGGCCGAACTCAAAATAGCTACCTTTTACGATGTCAGTATCAGTAAGATAATAAGGGTGACCGGCAACTCCCGGTTCAGAAAGAAATATATAGAGGAAGTAGCAGGCCCTAAGTCCGTTATCCAGAAAGGCGACATATTGTATTGCCATGGCGAGAAGGAAAATGTAGAACGGTTTGCCAAAGAGAACAAGCTACACTTCAGGGAAGAAAACCGAGCAGAATCATTCTCCAATTTTCAGGAGTCGGGTATTGCAGAGGTTTTCATTATGCCAAACTCTAAATTGATAAACCGTACCATATCCGAAATCAGGTTCAGGGAAGAATATAATGTCAACGTATTAGGTATCCAACGGCAGAAAGAATATCAGATGCACGACATAAAAGACACGAAGCTGCATTCGGGCGATGCCCTCCTGATACAAGGTACATGGAAAGACCTGGCTAATCTGGACGACCGACAGGACGACCTCGTATTGGTGGGTCAACCATTGAAAGAGGCTTCTAAGGTGACACTCGACCAGAAGGCTCCGGTTGCTGCCGGCATTATGTTGCTGATGGTCTTGGCTATGGTATTCGAGATAGTGCCTTCTGTTATAGCAATTATGATAGCTGCCGTGCTGATGGTGGTTACCGGTTGCCTGCGCAATATGGAAGAGGCTTATGGCAGTATCAACTGGGAAAGCGTGGTGCTTATAGGGGCGATGTTGCCTATGGCCACTGCATTCCAGAATACGGGAGTAGATACACTGATTTCGGGTGGATTGGTCGATTTTCTCGGAGGCGACAGGTTCGGCTCTTTGGCTCCTTACGCTTTGCTGGCCGGTATATATTTCTGTACCTCGCTGCTTACCATGTTTATAAGCAATACGGCTACAGCGGTACTGTTTACCCCTATCGCCCTCAAGGCTGCCATAGGGATGGGAGTAAGTCCTTACCCGTTCTTGTTTGCTGTGGCTGTGGCTGCAAGTATGTGTTTTGCCTCACCGTTTTCTACACCACCTAATGCCCTGGTAATGACTGCGGGAAGGTATAGCTTTATGGATTATATAAAAGTGGGGCTTCCTTTGCAGGTGATAATGGGTATAATAATGATATTGGTATTGCCGTTCTTATTCCCGTTCTAATCCGGAAGATAGCCCTCATGCGGAAAGAAACAAAGGTGTCCCAAAAGTAAGGAAGGACACCTTTTTGTGTTTATGCAGTGAAGTGTTCGAAAAGTGATTACCTCACTCCTTTATCTCCTCATAAGAGACATATTCGCCTTCTTCTTTCGAAAACACCTTTGCAGGCTTTTCCGATGATTGAGAAGAATCACTATAGCTACTACTTGTATTCTGTTTTCTACTGCCATTATTGCCTGAGGACGTATTATATGCCGTTTGTTTTCCGAAAATGAAGGATGAAACTCCCCGCACGATCGATAACAACATTATAATACCGAAGGCAAATACCGAAAATAATATGAAGAAAAGAAATGTCATACGCTCTCAATTATTAGTTACTAACCGCAATTCCTATTTCAAATATAACACCAAACACGAATTTCGAGCCCGTTTTTTCTCATATTTAACAATCGTTCATTATTTCTAAACAATTTTCAAAGAGCTGCTATACCGGCTTTGACAATACCTGTATGCTCGATAAGGATACTGCAAGCTATGAGGATAAGAATAATGCCTCCTAATACATTTATACGCAGGTTGTAACGCTGCCCTGCCTTGCTGCCGAATATCACACCGAGAGACGATATTATAAAAGTAACCAGGCCGACAACCAATGCCGGGTAGATAATGTCCTCTCCTACTAGCGACAACGACAGGCCAACGGCTGTGGCATCTATACTGGTAGCTACAGCCAAACCCAGCATAACCTTAAAACACAAGGGATTGAACGGCGCACATTCTTCTCCGCGGATGGCAGATATAATGACCTTCGCTCCCAAAAAGAAAAGGATGCCGAAAGCTATCCAATGATCGAATGAACTGATGTGATGCGCGAATGTAGATCCTACATACCAACCAAACACAGTAAGGTTCATCTGCACAAATGCCAGCATGCCGGCAATCCGAAGAACATTCTTCGGTTTATGGTTGGCAAGGATTATTCCACTGGCGAGGGCGATTATGAGGCTATCCATCGACAGTCCTATTGCCAATACTATTATTTGGGCTATATCCATTCGGTAATTTCGGATAGCGGTTTACGTAATTTTTCTGCCGGCCTACTCTTTTCCTCATCAATATAGCCAATAGGGAAAATAGCTACAGGAACGATATGCGCGGGTAGATTCAATGCTCCTGACAAAATTTCAGGATCGAAATTACATATCCAGCAAGTGCCTAGCCCTATTTCAGCCGTAGAAAGGCATATATGCTCGGCAGCGATAGCGGCATCTATGTCTGCGTGGTCTTTTCCGTCCGAACCTGCTCTCTTCCACGACGCGGAGGTGTCTTCGCATACTATAATATTGGTTGGTGCTGCCTTAAACCAATCTCTATCGTACGACTTGTGTATCTTTGCCAGCAGCCCTTTATCCTGCACTACGTAAAACTTCCACGGCTGCTTGTTGCAAGCCGATGGCGACAATCTGGCACATTCGAGAATATATTCTATTTTTTCTTTCTCTACCGGTAATGACATAAATGCCCTGACCGAATAGCGGGTTTCGATAAGTTCTTTCAGTTTCATCGTTGATCTTTACTTATAGATAAAAAAGCCTGCAAATAATACAGGCACAGTTCTCTTTATATTTCTTCTTCTATCTTATAGTCATTCCTTCCCGTTGAAGTCCGGGACACCAGCTCGCCTACAAACCCGGCAAGGAATAACTGGGTTCCCAATATCATCAGTGTGAGCGATATATAGAAATATGGGGAATTGGTAACAAGCGGATGTGCAATTCCCTGATGGATGGCATATAGCTTATTTGCCCCAACAATAATAGCAGCTACAAGTCCGAGGAAGAACATAAGCGAGCCCAGTAGTCCGAAAAAATGCATGGGCTTGCGACCAAACATTGATAAAAACCACAGCGTCATCAAATCCAGATAGCCATTTACAAAACGGTTTAACCCGAATTTCGTCTTTCCATATTTACGCGCCCGGTGTTGTACCACCTTCTCCCCTATCCTATTGAATCCTGCTATTTTAGCAAGGTATGGTATATAGCGGTGCATATCGTTGTACACCTCTATATTCTTTACTACGTCTTTACGGTACGATTTCAGTCCGCAATTGAAATCATGGAGTTTCACCCCCGATACTTTCCGTGCCGTAGCATTGAACAGCCGGGTAGGAATAGTCTTCGATAGCGGATCGTAGCGTTTCTTTTTCCAGCCCGATACCAGGTCGAACCCACCTTCTTTTATCATACGGTAGAGTTCGGGTATTTCATCGGGACTATCCTGCAAATCTGCATCCATTGTGATCACAACATCGCCCTGCACCCGGCTAAACGCACTATGCAACGCCGGAGATTTCCCATAATTACGGCGAAAACGTACAGCTTTCACCTCCGGAAAAGATTTTGCCAAACCGCATATAATCTCCCACGAACGATCTGTACTCCCATCGTCGACAAAGATTATTTCGTACGAATAGCTATTCTCATCCATCACACGTTTTATCCAGGCATGGAGTTCGGAAAGAGATTCTTCTTCGTTCAGCAACGGTATTACTACAGATATATCCATATTCGTTTTATATAGTCAGTTCTTTTTGGTTGCGATTATCAGGCTGAGAACAATGCCCATAAACAGGCCTAAAAAGAGATTTTTCAGAAATTCGACAATGATGTAAAAGATCTTGCTGGAGTATATTGCAATTAGTTGATCCTTAATCTGAAGATATTGTTCTTCGGTCACAAGCCCTGTTTTGCCATAGGTTTCTACACTATTCAGCACATTGGATACCATGTTGGCAAAATAAGGCGGATCTATAAACTTATAATGTGCATACATCATAGCTCCTTCGAGAAAAGATGCATAAAAGCACATCAACAGCATAAATAAAATAGAATACACAAGCTTGTGCTGCCCCACCTGTCCCGAAAACCGATACCTGGTATAAAATACATATATAAGCAAGAATGTACCTATATTCATCAGGTAATACAGGAACAAAAACCTGTCGGAAACACCAGCTCCCGCTATTATCAGAAATATATACCTGAATACCCAAAACGCACCCAACAGTAAACCATAATACATTGCATATCTGTTAAGTGCAGCTAAACCACTTTCTATTTTCCGGTCATTTTCCATATTCGCTACAAATGTACTAATTTGTTTATAAGTATGGATGCAAAAAGAGTGCCGATTCAGGATGAATGCACGAAAAATAATATTACTGCCAGGGCAGATGATGTTATTAAACAGAACTTCTGCAAACCGAACGGATGCAGAAGTTCCAAGAATAAAAAACACCTAAAACAGGCAAGAGCCTTATTTCTTTGTATTTGTAATAGCTTCTACTACAGCTACAGTAGTTATATTTATAATATCCCTCACCGGGCTTTCCACGTCCATAAAGTGAACCGGCTTGCGCAACCCCATTTGTATCGGCCCTATGCTTTCGCCGCCTATACCCAGTTCTATCAACAATTTACTCGCAATATTAGACGAGCTGAGATTGGGGAAGATAAGCGTATTTACATCTTTGCCCTTTATCTTGTTGAATGGAAATTTCTCGTCGCGTAGTTCCTTGTTCATTGCGAAGTTTAGCTGCATTTCGCCGTCGATGTCATATTCGGGATAATTCTCGTGGAAGTATCTTATAACATCCGAAACCATCTTTGGCGTGCCGTCATCCTCTGTCCCGAAGTTGGAGAAAGAAAGCATTGCCATCACAGGATCGGTAGTAAAATACCTGACGGAATCGTGGGTAAGCCTTACAATATCTTTCAGCGCATCGGCATCCGGCCAACGGTTTATCAGCGTATCAGCAAGGAAATAAGGGCCGCGCCGTGTTTGTACAATGTGCATGGCCGCAAAATGGTTGTATCCGGGTTTCAGTCCTATCACTTCGAGCGATGTACGGGCAAAATCCCTGTACTGACTGTATATGCCTGTAATCACGGCATCGGCATCGCCTGTTTCTACCATCATCATACCGAAGTAATTGCGGTCGTTCATCTTCTCAAAAGCCTCCTGATAGAAGATACCCTCGCGCGATTTGCGTTCGCTCAGTATTTTAGCGTAGCGTGCCCGCCGTATGTCCTCGTCGATACTTCGGTGGTCTATCACCTCTATTCCGGTCAGGTCGAGCCCGTTTTCATTGGCAAGGTTATATATCCTCTCCTTGCTGCCCAACAGTATCGGGCTGCATATCTCGCTCTTCAGGGAGAATACGGCAGCCTTAATCATATTGATATGATTGCCCTCGCAATAGACAACCTTTTTAGTAGCACTTTTTGCAAGATTCGTAAGCCTGTGAATCAGCTTATTGCTATAGCCTAGCATATCCGAAAGGCTGTTTTCGTAAGCCTCCCAGTCGGTGATCTCGCGTTGTGCCACCCCGGTATCCATTGCTGCTTTGGCTACGGCCGATGATACAACCGTCAGCAGCCTCGGATCCATCGGCTTAGGTATTATATATTCCCTGCCGAAGCTTACACGTTTCAGTTCGTAGGCAGTATTGATAACATCCGGCACAGGCTCTTTAGCTAGCTGGGCTATTGCCCTTGCTGCTGCCAGTTCCATCGGTTCGTTTATCGTTGTGGCGCGTACATCAAGCGCTCCCCTGAAAATGTATGGGAAGCCCAATACATTGTTTACCTGGTTGGGATAATCGGAGCGTCCTGTGGCGAAAATGATATCTTCGCGCGAGGACATTGCGTCTTCATACGAAATCTCAGGGTCGGGGTTTGCCAATGCAAAAACGATCGGGTTGGCGTTCATTGTTCGTACCATCTCTTTTGTCAATACATTGCCAACCGACAAACCGACAAATACATCTGCCCCCTTTATTGCTTCTGCCAGTGTGTCGAACGGAGTATCTACAGCAAAATACGCTTTCGATTTGTCCAGATCGGTACGCCGGGTATTCAATACGCCGTGGCGGTCGCACATTATGATGTTCTCTTTGCGCAACCCGAATTTCATGTACAGCTTGGTACATGCTACAGCCGAAGCTCCTGCTCCGTTTATTATTATGCGTATCTTCGAAATATCCCTGTTCGTCAGGTCGAGAGCATTGAGAAGCGCGGCAGCCGATATGATAGCTGTGCCGTGCTGGTCGTCGTGCATAACGGGGATATTCAGTTCTTCCTTGAGCCGCCGTTCTATTTCGAAGCATTCGGGAGATTTGATGTCCTCCAGATTGATACCGCCAAAGGTAGGGGCTATTGCCTTTACTGTTTGTATAAACTTATCAGGATCAGTTTCGTCTACCTCAATATCGAAGACGTCGATACCTGCAAATATTTTGAACAACAAGCCTTTGCCTTCCATCACAGGCTTCCCTGCCAATGCTCCTATATTGCCCAATCCCAGTACAGCCGTTCCGTTCGATATTACGGCTACCAGGTTCCCTTTTGCCGTGTAGTCGTATGCGGTGCGCGGGTCTTTTTCTATTTCGAGGCAAGGCTCGGCCACTCCGGGCGAATATGCCAGCGACAGGTCGGTCTGGGTGCTGTGAGGTTTAGTAGGTATTACTTCAATCTTTCCGGGTTTACCTGATGCATGATACTTCAATGCTGCATCTCGCGTTACTTTAGGCATAAAAAAAAGGTTTTTGTTGATAAAACGGGTAAATGAATCTTTCACCCCGTCCGGTTTAGATTTAGCCGGACAGGGGAAATTTTATTGAAACAAAATATTTTAACCACGGTGATCTCAAATGTACCGGGTCATTTTTCACCGCTATTAAAGGGGCAAAAAGTAACACATGTAACACATTTTACTCGTTTTTTATCTGTTACTTTTTTAGACAATAATTATCCGGCTTTTAGGGCTATTAGCTAAGAAAAAAAGTAACAAAAGTAACACATATCCGCTATTTTTTCATTGTTACTTTTCACTCGGATAATACGCTTATTACCTACATAATACAGATAAAGTTCTTGAGATAAAATTGCATTATGTGTTTCTTTTCTTAGTCGAAAAAGATATGAACGGCATCTTTCGCCATTGCCGCCTGATCGTGTGCTACATTGGGTACTTTACGCATTGTCCAGTTAAACTGGAAGCTGCTGCTGGTAGCCATAGTCTTGCTATTGTTGTAGAAATATAGCCCTCGTGCATAGCGGTGTTCTCCCTGCAACATTGCCTCCGGCGTTTTGCGTAGCGAAGGGTCGTTGGGATTATTGTCGCTTTCGCCGAGATGGACAGTCATATCTACCTTGCAGGCCGAAGCTACATCCGTGCGCGATAGCTGTGTGTTTTTCAATCCATATGGAAAATCTACATTGAACAGCGGCATGGTGTACCAGCCGGCATTTGCAGCCACGGCTTTATCTATCTTGGCATTGGGGTTGAACAGTACATAGCGGTGTACAAACTGCGATCCGGCTGAATGACCGAAGAGGCTGTAGCGGATACTTTTGTTGCCGGTTTCTGCTTTTATATATTCAAATAGCGGTTCGATGATGGAGAATGTCCATTTTTCTCTATCTACAAACCGTCCCGAATTGTCTATCACATTTCCGGTTATGTATTCGTCGCCCGAATAATATTTTTCGGGAAATTCTATCGAAAACACCATGCAACGGTGTGTCTTTACAATATCCATCCACGGGCGGATATAATTATCGGCATCCCTGTTGGTTCCCGGAAAGACAAATATTACCGGCATTGTAGACATATCGCCTTGGCTTATCGCATAATATACGTTCACGGGCTTGTCTTTCAACGGGGTGTACCGGTTGTATTCAAACTTTCCGCTACCATTCGTTATTCCTCCTGTAGGGTTCGTATCATCGCCGCCATCGCTGTCGCCACACGAAAACAGCAACAGGAAGGAGAGTAATGATATGATTTGAAATGATTTTTTCATTTTATAATTTTCTGATGTGATTTTTTCAACACAGAGTAAAAGGAGTTAAACGAGTTCTTTTACGATAATACCCCTGATACTCTTTTTACTCTGTGTTTTAATATACTTAAAAAATTATCTGCATCAATAATTCTGCCTGAATATGGTTTCGTATGCTATTGCTCTTATAGTCGAGATACGAAAATCCTCCCTGTATTTTGAGGCGGTTATCCACAAAATATTTTGAAAGAGTAGCATCGTATGCGCTCATATCCTGCAACAAAGAATTACTCTCTTTAAATTCCGGCTTTACCTTCGTATAGCGCAGGTCTAAAGCAAACCCGTTGCGAAGGGCATAACCCATTTGGATATTATAGCTGTCTCCCAGATTAAGATACGAACTTATTTCGCCGGGAACCAATTGCCCGGTCTGGTTCGATGCCGTATAAAGTCCTGCAAGACGAGCCGCAGAGGTATTTCCGTATTCGCCCAGAAGGGAGAAGCCCTGATATTTGAACATGATGTCGGCATATAGCTTGCGGTAATCAGGCAGTTTTTCTTTTCCTTCTTTTGTATATAGTGCAAAATCGCCATGCCCTTCGCCTATGTTGTTGCTCACACCCGAGTTGTAACTTCCGGCTACCCCCACTTTTATTTTAGGCGTTGTTTCGTGCGCAAGGTCTGCGCCTACCTTATCGTTTCCGGCTGCAAACAGTCCCAAAGGACATACGTCGAGTCGCCCTCCATATTTCAACCCGCCTTTATCTACATCTATAGAGCTGGAGCCAAAAGAGTTGCGCCCGTCGCCGGTAGTTACAGCCACCTGCGGCATAAAGCCTACATTTCCGAGTAAAAATTCACTTTCGAGGAACAATCCCAGTTCGCGCCCTTTGTTCGACAAGTTGCGGCTCAATATGCTGCGGTCTACCATCGACAGCCTGTTTTCGAGGAATGTCATTTCGCGGTTGTTGGTAAATGTCTGTTTTTGTCCTGCGCTTATTTTCAGAAACTTTATGGGCTGGTATGCAATCCATGCGTCCATCAATGGTTTGCTATCAGCAAAATCGAGTTGCAACAGGAAGCTTACTTTTTCTTTCTTGGCATTGCCTGCCAGCGAAAGGAAGCCGTATTTTATATCGAAACGGTTTTCGGCTTTGCTGCCCTCATCTTTCTGGTATTGCGCACCGGCTTGGATAAATCCGCCGAGATTGAACGAATAGTCGCCATCGTTGAGTTGTATATCAAGGCCGTTTCCCAACCTGAAATCTGTTTTTCCATGCGATTTCCCCTGAGCGAAAAGTCCTCCTGATATCAGGATCGAAACACATATGATAAATATTCTTTTCATAATTATATTGTTTTGTTTTTTCACGTTATTAGTAGTTGTTTATTATCCGGTAAACAGGAAGTTCTTCGCCCAGCTTTACAGGCAAAACATGGTAGCGTACAAATCCGTTTTCGGCTTCGGGTTCTAAAACTACAGCCGCCAGATTGCTGTTGCGCTGATCCATTTTTACGATGAATGAACCTTTGGGCAGGTTTACTTTTTTAGAAGCCACCTCAGTTTTCACTATTTGCTCATAGAAGCCTTCGAATTTTTCTTCACTTTCCCTGTAATCGCTTATTGTGTAGGCTTCGGCATCCATGTTTCTGTCTTTGTCCAATGTTTCTACCAATATGCCTAAGTCCCGGAGTTTATCAGCCAACACAGTTTGATTTGGTAACAGGGCATAAGCAAAAGGCCGTTTCCTTACTATGCCGTCTTTGCGTTGTGCGGCGTCGCGTACAGGAATCTCAACATCTATCAACCCGTTTTTCTGTATGTCGATAAAAGGTATCTTGCGAAGCTCTTCCGTGCGACGTTGCGTAACGACTATATCTGCTTTCGATTCTGTAGACTGGCGGATTGCCTCCTTGATTTCAGCCGACTTTTCATCTGCCATTTTCAGGGTATTGAGTGCTATGAGGTAACCTGTATAAACCCTGCGCTTGAAATTGGCTTTACCTATATTCGTCCCCCTTATTTCTATCAGTAGCGATACGGTATTAGCCAACCCGAAGGCTGTGGCGGACGAACGCGGGCTGCCTCCACCCATATTCAACTGCACCTCGCCGTTCACCTGTGTAGAAGTGAAATACTTGCAATAGGTTAGCCTGTCCCTGTTCAAAGCGTCTTCTAATAGCGGGAGATATGTGTTGCTTACGAAATTGCGCAATGGCGTCTGATAATTCGGGTTTTCGCTGTACAGAAACATTACATCGGCATAACCCGAGACGCCAAAACTGCCGAATTTCAGATAGTCGATACGAAAAGGATTGTATTCGTGCAGGTCGAGTTCTACATCGGGGGCAAATTCGTTGAAGAACTTGCGCAAAGCCTGATTTTCGGGTGTAGCCAGCTTGCTCATATCGCGGTTGAGGTCGAGCCCGTTGGCTGTCTGCCGCTTCAGCTTATCACCGCCGTCGATATTTACCATTGGCAGGATGGCTATTTCCAGGTTTTCTACCAGCGAGGCAAACGTAGGGTCGTTAACAAGCTTATCTATCACAAGCAGAAGTGCTTCCGTACTTCCCGGCTCGTCGCCATGTACACGGCCTGTGAGCATTACTTTCGATTTCGGATTGTTTGATTTACCGAAAACAACTGCCGGTATTTGCTTGCCTTTCTGTGTGTTGCCTATATATTGCAAGGAGATATAATCTTTTCCGGCAATAGTTTTCTCTATGTATTTGATAAGTTCATCATATTTCACATAGCCTTTTTTATGAAACGATGGTGTCACATAAAGAGGGTCGGGAAAGAACTTTTCAGCCATTTTCTTCGGTTGCTGAGCCATAGCGATTGATACTATGCACAACAGCGTAAATAATATTTTTAGTCTCATCATCATAGTATTCGTTTTTTAAAATGAGACCTGTAAAAGAGTCTGGAACATCATCTCGTTCTTATTTTCCATATCTCTATTCAGCAAGTTGCGGCTACCATCGCGCGCGTCTACATAGATGAAGGATGCCTGCACCTTTATCGCATGCGAACGGGTAAGGTATTTGGCGGCCGATATTTCGTAGAAGTTGCGGCGGTTGTTGTACAATGTATTGTGCATATACGAGTTTTTATCGGGCCTGAGGTGTGTATATCTTGCTCCTACCAGATACAATGCAGGAAAGAGGTAGGAAGCTTCGATATTGTATCCCGAACCTAACATCATACGTCCTTTCACATAGTCTTCTACTCCTCCCTCGAAGGTTGTGGCATACGTACCGTCGTTCCTTACACGGTAATGTATATCGTCGGGAACACCTGCCCATGTTTTGGCAAATTCGCCCAATACCGACAAGCCTTTGTATTTGAACAGGAAGTCGGCTACTAATTTGCTGTAGGAAGGCAGAGCCGGCTGTTCGTCTATATCCAGATACATGATAGAACCGGTAGTGCGTCCGCCACGGCGGTCGCTGGTCGCATTGTTGTAGCTGAATGCTGCTCCTACCGATAGTTTAGGCGTAAGCTCGCGTACTAAATCAGCACCCCGAAATTCGCCAAACTCGCGGAAACGCCCGAAAGGAAGGTAATTGATACGTCCTCCGTATTTAAGTCCTCCTGTGCGTTTGCCTGTAGTGAAGCTGCCATCGCCATCGGTGATAATAAGCGATGGGCGCAGGAATGAATTGTTACCTACCCTCACTGTTCCTTCTACAAACAGCCCTACTTCGCGAATGGTGCTGAACGCCGACGAAACCTTGCTCCTGTCGACAAACGCGAGTGAGTTGGAGCCGATAAGCATCTCGCGGCTGTCTGTTCCCAACGACCGCTGCCCGAAGGTAACACTCCAGTTCGACGTAGGGTTGTATCTGATATAAGCATCTTTGAGTATGCTGTTGGCTTCTTCTTCTCCTGCCAGCGATTCGGAAAAATCGGCAGATAAGACATATGACACTTTTTTGCGGAATGCATCGCCCGACAAACGCAAACGTGCCCGGCGTATGCGGAAACGGCTGAGTGAATTGTCGTCGCCACCTTCGTAGAAACGTGTGTCGGATTGTGTTTGCACAAATCCCCGGAGGTTTAGGCTATAGCTATCACTATTCGACTTCATGGTAACACCTTCGCCAAGCGTATATTTTTCGAAAGTGACCCCGTCCTGTGCGAATAATCCCGCAGGCAGAAGCAATAATGACAGGTATAATAGTTTTGTTATATTTTTCATAAATACTGATTTATTATTTTTCATATGTACCTTTCCTTAAGATAACTTTGTCTTGCATCATCAGTTCTCCTTTTGCAACAACATCGTATAGCGTATAGTCGTTGTCGAGGAAACAGAAGTCAGCATCACCACCCACGGCAATCGTGCCCTTATGAGGCAACGACAGGTTTTTGGCAGGACTGCTGGTGATGAGTTTGAAAGCTTCGGACGGGTCTACTCCCCCCTCATTTATTAGCTTTACCACTTGCTTGAAGTTGAGGTCGATAGGTGCTTTGCGGTAGCCTACTATTTCGCCGTCGTCGTTTTTAATCATCACTCCTGCATTGCCATCGCTGCTGAGGGTCATGTTGTCCATAGACACCCCCTGGTCTAATGCCAGCAATACTTGCTTGTACGGCTCGTCGAATTTTGTTCCCCCGGTCGAGATATCTATCATACCGCCCAGTTTGGCAAAGCGGATGGCTTCGTCGAACAAGGGGTGGGTGCGCCCTACATGGGTAGGCGATATGCGGCGTATGGGGGCCTGGTATTTTTCTACAAGGTCGAGCAGCAATGCCATACCCGAGCGTTGTCCGCCGAGGTGTACGTGGAGTATGCCTTTCTTTTGCGATAGTAAGCCGGCAACCTGTATGTCGCCCAGCAAACGCAATAGTTCTTTAGCATCGGGATGAGAGGCACGCTCATCGCTGATGGCGATCTTACAGCCGATAACTTTGTCGATAAACATTATATCCTGACGTACATCGCCCGTAATGGTGACCGGAGGATATGCAAAGTAGCTGGTCAGCATATAGGCGGATATCCCTTCCTGCTCCAATCCCTGTATTTTAGCATACAGGTTTTGCAGGCTCTTGGTTGTTCCGTCGGTGCCCAATAACCCCATCACTGTGGTCGTTCCGCAGGCTATAAGTTCGCCCAACTCGATAGGGGGCGTCATAGAGGCATAGCCGGTTTGCCCTCCTGCTCCCGTGACGTGGATATGCTGGTCGATGAAACCGGGGAATACCAGCTTGCCTTGTGCATCGATGGTTTCGATGCCGGGCAGGGCAATATCAATCTTATCCTCAATCTGCAATATCTTGCCTGCACCTACCAGTATATCTTTGTGTCCGAGATAATGAGGGGCGTATATTTTTGCATTCTTTATTATTTTCATCATAAAATTTATTTTAAATGAGATACAAGTGAACAAGATACTAGTATTTCTTTTGTTTCTTTGTTGACACAATCTGTAGTGAAAACTCGTCTACTTGTGTCTTGTTTACTTGTCAACTATTATAAACCTCCATGTCAGATAGAAATAGAATGATAGACAAGAATGAATATCAGCCCAATAATCAAAGGAATGAGGTTTCTTTTCGCCAGGTCGAATGCCGATACTCCTGCTATTTCCGATATTGCTACTATTATCCCTGCAATGGGTGAAGTGGCACGCCCCATGCTCGATGCCAATTGCATAGGGAGAATCATGTCGGCTGCTTTTACGCCAAGTTTTGTAGCTATATCCGGCACAAGAGGCCCGAAGGAGAAGAACGAAGCATTGCCGCTACCCATAAGCATGGAGGCAAGGAAGATGATGACGGCAATAAGGATGCCGATGCCTATTGCTCCCAACCCGAGGTGAGTAGATACATCTACCAGCCCGTCGATAAATCCCAGGCTGATAAGCCCTGTAGAGAATATTTCGGCGGCAACGATCAGCGTGATCACGGTAGCAAATACTTTCCCCATCCCTTCCCAGAATATCTTGAGCGAGGCGAATACTTCTTGCGCCTTGCGTCTGCGTATCAGTTCGAAAACAAAGGCAACCGTTACTGAGATGAATATTGCTGTAGTGGTATCCAGTATTATCGGATTGTCGGGAAACAGTTCGATGAAGCGGGAAAATATAATCAGCAGTATCAACGGTAATATAGGTAGTATGGCGTAGATAAGCGGTGCGCTGAGTTTGAAATCTTCTTTCTTTACCTCCTCTTTTTCCGCCTTATCTTTTTTGTCGAAATACTTGTTGCTGAAATAGTATATTATCATCAGCACTATAGTGGCCGGAATAGTGATTGGCAGCTGGTCTTCGATAAAGTAGGCTACATTACTTTTGCCTATCAGTTCGGCCGCCCGTGCCGTATTTGCCGATGCAGGCCCCATATCGAATATGGTGCATGCCGAAATAACCGAAACGGCTGAGAGACGGCTTACGCCCAATCCTACAAGAACAGGATAGATAGATGCCACCAAAAGCAGCCCCAAACCTGTAGCCGACGGGGTGCAGATGAAAAGCAGCTGCCCGATAGGTATGACGAGGATGGATGCCAGATAAGGGTATTTCTTCATCACCGACAATGGTTGCATCGAGATATACACCAATGCTTCGCTTGCCCCGATATGTTTCATATAGGCGACAAACCCGCCTATTGCCATAATCATAAGCCCTACGCCCGACAAGCGTCCGACCATAGATTCCTGAATACGGCGGAAGAGGTCGAAGAAAGACGAGCCTGTACTTTCGCTGAGTTCGGGTACCGAGAAGTTCATCAGCATACCTATACCTACCATCATCAGCCCACAGATCATCAGTACAGCCTGCGGATGATATTTTTTGAACAACAGGTATGCTGCTATTATTATAAATTGTAAGGATACTATAATTCCTATTATTGTCATAATCAATCCTTTTTTATTTATTGAGAAACTACCCCTTTGGCTGTAGTGAGATTGTTGAATATAGCAGCCGGAATAGGAAATGGCGCATTTGCATGCTTAGATAAGTCTACAGACTTCAGTTTGGTGTTTTTAGACAAATCTATCGACTGTAATATCTGGCTGCCTGTGACCTTGCTACTGGCCGTGTACGACAAAGTGGTCAACTCTGTATTCTTAGTCAGGTCGAGCGACCCTATAAAATTATTGTTCAGGTTGAGTGTCTCCAATTGAGTTAAAGCAGTCAGGTCGATACTTTCCACTTCGTTGGATGTAAGGGTCAGTCCTGTGGCATTTATGAAATATTGCAGCCCATCCACATTCTTTATTTTCGAGGAAGCTGTCCTTACTCCTGCATTGGTCAGTGTTGTGATAGAACCCGACGACTTGCTCAAATTCAAAACTCCTGTATATGCTTTAGCCTCTTCGGTGTCGATATAGTATGAATAGGTAGTCGTACCCGATGTATTTTCTATTTTTTCCGTTACCCCTGCCACATTCAGGAATAGAAGATATTCGCCAAATGCTTCATCCGCAATTTTATATCCTTCTGTCTCGCCGCTGCCATCGTCAGCTTTCACACCTTTAGCAGTCGTCAACTGGTTAAAGATTTCGAGAGGAATAGGGAATGGCTCATCCCTGTGCTTAGAAAGGTCTACAGAAGTAAGCTTTGTGTTGTGCGACAAGTCTATTGTCTTTAGCTTCTGGTCAGCAGTAGCTTTCGAGCTAGCTGTGTAAGTGAGTGTTTTAAGCTCCGTATTTTTGCTTAAATCTAATGATCCTATCAGATTGTTGTTGAGTGTGAGCGATTCCAGTTTGGTCAAATTAGAGAGGTCGATACTTTCTATCTCGTTGGATGTAAGCGTAAGTTCGGTCACATTTGCAAAGAACTGCAATTCATCTACATCTTTAATTTTGATGGCTGCTGTTTCCAGCCCGGCTTCTTCCAGTTTGCTTATATTATTCGACGATTTGCTCAAGTTGAGCGCGGCTGTTTGCTTAAGGGCAACCTCGGTATCGACATAATATTTCTTCACGCCCTCTTCATCTGCCATGCTTACTCCGGCGGCTTTCAGGTAAAGCAAGTATTCTCCCAATGCCTGGTCTTTTATTTCAACATTGTTGTCCGTCAGTTCCGGCATGCTGACATCGTTGGTCGAACACGACGAAATAAGAAAACTGATCAAAGCCATCAATAAGAGACAGCAGGTAAAAATTCTTTTCATGGTATCGCTAGTTTAAATTTCTGGTTACAAATATAAAACTGATACTAAACAGGGCTATTAATAAATCGTGAACAAGGCTATTAATACAAAACTTTAAGAGATAATTTCCGTATAAATATTAAAATATAGCGTTATAATCAAATTTTTGTATTAATATTGTTTAGCCATAAGATTATAGTTGCAATAGTAATGATATTTAAGAAATATATATTTTGCTTATTTATTTTTTTATTCTTTTTTACACCAGCCCTGCACATTTTTGCACAAGATGAGCCGGAGCAAAAGTCCACCAATTACATATCCGGCACAGCATTAAACAAAAATCGTTTTTTCAGGTTCAATAACGATATAAAATTAGCATTCGATGCCTCCCTGCAAAAAGGATACGAGCAGTATCTCGAATACCTGCTCCGCATTACCGACATCAATAAGCAGGAAATAAATGTTATACTCAGCATACAGAACGATTCTTCGGGCGAACTATTAATTATATCGAAAGATAAGCTGTCGAGGCGGTCGCTAGGTATCTTAAAAGAAGATTTCCAGAAGGAATCACTACCATTCAGTTTCCTTGTAGATCTTAAATCAGACCAGATGACAATAGAGGTTAAAGATACAGTGTTGATCGAGAACCGTTTGGGATTAAGACCTCATGCAGACTATAAAATCGTATTGGGAGCCTTCGACAACAAGAGCAGGGCAAACCAGCATGCCGCCTCGGCTCTCAGGTTGTCGAACATATCGTCTGACCCCGATATCCTGGAACAAAAAGAAATAGAAGAAGGGGAAAACTCAACTCTACTTTGGATTATAGTAATCGTCGTTCTCGACATTTTCATTTTTGCCTATATTATAATAAGGAAAAGAAAACAAAAGAAATTGCGACAGATAGAAAATGCGGGAGAAGAAGATGTAGATGAGGACATTGTATTTCATCCCGAAGCAGATATAGACGCGATAGCAGAAGTGGACAAGAGCGCCGTTTTCCTGTTCAAGCAATTCGAGGTATTGGACAAGGATTCGAATGATATATCTTCACGCTTCACGCCTTTGCTCAAAGAACTGTTCTTGCTTTTACTCCTGTATTCGCAAAAAGACAGCAAGGGTATTACTACAGGGTTGCTCAAAGAGATTTTGTGGTTCGACAAAGAGCAGCAAAGTGCTAATAACAACCGTGCTGTAAACATCGGCAAGCTGAAAGGCATACTCGATACCGTGGGCGGATACGAAATAGTTACTAATCCTCATAATATCAGGATTGAAATAAAAGACGATATATATTGCGACTATGTCAGGATATTATTCCTCTTAAGGAACGAGAGCCTCAACAAGCCGCAGATAATGGAACTGGTGTCTGTCGTACGCCGCGGATCATTCCTGCCGGAATGCAGCTACGAATGGCTCGACCCGTTCAAAGCCGAAATATCGGACAAATTGATAGACAATCTGCTGAATTTGTCAGAACTACCCAATATAAAAGAAGACGACAGGCTACTTGTGCAGATTGCCGATACTATATTCAACCTCGATTCGCTGAACGAGAGTGCATTGGCTATGAAATGCATCGCCCTGACCAATATGGGAAAACGATCTATAGCCAACAGCAGCTATAGCAGGTTTGCCAAAGATTATGAAAATATGTATGGAACGCCATTTCCGGCATCGTTTTCGGAAATAATGAAAGTCCCTTAACCGCCTTGTCAGCGCAGTTTATTCTTCTGGAAATAAGGAGCCGACATGACGGCAAAATAGATAACTCCCAGTACAAGTATCGCAGAACTGATGGCATACAGCCAACTGAAATTCAGCTTTGAGATAACTATTCCCCCAATGACTGTTCCCAATCCTATACCGAGATCCCAGAACGTGAAATAAGTGGCGTTCGCCGTTCCCCGCTGATTGTGCTCTGCCAGATTGATAAGCATGGCCTGAAATGCCGGGTTGATGTAGCCGTATCCTATTCCGAGCAGGAAGGCTGTGACGTAGAGCATTATAGTATTATTGCATAAGGCAAGCAAGCTGAAGGAAAGGATAAGGAAAACACTACCTATTTTTATCAGAAGAGCGATTTTCCCTTTATTAATCGTTTTAGCCGAAAGGAGGCGTGCCAGAAGTATCCCCATAGCCAAAACCACAAAGAAGATACCGGCACTATTCTCATAACCTGCCATTTCGCTATACAGCCCCATGTAGTTCAATACCGAGCCATAACCTAGCCCTGCTATGAAAAGAAGCCCGACACAGGGTATTGCTTTCAGAAGAATAAACCTGTCGAGAGACATGGGTTGCTTGCTTCCCGGCATGGCCGGTTCCTTATTTACCGGCTTGATAAGGACGATAGTGAAGAATCCTATAAGGCTGGAGAAAAAGGCTGCAAGAAACAATGCGTCGTACGAGTAGTTCTGATGTATCCAAAGACCGGCAACAGGGCCTATAGCCATAGCTATATTTGCCGCCATACCGAAATAACCGATACCTTCGCCCCGGCGTTCGGATGTCATTTTGTCTATTGCAACCGTGCTTCCGCTTACGGTACTCATGCCAAAGGCCAGTCCGTGAAATATACGCAGGATCGTGAACAGTACCAGCGTTGTACCTACCACGTATCCGGCAAAGGTAATGCAAAAAGCTCCGTAGCAAATGAGGTATAACGGCTTGCGGCTGAACATATCTACCAAAAAGCCCGAAAAGGGACGGATACATAGTGCCGAAATAGTATATAAAGCCAGTACGATACCCGCCAGCGAACCACTTGTATCCATTTCTTCGATCAGGTAAAGCGGCAACACCGGAATAAGCATGTAAAAAGAGAAAAATAGAAGCAAGTTGGATACAAAGACAAGGATAAAATCCTTTGTCCACAGGGCTGGGAGTTTGTTAGTGTTCATATTATGTTATTGTCATTTTTCGTAAAGCCTGTTTAAATTTTCGATAAAATTTAAACAGGCTCTACAAAACTGCACTTATTATAAGTGTGCTATTATACTGTTATTGTCAAGTCTAACGGATATTTTACTTTTTCTTTTAGCAGGGCGATATCTATTACTTGTTTGATATCAGTCACATAGTGAAAACTAAGCCCTTTAAGGTAAAGCGGTTTTATTTCGTTTATATCTTTCTCGTTTTCCTTGCAAAGAATTATTTCTTTTATCCCGGCACGTTTGGCTGCAAGTATTTTTTCACGGATACCGCCTACGGGCAGCACTTTTCCACGTAAAGTAATTTCGCCAGTCATTGCCAGATTCGGTTTCACCTTGCGTTGGGTAAATGCGGAGGCAAGCGAGGTTATCATCGTTATACCTGCCGACGGCCCGTCTTTGGGGATAGCCCCTTCCGGCACATGGACATGGACGTTCCAGTTTTCAAAAACCTTATCATCGATATTAAGGTAACTGGCGTGGGAACGTATGTATTCCAGAGCCAGCACGGCCGATTCTTTCATCACATCGCCCAGATTTCCGGTAAGGGTAAATTTTCCTCCTTTACCTTTGCTTAGCGATGTTTCTATAAACAGGATTTCGCCTCCTACCGATGTCCACGCAAGACCCGTAACCACACCGGCATAATCGTTGCCCTGATATTGGTCTCTTGTATATTCTACAGCGCCAAGGTATTCGTGCAGGTCGGCAATATCCAGAGTCTTTTTGTATTCTTCGTCAGAAGCGACCTTGCGCGCGACCTTGCGCATTATTTTGGCTATCTTTTTGTCAAGCTCACGCACACCCGATTCACGGGTATAGTTTTCTACTATCTTTTCCAGTGTCTTCTTTGGGATGTCTATCACACCTTTCTCCAAACCGTGATTTTCCATTTGTTTGGGAATCAGGTGCCGGCGGGCAATCTCTACTTTTTCTTCGATGATATATCCACCTACGTTTATCAGTTCCATACGGTCGAGAAGCGGTTGGGATACCGTCGATAGGTTGTTCGCGGTAGCGATAAACATTACTTTCGACAAGTCGTAGTCTACGTTCAGGTAGTTGTCGTGAAAAGCAAAGTTTTGTTCCGGATCTAGCACTTCGAGCAGGGCTGAGGAAGGATCGCCCTTGAAGTCGTTGCCTATTTTATCAATTTCGTCCAATACAAATACAGGGTTGGAAGAACCGGCTTTCTGTATGTTCTGGATAATGCGTCCCGGCATAGCTCCGATGTATGTACGACGATGCCCGCGGATTTCCGATTCGTCGTGCAATCCGCCGAAAGATACCCTTACATATTTCCGGTTCAGTGCTTTCGCTATAGATTTCCCAAGCGATGTCTTCCCTACTCCCGGAGGGCCATACAGGCATATAATCGGCGATTTGAGATCGCCTTTCAGTTTCAATACTGCCAGATGTTCTATGATGCGCTCTTTTACCCGTTCTAGTCCGAAATGGTCTTGGTCGAGCACTTTCTGAGCATGCTTCAGATTGAAATTATCTTTTGTATATTCATTCCACGGCAACTCAAGCATTGTTTCCAGATATGTAAACTGGGTGGAATAGTCGGGAGATTGTGGATGTAGGCGTTCGAGCTTATGTATCTCTTTTTCGAAGGCCTTGGCTACATCTGCACTCCATTTTTTAGTTTCTGCCCGTTTCCACAATTCGTCTATATCGGCTTGCTGAGGGTTGCCACCCAATTCGTCCTGAATGGTTCTTATCTGTTGTTGCAGAAAATACTCTTTTTGTTGTTGGTTAAGCTCTTCACGCGTTTTCATCTGGATGTTGAGCTTCATCTCCATCATTTGGGTTTCCCGATTCAATAAAACGAGTAGGCGGTATGCACGATCCTTGTCATCGTCAACTTCCAACAATGCTTGTTTCTCTGCTCCGGATACAGGAAGGTTTGCACAGCAATAGTGGACTAGCATAGATGAAACTGCCTCGGATTTAAGCCGTTGGATAAGTTCCTTGGGCGGATCGCCATAGAGTCTCAACATTTGTATCATCAAGTCGCGGATAGAATCGAGCAGGGCTTTATATTCTGTATCTGTTTTAGATACAGGCACAGATTCTTTTATTATATATTTTCCTTTCAGGTATGGCTCCGATTGTGTAAGTTCAGTCAGCAGGAAACGTTTTTTTCCCTGAAAAAGCACTGTCACATTTTCATCGTCGGGCAATTCTATTACACGGAGAATTTCTCCTATAACTCCCACGGAATACAAATCGGCTAATTCGGGATCTTCGCTATCTGCGTCTCTTTGGCAGACGAGTCCGACATATTTTCCTTTTTTGCGGTTTAGTGCTCTGACCAGTTTCAATGATTTTTCGCGGGCAACAACTATCGGCATGCTCGACCCCGGAAATAAAACCGTATTGCGCAAAGGCAGAATAGGCAGCTCGTCGGTCAGCAAGTCTTCGTCTATATGGCAATCCCCATTGTCGAAATCGTTCGTAATGATCGAAATAACAGGCTCATTACTATCTTCGGCACTGAGTAAGTCTTTTTTCTTGTAAAACATCATGTTGCGTCTTTTTTATAAAATATTCCCTTACCATTCATTATGGCTCTGTAAAAGTACAGAATATTAATTAACTTTGCCTTGTTAGCAGCAAATTTCGTGCCATGGGGTTTAACTATAATTTTCTGCCATTTATTTTTATTTTAGAACTTTACTCATTATGCCAAATCCATATTTCCGGTTTAAACAGTTTACGGTATATCACGATCGGTGTGCAATGAAGGTTGGTACCGATGGTGTGCTGCTCGGCGCATGGGCTGATATTTCCCAGAGCCATAAGGTGCTGGATATCGGAACAGGAACCGGGCTGATTTCTTTGATGGTAGCCCAACGCAATCCTTTACTGTCTATAGAAGCGATTGATATGGATATGGATGCCGTGGAACAGGCTAGGGATAATATTGGGAATTCGCCATTTGGAGACCGGATAAGGTGTTACAACTGTTCGTTACAACAATATTATAGGGAGACAAGCCTGCTGTTTGACCATATAATTTGTAACCCTCCATTTTTCTCTCAATCATTGAAATCGCCGGATAAGAAACGGTCTATAGCACGCCATACGGATAGCTTGACAGCAGAAGATTTGATTAGTATCTCCTCGAAAATGTTAACGGAAGCCGGTAAAATTTCTATCATTTACCCTTTTGCATATAAGGAGCAACTGGTGCTGTTGGCTAAAAATAATGGTTTATGCATTTCGCGGATGATGAGTGTAAGGCCTACTGCGACATCGGATTACAAACGGATTGTGATAGAAATGTCGAAAGTAGTATTGCCTATATCCGAAACAGATATGATTATAGAAAAAGAACGGCATAAGTATTCGGATGAGTTTATAGGATTGGTAAAAGATTTCTATTTGAAGCTATAATCTTTTTGGTATAAGACAGTAAGGGAAAAACTTTCTTTTATTTTATTTGTGAAAAGATTAAAATCTATTATCTTTGCACTCGCTTTTTAGCATAAAGGTGAGGTCCGGTAGCTCAGCTGGATAGAGCAACAGCCTTCTAAGCTGTGGGTCGTGGGTTCGAATCCCGCTCGGATCACTAACTGAATATTAGATAATTAAGAGATTTGCAGCGATTTGCAAATCTCTTTTTTTGTTTATGTCGCCGAACTTTCCGAACTTTATTTGCCGTATTTCGGTGTTTTGTTTCACAAAAGTTTCACAACAACATGGCAACATTTAAAGCAACAGTTCAGCACAGTACATGACAAAAATAGGATAAAAAGGGAAATAATTGACTGATAATAAGCCTGTTATTATTTTGAAAAGACCTTGATTTTTAGTATCTTAGAAA
>NZ_QVMQ01000022.1:89721-203805 GCF_010501105.1 Dysgonomonas sp. 511 | reverse complement strand
AACTTTAGTTTTTGTTTTTCAATCGACTTATAGTCGACACTCACACGAATTTTATTCGTAATTTAACCTATGGATTTTCAATCCATAGTCGTTAAGTTGAGCGCCTTTTATCTAAGATTAATCTAATATTCATGTGCAATTTATTTGCAATTTTAATGACGTCAAATGCCTCCAATTTTGCAATAATTATTTAATAAAAACAAAATAAGCCACTTACAATTGTTATGTAAACGGCTTATTCTCAGCGGAGAAGAAGAGATTCGAACTCTCGATACCCTTTAGGGGTATACACGCTTTCCAGGCGTGCCTCTTCAACCACTCGAGCACTTCTCCAAAGTCGTTGAGTGTGCAAAGATAAACGATATTTTTGAATTGACAAGAGAGCAAAATAGAATAGTTATTTTAAACAGGTTTTCAAAAGGGCAAGAGATTGGCTGTATACTTGAATGAAAGTGTCGGTGGATGTAATTTTATACATTGCAAAATGTTGTATAGTATTGAAGAAATCAATTTTCCTCGCGATTCTATTATTGTACTTGATAATGCTATAAAATCTTCTTGTCAATTTTGATTTGCCAAAAAACAAATATCTTTGACCTTTAAACCATGTTGATTTGCTATCTTTGGCCGTAGTTTTCGTTACTCAAAACAGGTGACGATTTGGTAACGGAAGCTCTACCAAAGGGTACGTTTCTTTGCTCTTTAAGAAAGGATTTCAAAACAAAATACAATATGAATAAAACGATATACGACTGTATAATAATAGGAGGAGGCGTCAGCGGCATATCTTTCGCCCATTATCTACATACCTCCGGCAAAAAGGTGCTGGTACTTGAACAGGAAAGTAAAGCCGGCGGACAGATAAAAACCCTGCCCTCTGCCACAAAAGAGGGCTACTGGCGCGAATTGGGTGCACATACCTGTTACAATTCCTACACACATCTGCTAAGCGTAGTAAAGGATATAGACGGTAAAGACCTGATACAACCCCTCGGCAAAGGTAGCTATGTGACATTTGCCGACAGGCAGATAAAAAAGATGTTTGCCAAAATGTCTGTCCTGCCGATGATGATTAACGGTTGGAAGGTATTTTTCGCCAAGAAGGAGAATAAAACCGTAAAAGAATACTTTAGCAAGATAGTAGGCCGCACGAATTACGACAAGCTGTTCAGGTACTTGTTCCGCGCCGTGATATCGCAGAATGCCGACAATTATCCGGCACAGATGTTCCTTAAGCGCAGGAATGGCCGGTTTAAGGAATTTCCACGCAAATACACGTTTACGAAAGGGATATCGTCATTTATAGATGCCATAATAGAAAAAGATGGTTTGCAGGTAGTTGCATCCTCTACAGTAGAATCTATAGAAAAGCTTGCAGACGGATATAAGTTGACAATGGCACAAGGAGAAGAATATCAGGCTACAAACATAGCTCTGGCTACCGACCCGCAAACATCGGCAAAGTTGCTGGCTGACATAGAGCCTGCCCTATCGGGATTGCTGGCTACAATTCCTTTGTACCATACCGAATCGCTGAACGTAGTTGTACCAAAAGACAGGCTGGATATGGATGCTATAGCGGGTATAATATCGTTGTCGGACGATTTCCATTCGGCGGTGTCGCGCGATCTGGTTGAAGACGATAAGGTGCGCAGTTTTACATTCCACTTCCGCAAAGGAGAGAAGGCAGATGACGAAAAATACCGTATTATACTGAATGTGCTGAATATCTTACCTGCCGATATACAGGAGGCTAACGAGGTAAAACACATTTTGCCTTCGCTTGAGATACAGCATATAGGCATGGCCGGCAAGGTAGTACAAGCCCGCAGGCATGATGATATATTTATATTGGGCAACTATTTCTATGGCTTGTCGATAGAGGACTGTATCAACAGGTCGCACGACGAATGGTTGAGGTATAAAGAACCCCTCCGGTCTTCCTGAAAAAAGAATACAGAGGGGCTATTCAATTAGCTAATGGCTAAATTACTTTAAATGTGCATCGAACCAGCGGAAAAACTCACGTTGGAACAACACTCCGTTCTGAGGTTGAGCTATCCAGTGATTTTCGTTAGGGAAGATAAGCATACGTGCATCAAGGCCTTTGAGTTTGGCTGCATTGAATGCCATCATGCCTTGCGATGCAAGGATACGGTAATCAAGTTCGCCGTGAGTGACCATGATAGGTGCGTCCCACTTCTCTACAAAGCGGTGAGGCGAATTGGCATAAGAACGTTGGGCAATCGTATTGCTCCTATCCCAGTACGAGCCACCCAAATCCCAATTGGCAAACCACATCTCCTCTGTTTCCAGATATTGGGCTTCGAGGTTGAAGATTCCCGCATGAGACAAGAATGCCTTGAAGCGCTTGTTATGGTTTCCTGCCAACCAGTAAACTGAAAAACCTCCATAGCTTGCACCTGTACATCCCAGCTTATCGGCGTCTACAAACGGTTCTTTAGCCAAAGCGTCTATTGCCGAAAGGTAGTCTTTCATATTCTGGCCTCCATAGTCGCCACTGATCTGTTCGTTCCACTCCTTTCCGAATCCCGGCAATCCGCGTCGGTTAGGCGCAACGATAATATAGCCATTTGCCGCCATTATCTGTAAGTTCCAACGGTAAGACCAGAACTGGCTGACTGTGCTTTGAGGCCCTCCCTGGCAATAGAGCAGGGCAGGATATTTCTTGTTAGGGTCGAAGTTTGGCGGATAGACCACCCATGTAAGCATTTGTTTGCCATCGGTAGTGGTTATCCAACGGTCTTCTACCTTACCCATCGTAAGCTGGGCGAGTATCTCTTTGTTTTCGAACGACAGTTCGGTAGCTTCTCCGTTTTTCAGGCTTACCGAATAAACTTCGTTTGGTTGCGACAAGCTATGGCGCAAAGCTATCAGCAGATCATCGGCAAGAGCAAACTGGTCGTAGTCGAAGTCTCCACTAGTCAGCTTGCTTATCTCGCGGGTATGGATATAGGCTTTGTAAATGTGGGTACGGGCTTCGACACACGACAAGAAGTAAATGCTTTGGTTGTCGGTGTTCCATACCATGTAGTCGGTATTGTAGTCGAAATTCTCGGTAACATATATCTTCTCCTTTGTCGAAAGGTTCATTACAAACAGCCTGTTCTTATCCGACTCGTATCCATCGCGCTCCATACTTTGCCACGCTATATATTTGCCATCAGGCGAAAACAAGGGGTTGATATCATAACCCATCATGCCTTCGGTAAGGTTTATAGTCTCCTTCGTTTCTATATTGTAGAGGTAGATATCGGAGTTGGTCGATACCGAATAATCTTTTCCTGTTTTCTTGCGGCAGGTATATGCGACAGACTTGCTATCGGGGCTCCAAGCCAATTGCTCAGTACCTCCAAAAGGCAGCATAGGGCATTCGTAAGGTTCATCGCCAAGTATATCCACATCGTTGGCTAGCGACGATCCATCGTAGTCGGCTACGAATGTATGCGGAATCTCCTCCACCCAGTGATCCCAATGCTTGTACATCAGGTCGTCGACAATGCGTCCCGAAGCCTGTGGCAAGTCGGCATACCTGTCGGCAGTGCGTTCGCCAAACTTCACCATTTTGATGTACATCACTTTCTTCTCATCGGGAGAATAGGTGAAGCCTTGTATTCCACCATCCACATTGCTTATCTGCGTGCGGTTGTTACCATCAGCATTCATTTCCCATATCTGCGGGCTACCGCTTTCGCTACTGAGGAAAGCTATTTTTGCACCTCTTTTTATCCATACGGCATTGTTCTCGCCTTTGGGTGTTTGGGTTATTTGCTTTTTGCCGGAGCCGTCTACGTTCATTGTAAACAGTTCGCGGTTGGTCTTGTTCTGCTCTATGCTCACATAGGTTACGCCGTAAAGCACTTTCACCTTGTCGGGCGATATCTGTACATCGCTTACCCGTCCGAAGCTATGTAAAATTTCGGGAGTCATAATCCCGTTTTCAGCTTTTACGGTAGCCTTGCCGATAAGGGGCGAAGAGGCGTCGTCTCCGGCTTTCTTGGTTGGATTGCAGGCTGCGAGAGCCGCTCCGCATACTAATGCCATAATAGATTTATTCATATATTTCTTTTTGTGAAACCCTGTAATCAGTATTTCCTTAAACAACATGGTTTATAAAGATATTAAGGCTATACTTATTCCATTGTTTTATATTAATTTTAAGAACTCAAAGGTATCAGTTTTTTGTAAGACATACAACCCCGGAAAGATGAAGACAGGGCAAACTCTCGCTCACGCAGACTTGCCATGCAGAGTTTTTATCAGATAAAACCAATATTATATTGATAATAACAAACTTATTCTTACCTTTGCACCCGCTAATAACAATTATGTATAATTAAAATTAACTAAAGAAAGAAATGGCTACAAAGATCCGTTTACAAAGACGAGGACGTAAAGGTTATCCTTTTTATCACATCGTCGTTGCAGATAGCAGAGCTCCACGTGATGGAAAATTTATTGAAAAGGTTGGTACATACAATCCTAATACCGATCCTGCTACAATATCTTTAAATTTCGACAGGGCTTTGTACTGGTTGCAAATTGGTGCTCAACCTACCGACACTACACGCAACATTCTTTCTGAGCAAGGGGTTCTATTGATGAAACACCTTCTTGGTGGAGTGAAAAAAGGTGCATTCACCGAAGCCGATGCTGAAAAGAAATTTGAAGCATGGAAAGCTGAAAAAGAAAAAGGCACACAAGCTCTTATCAGCAAGAACCAAACAAAAGCACAAGCAGATGCTAAGGCTCGCATGGATGCAGAAAAAGCTGCAAACAAAGCTAAAGCAGAAGCAGTGGCTCAAAAGAAAGCAGAAGAAAATGCTGCAAAAGCTGAGGCTGAAGCTGAAGTTGCTCCGGCAGAAGAAGCTGCTCCTGAAGCAGAAGCACCAGCTGCAGAAAGCGCAGAATAAATCTAAGCAATATCTATTCTCAGAATATATTGAGCATAAAGATTTAAAGACTAAAAAAGCCTGTGGATTCCACGGGCTTTTTTAGTTTGTATTATCCGTATAACAGGAAGATTAACTCTCCTCTACCTTGGTCAGCCGGTCGAGCGAGAACGGAATACGTTTCAGAAATACCTCTTTCCGGTGCGGACAGTCATTGACAGTACATACCCTGCAATACTTTTCGAGGCACGAATCCGAATGAATGGATATAATAGTATCTTCGGGAAAAATATCCGTAAGGCAAAGGCGCAGATCTTCGCAACGGTCGTGTCCTTCAGTTATATTATAATACCACGGAAGAGTAAGGTCGCAGTCGATAAAGCGGTCGCTACCATATTTCAGGGCTTTGAGGTTGTGGATATCTATCCAGTCTTCTTTGCGATGTTTGTTGATGGCAAGCGTTATCTTATCAAGCGTTTCCCGGTCTGCCGTGTCGATAAGGTTGCTGATAGTTTTGCGCAGGATGTTTATCCCGGTAAATATAATAATACTTCCGAATATGATTGCCAATGCACTGTCTATCCATGCCAGTTTCGTGAAATGAAGGATTAACAAGCCTACAACCAATCCTACTGTAGAATAAAAATCGGAATGCAGATGCTTACCCCCCGATACGAGGGCTATGGAATCGTACTTCCTACCCTGCCTGATACTATACCACCCCAACAGATAGTTGACCAGTCCGGCAAAGGCTATAACAGCAATACCGATATCCAGTTTTTGTATCTGTACTGGTGAGAAAAGGCGCAGAATGGCTTCGTAAATGATAACAGACCCTGCGGCAAAGATGAGTATTCCCTCTACCGATGCCGAAATAAGCTCTATCTTGCCATGTCCGAAAGGGTGGTCTTTGTCTTTGGGGCGCGATGCCCGGTTTATGGCATACAGGCTGATAAACCCGGCTACGACATTGACAATACTCTCGAGCGCATCGGTAAGTATCCCTACCGAATTGGTGAGGAAATAGGCTATAAACTTACTAATCAGCAGAAATATTCCGCAGACTACTATTACAAATTGTACCCGTTGTTTTATTTTTCCCGGCTCCACGCTCATGGTCAATTATTTTATAATTAAGGACAAAATTATAAATACTTTTGATTAAAAAGTTTAATACATTGTAATTTTATAACAGACGGGAGACGGTTAGGTTCATGCAAACTTTATTACTGATAGCGAATAGAGGGAAAGGTGGAACCAACTAGTATGGCGTACTTCAACTTTTTAACACCAAAGATTAAAAATTATTTATTTTCCGTTAAACCTATTGCATATTTGGCAGTCAATATATACAAACACGGGTATTAACTATAAACATGCAAACCCTATGGAGCAACAAAGAACAAAAACAAAGGACAATGTCGAATAATATCATCCGGTATTTTCAATTACCCCATCTTCTCTGAAATCGTAAAAACCTCCGTACTCTACAGTTACGGCTAAAATACTTATCGCCATGAAACAAATAATATACTTTATCAGCCTTATTAGCTTATTATTTCTTTATCCTGCATGTCGCAAGCAAGATAATAATCGCATACAGGATAATAACACAAATATCCCGCAACAGGAAGAAGCCTATTATAACGATAGCATCCAATATACGTCTCCGTATGCAGATGAAGAATATCAGGCAGATAGTCTCTCTTTCTATAATTATCAGTCACCGGCTAGCAAAAGTAATTATATAGGCGAATATAGCGAGAGTGGAAGCAGAAGTACAAACTACAACGAGAATAACCTCTCACCCCTTTCTCCCTATTACCTGAACACCGAAACTCTGATGTCGGCAGATAAGACACAGGTTGACAGGTACGATTGGCACGACTGGTCGTTTGGAACAGGAAATGCTGGCTATAGTAATAATACTCAGGATGATTATTATACCGGATATTACCAATATGAGGAATATCCTTCTTACCCTCCATATACAGAAAATTATTATATCAATGACATTGATAACAATTACTACTATTACGATGATTATTACTACGATTACTCATCACCCAATTACGTTTACCCGTCAATACCCAACAGACCTGGTATATCGAGACCCAACAAGCCAAACGGGCCAAATATAAATAAACCAAAACCGGGAAAACCGGGAGCCGGAAAGCCAAACTGGGTATATCCCTGGAAACCGAATCCAATCAAGCCTCCGCAAATTACAAGACCTGAAAGGCCTTCCATACCGGAAGTTCCTTCAAGACCCGAAATACCGTCAAGGCCGGAAAGACCCAATATTCCAACGGTTCGACCTACACCCGGACACAATGCCCGTCCGGGAACGGGCCAACCAAACGAACAACCCGCGACACGCCCCGGAACGACTCGTCCAACCGAAAGACCAAGCTCTGGAAATGTAACAAGACCTTCGTATAATTCTCAAAGCGAGGGACAAGACAGAAGAAACAGAGAAAACCAAGAGGCAGAAGCACGCAGGCAGAGAGAAAATAAGGAAAGACAAGATCGAGAAAAACGCGAAGCCGAAGCCAAACGTCAACGCGAGGAGCAAGACAGAAAAAATCGAGAAAACCAAGAGGCAGAAGCACGCAGACAGAGAGAAAATAAGGAAAGACAAGATCGAGAAAAACGCGAAGCCGAAGCCAAACGTCAACGCGAAGAGCAAGACAGAAAAAATCGAGAAAACCAAGAAGCGGAAGCACGCAGACAGAGAGAAAATAAGGAAAGACAAGATCGAGAAAAACGCGAAGCCGAAGCCAAACGTCAACGCGAGGAGCAAGACAGAAAAAATCGAGAAAACCAAGAAGCAGAAGCACGCAGACAGAGAGAAAATAAGGAAAGACAAGATCGAGAAAAAAGTGAAGCCGATGCCAGACGTCAACGCGAGGAGCAAGACAGAAGAAACAGAGAGAACCAAGAGGCTGAAACACGCAGACAGAGAGAAAATCAGGAAAGACAAAATCGAGAAAAACGCGAAGCCGATGCCAGACGTCAACGCGAGGAGCAAGACAGAAGAAACAGAGAGAACCAAGAGGCAGAAACACGCAGGCAAAGAGAAAGTAATGAAAGGCAAGAGCGCGAAAGGCGTGAAAGTGAAGCCAGACGTAATAGCGAAGCCGGCAGGCAAAGCAGCGGACGCACCAGATAAACAAAAAGAGGCTGAATGTCCCAAAAGGGTTCAGCCTCTTTTTGTATTTACTTTTGTCCTCTCTTTTTTAATGTCCTCCGCATCCGCAACCAGAGCCACATCCGGCAGATTCATTCTCACCACAGTTGCAAGAATCTCCATCATCATGTCCGCCACATCCGCAATCACATCCTCCGTGAGGAGCAAATAAAGCTGCGATTTCTTCGGGAGTTGATTCTCTTACAGTGAGAATATTGCCCGAAAAGTTTAATGTTTCTCCGGCCAAAGGATGGTTGAAATCCATCTTAACTACATTGTCCCTTACTTCTACAACAGAGCCGTTGTGCCGGTTGCCGTTGCTGTCCATCATCGGTACAATGTTGCCTTCGAAAATCACATCTTCGTTCAATTTACCATCTTCTTCGAATATATTGCGAGGAAGGTCTACTAAAGCCTCGTCATCATATTCGCCATAAGCTTCGGTAGGAGAAAGTGTAAAATCGAAGCTATCTCCTTCAGCGAGTCCATCCAGGTTTTTCTCGAAAGCTTCGAGCATAGAATTAGTTCCAAAGATAAATTCTAATGGTTGCTCAGGAGTTGCCCTTTCCATCAATTCGCGTTCCTCTCCTTCACCTACATTCAGGTCGTATGTAAGAGCAACAAACTTATTTGTAGAAATTTTCATTTTAGGATATTAGTTTGTTTTTAATTAGTAATAATGAGCCAATGACAGCTCTTTTATTTTATATAGGATATAGGCAATAATTGTGCCCAATTTCATCTAAAACAATCTCAGGATTGTGTTTGTTTTTGTTCTATAGCTTTCTTAAGGTTGTCCAAAGCCTTTTTAACAACAGATAATGGCGTACCGATATTCAGGCGCATAAAACCTTCTCCGCCTTGTCCAAACATTGCACCATCGTTTAGTGCCAGTTTGGCATCTTCTACAAATAAAGCATTTAATTCTGTTTGAGATAAATTGAGTTGCCTGCAGTCTAACCATATCAGGAAAGAAGCTTGTGGCAACATCGCTTTTATTTGAGGTATGTTGACCTTAAGATATTCGTCCACAAAGGTAATATTTTTCCATAGATAATCTTTCAATTCCGCAAGCCAATCATCTCCATAATTATAAACGGTTTCTGCTACCAGGTATGCAAAGATATGTCCGCTTTCAAGCTCACTTTTCTCTAGGAAGTGATGGAACTTTTCGCGCAGTCCTTTATTAGGAATAACAGAAAAAGAACTGATAATACCTGCAATATTAAAGGTTTTGCTCGGTGCCATGAAAGTAATACTGTTTTGGGCAGCTTTTTCCGATACACTGGCAAATGGGATATGCTTGTTGGGATCGAAAGCTAAGTCGGAATGTATTTCGTCGGAAATGACAAGGATATTATTATCATAGCATATCTCTGCAATATCAGATAATTCCTGATGTGTCCATACACGTCCGCCGGGATTATGAGGATTGCATAAGATAAGCATTTTGCACGATGGATCGATCAATTGCCTCAAGCCATCCAAATCCATCATATATTGTCCGGCTTCGAGTTTCAGCGGATTATCTACTACTACACGCTGGTGCATATCGGGTACGATGCGGAAAGGATGGTAAACCGGAGGTTGTATTATAACCTTATCTCCGGGTTTGGTAAAACAATCGGTCACGAAAGCTATTCCTTTTACAATGCCGGGAATAAATGATAGCCATTCTTGCTCTATCTGCCAATTGTGTTGGCGGGCTACCCACTTTATAATAGAACTGTAATATTCTTGAGAAGGGCTGGTATAGCCAAATATGCTATGTTTAGCGCGTTCTATAATAGCTTTTTCCACGCATGGCGGCGATTTGAAGTCCATATCGGCTACCCACATTGGAATTAAATCAGGATTACCATAGCGTTCGCCTAAGGCGTCTACCTTAATGGCATTCGTACCTTTACGGTCTATTATTTCATCGAAGTTATATTTAGGCATCTTATTTTGTGTTTATGAATGTTGGCACAAAGATAGTACTATAAAGTACGAGTTGAAAGATTTTTGTTATTCATATTTTATGCGAAAGATTAATTTCCTATAATAAGAGCCTGTTTAAATTTTAGCCTAAATTTAAGCAGACTCTAAAAATTCTTCATTACTTTTGTTCAAAACAAATTTATGATGCCTGGATATTTATATATAACGCTTCCTTTTATCCTTTCCTTTTTTTTCGCATGTACTCCGTATAATGCAAAAGAAAGCAATATGCGTTTGATACAAGGGCGTTGGCTGCTTGTTGATGCCATTCATGCCGATAAAGAAATAGATTCGGTAGAAGTAGATTATCGAAGAAACAGAACCGAATTATTTTTTGAAAATGGAAAGGTAGACCAATATATGTTTGATATGCAAGATACTGTCTCGTGGTCATATATGCTGAAAGGCTATAAACTTGCCTTGGCGAAGGATACTATTGTGACTCGTGTGTTTCTTATAAATAAGTTGACTACAGATTCTTTAATACTATCTGACTCAATCAGCAGGCTTAAGTATATCAGGTTAGACGAGCAAGAGTAGTTTTATGCCGGGGAATGGGTCTTCTTTACTACAGCATTGGTCACCCGCACCGATGAAATCAGATGCCCCGTTTTGTCGGATACCACATTTACATCCCATATATGGGTAGTACGTCCTTTGTGTATAATCGTACCTTTGGCTTTTACCGTATCGCCTACCCGTGTACTCGATATATGGCTGGCACTTATCTGCATGCCAAAGCATACTTCGTCTTCTGCACACAACATATTCGATCCGGCACCGGCAACTGTCTCTGCCAGCGATATGGTTGCGCCTCCATGCAATACGCCTAGTGTTTGCGTAAGCATCTGTTCTACAGGCATAAATGCTTCAAGAGACTCTGGGTCATCGGATTCTGTAAATACGATTCCCAAAGTCTCCATCAATGTACCCTTCAGATGATCTGTTATTCTTTGCGGATCAAGCTTCATTTTATCAGTTGAGCCCTACGAGGAAGCCGTTGGCGACAATAGCATCGTTCTCGGTGTTATCTTCGACTTCGAGGCTGTATGTGTTAATCGGATCGAGTATTCCTTGTATAATGTTGACTTCTACATAGTCTGTTGTAGTAACATTGTAGAATAGGGTAAATTCACCAAGATTGTAACGCGCTACCTGCTGGTATTTCTTATTTATCATTGTTTGATTGGGATCGATAGATGCCCAGCCTTTTTCGGCTAATATAGGATGTTCTACAGTCATTATCAACTGAACACCGTTTTCCAACGTTACGCGAACCAAGCGGTTCATCATCACTTTGTTTATTTTCGTAACTTCTCTCTCTTCGTAAACCTTATCTTTTGCATTGAAGACCAATATTTCATCGCCGACAGCAATTTCTTCTATTTTCTTTTTCGATTCGTCTGCCATTACGATTTGTGTTCCGGCAGCTAAACTGCTTTGTGCGTTAAGGTTGGTTCCAATTAACAGAAAACTTACCAGCACCAAAAAGGTGATTTTAATTCTCATCATAATATCTTTATGTGTATAGTTTTTGCAAATATAAGAATATTTTAGGATAACTGGGATATTTGCTTTCCTTTAACCTAAAATATTCTTATATCTTATTTGTATCTCCTGCTTACTCTACTGTCACCGATTTAGCAAGGTTTCGAGGCATATCCACGTCCCTGTTTTTATTCACGGCAATGTGATAAGCCAATAGCTGCAACGGTATGGATGTCAGTAGCGGGTCGAGGCATTCCAACGTAGCCGGTATTTCTACATAATGGTCGGCCATAGCTTTCATCGTTTCATCGCCTTCGTTTATGATGGCTATAACACGTCCTTTGCGTGCTTTTATTTCCTGTATGTTGCTTACTACCTTTTCGTATATCGCACTGTGTGTGGCAATAGAAACTACGGGCATCTCGTTGTCGATAAGGGCGATAGGCCCATGTTTCATTTCGGCGGCAGGATACCCTTCGGCATGGATATACGATATTTCTTTCAACTTCAATGCGCCTTCGAGGGCTATAGGATAGTTGTAGCCGCGTCCCAGATAGATAAAGTTTTGCGCATAAGTAAATATAAGCGAAAGTTCTTTTATCTTATCGTTCAACGAGAGTATCTTCTCTATTTTCGATGGTATGTTTTGCAGTTCTTTTATAATGCTTTTATAACGCCCGGATTCTATTGTGCCTTTTTCTTTGGCTATAGCCAATGCCATCATAGTCAATACGGTAACCTGTGCCGTAAATGCCTTTGTAGATGCCACCCCGATTTCGTGTCCGCAATGGGTGTACGAGCCCGAATCTGTATTGCGCGGTATGGACGAACCCACTACATTACATACTCCGTAAACGAATGCACCCGCCTTACGTGCCAGTTCGATAGCCGCCAGCGAATCGGCAGTTTCGCCCGACTGCGATATGGCGATAACAATATCGTCGGCGTGTATTACTGGGTTCCTGTACCTGAATTCCGAGGCATACTCTACTTCTACAGGAATGCGGCAGAAGTCTTCGAAAAGGTATTCGCCTATCAGTCCGGCATGCCACGATGTACCACATGCTATGATGATGATACGGCGGGCATTGATGAATTTTTCCTTATAGTCAATAATACCCGATAGCGTGACATTAGTGCCTTCCACATTGATGCGCCCGCTCATGCAGTTCATCATCGTTTCGGGCTGTTCGAATATCTCTTTGAGCATAAAGTGCGGGTAGCCGCCCCTCTCCAGTTGACTGAGGTTCATTTCCAGTTCCTTTATCTCATGGGTTTTCTCTATGTTCGATATGGTTACTATTTTCGGTTCTTCGCCACGCTTGATAACGGCAATCTCCTCATCGTCGAGATATATTACCTTGTTGGTATATTCTATGATGGGCGAAGCATCCGAACCGAGGAAGTATTCTCCATCGCCGATCCCTACGACCAACGGACTGCTTTTGCGAGCTGCTATTATCTGGTCGGGGTTTCCTTTTTCTATCACAGCGATGGCGTATGCTCCCACTATCTGATTGAGAGCAAGCTGCACGGCTGTAAACAGGTCACAGTTGTTTATTTGCTTTATATATTCGATAAACTGCACAAGTACTTCGGTATCGGTACTGCTCTGGAACGTATAGCCTTTGCTTATCAGCTCGGCCTTGAGCACAGCGTAGTTTTCTATTATACCATTGTGTATGAGAGCAAGCGATTCGCTTTGTGAATAATGGGGGTGGGCATTTGTATTGCTGGGTTCGCCATGTGTTGCCCAGCGTGTATGGGCGATGCCTATTGTTCCGTTTATGTCTTTGTCTTTTGCAAAATCTTCGAGGTCTTTCACACGTCCTTTGGCTTTGTAGACCGACAATTTGTTCTCTTCGTTTATCATAGCCACTCCGGCACTGTCGTAACCTCTGTATTCGAGTCTATGCAATCCTTTGATAAGGATGGGATAGGCTTCGCGAAAGCCTATGTATCCAACTATTCCACACATATAATTTTGATTAGGTTTACAAAGTAAATTAAAACTAGTATATTGAGCGTAAATATTGTGCAAATGTATCAAAAATCTTTCAAAAACGAAAGTTTGTTTTCTTTATGATTTTATTTTTTATGATATTTGAATTGTCTGTTATATTTTGTGCCACAAAAAAACAAGCCATGCGAACTTCACAGCTCACATGGCTCTACACTTCACAAACTACACAAAACTTGCGGTTTTCTTTTAACTATCAAAAATCTAAACTAGTATTACTATATTTTTTATATCTGTATATATTGGCATTTATTACTCTTAGCAGCTATTATATTCGAAAGAAAATATTTTGCTTATCTTGATATTGTAAAAGTAACTTGTCTTTGTGATAAATAGTATCCTTTTTTTGTGTTTTTTATCTATTTCTTGTTTCTAAATCAACCTAAGTGTTACGGATTTCTTTCAATTAACATAAAAGAAGATAACGCGACTTAAATATTTTTTCATTTTTTGAAAAATTGACATCAATTCCTTTCGGAAATCGAAAATATGATAAAGTTTTCCGTTTCGTCAACAGTTGATATTTTCTTTTGCCCTTAATGCCAATCAATGGTTAAATTATCGGCTCCTTTTTATACTGCACGCGGTATGAAAAAGAACAATTTGCATATAATAATGCCGTTTAACAAACAGAAGGTGCCTTTTGTTGAGACACCTTCCTGACGAGAACGATTTGTTCCGGAATGTATTATTCTATCATAATTTCGTCTATAAACAAGAATGCAGGCGTACCCTTTCCGGCATGCCAGTCGGGAATAGTTCCGGTATTCTTGGCGGTAATCTTTACATATCTTGCATTCACCGGGGTAAATTGGGCAGTGAGGTCGACAGTACTTGTCGGGCGTACCTTATCCATTACCGGGTAACTTTCGTCATATACCTGTTTGTATGCCTTGCCATCTTCGGATACGGCAACAGTGTAACCTACCGCCCCGAATATCCACGAAGATTCTACCTCGTATGTTCCGGTTACCACTTTCGATATTTCTTGTACCTCGCCAAGATCGACTATTCCTATAAAGTCGTTGCCGAAGAATCCAAGCCATTCGGCGCTGGCAAACCCGCCGCTGCCTCTTCTGCCATCTACAAGTATGGATGGATTGAAAGCATAGTTCTGGTGGGTTGGGTTTACCAGTTCGATGCCTTTTAGTGTGGCTTTGTTAAAATTCAGCTTCTTTTCGTATATTTTACTCTTTTCGTTATCTCTATAGGCTACAGCTTTGATGTCGGCTGTTTGGCCGATATGTAAAGGCTCTTCGTATTTTGTGCTTTTTTCTGTTGGTTCGCTACCGTCGAGAGTATAGTAAACAGGAGCATTGTCGTATGTGAACAACTTTACGATAAGCTCGTTTCCTGCGGGTTTTATTTCTGCGGCAATCTCAGTAATATGGGTTGCATAGTTGTAGCCCATTTTTTTGTAATACTTCATCAAACCGGCCAGGCGTGGCAAGAATTTTTCGTAATCTTTATTTTCAGGCTTGCACCATTGCACTTCGCTGAGGGCTGCTATACGGGGCATGAGCATATATTCTACCTGTTGGGTATTGTTTATATACTCTGTCCACATGTTAGCCTGTGCACCTATTATGTATTTCTTTTCGTCGTCGGCCAGACTTTTAGACACCGGTTCCAGGCTATATACTTTTTGTACGGGGAGGTAGCCACCGAAAGCCAGAGGCTCGCTATCCTTATCTTCGCCTTGATAGTAATCGAAGTATATATAACTGTTGGGTGACATTATCACATCGTGGTGTTGCTTGGCTGCCTCGATACCGCCCTCTACGCCCCGCCACGACATTACGGTTGCGTTGGGAGCGAGTCCGCCTTCCAGTATTTCGTCCCAACCTATGATCTGGCGGCCTTTACTGTTGAGGAATTTTTCCACGTAGCCGATCATATGGCTTTGCAGCCGGTCTTCTTTCGTGTGGGTTGCATCTGCTGCAAGTTTGAGGGCTTTGATTTTAGCCTGGCATTTCGGGCATTCTTTCCAACGGGCTTTGGGGCATTCGTCGCCTCCTACATGGATATATTCGGAAGGGAATATTTCGATAATCTCGGAGAATACATTTTCCAGAAATGTATATACAGTATCGTTTCCGGCACAAAGTACATCTTCGAACACACCCCAGTCTTCGGCCACCTTATACGGGCCGCCTGTGCAACCCAGCTCTGGATACGAGGCCAACGCGGCTTGCATATGGCCCGGCAGGTCTATTTCGGGAATGACAGTGATAAAACGTTTGGCGGCGTATTCTACCACTTCTCTGGCTTCATTCTGTGTGAAATACCCGCCATATGGTTTGCCATCGTATTCTCCGTCTTTCTTTTCTATCAGGGTTTGAGCCCGTTGAGAGCCTATTTTTGTAAGTTCGGGATATTTCTTTATCTCTATTCTCCATCCTTGGTCGTCGCTAAGGTGCCAATGGAAACGGTTGATGTTGTGTAGGGCAAGAATGTCGATGTACTTCTTTACAAAATCCAGCGGGAAGAAATGACGGCTGACATCCAGGTGCATACCCCTGTATCCGAATCGGGGATAGTCTTTTATTTCCACGGCAGGGAAAACGACCTCAACTTCGCTGTCTTGCACCGGAATAGCCTTGCGCAAAGTTTGTACGCCATAAAATACACCGGCTTCGCAGGCTCCGTCTATTACTATTCGATTGGCATTCACAGTCAGGCTATATGCTTCGGCATTTTCACCTTCGTAGCCTGTCTTGAGGATGATGGCATTGTCGGAGGCATCTGTGTCTGTAATGCTCAGCTCCAGGCCGGTGCTGTATTTGATATATTCGGACAGGAAGGTCGCTGTTTGTTTCTGCACTTCGTTTCCTGCCTGGTAAATAATTAGGGTTTTCCCATTTAGCTCGAACCCTTGCCCACCGATACTGTTAACGGTTTGCGGTAAAGGCACAATTTGGTAATCTGCTTCTACTTTTGGTTTACTACACCCTGCAATGAGTAGTAAAGCCAGTAGGCAAAGAAAGTTTGATTTCATAAGTTTAGTTTAGTTATGTTATTGATAATACGGAATCAAGTGTAAATATACGATAATTCTGTAAATCCTAGACCAGTTAAATCCTAATTATAAGTTATCTTTGCACTTCGCATTTAAAATATATGGACAATATACTTGATAATCTCAACCAACAACAACGTGAAGCTGTTGAATACATAAACGGGCCTTCGCTGATTATTGCAGGGGCAGGCTCGGGTAAGACACGTGTACTTACTTATAAGATAGCCTATCTGTTGCAACAGGGCTTTCATCCTCAAAGCATACTTGCACTGACTTTTACCAATAAGGCTGCCCGTGAAATGAAGGAGCGCATAGCCGAACTTATCGGCTGGCAATATGCCCGTTATCTCTGGATGGGTACTTTCCATGCTGTATTTTCGAGGATATTGAGAACCGAAGCCGAGAAGATCGGATTTACAGCCAATTTTACAATATTCGATTCAGCCGATTCGCGCAATCTGATAAAGACCATTATCAAACAGTTTTTATTGGATGATAAGGTTTATAAACCGGCAAGAGTGCAAGCTATAATCTCTAATGCGAAGAATGCCCTGATCTCGCCGCAGATGTATGCTGCAAACAAAGAGCTGGTAGAGTATGACCGACGGTCGAAAATGCCTGTCGTAAAAGATATCTACAAAGAGTATAATAACAGGTTGAAAGCTTCGAATACAATGGACTTCGACGACCTGCTGTTTCATACAAACTGCCTCTTCCGCGATCATCCGGAAGTGTTGAAGAATTATCAGGAGCGTTTTCAGTTTATACTGGTAGATGAGTATCAGGATACAAACTTTGCGCAATATCTGGTTGTTAAACAGCTTGCCGACGCGCATCATCGTGTATGTGTAGTAGGCGACGACGCGCAGAGTATCTATTCGTTTCGCGGCGCGAATATAGAGAATATACTGAAGTTTAAGGAAGTGTATCCCGAGTCGAAACTCTTCAAGCTTGAGCAAAACTATCGCTCTACCCGCAATATAGTAAATGCAGCCAACAGCCTGATACAGCAAAACAGCGAACAGATAAAGAAGACCATATATTCGGAAAATGACGAGGGTGAGCGTATTGAGATTGCCGGCGCTTATTCCGACTTCGAAGAAGGCGTAATCGTTTCGAACAAGATATGGGACATACGCCGCGACAAGAATGCCTCTTATGGCGATTTTGTAATCTTGTACCGCACCAATGCCCAGTCGCGCATTTTCGAAGAGGCATTGCGCAAGAAAAATATTCCATACCGCATCTATGGCGGCTTGTCGTTCTATCAGCGCAAAGAGATAAAGGACGTTATCGCTTATTTCCGCATGGTGGTCAATCCAAATGATGAGGAAGCCTTTAAACGGATAATCAACTTTCCGGCAAGGGGTATAGGCAATACGACCATGAACAAAGTATTGGCAGCGGCTCGCTTGCACAATGTAAGTTTGTGGGAAATTATAGGGGATTCATTATCATACAATCTTGATGTAAATGCAGGTACTGCCCGCAAGTTGAAAGATTTCAGGACATTGATAGAGAGTTTTATAGAGCAACTGCACGATCTGTCGGCTTATGAACTTGCGGTCGGAATAGTAAAGCAAAGCGGCATTGCTACCGAAGCATATCAAGACCAAACCCCCGAAGGTATGAGCCGTCAGGAAAACCTGCAGGAACTTCTCAGCGGGATACATGAGTTTTGCGAGACGCGCAAGGAGGAAGGGGCTGAAAGCGTTGGATTGCTTGATTTCCTATCCGAAGTGTCTTTGCTTACAGACCAGGATACAGACAAAGAAGCCGGACAGGAGAAGGTGACGATGATGACCGTTCATGCTTCTAAAGGGCTGGAGTTTGACAATGTCTTTATCGTTGGCTTGGAGGAAGACCTTTTTCCCTCGGCTATGGCTAAAGACGAGTATCGCGGGCTGGAAGAAGAACGGCGTTTGTTTTATGTCGCTATCACCCGTGCGCGCGAGTTTTGTATGATAACCTATGCCCGTAGCCGTTTCCGTAATGGGCAGATAAATGCCTGTAATCCCAGCCGTTTCCTGAGAGACATAGATACCTCATACCTCAATGTGAGTAATGGTGTTTTGGGCGGAGGGTTTGTATTCAATAAGCCCGAAACTTATGAAAGCCGGACTTTTGGCGGAGGATACGGTTCCTCATCAAAGGATAATAGTGAGAAAACAGCATATACTTCTTCTGTAGCCAGTGCAGGCAGCTCCAGTTTACCGAAAGCTGCTCCTCCCAAATTTGTGAATACAAAGATTGCCAGCCCTAAAATATCGGCAGGTAAAAATGCCGGGGAAGTAGAAGTTGGTGCAGTGATTAAGCACGAGCGGTTTGGTATCGGCAAAGTAACTGCTGTAACCGGCGATCCCGACAGCCGTAAGGCAACTGTAGAATTCGAAAATTCCGGTGTCAAGCAATTACTCTTGAAATTTGCCCGTTTCGATATTGTCGGATAGGGGGTGATTCTATCTTAAAACAGGGGGCATATAAACCTCTCTTGTATCAAGGGGTGCTTAGTTTTAGGGGAATTGATAATATTTGTAGTACTAAATAATAGCAAACTACAATTTTATCTATCTCATGAAAAATATTTACCTATCTAAGTATCTGCGCTTTGCGTCTATTCTTATATTTTGTTTCTCCCTGCTTGTGGCATGTGGCGACAGCAATGGAGATGACGATATAACTCCCACACCAACACCTCCGGTTATTACTCCCGACCCGTCGTTGCCTACTTATGTCACACCCAAAAGGGATACTGTGCCGGCCTTTCCGGGAGCTGATGGTGCAGGTAAATATGTCTCAGGCGGTGCAGGCGGTACAGTCTATACAGTTACCAGTCTGGCAGACGATGGGTCGACAGGCACATTGCGTTGGGCTATTAATAAGACCGATACCCGCACTATTGTCTTTGCTGTGAGTGGAATTATCGAACTTCAAAAAGAACTGGAGATAAAGAATAGTAATGTAACCATTGCCGGACAAACAGCACCGGGAGACGGTATCTGCCTGAAGAATTACGCAACGAATATTAAGGCTGACAATGTTATAATCAGATATATGCGATTTCGCTTAGGCGATGAAAAGGGGGCAGAATCAGATGCTCTGTGGGGTAAGAACCGTAAGAATATAATAATAGACCACTGCTCTATGAGTTGGTCTATCGACGAATGTTCTTCTTTTTACGACAATGCCAACTTTACGATGCAATGGTGTATCTTGTCGGAAAGTTTGACCAATTCGGGGCATGGCAAGGGCTCTCACGGCTATGGTGGTATCTGGGGAGGGCATATGGCAACTTTCCATCACAATCTGTTGGCGCATCATACAAGCCGCACGCCACGTCTTTGCGGAAGCCGCTATACGGGTAAGCCTGAAATAGAGAAAGTAGACTTGCGAAACAATGTCTTCTACAATTGGGGGCCGACAAACGGAGGATATGCAGGAGAGGGCGGTTCGTACAACTTTGTAAACAATTATTATAAGCCGGGGCCTTCTACAGCGCAAAAGAAATCGTTGGTCTATCGCATCTTCCAGCCATCGGCTGACGATGGCAGTAATACAAACGCTGCAGGTGTTTATGGTTATTTTTATGCCAAAGGGAATGTTTTCGATGGAAGTTCGTCATATATATCGTCCAATTCTTCATACACAAGCCTTATAAGCGAAGTAAATGCAAACAACTGGAAAGGAATGACGCCGAATGGAAGTTTTACCGAGAGCGATTGTAAATCATTATCCGAATTCAAAATTGCAGAATGCGAAACACATACAGCGCAACAGGCTTATGATCTGGTGTTGAAGGGGGCAGGTGCTTCATATAAGCGCGACATTGTAGACGACCGTATAGTTAAGGAAGTGAAAGAAGGCAATTATACTTATAAGGGATCGAAAGGCGGCACATTGGGGATTATCGACAGCCAGGAAGATGTCGGAGGATGGCCTGAATATAAATCGACGGCAGCACTTGCTGATACCGATGGCGATGGAATACCCGACGAATGGGAAACAAAGAAGGGGCTCGACCCGAAAGATAAGACGGATGGCGCGAAGTATAACTTAAGCCCATCTTACACTAATCTGGAAGTATATTTAAATTCGATAGTAGAATAGAATAAGGCTTTTTTATCTTTTAACAATAATCTTAAGGATGATTAAAATGTAGGTGGATTTATACCTGAAATGTGCAGCAGGTTTCTTTTATTGGCATCTTCTATGTACAGTTTAATATAAATATCGTATATTTGCTTCTAAAGTGTAGGGCTCAACTAAGGGGTAAATTAAACCTTTGGGAAAAGAGAGAGTCAAAGAGATAAGATTGAATATAGAATCGAAAATACACTGAACAATCTGACTAAGAAAAAGTATAAACTAAAAATAGAAGGAGAGCAGGTTATGAAAGCTAAAAACTTATTATTGACGTTCCTGATAGCTGCATGTCCCTTCCTTGCATTTGCACAGGAAGACTGGGATGATGTCTATGCTACTTCTAAATCTGACAACAAAAAGAAGGAAGTAAAGAATACAGTTTCGCAAAGGCCTGTTAATCAAAAACAAGTCCTTGTCGTTCGCAATAATGGCGACGTAACTATGGAAACTGTAGGTAATGTCAACATAGATGTAGATGCATACAATCGCAGGGGAGGTTCTGTCGAGGTATATGACAATACCCCACAAGACTCTGTAGCATATGATGATGCAGAATATCAAGCATATCAATACACCGACCGTATAGTGAAATTCCACGATCCGGCAAATAGTGTAAAGATTTCGAGTGATAATGAAATCAATGTTTATGTGACAAACGACCTTTACAGCAACTACTACCGCAACAGAGGCTGGAGTTTCAATATCGGTTGGGGATGGGGAGGTTTCGCCTCTTATTACCCATTCTACGATCCGTGGTACGACCCTTGGTATTACAGCAGCTGGGGTTGGGGATGGAGTCGTCCTTGGTACTATTCCAGTTGGGGATGGGGATGGCACGATCCATGGTATTACAGCAGTTGGAGTTGGGGATGGCATCGTCCTTACTACGGACACCACCACCATCATCATTATAGTTCAAGACCGGTTTACTATGGTAGTGCCGGACGTTCGAGAGGTACTTATTACGGATCGAGATATAATGGATACTATGGAGGACGAGGTTCTTATGCAACATCACGCCCTAGTTCCCGTCCATCTTATTCTAGTTCGCGTCCAAGTTCGCGTCCGTCGTATAGTTCTACCCGTCCGAGCACTCGTCCGAGTTATAATGGAACAGGATCAACGCGTCCTAGTACCCGTCCAAGCTACAATGGGTCAAACTCGAGCCGTCCAAGTACCCGACCAAGTTATGAAGGTACAACAACCCGTCCGAGTACTCGCCCTAGCTACAATGGGTCTACAGGGAGTGGCAACCGTTCAGAGTCTGGTGTAGGAAGTTCTTCATCTTCCCGTCCTAGTACCCGTCCGAGTTATAATGGTTCTGGTAACTCTTCCTCTCGTCCAAGCTATAGCGGATCGAGCAGTAGTTCATCTTCTCGTCCTAGTTCGCGACCTAGTTACAATGGTTCATCCTCTAGCAGTAGTTCCTCTCGTCCTAGTTACAGCGGATCATCATCTTCTAGCAGGAGTTCCAGCCGTCCAAGCTATAGCGGCTCATCGTCGTCCAGTAGCTCAAGAGGGTCTTACAGTTCGGGAGGAGGTTCATCATCCAGCAGCCGTTCTTCCGGTGGAGGAAGCAGCAGAGGTGGAGGACGTGGTAGATAAGTTCATATTAGAGTGAAAATAAATCAATATAAAGAGCTGTTTCAAGTATGCTATAATTCTGAAACAGCTTTTTTGAAAATGTAAAATAACAATATTATGAAGCGTAAAGTTTTATTTGTTTCAGCATTGCTGTTATCTATGGGCTCTGTATTTGCCCAAGGAGAAATGGATGCATATAAGTTGTCTCAGAAAGACCTGACAGGAACGGCTCGTTCGGTGTCTATGGGTGGTGCTATGGGGGCTTTGGGTGGCGATATTTCGGCTATATCTATCAACCCGGCGGGTATAGGTGTTTATAAATCATCTGAAATTGTAACGACACTGAACTTTCAAAATACAAATACAAAAATAGAGTCTGGTTTTGGAAAGTTTGATGAAAGCAAATTCAAGGTGAACTTCGACAATCTGGCCTTTGTGGCTACATTTCCTATTGCCAGCGATGTCGCCCCTCTTATAAATTTTGGATTTTCTTACAATCGTTTGAAGAATTTTCACAGGCAGTATTCTATGGAAGTAGCCAATCCAGATGCTACTCTCACTGATTATATGACTTATAGGGCGAATGGGGTGGCTTTGAAAAATGACGATCCAAATGAATTGTTATTCGATGATGATGATGATATTTATCCTCTTCAAAATTACGACTGGCTGGCGGTACTGGGTGCAAATGCCGGTTTCTTCGGATACGACGATAAAGGATTTTTTACTATAGGTGGAATACCTAAAGGGGCTGATAACTATCTGTATGTACGCGAAAAAGGTTCTGTCGATTCTTACGACTTCAATGTAGGAACAACATTCTCAGATATTGTTAGTGCCGGGCTTACCCTGTCTATTACGGATTTGAAATACCGTTTATATTCGGAACTGTCCGAAGCTTATGCTTCTAATAACTATACTTTGTTTAATGAACTGGAAACGGATGGTTCCGGTATTCAGGTTGGGCTGGGAGTTATTGTAAAACCAATACATCAGTTGCGTCTGGGTATGGCTTACCATTCGCCTACATGGTATAATATGACGGATTATTATAGTGCAGCATACTCGCCAAAAATGACGGGCATCATTCCTGCTCCTACAGGTAATACGATAATAGAGACCGGACGTTTCCAATCGGAAGATTACCGTTTGCGTACTCCCGACAGATGGACATTCAGCCTTGCAGGCATTTTACTCGATCCGGGAGAAGGGCTATTTCCAAAGTTGACAGTTTCTGCCGATTATGTTCTGACCAATTATAAAAACATGAAGTTGCATGATGATGATGGGAATGCCTATGTTGGTGCAAACTCAGATATAGAAAACCATTTCCGTATGGCTTCTACTCTTCGTGCCGGACTGGAAATGCGCTTTACAAACCAATTCTCGGGGCGTGTCGGCTATTCATGGCAGCAAAGCCCGATGACAAAAGAGTTTCAAGATAACCAACAAGAGGTTATGACTGTTGGTTCGGTTACTCATTTCACACTCGATAAGGATACTCATTATTTTACTTACGGGTTGGGGTATAGGTTTACCCGTAGCCTCTATGCCGATCTGGCGTTTGTGATGAGACAGCAAAAAGCAGATATATATGTGTACGATGATTCTAGTAAAGCATCGTGGAAAGATAATACATTTCAGGGACTGCTTACGTTAGGATATAAATTTTAATATTCCTGTGTTTTTATAGCAAAAAGGGGCAATCATTGTGATTGCCTCTTTTTGTTGAGTGTAAATGTTTGAATATTATGCTATTGTGTGTTTTTCCAATATAAATAATACTCTTCAATATACTTTTCCCTATTACGTTCTATAATATCTATATATTCTTTTTTAGTTCTGAATCCATCGCCTATATTTTCCCCTCTGGTTTCTATTGTCCTTATATCCTGCATTCTTAAACCAATAAACGGTTCGTAAGGTATGCCATAGGGAGATGTTGCGGGTATTACATCAAAGGTTCGGTTATCCTCTTTCTTATATGTAATATATATCGTATGCTCTCCTAGCTTATATTCGCGAAAGCTGCTTAATATCTTTACACCTCTCTGTCTGTACAGCATTGCAATGTCCGATATCTTTGTAAATTGCAGGTTGATATGGTTTGTTGCATCTATAAATTTGTTGACCGACAGAAAAAGCCATGCGGATATAATGAGGCAGAATGAGCAGTTCCCTAAAATTGAAATACGCCTGCTTTTGCCTTGTAATGGAAAAATAAGAATATATAAAAGGAAAATTCCGGCTAATAAATAGCCATAAAAAAAACGAAAATCAGGAGCAGTATAGAGACTGAAAATGATACATGTCATTATGAAAAGGTAGATGGCAAGGTATCTATTTACTATCTTATTTTTCCAATATAGATAGGAGACGAAAAGAGGTGATATAGATATTATTATGAAAAAAACGAAGTTTATAGTATCGCCCGGTTTTAGGGATAAGAAATTGTGAAACGTGAGTGAAAACATATCTTTGGCATAGTTTTCTACATGTATATATTGCAGTATGGTAGATGTTTCAGGAACTTTCCAGTCAAAAGAAAATATATCAACAATATATACCGGATATACCAGATATCCCGAAACGATGATGTTGCGGATGAGCCAGGGGACTATGATAAAAACAGAGGCAGACAGCAAAAATAAAAAATGTTTATATTTCTTCTGCTTAATTAAATACACACATATGTATATGCATACTAGGCCTAGAATGCCGGAAGAAAGTTTAAAGGTGACCAGCAATACCGGAAGAAGAAATATAAGCAGCGGTTGTTTTTTTACAACATCAGGCGAGATTATTATTTTAGTCAGATAGTACAAACTACATAAGATGGGGATAATATCTGTACTGGAAGCTCCAAACATATAGCTTTGTGTAAGGAAGACAAGCGAGAATAAAAAGAAAAGGACTATATATTGTACCTTATGCCCCGATGTTATAAAGGAGGCTAGTGTCCAGTAGATCATACACAGAAATACTACAGATTGCAATGTGTAGTGGGCTTCCTTGAACAGGAAACGGAATGTGAAAATGGCAGATACCAATAGATAGTTGGAATTGAAACCAAAGCGATCTTCCAGATTAGCTAGCCCCGGCACAACCTTAAACTCCTCGTTCCATCTTATTTGTTGATAGTGATAATATTCGGCATCGTAAAACTGATCGGGGATATAGCAATAAAGCAGTAAAGAAACGACAGGAAGTATGGCTGCACATTTCTCTATTGTGCTTAATCTTTTGATGAAGCTTTTTCCCTTTTTTATTTTCTCAGCCAGAGCTTCCTTGTTTTTCCACCAATACAATATTGCAATAATACAATAAGAGATTAATATATAATGGTTTGAAGGTATAAACAATGATGAAATAGAAAGTAAAAGGACGGTAAAGCAAAGGCCAATTAGTGCTATATCTACAGTATTATAGTTTTCGGTCGTTTTGCATATCTTTCTATAAATTGCAATAAATATCTCTCCAAAAGAATATAATACAAAGAATATAATCAGCCAGGAAAAGAGAACAGATATCATAAAATAAATGTTATAGAGTCAATAGTTAACTAACGTTTAAAAATAATAAGCTTACTTATTATTTTGTTTTACAAATGTATTATAAAAAGATTATAATGATTATATTTGTCATGCTTTTATTTAAGGTATAGAAACGTCTGGTACCATAATTCAAATCCATCTATTTATCTTTATTGCCGGGTGTAGATTTATGGAAAATCTGCGACTCGCTTTCTGTATCGAATAGATGATGTATATCAGGCTGACACAAAACAAAAGAAGGAACAAAAATAATATAATAATATAATTCAAAAGCTTATGTCACAAATAACCGGGCATATATCTCAGATAATTGGGCCTGTGGTCGATGTGTTTTTCGACACCAGCGATCCGGCCAACAATCTGCCGAATATCAACGACGCCCTCGAAATTAAAAGAGCTGATGGACAGTCCCTCATTCTTGAAGTTAAGCAACATATAGGCGAAGACACTGTGCGTACAGTTGCTATGGATAGTACCGACGGATTGAGCCGCGGGTTAGAAGTTAAACCGTTAGGTTCGCCAATAAAAATGCCGACAGGCTCGCAGGTGAAAGGACGCCTGATGAATGTGGTTGGCGATACTATTGATGGAATGTCGCTTCTCGACAAAAAAGATGGTGCGCCTATACACCGCGAACCACCCGCGTTCGACGAACTGGAAACTACACGCGAAGTACTCTTTACTGGTATTAAGGTGATAGACTTGCTTGCTCCTTATGCCAAAGGAGGGAAAGTCGGCCTTTTCGGAGGTGCCGGAGTAGGTAAGACGGTGTTGATTATGGAGCTTATCAATAACATTGCCAAGAAACACAATGGATATTCAGTGTTTGCCGGAGTAGGGGAGCGTACCCGCGAAGGTAACGACCTGCTACGCGAAATGATAGAATCGAAAGTTGTTCGTTATGGCGAAGAATTTGAAAAAAGCATGGAAGAAGGGCATTGGGATCTGTCGAAAGTAGACCCTAAAGAATTGGAGAAATCTCAAATATCCCTTGTCTTCGGGCAGATGAACGAGCCCCCGGGCGCACGTGCCGATGTTGCCCTTTCGGGACTTACAATAGCAGAATCTTTCCGCGATGCACAATCTGACGGGCCAAAAGATATACTTTTCTTTATCGACAATATATTCCGTTTCACCCAGGCTGGTTCTGAGGTGTCGGCATTGCTAGGGCGTATGCCTTCGGCAGTAGGGTATCAACCTACATTGGCTACAGAGATGGGAGCTATGCAAGAGCGTATCACTTCTACCAAAAACGGGTCTATTACATCCGTGCAGGCTGTGTATGTACCTGCCGATGACTTGACCGACCCCGCTCCCGCAACTACTTTCTCCCACTTGGATGCCACTACCGTGCTCGACCGTAAGATTACAGAGCTAGGTATCTATCCGGCGGTAGACCCACTTGGATCTACATCGCGAAGCTTAGATCCTATGGTTGTAGGGCAGGAACATTATGATATAGCACAGCGAGTAAAACAAATACTTCAGCGTAACAAAGAATTGCAAGATATTATTTCCATCTTGGGTATGGAAGAGCTTTCAGACGAAGACCGTCAGACAGTAAACCGTGCTCGTCGTGTACAACGATTCTTGTCTCAGCCGTTCAACGTTGCAGAACAATTTACAGGGGTGCCGGGTGTGATTGTAGATATTCAGGATACAATTCAAGGTTTCAAGAGGATTCTGGATGGTGAAGTAGACCATTTGCCGGAACAGGCGTTCCTTAATGTTGGTACCCTCGAAGACGCTATAGCCAAAGGCGAGAAGATTCTTGCTCAAGCTAAGGGATAATATATTGAGAGTAGTTCGCAGATTAGAAAATGTGCAAAATAAGGTTTATGTGTTACCTGTCTGCTTGTAACTGTTTTATAACCTGTAACTTGTAATTGAAAATGAAAAAAACGGAACTTCAACTTAATATTATATCGGCAGAAAAGAATTTGTTTTCGGGAGCCGTATCTTCTGTAACCATGCCCGGTGTTTCGGGTAGCTTTGGTGTATATCCCGACCATGCCCCGCTGATATCTCCCTTGAAAGAGGGACAGATAGTCTATGCGGAGGGAGGCAGTGAGAAAACACTGGATGTAAAAGGAGGTATTGCCGAAGTCAATAATGGTGTTGTAACAGTATGCGTTATTTGAAAGGATGAATTTTTTTAGAGCTAAACTTATAACTTCGTTGCTGGCATTCGGGATGATTGCAGGGGCTGCCATAGGAGCATTGCTGTACTATGTATTCCCAGAATATTATCCCAATTGGTTCGAAGGTATCCTGCTCTTTTTCTTAGGTTTGGAGTCGCTCGTCATCATATATGCCGAATCGGCAAGCCGCAGAGTTACACAAAGGCAAATGTTAAATACTTACATGCTGACAAAGGTGGTGAAGATTTTTGCATCCCTTATTTTTGTCGGTATCTATGCCGCTGTAATAAAAGAAAATATAAAAAGCTTTGTCCTCGTATTTATGATTTTCTATCTCCTTTTCCTGGCTATAGAAGCCATATTATTCCTGAAGATAGAAAAACGTTTAAAGAACAAACAACAATAGGATGAAAAACTATTTGAAATACATATTAGCTTTGGTTTTGCTGGCCGGCATAGCAGGAATACAACCTGCTGTTGCAGCCGGAGGACAAGAAGCTGAGGAAGAGTTGAATGTGAAGGAACTGATTCTCGACCACCTTGCCGATTCGTACGAATGGCATATGGCATCGTTCGGAGACTTCCATCTTTCCATTCCTTTGCCTGTAATAGTAAAAGGCGAGACATCCGGTTGGCATATTTTCATGTCATCCAAATTTCACCACGGGCACGATTCCTACAATGGATTTTATCTTGCACCCGAAGGAGGATATAAAGGAAAGATAGTAGAAAAAAATGCTGCCGGAGAAGAGGTGCGTCCTTTGGATATTTCCCTTACAAAAAATGCTACAGCTTTGATCATTAGCTCTATACTATTGCTCTTGATTGTTATGTCGGTAGCCAACTGGTATAAGAAACAAGCCAAAAGCGGTGAGCATAAAGCGCCAAAAGGTTTTGTGGCATTCATGGAAATGTTCATCATGAGCGTTCAGGATGATATCATAAAGCCTTGTGTGGGTAAGAATTACAGGAAATTCTCACCTTACCTGTTGACGGTGTTTTTCTTTATATTCTTCAACAATATTTTGGGACTGATCCCTATTTTTCCCGGAGGGGCTAATGTAACTGGTAATATTGCCGTTACGCTGGTATTGGCTTTGTTTACTTTCTTTATTGTAAACATCTTCGGATCGAGGGAATATTGGCGCGAAATATTCTGGCCCGATGTGCCTACATGGCTCAAAGTGCCGATACCTATTATGCCGGCTATCGAGCTGGTTGGCGTGTTTACAAAACCATTTGCATTGATGATCCGTCTTTTCGCCAATATATTGGCAGGACACTCTATCGTGCTTGGTCTGACTTGTTTGATATTTGTGACTGCAAATCTTGGTACAGTCGTAAATTCGTCGATGACAGTGGTTTCGGTATTGCTTACAATCTTTATCAGCTTTGTAGAAATACTGGTGGCATACATACAGGCATATGTATTTACTATGTTGTCGGCTGTGTTTATCGGTCTGGCGCAAGTAGAACCGCATAAACATTAATAAGCCAATATCCCAAAGAGTAAATTAGCAAATAGGCTATAATAATATTAAAAATAACTTGTGCCTCGTTTACTTGACTACTCGTTAACTAAAAAAATGTAACCAAATAAATTAACCAATTAAAAATAATAAGATTATGTTACTATCAACTTTATTACAAGCAGCAGAAGCTGCAACTAGCTTAACAGGTTTTGGTGCTGCACTTGGAGCAGGATTAGCTGTGATCGGAGCAGGTATCGGTATCGGTAAGATTGGTAGCTCTGCCATGGAAGGTATTGCGCGTCAACCCGATGCAGCAGGTGATATCCGTACATCAATGATTATCGCTGCGGCTCTTGTCGAAGGGGTTGCCCTGTTTGCTGTCGTAGTTTGCGGATTTATCCTTTAATCAAACAAAAACGTAAATAAAATATGAATTTACTATTACCTGAATCCGGCCTTCTCTTTTGGATGCTTTTGTCGTTCGGTATAGTCTTTTTCATACTTGCCAAATTTGGTTTCCCTGTGATTACCAAAATGGTGGAAGAAAGAAAAAGCTATATAGAAGAATCGTTGGCAAATGCACAAAAAGCCAATCAACAATTGGCTGAAATAAAAGAGAAAAGCGATGAAATACTGACATCGGCTAAAACGGAGCAGGTGAAAATCTTGAAAGAGGCTGCCGACACCCGCGACCGCATTATTGCCGAAGCGCGTGAACAAGCCAAAGCTGCAGGGGCTAAAGAGATGGAGGAAATAAAGAAGCAAATACAGGCCGAAAAAGACCAGGCTATACGCGACATCCGTCGCCAGGTAGCAGAACTGTCGGTAGGTGTGGCCGAAAAAGTCCTTCGCGAATCTCTGAAAGACCCTAAAGAACAAATGTCAATGATTGATCGCCTGGTAGATGAAGCCATGGTCTCAAAATCTTAACTGTTATGAATGAAGGGATGATTTCTAAGCGATATGCCAAGGCACTGTTGTTGTATGCTAAAGAACAAAAGGTAGAAGATGCTTTGTACGAAGATATGAAAACGATAGCATCGGCCTTTGCTCATGAGCCTAAATTACATATGGCAATGGATAATCCCATATTGAGTTTAGATGATAAGCTGGGACTTGTAAAAGCTGTACTTGGAGGAAAAATAAGTGAACCGCTTGGCCGTTTCATGGATCTCGTATTCAAAAACAGGAGAGAAACTCTCCTACACAACATATCCCTGTCGTACACAGATATGTATCGTGAGATGAAGGATATGAATATGGGCAGACTTGTGACAGCTACCCCTGTAGATAAATCCGTTGCTGAAAAGATGAAAGGATTATTGCAGAAGATTAAGCCGGGCACACTCGATTTCGAAACAAGTGTAGATCCAGATATCGAAGGTGGGTTTATCCTCTATGTCGATACATACAGGCTCGATGCCAGTGTAAAGAGCCAACTGAAGCGTATCAGGCAGCAACTTATCGCCGATAACAGTAAGATTAGCTAATGTGCCAGAATGTTAATATGCCAACGAGCAAATTAGCAGATAGGCTGTAATATTAAAAACAACTTGTATCTCGTTTACCTGTCTACTTGTTAACTAAAAACTTGTAACTCGTAACTTGTAACTCGTAACCAGAAAAAATATATGTCTGAAAATATAAAAGCAAGTGAAGTCTCCGACGTGCTGAAAATGCAGCTTGAGAATATCAGTAGCCGCGTCCAGTTCGACGAAGTGGGTACTGTGCTCAATGTCGGCGATGGTGTTGTTCGCATATACGGGCTGAAAAATGCGGAAGCCAACGAGCTTCTAGAGTTCGACAACGGTATTATGGCCGTTGTGATGAACTTGGAAGAAGACAACGTTGGAGCCGTATTGCTTGGTCCATCCGACCGGATAAAGGAAGGATATACCGTAAAGCGTACCAAACGGATTGCCTCCATCAACGTGGGCGATGGTATGCTTGGGCGTGTAATCACTCCTCTTGGTGCGCCATTAGACGGAAAAGGGCCTATTGCCGGCGAATTGCTCGAAATGCCGTTGGAGCGCAAAGCTCCGGGTGTAATATACCGCCAGCCGGTAACCCAGCCGTTGCAAACAGGGCTTAAGCCGGTGGATGCCATGATCCCTATCGGACGTGGGCAGCGCGAGTTGATTATTGGCGACCGCCAAACCGGAAAAACTGCCATTGCGATAGACACTATTATCAACCAAAGAACAAACTACGAAGCCGGCGACCCGGTATATTGTATCTATGTGGCCATCGGTCAGAAAGCTTCTACTGTAGCCAATATAGTGGAAACTCTAAGGGAAAAAGGCGCAATGGACTATACCATTGTTGTGTCGGCTACGGCTGCCGAGCCTGCTGCCCTACAATATTTCTCTGCATTTGCCGGAGCTGCTATCGGTGAATATTTCCGCGATACGGGCCGTCATGCCTTGGTGGTTTACGATGATTTGTCGAAGCAAGCCGTAGCATATCGCGAAGTATCGTTGATTCTTCGCCGTCCTCCGGGTCGTGAAGCATATCCGGGAGATATATTCTACCTGCACTCGCGCCTATTGGAACGTGCCGCAAAAATAATCAGCCAACAGGAAGTTGCCGAACAAATGAACGATTTACCCGAAAGTCTCAAAGGCAAGGTAAAAGGCGGGGGTTCGCTTACCGCATTACCTATTATTGAAACTCAGGCGGGAGACGTTTCGGCTTATATCCCTACCAATGTGATTTCGATTACCGATGGGCAGATTTTCCTCGATGTAGACTTGTTCAACTCGGGAGTGCGTCCTGCTATTGATGTTGGTATTTCAGTATCGCGTGTAGGAGGTTCGGCTCAGGTGAAGGCTATGAAAAAAGTTGCCGGAACATTGAAGATAGACCAAGCGCAATATCGTGAATTGGAAGCGTTTACTAAATTTGGTGGTGACCTCGACCCTGTAACGGCTATGACAATAGACAAGGGAAAGAAGAATACGGAGTTGCTTATCCAATCGCAATATTCGCCAATGCCTGTCGAAAGACAGATTGCCATTCTCTATTGTGGTACTAATGGCTTGTTGCGGAATGTACCTATAGATAAAGTACACGATTTTGAAACTCAGTTTTTGCGCACACTCGAAATGCAACATCAGGCAGATGTGCTCGACCAACTGAAAAAAGGAATTATTGACGCGGGTATTGAAGAAACGCTAAGGAAAGTAGCTTCGGATGTATCTTCTCAATATAAAAACTGATTGAATTATGGCATCTCTTAAGGAAATAAAAACGCGAATAGGCTCGGTAAAAAGCACAAAGAAGATTACTTCGGCAATGAAGATGATAGCATCGGCCAAATTGCATAAGGCTCAGTCTGCCATTACTAATTTTTTGCCTTATCAGCAAAAGTTAGATGCAATACTGACTAATCTTCTGGCATCGGACACCAGCTATGAGTCTCCTTTTATCCAAAAGAGAGAAACTAAGAGATCTGCGATAGTGGTTTTTGCTTCCAATTCGTCGTTAGCCGGGGCATATAACGCCAATGTGATAAAGGAGTTTAATTCGGTTTATACGCAAAAAAAATCCTTAGGTAAAGAGAATGTCCTTGTTTATCCTGTTGGTAAAAAGATTGCCGATGCCGTGAAGAAACAAGGCGTAGATGTTCAAGGTGATTTTCGCGATATGGCCGATAAACCATCTTATCAGGCTGTACAGGACTTGGCAAAAGAATTGATCAATAAATATATAGCAAAAGAACTGGATGAGGTAATATTGATTTATCATCATTTTATATCCACAGGTTCGCAAAAGTTGCAGGTGGTGCCGTTCCTTCCCTTCGATTTAGGCCAGTCTAAAGAAAAGCAAGGAGAAAACGAGCCTGCAAACGCTGATTATATTCTGGAGCCATCGAAGGAAGAAATACTTTCCAACTTGATTCCTACAGTCCTTTACTCAAGGCTTTTTGCTGCGCTACTCGATGCCAATGCTTCTGAGCATGCCGCCCGTGTAATTGCTATGCAGATAGCTACGGACAATGCCGACGAGCTAGTGCAGGAGTTGACTATCCAGTACAATAAATCGCGTCAGCAAGCTGTAACGAACGAATTGCTTGATATTATCGGAGGAGCTTCTGCTTTACAGTAATAGAGTTCTTCTTAATGAAAAATAACCTTAGGATAATTATCTTAAGGTTATTTTTTTTTTTGCATGATCGGTGCCTCAAAAATATTTTGCTGCAATAAAAGATAAAAACCTGTTCGAAAACCGGCTTTCTTTTTCTCATTTTTACAAAAGTATTAAATAATGCATTTATTTGTATCTTTTTGTTGATTTTTATTTGCTTCTTTAAGTCAAAAAGATTTTTATCTTTAATTATGATTGAAAAAATGTTATAAAATCCTTGCTAGATTGAATAATTTGTATGAAATTTGCACTTAGAAAAATAAATATGAACAATTAGAGCCAAAATATAGAGGGAAAAGATAAATGGAAGGGTTGGAATTTGCCAAAATGCAAGGCGCCGGTAACGATTATATATATATGAATGCCATTGACCAGAAGATAGAAAATCCTTCAGAGTTGGCTATACGTTTAAGCAATCGTCATTTTGGTGTCGGTTCCGACGGGTTGGTGCTTATTTTGCCGTCTGAAACCTGTGATTTCAGGATGCAGATGTTCAATTCCGACGGGTCGGAAGCTGAAATGTGTGGCAATGCCTCACGTTGTGTCGGCAAATTTGTATATGATAATGGGCTGACTACAAAAAAGGAAATTACACTGGAAACTTTAGCCGGAATTAAATATATAAGCCTCTTGGATGGCGATGCCAAAGCCCGTAAAGTGGCAGTAGATATGGGCGAGCCGATTCTTGCACCCGATCTGATTCCGGTAAAAGCCGATAAAGCCCCCGTATTGAATTATCCGCTGGAAATAGACGGTAAAATATGGGAAATATCGTGTGTGTCGATGGGAAATCCGCATGCAGTAGTTTTTATGAAGGGTATAAAAGAACTGGATTTGCCTGTTTTGGGGCCTAAATTCGAAACTAATCCTATATTTCCACGAAAGACAAATACGGAGTTTATCGAAGTAGTGGATCGCAGTACGATGAATATGCGTGTGTGGGAGCGTGGTGCCGGCGAAACCCTGGCTTGTGGTACAGGTGCTTGCGCTGCTGCTGTAGCTGCTGTACTTAATGGTTGTTGCGACCGGAAAATAGTAGTTCATTTGCTTGGCGGTGATTTGGAAATAGAATGGAGAGAGGAGAATAACCATGTATATATGACCGGAGAAGCTGTAACGGTTTTCGAAGGGGTATTAATTTAAAAGAAGTCGTAAATAAATCCGAAAGAGAAGAACCTCAAAATGATATTGATAAACGAAAATTATACTAAGCTTCCCGGAAGCTATTTGTTTTCGGATATAGCCAGAAAAGTAAACGAATTTAAGGCTGCACATCCCGCTGCCAATATAATACGCCTTGGTATAGGAGATGTAACCAAGCCTTTGGCTCCGGCAGTAATAGAAGCCTTACATGATGCTGTTGACGAAATGGGCGATGCTTCTGCTTTCAGGGGGTATGGCCCGGAACAGGGTTATGATTTCTTGGTAAATACTATCGTCGAGAATGATTATAAGGTTCGTGGATTGGATATAGAAGCTGATGAAATATTTGTCAGCGACGGATCGAAAAGCGATACGGGAAATATTGGCGATATACTCGGCTTAGATAACATTGTAGCCATTACCGATCCCGTTTATCCTGTATATATAGATACAAATGTGATGGCGGGTAGGGCAGGCAATCTTGTTGACGGAAAGTGGGACAGATTGGTTTATATCCCGTGTACTGCCGAAAATGATTTTGTGCCGGAGCTTCCCAAGCAAAAGGTTGATATAATTTATCTGTGCTACCCGAATAATCCGACAGGTACTACACTGACTAAAGACCAGTTGCAAGTGTGGGTAGACTATGCCCGCCGGAATAAGTCACTTATATTATTCGATGGGGCATACGAGGCTTTTATTACAGAAGGCGATGTTCCCCATAGTATATACGAAATAGAAGGTGCAAAAGAAGTTGCTATTGAATTCCGCAGCTTCTCCAAAACAGCAGGATTTACAGGTACACGCTGTGCATACACAGTTGTACCGAAAGCGTTGATGGGATATACAAAATCTGGCGATGCCGTTTCCTTAAACAGGCTATGGAACAGACGCCACACTACCAAGTTCAATGGAGTGCCTTACATTATACAGCGTGCAGCCGAAGCTTGCTATTCGCCACAAGGGAAGAAACAAGTGAAGGCGGTGGTCGATTATTACCTGAATAATGCAGGCATAATAAGGACAGGACTGACCGACTTGGGTTTGCAGGTCTATGGAGGGATCAATTCCCCATACATCTGGGTGAAAACACCAGGAAGTATGACATCGTGGGGATTCTTCGACTATCTACTGAACGAATTAAACATCGTTGGTACTCCCGGTGTCGGATTCGGGCCGAGCGGCGAAGGTTATTTACGTCTGACAGGATTCGGAACACTTGATAATACAAAAGAGGCTGTAAGCCGTTTGAAGGATATATCACTTTAAAAATAAAAATATAGAATCAAATAAAAACAACTCGTATGACAAAGTTACGTTTTAAAGCAGTGGCTATGGCCTCGGAAAGAAAACCTGTGGAAGTTGTGAAACCGACACGGAAGACATCTGAATATTACGGAGAGAAGGTTTTCAATCGCAAAACAATGTCAAAGTACCTTTCTAAAGAAACATTTAAAGCACTGGCCTATGCTATAGACAAAGGTAAGCCTGTGGAACGTAATCTGGCAGAACATGTAGCTGCGGGAATGCGTATGTGGGCATTGGAAAATGGTGTAACTCATTATACCCACTGGTTTCATCCGCTGACCGATGGTACTGCCGAAAAACATGACGCTTTTGTAGAACACGACGGACAGGGAGGGTTGATAGAAGAATTTGAAGGTAAACTGCTGGCTCAGCAAGAGCCAGATGCTTCGAGTTTTCCATCCGGAGGGCTTCGCAATACATTCGAGGCTCGTGGATATTCGGCCTGGGATCCTTCTTCTCCCGCTTTTATTGTAGGCGATACGCTGTGTATTCCTACCATCTTTATATCATATACCGGCGAGGCGTTAGACTATAAGACTCCTCTGCTGAAGGCTTTAGCTGCTGTAGACAAAGCGGCTACAGATGTGGTGAAATATTTCAACGAAGATGTAAAAAAGGTTGTAGCCAATCTGGGCTGGGAACAGGAATATTTCTTGGTAGACGAAGATTTGTTTATGGCGCGTCCCGATCTTGCACTTACAGGGCGCACCCTAATGAGCCACGAAAGTGCTAAAAACCAACAATTGGAAGACCATTATTTCGGGGCGATACCCGAGCGTGTGCAAAAGTTTATGGAGGAGCTTGAATATGAGGCTTATGCCCTCGGTATTCCGGTAAAAACCCGTCACAACGAAGTTGCACCAAACCAGTTCGAACTGGCTCCGATATACGAAGAATGTAATCTGGCTGTAGACCATAACTTATTGGTTATGTCGATAATGGATAGGGTAGCGCGCAAGCATTCGTTTCGCGTACTGTATCACGAAAAGCCGTTTAAAGGGATAAACGGGTCGGGTAAACATAACAACTGGTCGTTGATTACCGACACGGGCATCAATCTGTTTTCTCCGGGAAAAGATAAAGTAGAAAACCTGCGTTTCGTTACCTTCGTGGTGAATGTATTGGCAGCCGTACACAAGAATAATGCTTTGCTGAAAGCTTCTATTTCTTCGGCAACCAATGCCCACCGTCTGGGAGCCAACGAAGCGCCTCCGGCTATTATATCTGTCTTTCTTGGTACTCAGGTAAGCGATATTCTCGACAAATTTGAGAAAAGCTCGGTAAAAGATGCGATTGTAGTCGATAGCAAGAAGCAAATAAGCCTCGGTGTAGGGCAAATTCCTGAGATATTGCTCGATAATACCGACCGCAACCGTACATCGCCTTTTGCCTTTACAGGCAACCGCTTCGAGTTCCGTGCTGTAGGCTCTTCTGCCAACTGTGCTTCTGCAATGACGGCATTGAATGCTTCGGTGGCCGAACAGTTGATTGTATTCAAAAAAGAAGTTGAAACATTGATCTCGGAAGGCAAATCGAAAGAGGAAGCGTTATACGAAATATTGAAAAAATATATCAAAGAGTCGCGCCATATACGTTTCAATGGTAATGGTTATAGCGATGAGTGGAAGGCGGAGGCGAAAGAGCGCGGACTCGATTGCGAAACAAGCGTTCCGGTTATCTACGATGCTTACACGTCGAAGCAAAGCATCCAGACTTTCTCCAATATTCTTTCGGAAGTAGAGCTCCATGCCCGCAACGAGGTGAAATGGGAAACTTATACGAAGAAGATTCAGATAGAGTCGCGTGTGTTGAGCGACCTTGCGCTGAACCATATTATCCCTGTTGCCATATCATACCAGTCTGTTTTGCTGACTAATGTGTCGAAATTGAAAGATATTTCTGAAGATTACAGGACATTGGGTGCCGAGCAGCTGCGTTTGATAGAAAAAGTGTCGACTCATGTGAATGCTATAAACGCAAAAGTGCATGAAATGATAGATGCGCGCAAGGTGGCAAATAATATAGAAAATGAGCGTGAAAAAGCAGTGGCTTATCACGATACGGTAGCCCCTTATCTCGACGAAATCCGTTATCATGTGGATAAATTGGAGCTCATTGTAGACAATGAAATGTGGCCGTTGGCTAAATATCGCGAATTGTTGTTTATCAGATAAGCAGATGAAAAAAGATTTTTTTTGAACACAATGATATTATAGAACGAAGGTGTCCCCAAAAGTAATAAAGGACACCTTTTTTTGTGTTTATGTAGCGAAGTGTTCAAAAAGTGATTAGACGCCAAGCCGCTCATTTTTAGACAGAAGGGGGCATGAGAAAGAGTGTGGCCGATGGCTGATAAATGAAGCAATGAAGCAGATGATTCCTCTTTGGGCACTTTCTTTTATATTTATTCTTTATCTTTATAGCATAAACTTTACTCGGATGAAGAATATAACCTCTCGCAACAGTTTCTTTTTAGTAATTCTTTTATTGTTTCTGGCATCGTGCCAGTCTTCGAAAACGACATGGAGTAAACGCCTCTACGATCCTGTAGAAGTGGCTCAGTTGTCTAATAAACTGGGAATTTCTCTGAATAATACAGATGTAGAAGATGACCGCAATATGCCTCTTTATGCAGAAGTTTCTTTGTGGCTTGGCACAAAATATTGCACTGGCGGAGCAACTAAAAAATGTGTTGATTGTTCAGGGTTTGTAACAAAAATATACCAAAATGTATATGGTATGAACCTACCACGGACAACATCGCAGATGTCGGGTATGAAAATGCAGAAAATTTCGAAAAATAACCTGCGTGCAGGCGACCTTATTTTCTTTGCTACATCAAAGAGCCATAGCAACATCAACCATATAGGTATATATCTTAAAAACGGACGGTTTGTCCACGCTTCTACTACGCGAGGGGTAGTTGTCGACAATTTAGATCAGGATTACTATAAAAAAGCATGGCGAAAAGCAGGCCGTGTAAGGTAAATTGTATTTCTTAAAATATTATAAAAAATAACAATGCGGTATCCGTTTTGTCTGTAATTTGCTGTAAAATACATACTTTTAAGTCCCGAAAAAACTAGCAAATTATGTTTATTGACAAGAAACTATTGAAAATTTCTTCATTTCTTATATTATTTTCAGCAAGCTACTTATCGCTGGCAGCATACCCGCCCCCTACAGACAAAGATAAAACCCCGTCTAACCCTATAGCACCTAAAAAGGTAAAAATAGAGCAAACGTCGCACAATATACAAGTCACAACAGCAAACGGAGATGCGGTTGCATTGCCAAAGGTGAAAAAAACATTGGTAGAGCAAAGAGGAGAATTGTCGCCGGTGCGTGACCTTTATGCAGATGCAGACCTGTCTAATTCGCTGGCGTCGCTCCATGAACGTCTGATAGAGAAAAAAGAAATGGAAGAACTATCCGGACGTTTGGGCATAACTATTACGGATGCCGCGCTACTGCCTCTTTACCGCGAAGTTACCGATTGGCTCGGAACACGTTACCGCAGGGGGGGGATGAGCCGCAAAGCAGTAGATTGTTCGGGATTTACCAATCTTATATATAAGAATGTTTACGACATACAACTCGACAGGGTTAGTACAGTAATAGCAAAGAATATCAAACATCCGGTGACCAAAGAGGATTTAGAACCCGGAGATATGGTATTCTTTTCTACTTTTAATAAGAAATATATCAACCACGTAGGTGTATATATCGGAGAAGGAAAGTTTGTCCACGCTTCTATCAAAAAAGGAGTAATAGTAAGTACTCTAGCCGAAGGATATTACAGCAAAGCATGGCGTAAAGGAGGGAGATAAAGCGAAGGATTGCAAAAAAAAATAAAAGTGATAAAGGTGTCCCAAAAGTAGTGAAGGACACCTTTTTTGTTTTTTAGTTGTTTAGAGGATAGTTGCTACCGTTGTTTATGATTTTCTATATTGTTGTGTTTTTTATAGATTGAATCTATGTTTGGATGAACCTTTTTAACAGCTCTTTGTTTAATAGGCAACAAACATTAAGTTAAACGATATAATAAAAAACAACACAATGAAAGTACTTGATAGAAATATCGATTTAGGACTGCTTATATTGCGGCTGAGTATCGGAGTATTGATGCTCTTACATGGAGTTTCAAAATTGGTAAACGGAGCTGATGGTATAGAACAGATGGTTGCGGCTTCGGGTCTGCCATCGTTTATAACATACGGGGTTTATATAGGCGAGGTTGTCGCACCTTTGTTTATAATCGCAGGATATGGTACGCGCCTAGCTGCTGCAGTATTTGCCTTTAATATGATAGTAGCTGTAGGTATGGCTCACGCTACTGATATATTCACACTTAGTCCGTCGGGAGGCTGGGCTATAGAATTGCCGGCTTTATATTTTTTCGGTGCATTAGCACTTGTGTTTATAGGAAGTGGCAAATATGCACTGAGCAGTAAGAATCTATGGGATTAGTTCATCTCAGAAATTAATAAGTAGATATATCAAAGAAGGTGTCCCCCAAAGTAATAAAGGACATCTTCTTTGTGTTTATTTAAGGCCGGGAAGAATATATTGCTGATAGTATAGGTTGAGTAAGGCAATGCCCTTCTGTAAACCCGGAAGCGTAATAGTTCATGAAAAAGAAAAAGCCTACAAGCCCGAAAAAAGATAACCCGACGATTAGAGAATACACCTTGACTTTACGATAGCATTCTGCTTGTGAGATATACTCTTGATCGAAGTTTTCAGGATTACTATAAGTTCGTTTGCGCGGTGTAGCCATATCTATTCTATTTGTATCGGGATACCTTTATTTCATCTACAAATCCTTTTTCAGAAGTTTGGTATTCATACCCTTCCTTGTTCAGCCGCGATACCATAGCGCGTATTCTGTTGGCGCTGATATCTTTGGTTTTTATTACAGCAGAGCAACTCGTTTGTATAGCTAAGAGTGTATTGCGAACATCAATAGTTTTTTTTAACGTTACTCTTTTGTTATTGATATTCATATTTTTACTAATTTAGCTCAATTGTACAAAAAAGCACAGTCGTAACTTAAGTAGGACGACTATTTAAATGCAAAAATAGTGTTTAAATAAACACCTTGCAAGTAATTTTAACTAAAAATGTGTTTAAATGAACATTTTTTTGCTCTTTGTAAATTAAAAGCAAATATGAGTGATACCATAATTGACAGGATAAGAACCCTTTACAAGAAGGAATGCGGGAGCATACCTAAATTTGCAAAGGTGCTGGGCATTTCCTCCGATACACTCAAAAACGTGATATCGAGGGGAGTAGCTCCCAATTATGATATATTGCATTCTATTGCCATAGCTTTCCCCCATTATTCAATGGATTGGCTTATTGCTGGTGTCGGAAGTATGAACAAAGATGAGGAGAAAGATATTCTCTCCGAAAATGAAGTTGATGTAGATAAAAAAGTGGAATTTTTAGAGGCTCGCATTAAAGATTTGGAGCAAACCATTGCCTCCAAAGATCAAACAATAGAAGCAATGCAATTGCTGATAGATACACTTCGGAATAGGTAAGACGAAAAATACAAACGGAGGGTTCCGGTTTTCAGAACTCTTTATTCATTATATAATCTTCCATCAAAAAATTGTTGCCGATATCAATGTCCTCACTTCCGGCAATTTCAAATCCCATTCGCCTGTAAAAGTTGATAGCCTTATTATAGCGGTTTACATTAAGAGAGACTCCCGTGTTGTTATTCTCCTTAGCTATACCACTTACCGTTTCGATAAATAAGCGGCCTACGCCTGTCCCTTGTCCAGCAGGAAGCACATATATTTTGTGGATCTTTGTATATCCTGTTCCTTTATAGTTTAATTCGTATGATACATATCCCAGATATTCGCCGTCTTTTTTTGCCAACAGGTATTGGTGTCCTTCTGCCATCTGTTTTTCGAGCGACAACTCGCTATACATCATCTCTATCATATACGCAATTTGCTCGGGGCTAAGCAGTTCCTTAAATGTTTCGGGCCACACTTCATCTGCCAGAGTGCGTATGGTTTGTATATGTGCTTTCTCAGCTTTTATTATTTCCATCAGTTTTGCAGTGTAAACGATCTTGATCCTATACGGTTGCCGTCGGCAAATATATCGGCGCGATATGTTCCCGGCATAAGAAATTCTTCTACAATCCAGTACATGGTTACAGGTGTTTCTTCGCCGCCGTATTCTATCACTTTTTTCATCGAATAATTTATTTCTTTATTCTCGAAAGGGAAGACATTTGCCTGGTTTTTGGTCAGCACATCGTTGTCGGGCTTCATTATGCGCACATATATCGTACGTTCGCCGGGTTCGGCAGTTATATTTTTTGTTATCAGGAAGTTTAAGACCAGTTGTTCTACCTTATTTATTTTTTTCTGCACTTTTCCCTTCTTGTTGGTCGCTTGTATGCTTATTCCTGTAGCATCCAGCTTGGCAGCACGAGTTACCTTTTCCGTAAGGTTTGCTTTTTCCTGGGTAACTTCGTTGAGGGTGCGCGATGTCTCCTGATATTTATTGGTTATCTCCTGGTTGGCTTTTCTCAATTGCTCGTTGGCTTTGTTTAGCGAATCTATTTGAGTAATATATGATTTCAGGATTTTGCGCAACGTTCCCAATTCTTGATTCAATCGGTTTATTTCGGCTTTGTTTTCTGCTTTTACGGTACGCAGTTCGTCGAGGAGGCGTTGCACTTTAGCCTGTTCGTTTGTAAGTTTGAGTAGCAACGAATCGTTTTTTATATTCATTTTAAAACCTTCGTATTGCATGGAGATATTTTCGTATTCATCTTCCAGCTGTTGCTTGTTCAGGCTACTTACTTCCTGTAGTTCTTCTATCTGTGTCCGTTGGTTAAATATAAAATAAGCAGCTATTCCTATACCTGCTATCAATATAATAATTATTGCGATCAGAATTTTCGAGTTGTTTCTTGTTTCGGTGCTCATAAGTGTGTTTAAAATTTAACAAAGCGACTACAAATATAAACCTTTTAAAAATATTGTACAAAAGGATAATAACCTTTCGCTTTTTTTAATAAATCATTCTTTTTTTACTTGTTAAAATCTTCTTTTTTTCAGAATAAGCACGTACATTTGTCAGGCTTTAAGCCTCCTGTATGGGGTGGCGATGCCAGATAGTTTACAATTTGCAATCAAAGGGAATTTTTATAATACCATATATATTAAAAACGGAAAAAAATTATGTCAAAAGTAACAGTTGTAGGCGCTGGCAATGTAGGCGCAACATGTGCAAATGTGCTTGCATTTAATGAGGTAGCAGACGAGGTTGTAATGCTCGATGTCAAAGAAGGTGTTTCGGAAGGAAAGGCCATAGATATGAACCAAACAGCCCAGCTTTTAGGTTTCGACACACGCATCAAGGGTGTAACCAATGATTATGCAGCTACCGTCAATTCGGATGTAGTTGTTATCACTTCAGGCATTCCGCGCAAACCGGGTATGACAAGGGAAGAACTGATCGGGGTAAATGCGGGCATTGTGAAAAGCGTGGCAGAAAACATCCTTAAATATTCGCCGAATGCCATCCTTGTAATAATATCCAACCCTATGGATACAATGACTTACCTTGCCTCTAAAGTTACTGGCTTGCCTAAGCACCGTATCGTTGGTATGGGAGGAGCGTTGGATAGTTCCCGATTCAAATATTACCTGAGCGAAGCTTTGGGCTGCAACCCTAACGAAGTAGAAGGCATGGTGATTGGCGGGCACGGCGATACTACAATGATACCTGTTGTGCGTTTGGCGACATACAAGGGCATCCCTGTTGCCGACCTTTTGACAAAAGAAGCTCTTGACAAAGTAGTTGCCGACACTATGGTAGGCGGAGCTACACTAACCGGCTTGCTAGGCACATCGGCTTGGTATGCTCCGGGAGCAGCAGGTGCTTATGTTGTAGAGTCTATCCTTCACGACCAGAAAAAAGTAGTTCCTTGCTGTGTCGCTTTAGAAGGAGAATACGGGCAAGAAGACATCTGTATCGGAGTACCTGTTGTTTTAGGCAAAAACGGGTGGGAGAAAATCATAGACATAAAACTTACTCCGGAAGAAAAAGAGAAATTTGAAGCTTCGGCTGCCGCTGTCCGCAAGACAAATGCAGTGTTGAAAGAAAACGGAGCTATCTAAATATTGAAACATGGAAACCGAACGGGGGCGGCCTTATGGTCGTCCTCGTTTTTTGTTTGGAAGAATTTCTTGGTAAAGAAAACAAAAGCATCTTTCTTTATGTTAAAAAAGAGACAAGTACTCGTATTTATACCGAAGTTATTTTAGTAAATTTGTTAGAACCCCGAACATGTAGCAATAACCTTAATCAATCAGGCATCTCTTGTTCGGTATTTATATTATAATCTGTCTCTCTAAAAAATAAAGCTATGGATAAAAAATTAATTACTCTTGCCATTCACACTCCTGCCAAAGCGCGCGTCTTGCAACAGACATTGGAAGAAAGGGGTATAGAAACCTTTCTCGAAAATGTAGAAGACGAAGGCGAAGGTGTTTCTAATAGTATCGCTGTTCGCATCAACGAATATGATATAATAAAAGCCGTTGGCATCATAGAGAGCGTACAACTGTTCAGGTACGACAACGAACAGACGTATAAGATAGACGACGGCCGTAAACGGATACTGGTAGCTGTCGACTTTTCCGGTTATTCCATCAAGGTATGCCGCGCCGCTTTTGCTATAGCCAGCAAGGTAAATGCGAAGGTGAAGATACTCCATGTGTATAAAATGCGTTTTCCTATAACCTTCCCTTTTGCCGATTCTGTCAATCTGGATAATGAAAAGGAAAGCCCTTTGGATAAAGCCCGAAGATTGATGCTCGATTTCTGTTACGAGATAGACAAAAAGATTTCCGAAAAGGAATTTCCATCAGTAAACTATTCCTATTCGCTGAGAGAAGGGATAGAAAGCGAAGAGATCGAAAACTTTACACACGAATACAAGCCATTCCTTCTTGTATTGGGAACCAAGGGGAAGAGCAATAATGTGAATGATATTGTGGGTAATGTCACGGCAGATATTATTGAGATGACAAATATTCCGGTGATTGCCATTCCCGAAAATTCTCCGATAAAGAAAATGGACGACGTCAGGCATATAGCTTTCCTTACCAACTTTCAGAAAGGCGACCTCGATTCCTTCGATATGCTGGTCAATATATTGAGGCCATATCAGTCGGTAAGGATTACCTTGATACATGTAAATGCCGTAAACCGCAAAGGCGACCGCTGGACGGAAACAGAACTATTGGGTATGAAAGAGTATTTCCAAAAGAAATATCCCGAACTGAATGTGGGGTACGAACTACTCGATAGCCCTGATATGATAGAAGCTGTCGATTATTTTATAGACGAAGAAGGGGTTAACATTATAGCATTGACTACAAAGCGCCGCAACCTGCTGGGACGTATTTTCTTGCCAAGTGTTTCGCGTAAAGTCTTGCATTTGCGCACCGATATGCCTTTACTGATTTTGAGAGGATAGGAAAACACAAAGAAGGTGTCCTAAAAGTAATAAAGGGCACCTTCTTTTTTGCTTTATTCTGCATCCAGATATTCCCTCTTAAATATATTCAGGCAAATCACAAACATAGACATAAGTAATGGGCCGAATATAACACCCCAAAAACCAAATAAAGTCAAGCCTATAACTACACCAAATACAGTAATCAGAGGATGTGTGTCGGCCATTTTTTTCTGGAGTATAAAACGGATAAGGTTATCTGAGTTTGATATTACTATCAATCCGAATACCGTCAGAGCAATGCCGTTGAACCAATCGCCAGATATTACCAGATATACCGATAAGGGAAGCCATACTAGCCCGGTTCCCACCAATGGTATGATGGTAGCAAAGCAAGTAAAGAACGCAAAAAGGATGGGGTTGGGCACGTCGAATATCAAATAGCCTATAAGAGCAACCCCTCCCTGTATGATAGCTAACAGAGGGATGCCAATAGCATTCGATTTCACCATCATATTTATTTCGTGCATTACATTCCTTTTGTTTTTTGTACTGAAAGGCAGTAGGCTGTAAAAATAATTCTCCATTTTCCGCCCGCCAATCAGCATAAAGTAAAGGACAAATATCATAACCAAAGCGTTGATAACAAAGCTGGCAACACTATTGACCAGCATTTGCCCTATCTTCGGCAGGTATCCTACTGCACTTACTATATTGTCGGTGCTGAATATATTATAACCTATCTTTTCGTGCAGGCGCGATGCAAATTGCTGTATGGTATCTACTGTTGCAGCCAGATTAAGATTAATACCATGCAACTCTTCTATCAGCAGCCATACAGCAGCAGATATCGGTATAAGAAAGAACATTACGGCCTCTATCAATATTAGGGAAGCAGCCAGGCTCTTTCTGAATTTCTTCTTTTCCACCAGGCAAAACATTTGCCTCCTCAGCAATACATATATGGTGGAAGCACCCAATATCCCTCCGAGGAAAGGAGCCATTTCGCGCACCATCACGATCCCCATAAAAAGGATGAGTACTATAAGGGAATATTTCCAGTATTGTTCTTTCACTGTTATACCCATAGATGCTTGCTTATTTCATTTTTCCATACATTTCGTCGAAAGCCTTCCTGTCGAAAGCCTGATAGCGAGGTTGTTTAGGCACATAACCCTCCTGATCCCAAAGCGTACTGGTTATCATCAGGTCGGCACTATAGCGGTTGCAGGCAATAGGCACATTGTGTACGCGGCACTGGCGCAACAACATCATTATGTCTGCCTCATGTGGCTGAGGATTCAGGTCGTCTATAAGAAAAACGGCCATGTCTACTTCGTTGCGTACTACCATTGCTGCTATTTCGGCATCGCCCCCCAGCGGCCCCGAGTTCATACGTGTGATTTCAGCTTCTATGCCCTTTTTCTCAAATGCTTCTTTTATCAATGCTCCGGTGGTACCTGTACATACCAGATGGTGGTTTGCCAGGAAATCAGAGTTGTAATAACACCATTCCACCATATCTGCTTTGCGATGGTCGTGAGCCACAAGTGCGATAGTCAGTCTTTTTCTCATAAAGTCAAATTCATTTTATATTTGTATAAATAACATTCTTTTGTTTTAATATGTTGTTCAAAGATAAAACTTTTCTAAAGAAAGTGTGCTTTACACTTATTAAGACTTGGTTACTTCTTGTATTTTTGTATATCGGAAAGAGAAAGTATATTTTTGTGTCATTCCGGATGATCGCCATAGCCCATTATAGACAAATGCCGGAATAAAGGAAGGGGACAATCAGTTATTAAAAAAAGGGTTTGCATAAAATAAATAAAGTTATTTCAGGTTTACAAAGTATGAGAATTACAATAACTTGTTTTCTATTATCTCTTGTATCGAATTTTTGTATTGCACAAATTGATAGCACATATATCAAACCGTTCGAATATCGGCTTGCTATCGCCCCCTATATATCCAAAGATATGTTGTTTGTAAGTGTGGAGCAAGACGAAGGAGCCAGTAAGACCTTCATACCCAATACCCCGCCCAATATAGGTATTGGTGCTTCTATAAACAATACGATTATCAGTTTTGGCTACGGCTACGGTTTCGATTTCATGAGAGACAAAGACCTGGGTAAAACAAAAGCTTTTGATCTTCAGATACATAATTATGGACGAAAAATAGTGTTTGATATCTTTATCCAGAGATATAAGGGGTTCTACGATGAAGAAGATAAAGACACCCCGGAACTTTACCCCGACCTGGAAGTGCGCAAATATGGCATATACGGGCAGTATGTGTTCAACAACAAGCGATTTTCTTATCAGGCAGCTTTCAATCAGAACGAAAAGCAGATAAAGTCGGCAGGTAGTTTCCTGCTCGGAGGTGGTGTTTATAAAACAAGGATACGTTCCGACAGTTCGTTCGTGTATGAGGACAAAAACAGGATAGACAATTTTCAGTTCGGAGTTAGCGCCGGCTATGCCTACACATGGGTGCTGGGTCGTTATTGGGATATAAGTGCATCGGCTACAGCAGGCATCAACTTCGGTAGCGAAAAGTTCAGTACTATAGGCAAAAAGCTTAAGGTCTACCCTACTGTATTCCCTCGTATCTCAGCCGGATATAACCGCAAGTCGTGGTCGCTCGGATTGTCGTATGTGGGAAATCTCATCTTCTCTTCTATGAACGATAACTCTAGCATCGGCATACATTCGGGAACTGTTAAAGTTTCATTTACAAAACGCTTCGATATAATTCCCTTTATCAAGTAAAGACAATATCTTTATATCCAGTGTAATTTTTAATCAAAATGCTGCAAATTATATTCATTGATATAATTTCGTTTTATTTGCCAGCGCAAAGCTGCATTATGTTATGCTTTTAGCTATTATCTTTTCGAAAATGATTTTGTAAAACAAGCCGGTATTTGCAGGAAAAACTTTATGGCATCATTTTTGTTAAACTATCAGAGAGTTAATAAAGATTATCCCTAAAAAGATTTTAGAAATAAATCTTATATTTGTATTACACGCATAAACATCAAATTGACGGTTATGGAAAATAATTTTTCACAAAGAGTTCGTAGAATCATGGCATACAGTCGTGAAGAAGCCGGACGACTACAAACCAACTATTTAGCGCCGGAACATTTGATGCTTGGAATTCTTCGCAATGGAGACGGATTGGCCGTACAGGCATTAAAAGATTTTGGAATAGATTTGGTAGAGTTAAAAGAAAACATTGATAATAACATATTAAAGCAGCAGGAGGATGCATACCCAAATAGTGAAGTAGTGATGACAAAAAGTGCCGAAAAAGTGCTGAAGATGAGTATTCTCGAAGCCCGTTTAACAAAAAGTGCCGAAACGGATTCCGAACACTTGCTTCTCGCTATTTTGAAAGAACATAATAATATGGCTGCGACACTGTTGGGAGAATATCATATGGACTACAACGGAACATTTACCTATATAAAAAGTATGGGAAACTTAATGCATAAGAAAGACGAGTTGCCACGTATGGGGGCAGACTTTACTGATGACGACGAAGACGAAGATGACGATTTGTCGGGAGGAGCCTCAAATGTTGGTACTCAACAACCGCGTCAGGCTACAGATACGCCGGTACTCGACAATTTTGGTATAGACATGACCAAAGCGGCTCTCGAAAACAAACTGGATCCGATAGTAGGCCGCGAAAAAGAAATAGAACGGCTGGCACAAATCCTGAGCCGACGCAAGAAGAATAACCCTATACTTATCGGCGAGCCCGGAGTAGGTAAGTCGGCAATAGTAGAAGGCCTGGCATTACGCATTACCCAGAAGAAGGTTTCGCGCGTATTGTTCGACAAACGTGTGATAGCATTGGATATGGCTTCGGTAGTGGCAGGTACAAAATATCGCGGGCAATTTGAAGAACGTATAAAAGCGATATTGAACGAGTTGTCTAAAAATCCGAACATAATCCTGTTCATCGACGAGATACATACAATAGTAGGAGCAGGAGGCGCAACAGGTTCGCTCGATGCTGCCAATATGCTGAAACCGGCATTGGCACGCGGCGAAATACAATGTATTGGTGCTACTACCCTGGATGAATATCGCAAGAACATAGAAAAAGACGGAGCATTGGAACGTCGTTTCCAAAAGGTGATGGTAGAACCTACTACAGCCGAGGAAACTTTGCAGATATTGCATAATATCAAAGAACGCTACGAGGAACATCACAATGTAAAATATACCGAAGATGCTCTGGAAGCTTGTGTTAAACTTACCGACAGGTATATTACCGACCGCAACTTTCCCGATAAGGCTATTGATGCCCTCGACGAAGCCGGATCGCGTATGCATATCGCCAACATTCGGGTTCCGAAAGAGATAGAAGATATCGAAAAAGAACTGAATAACATTATAGAGCAAAAAGGAGAAGCTGTAAAAGCTCAGAAATACGAATTGGCAGCAAGCTTCCGCGATACACAGCGTCAGCTAATGGCCAAATTGGATAAAGCCGAAGCCGACTGGAAAGCATCGTTGAAAGAGAAACCCGAAACAGTAGATGCCGAAATGGTAGCAGAAGTGGTTTCCATGATGTCGGGAGTTCCTGTTCAGCGTATCGGCGAATCGGAAGGCGTTAAGCTTGTAGGCATGAAAGACAACCTGAAAGAAGCTGTGGTAGGACAAGACGAAGCAGTGAATAAGATTGTTAAAGCCATACAACGCAACCGTATCGGATTGAAAGACCCGAATCGTCCGATAGGCACATTCATGTTCCTTGGGCCTACAGGAGTCGGTAAAACTCACCTCGCCAAGATGATTGCCGAACAATTGTTCGACTCGGCAGATGCCCTTATCCGTATCGATATGAGCGAATATATGGAGAAATTCAACGTATCGCGCCTGGTCGGAGCACCTCCTGGATATGTAGGATACGAAGAAGGTGGGTTGCTTAGCGAAAAGGTACGCCGCAAACCATATTCGGTTGTCTTGCTCGACGAGATAGAGAAAGCCCATCCCGATGTCTACAACATACTATTGCAAGTAATGGACGAAGGCCACCTTACAGATAGCCTTGGACGAAAGATAGACTTCAAGAATACTATCCTCATCATGACATCGAACGTTGGTACCCGCCAGCTGAAAGACTTCGGAGGAGGCGTCGGCTTCAAAAGAGAGTCGGCTGCAAACAGGGAGTATTCGAGAAGCGTACTTCAGAAGGCCTTGAATAAGACTTTCTCGCCGGAGTTCCTCAACCGTGTAGATGACATCATCACATTCGACCAATTGGATAAAGCTTCGATAGAGAAGATCATCGGTATCGAACTGAAAGGCTTCTACAAGCGCATGGAAGAACTGGGATATACTATCGAACTCGCTCAGGAAGCTAAAGACTTCCTTGCCGACAAAGGGTATGATGTACAGTTTGGAGCGCGTCCGCTCAAACGTGCTATACAAAACTATGTAGAGGATGAGATTGCTGAACTGATATTATCGGGAGCAGTCAAACCCGGTGGTGCTATAACCTTTGAGGTAGATAAGGAGAACGACAAGCTGAAAGCAATTGCTAAGTAAATGCTGGTTTATGATAAGAGAAAGAAGGTGTCCCAAAAGTAAGTAAGGACACCTTTCTCGTGTTTCTGAAGTGAAGTGTTCAAAAAGTGATTAGATGCGAAGCCGCTCATTTTTAGACAGAAGGGAGCATACTAAAGTATGTGACCGATGGCTAATAAATGAAGCAGATGATTACTTTTGGGACAACTTCTTTCTGCTTTATATAGCATTGGGCATAAGCCTATTGAGGGGTCAGGTCTATATTCTGATGTTCGCCGATAATCTCAAGTATGATTTCGAAGTACGTCTTGCCGGTCCCCTCTTCCAGTTCGGTCTGCTTATGCTGCACAAAGTCTGAATTGAACTTGTCCGGAGACTTCAATTTCTCCTGATAATAGGCTTTGGTCAACTCCAACCCCAAGTCTTCCCGGTTCTTTTCAAAATCAGTCCAGATAAGGCGTATAGTCTCATCTCCCTTTATCTCTCCATAGCCCCCATAAAACATATCGTTGAGGGCATCCAGGCTTTGACCGAGCTTCCAGTCGGTATTTGCCATGAATACACGGTTTATCTCCTCATAGAAGGTCGGAATATCGTGTATCTTACTGCCATCAATAACAATTGTCTTCACCATAAGCTATAAGTATAAGCGGAAAAACCCGAGCGACATTATTCCCCTTTAGGGCATGCCTTGTTGTAGCAATATGTACAGACACTACCTTCCGGCAACCCGATAGAATCGAGTAAGTCTTCTACTGTAACAAACTTCAACGATGTTATATTCAGCTTCTTACGAATCTTATCTATCATTTCGTTATATTGAGGCGAGTCGGTCGTCGCATACTTTTCCAAGTCTTTCGAGTCGTCACCTTCCAGCTCCTTTATCGTGCGGCGGGTAATAAGCTCCAAAGCCGATTTCGATGCAGTGAATCCAAGATAAGGACAAGCATGGAGGATGGGAGGGCTTCCGATGCGCATATGCACTTCTTTAGCTCCATATCCGTAGAGGATATTCACGTTGTCGTTCAACTGAGTGCCCCGCACAATAGAGTCGTCGCAGAAGATAACTCTCTTATCCTTAAGTAGATGGCGGTTCGGTATAAGCTTCATCTTTGCCACAAGGTCTCTAACCTCCTGGTTAGCAGGGGTAAAGCTGCGTGGCCATGTAGGCGTGTATTTTATAATGGCACGACGGTACGGCAAACCTTTGCCTTCGGCATAGCCTAATCCCATGCCAATGCCCGAATCGGGTATGCCAGCCACATAGTCGGCTTCTACATCATCTTTAGCCGCCATTTTCAATCCGCAGGTATAACGCATTGTGTCAACATTAACCCCTTCATAGTCAGACACAGGATAACCATAATAAACCCAAAGGAAAGAACAAACCTGTTTTTGCTTATTTGGTTCGTGTACTGTCTCTATCTTATCGGCTGTGATTTCGACTATCTCACCGGGACCAATGTCGTATGTCAGTTCATAGCCCAGGTTCGGAAAACTGCATGGCTCACTGGATACGGCATGTGCCCCGTCTTTTTTACCTATTAAGATCGGGGTACGCCCCCATTTGTCGCGGGCGGCAATGATGCATTTCTCCGTAAGGATAAGCATCGAGCACGAGCCTTTAATCTTCTCATGCACAAGTTTTATACCTTCTGGAAAAGTTTTCCCTTGCGATATTAACAATGCAATCAATTCGGTTTGACTGGCTTGCCCCGAACTTAGTTCGGAAAAGTGACAGCCTTTATCCAATAATTCTTTTTGCAGTTCGTCCAGGTTGTTAATCTTGGCAACCGTAACCACTGCATATTTGCCCAGATGCGAGTTGACAAATATTGGCTGAGGGTCTGTATCGCTGATGATACCGATACCCGAATTGCCTTTAAATTTAGGAAGGTCGGCTTCGAACCGTAAGCGGAAATATGAATTTTCCAGATTGTGAATCGCCCTGTTGAAAATACCTTCGTGTAAGGTCGCCATCCCTCCCCGGCGGGTACCCAGGTGGGAGTTGTAGTCTGTACCGTAAAACAAGTCTGTTATACAGGCCGACTTTGATATCGTTCCAAAAAAACCGCCCATTCGTTTTATATATATTCGTAAATTAAGATTATTTCAACTTAGCTAATGTTTCTTTCACTCGTCTCATAGCTTCGATAATGTTTTCATCGGATGTGGCGTATGAGAAACGGATATAATCGGGCGCTTCGAAAGCAAGGCCGCCAACACTGGCCACATGGCCTTCTTCGAGCAGGAACATTGCCAGATCGGCAGATGTGTGTATAGTTTTGCCATTGTACGATTTGCCGAAGTAGTAGCTGCACTCAGGGAAAAGGTAGAATGCACCTTCCGGCTTGTTTACCTTGAAGCCTTCTATTTCCGATGCCAGTTTCACTATCAGGTCGCGGCGGCGCATAAAAGCCTGGCGCATATCCTCCACGCATTGCTGATCGCCCAGATAGGCCGCTTCGGCTGCTTTCTGTGCTATGGATGATGCTCCCGACGTATATTGTCCCTGCAATTTGTTGCAGGCGGCTACTATCCATTGCGGTGCAGCCATCCAGCCAAGTCGCCATCCTGTCATGGCATAGGCTTTCGAAACTCCGTTTATAATAACTACGCGGTCTTTGACCGAATCGAACTGGGCAATGCTCTCGTGCTTGCCTATATAATTGATATGTTCGTATATTTCGTCGGCAATAATGATAATGTTAGGGTGTTTGGCAAATATATCAGCCAAAGCTTTCAGTTCATCTTTGCTATAGATGCTTCCTGTTGGGTTCGATGGCGAGCAAAGTATGATGGCGCGGGTTTTCGGGGTGATGGCTGCTTCCAGTTGCGCCGGCGTCATTTTAAAATCCTGCTCTATTCCGGTGCGGATCACCACACTTTTACCTTCTGCCAGTTTTACCATTTCTATATAGCTCACCCAGCATGGGGCAGGTATGATAACCTCATCGTCTTTGTTTACAACGGCCAACAATGCGTTGCATACTGCCTGTTTAGCTCCATTCGAGCATATTATTTGTTCGGGCTTATAATCCAGCCCGTTTTCTTTTTTTAGTTTTTGGCTAACGGCTTGGCGCAGCGACATATAGCCCGGCACAGGTGTGTAGAATGAAAAATTGTCGTCGATAGCTTTCTTTGCTGCTTCCTTTATATGGGCGGGAGTGAAAAAGTCGGGCTCTCCCACGCTCAGGTTGATAACATTGATACCTTGTGCTTTCAGCTCAGTACTTTTCTGTGACATAGCCAATGTTTCCGATATTGCAAGATTGGCTATACGTTCCGATACCTGTGTCATTTTAGGTTTTTGTTTAATTGGTTGTATTATTGCTATTTAAGTTAATATACTATTTCAAAAAGTAACAAAAGTAACACTTTTTACACAGTCGTAATATCTTACGCCCGACACAACCGACGGGCGAATGATAATTCGCCCCTACAATGCTAATATTACAATAATTTTAATTTTTGTCATGTACTATGCACTTTTTACACCAGTTTTCAGATGTTACTTTTTTCTTGCTGTATCTAGCTTTTGTATCCCACTTGGGTAAAGCTAATTTTGGTCACTCTGTGCCACGCCAATGATAAGACGCGTTTCTCCTCTTGAGAGGAAAGAGATCCTTCGTTCCTCAGAAACAACGTTCGGCAGAGTGCAACGTAGTCAATGACAAAGACAGGCCAAAAAGTAACAAAAGTAACACTTTTTCGAGTATTTTATCGGGTTACTTTTTCCTCTCTTGTCGAGGCCTGCGGCTCTCTCTCCCTTTGGAGAGAGCGGGGAGTGAGGTGTAAAAAAAGTAACACTTTTCCGCCCCTTTTCAGATTGTTACTTTTTCTTGCTGCGGCTTCGTTCTATTCCCATCCCTGTCGGGAAACCCAAGAGCTTATTATAGATAAATATCTTTCAAATTTATGCTCACCCTAAACACTAACTAATCAAACTGATGAAGATTGTGTCCCATACGCTCTTTCTTTGTCTGCATATAAAACTCGTTATATTTATTCGGAGCTATTTCTAAGGGCACATTTTCTACTACATGCAGCCCGAACGACTCCAGCCCTTTACGTTTTATAGGATTGTTTGTCATCAACCTCATTTTGGTGATGCGCAATTCCCTGAGTATTGTTGCCCCTACTCCATAGTCGCGTTCGTCGGCACGGTAACCCAGATGTAGGTTGGCATCTACTGTGTCGTAACCTTCTTCCTGCAATTTGTAAGCTTCCATTTTTGCCATCAAGCCTATGCCGCGGCCTTCCTGGTTGAGATAAACGATAACTCCTTTACCCTCTTTTTCTATGGTTTGCATTGCTTTGTGCAGCTGTTCGCCACATTCGCAGCGGCACGAACCGAGTATGTCGCCCGTCATACACGAAGAATGTACGCGTACAAGTACGGGTTCGTCTTTTTCCCAGTCGCCTTTTATCAGCGCGATATGTTCCAGCCCGTTGGATAATTGCCTGAACGGGATAAGTCTGAAATTCCCGTATGCTGTAGGCATCTTAACCTCAACGCCTCTTTCTATCAGCGACTCTCTTTCGAGGCGGTATTTTATAAGGTCGGCTACAGAAATGAGTTTCAACCCGAATTTGTCTGCCATTATTTTAAGTTCGGGCAGACGTGCCATTTCACCGTCTTCCTTTTTTATTTCTATAAGTACTCCTGCCGGATACATACCTGCCAGGCGTGCCAGATCGACAGCGGCTTCGGTATGTCCTACGCGGCTAAGCACACCTTTTTCTTTTGCCCGCAGGGGGAATATATGTCCGGGGCGGCCAAAATCTTCGGGTTTGGTGTCGCTTTTGGTAAGTGCCAGTATGGTCTGTGCCCGGTCGTATGCCGATATTCCGGTAGTGACTCCGTCTTTGAGCAAATCGATGGAAACGGTAAACGGTGTGGCATGCGACGATGTATTGTGTGTCACCATCATTGGCAGGTCGAGTTCTTCGCAACGTTCGCCTGTCAGCGGTGCGCAGATCAGCCCCCGCGCATGGGTTTCCATAAAGTTTACCTTTTCGGGAGTTATAGCCTCGGCGGCAATGATAAGGTCGCCTTCGTTTTCCCTGTCTTCGTCGTCGACAACGATAACGAAATTGCCTTTTCTTATTTCTTCGATGGCGTCTTCTACCTTATCGAGCTTTATTTCGTCCATTTTCTTATATCAGCCTCCTAATGTTGTTTATGTATATGTGATTATTTCCACTTCGCTTTTGTCTTTCTGCATATGCTTTTTCACAAATGGGAACAGGAAAGGGTACAATGCTAATGAAAGAAGGGATATGACGAAATGGTACCATTTGTTTTTTGTCTTTATGTCTTTGTAGAATGTGTAGTAGTAAGTGACCGTACGTATAAACAGTATGGCGTAAAGCCCGGCAGCAATCCATTTCCATCCGCCCGGCAGCAGGATGATGGATATAAGGGCTGCTATATAGCCCAGGCATGCTATCAGCGAGTTTTGGGTGTACATAGCTTGTAGGGTGTCTATATATCGTTTGTCGCGGCGGTCTATGATATCGTTCATTTCGGCTCCCCGCGATTTTAATATGCTCAGGGCGGCTACCTGGCGGTCTTTGGTATAACTGTAGTTTTCGTAATTCTGTATTACATCCCTGAGTTTATCGCTATCCATTGCCTGTAACCCTGCAAGGACTTCGGGCGCGACATCCAATGATGAGATGTCGGGGATATGGGCTATGATATTTTTGCGTTCTTCGTCTGTTATTCTTTCCGGATATTTTATATACAGCAATTTGCGGAAGAATTTATTGTATGCTTCGGGGTTGAACAACGCCGAGTCGTTCATCGCCTTGTAGGTGAGGAACACGCCTAAAGGAAAGAATACGGCCGAACTGAGCCACATGCCCTGCCATACTTCCCAAACGGCGTCGCGCGCCATTTTGTAGCCTATATTGTCTACCATATAATATACGATGTACATGGCCACGGAAACTACTACGGGCATACCCAATCCTCCTTTGCGGATGATGGCTCCCAGTGGTGCACCTATAAAGAAGAAGATAAGGCAGGCGAACGACAATACGAATTTGCGGTGCCATTCTACTTTGTGCATCCTTATGTTCTTTTGCAGGTTTTTCTTTTGCACGAGGTCTATAATATTGTATTTATAGCTTTCGGCATCGCTCGACGCGCGCGAGTAATGTTGTTGTATCTCGCTGCGGCTATATGAGTTGAGTAAAGAGTCGAAGTCTATCCGCCCTACAAGTTTGGCGGGGTCTTCTGCCTTTATTGCTTGAGGTTCTTCTTTGGTTGGCGCTTCCTTCTTTTTTATGTACGACTCGTTGGTTCTGTATGTCAGGTAGGTTTGTTTTCCGATTACCCGCCTGTCTTTTTGGTTGAGGCTGTCGAGTACGGTGGTCATAGAGTCGATGGACAGCCCTAATTGTACGATGTTTTTGGAAATTTGCGTGCCTTCGAGTGCCGATTCTTCCATCCGGTCAAAATTGCCGTCAAATTTGATGATTATCTCTTTGGTCTTGAAGTTTTCGCGGCTATAGGGTACAAATTGATTTTCATTGTACCGGGAAGTATTCTTTATGTCTGCTTGTTTAAAACTTGCGAAGCGTTGCCCGTCGTAAAGGGTGAGCAGCAGGAATTTTTTGTCTTCCGACGTACCCATTTGTGCCGAGTCGCAGACAAAGACCGACATATTGTTGAAGCCTTCGGAAGTTTCGTAAATCATCACCTCCTTGAGCATCTTAGTTATAGGGTCTTTCTTCTTTACATAGAGATTGTAGTTGGGTATGCTGCTGTAGAAGGAACCTTCGGGTATATCCAGCTCGGGCGATTTTTGCTTAACGGAGATGAGCAGCGACCTGAACTTGACATTGATACGCGGCAATCCTTCGTTCTGGAAAAAGAACAGGCTGATGGCTATACAGGCAATGAGGATTATTAGTGGCTGCATTGCTTTTAGCAACGATACGCCGGAAGCTTTGATGGCGAGCAGCTCCATTCTTTCGCCCATATTGCCAAAGGCCATTAGCGAGGCCAACAACAGGGAAAGGGGGAGTGCCATGGGGATGAACTGGAGGGCGGCATAGAAGAACAGTTCGGCTAAAACCAGATTATCGAGTCCCTTGCCTACAAATTCTTCGATATATCGCCACAAGAATTGCATCAAGACAATGAACAAACATATCCCGAATGTCATGAAGAAAACGGGTAGGAAAGTTTGTATAATGAATGTATATAGCCTTTTTATCCTCAGCATCTATGAAGTATTCAAAAACCGACTACAAAAGTAGTAAAAAGTTAAGGGTTTGCGATATATTCGGTAAAGATAATATTCTTAAATTTTTATTATGTGTTTTTTGATTGAGTATTAAAGTGTTGCCGATAGCAAGAAAAATATTTTTCAGATTTTATAAAAAGAAACTTGTATTATATAAAATATTGTCCTATTTTTGCACCCGCTAACAGATAGTTGGCGGGATAGCTCAGATGGTTAGAGCGCATGATTCATAATCATGAGGTCCCGAGTTCAATTCTCGGTCCCGCTACAAAGAAAATCAAACACTTACAAATTTAATTTTGTAGGTGTTTTTTATTTTGCATAAAATTCTTTATAAATAAGGGATCCTAAATAAGGTTTCAATAGTTATGCCTTGAACAAACCTCAATCTTTGTCCTTTATCTTATGATAAATTGTATAGATGTCTTATCTTTGTGCCCGTCTACAAGCTACGAAATAGCTCCAATCATGGTTAGAACAAATTTACAAGAAATTGATTCGTGAACAAGATGATCAAAAACATTATAAGAAATCACTCGCAATCCCTTCATGGCACAAGGCTAAAGAGTGTAGTTTTTAGAATCACACTCTTTATTTATTAAACGAAGTGTAACCATCTATCGACTAATGGGCATATCTATACTTATCATCATTCTCACCTACTTCTGCATACTGCTCGCAATATCGCATATTGTAAGTAGAAAAAGCAGCGACAATGCAACATTCTTCCTCGCCAACAGGCAATCGCCATGGTATATTGTCGCCATCGGCATGATAGGAGCATCCATATCGGGAGTTACATTCATATCCGTACCGGGAATGGTAGGCAAGTTTGATATGACATATATGCAGATGGTATTTGGCTTTGTTGCAGGCTATTTTGCCGTGGCATACATACTACTTCCTCTATACTACAAACTCAATCTGACGACCATATATGGTTACCTGCAACAACGCTTCGGGCTTTATTCGTATAAGACAGGAGCATCTTTTTTCATCCTCTCGAAACTGATAGGTGCTGCTGCACGCCTCTATCTGGTGGCCATGATATTGCAGACTTTCGTTTTCGACCAATGGGGCATCCCGTTCTGGCTGACAGTATCTACCATCATCCTATTGATATGGGCATATACATTCCGAAGCGGAATAAAAACCGTAATATGGACAGACACATTGCAAACCCTGTCATTTCTCATGGCTATAATATTGATAATCTGCCAGGTGGCATCGCGAATGGATTTAGGAGTATGGCAAACAATAGAAGCCATAACCGGTAATGAACATTCGCGCATATTTGTTTTCGACGACTGGACATCGAGGCAGCATTTCGTAAAGCAATTCCTCAGCGGTATGTTTATCACCATCGTAATGACCGGACTCGATCAGGATATGATGCAAAAAAACCTTACCTGCCGTAGCCTGAAAGATGCCCGCAAAAATATGATAACCTACGGTTTTGCCTTTGTGCCTATCAACTATATCTTTCTGGCTCTGGGCATTTTATTGCTGCTGTTTATGAATCAACATGGTATCGATATCCCCGAAAAATCGGATCAGATACTTCCTATACTAGCTACTGAATATCTGGGTTTGCCTGTATTGGTTTTCTTCACGATAGGCATTATCGCCGCCGCATTTTCGAGTGCCGATTCGGCATTAACGGCTTTGACTACCACCACTTGCGTGGATTTGCTGAACGTGGAAAAGCAAGACCCTGTAGAAGCAAAAAAAACAAGGAAAAAGGTGCATATAGTAATCAGCATATTGTTCCTTGCTTGTATCCTTATCATCAATTCAGTCCATCAGGAAAACGTGTTGGATACCATCTATAAGGTAGCCTCTTATACTTATGGCCCATTGCTGGGATTGTTCTTTTTCGGGCTATTCCAGAAGAAGAATATCTGTGATAAGTTAGTGCCTCTTGTTTGTATCTTAGCCCCTCTGTTAAGCTATGCGCTTGAAGTATTGCTATTTAAAGCATACGATTACCGTGTAGGGTACGAAATACTACTGTGCAACGGACTACTGACAGCAGCAGGTTTATTTTGTATTTCTAAAAAGAAAGAACAGGCAATATAATTTACAGAGCAAATATGAAAAATAATATCACTGTTTCGGCCACTGTGGGGGGCGAATTGAGTTTAGATAAATTTCATGCGTTGACCCTAGTATGATTACCTCTTGCTTTTTCTGAATTGGTGTGGGGGAATAGGATTATCCATACTCCATATATTGAGTTTTTTCCTTCGGGCTTCCTGCTCAAGCGAATCCAAACGGGCATCGGTAACAAAATAGCTGTAATACCATGCCAGACCTACTCGCACCATTTCTTCATTTACATTCAGGTCGCCCAGATACACAACTCCCAATACCCTGCCATACTGGTCTTCGCCCTTATGGTCTATCATCACTCTCTTGCCATAGCAAAGGTCGTTGAGGTGATTGCGGGCTTTAGTACCATAATCCTGCCCCCTTTCGGGTGCATCTATACCCTCTAGCCTCACTTTTATACGCCTGCCGTCGCTAGTCTGGATAGTCATTGTATCGCCATCGGCAACGGAAACTACCTCTCCCATCAACCCTTCGCCCTGTGGCTGGCAGGATGATAAGAGACAAAGGCTTAATAACAATATTATGTATCTCATTTTCATCAATCTTCTTTTGCCAACGATTTACCCTTTTCTACAAAACTCAGGTCTGCCATAGATTCTACCGTAAACTGCCCGGCGCAGTATGTAACCTTGCACACAGCAGCATTATCGAGCGGGCGTGTAAACAACCTGTCGCCACCCAATCCCAGCAACATGGCCAGTATGCTCATACCATGCGACACTACCAGTATGTTCGCCTCGCCGTACTGTACTTCATTCTCGGCTATTTCCCTAAGGCTCTCCTGCGTACGTGCTTCCACTTGCGCAAAATTTTCGGCCAACCCCATTGTATCTATTTGTTTGATAGCATCTAGTACATGCTTGTAACTTATCTTCTTCGCCAACACATCCTTGGTCATCGCTTCGGCTGTAGGATAATGCATATAGAGGGCGGCATTGTACCACATCGTCCTGTTGAAATCGGCTTCGAAACTTCCGAAACAAGCTTCGCGTAGTCCGGCAAACTCGATTACAGGAATGTCTTCCTGCCCCTTTGCTCCCAATATTATCTGAGTGGTTTGCCGTGTACGGCGCAGGTCGCTGCAATAGGCTGTGCGAAAATTTATACCTTCGGCATCTAATCCGTATGCCAGATAGCGGGCTACATTTATCCCGTCTTTTGTAAGCGGCGAATCGCACCACCCCTGTACGCGGTTCAGGGCATTCATTATTGTCTGCCCGTGGCGGACAACATATATCGTGATCTTGTCAGACATCTTTGGTATTCTTGTTTTATTCTGAGTAACAGTTACTAAACCGTTATATTATTTTTCATTATTTTTCCTTCCATGTTATATAATCGGCAAACACCTTGTCGAACATATCGGGTGCAGCCACTTTGCCGTTCACCAAGCAAACTACTTCGATAACAGCCTTCGCACACAGCGTATTATCGGGTATGCGGGTAATATCCTGATGAAAATAATAGCGCAACCCCTCGCGCACTGCGGTAGCTGTGCAAACAAACTCTTCGGAACCGCGCAACGAATTGCGATAGCTGATATTCACATTTCTCACCACGGGAATGATATTTTCTGCGGTAAGGTCGCGAAGGCGCAAACCGCAAAGTTCCATTAGTTCGTGGCGGGTAGCTTCGAAATAATGTTGGTAGTTGGCATTGTTTACCACCCCTTGCGAATCGCACTCGTAGTCGCGCACTTTCATTCTATTCTCAAATACTTTTGCCATATTTTTCAGTTTTAATCACAGTAAAAAGTAACACTTTTGAAAACTCTGCATATTGTTGCTAATCAGCATATAGAGCAATAAAATGTAACAAAAGTAACACTTTTTAGCTCCTTTTTTATTGTTACTTTTTCTTGTGTCGGCTTACCCTATGGGAAGCCGGAGACCAAGGCGCATATATAGATAAACCTACAGGAAGAAAATTCAAAGACGTCCTTTTTTATAATCCCCCTTCTTACTATCCCTTTATTCCAACAGATATTTACCCAAAACACTATCGAACAACTCAGGCTTACCCACTTTTCCATTCATCATGCAAGCGGTTTCGACCCTCGCCGTAGAACATACTTTGCCATCTCGCAGGCGAATGATTTTCTGGTTGAAGATATAGCGTACCCCCTCCTTTTCGATAGAGTCGACCGTACACACAAAGTCGTTTGCACCCCGCAGCGAATGTTTGTAGCGTATGTACACGCTTACCACCACGGCATCTATACCCTCTTCGTGCAATTCGTAAAAATTCAGCCCGTGCTTTTCCAGAAACTCGTGGCGCACAACTTCGTAATAATGCTGATAATTGGCGTTGTTCACAATACCTTGTGCATCGCATTCGTAGTCGCGCACTTTCATATTGTATTCGTATAATGGTTTACTCATACCTGTTACTTTTTCTGTTCATTTAAAGATTAACAAAGTTAACAGCTTTTTATTTATTATGCGAATCAGCAGTTGGAATAACTGCAAAACGTTTTTTTTATATTATGCATAAAAGCAATCTTGAGTTAAATATTTCATCTTTAGCTCATCCTGCCGCGCCCTCCTGGGCTTGTCCTCCCTTTTGGCATTGCCCAAAAGGAAGCAAAAGGCTAGTNGGCGACCTGTCATCGGTTTGCCGGCAGAAAGGGATAAACGGGCTCCGCCCCATCCCTTTCTCCGCCGCCTTCACCGGACAGGTTCCCGCCTGCGGAACTAATGCACGGAAAGCTGACGCACGACTAGAATTGTCGCAAACCCTTGTCTGGCGTTAGCCCGCGCCATTAGCTTTGCGTACGGGGCACCCACGCGATGCAGGCGGCGTAGAATGAAGTGGGATTGCTGTTATGCAACTTTGCTAAGCCAACAAAAGGATTGCTGTTAGTTCACTTCATTCAGCCGGCAAGACGCAAAGTGGGTCGTACGGCGAAGCGAGGCGCAAAAGCGTTTTTGGTTCCTTTTGGGGCTTAGGCCAAAAGGAACGCAAGCAATCTCTGATTGCGCGCAGCATAAAAAAAGAACATATAATTTAACTACTGATTGACATTGATTATATGAATATATGCCTTTTTTTTGCCTCAAAACTAAAAGGGGGGGCTCCTAATCTGCTGCTTTTCAAGTATTATCTGCTGTAGTTTGAATAAAATTGACATTATCTTCAATAAAATTGATATTAAATATGTAAAATCAATATAAGTCTGAATAATTTTAACTCAGCTCTTGCGAATATGAATATATCTTTGGTAATGATTAATTATCTTAAATCTAACTACGATATGAAGTATTGTATTTACATTCTAACAGCTATTTTCTTATTTGTTTGTTGCAATGACGACTCTTCCAACGATTTCTCAACTACAAATCCGGGAGGAACAGGCTCTTCGAAGCCAAATGATGTGATCAATGCAAAGCTTTTCGATGTTATAGACCTCAACTATCCGGGGTTGGAAAGAGCTAAAAGTTTTTACGAATCTGGACTTTACTACGATGCCGCAAAAGAGATGCTTGAATACTACAGGCTGCGCGTCAACGTAACCAATCCCAACTTGTCGCTTATCAATATCACGGCTAGCGAAGACGATAAGCTGAAAGCCAACTATGCAATGGATAACAGCCGCTTCTTTGTCAACAACTTCTACGAAGATGCCGATGCTAAAAAACCTTATTCATTAAATAATGGTGGTAAGATTAACTGGGAGTTCAAGCCCGACGGAGCAAGTGACGAATATCAGAAACAACTGCACAGGCACCAGTGGTTTGTACCACAGGCGAAAGTCTACAGAGTATCTAATGACGAAAAATATATACAGTCGTGGATAAGCGTATATAAAGACTGGCTCGAAAACAATCCGATGCCCGAATCGGGAACTAATACTACTACATGGTGGCAACTACAAGTAGCCGAACGGCTTACCGGGCAGACCCAATTGTTCGAATATTATAAAAATTCTGTAAACTTCACTCCTGAGTGGTTTTCAGAATTTATGGCTTATTTTGCCGACCATGCCGATTTTCTTGTCAAATATCCATACTCCGGTGGCAATATCCTTATCTCACAGGCCAATGCTTTGGCTTTTGCAGGAGTACTCTTTCCCGAATTTAAGAATGCTTCCGCATGGATGACCGAAGGCTATCAGATATTGGCTGACGAAGTAGGAACACAGTTTCTTTCCGATGGAATGCACCTGGAACTCGACCTTAGTTACCATATAGCTGCAATAGCCGACTATTACGAAGTAAAGAAACTTGCCGATGCCAATAGTTCGATAACAGGCAGCCTACCTACAAACTTTAACGAATCGTTGCACAAAGCCGCCGAGGTTGTGATGCACTTTACATATCCTAACTTTTTCGATACCAAGCTGAGCGATTATTGCGTACCCGGATTTAACGATACCCGGCAAAAATCGTGGTCAAGATCTGTCCTCAAAAGAAACTTTGGCAGGTATAACGAAATGTTTCCAAGCAACCAGGAACTATTATATATGTATAGCGTAGGCAAACAAGGTAAGCAACCTGCCACAACTCCTAAATCGTTCCCGGCAGCGGGGTATCACGTATTGAGAAACGGATGGGACAAAGCCTCTACTATGTTTATCCTCAGCAACAATTATGCAGAAGGCGCGATACAAATATGGAGCCACAACCAGCCCGACAACGGCACATTCGAGTTATATCACAATGGCCGCAACTTCTTCCCCGATACAGGCGTTTATTCCTATTATACAGAAGGTGGAGCCAATACCGACCGGAAATGGTATCGCCAGACAAAAGTACATAATACAATGACCCTGAACGATGGAAATATAACCAAAGCGCTTGGCAAGACACTCAAGGTAGCAAGCGATGCTACAGCCGAAGTCGTTGCCGTAGAAAATCAGGGATATACCAATCTGAAACACAGACGCTATGTGTTCTTTGTCGATAAGAAATTCTTCGTGTTGATAGACGAGGGAATAGGATCGGCATCGGGCTCTGTAGCTCTCAATTATCACTTGTGCGAAGGCAGCAATAGCGAGGTCGTTATCGACAATGCTGCAAACGGGGCGCATACAGCATTTGCGGATGGCAATAATATGATTATCCGCACATTCGCTAACAATGCAATATCTACTACTTCTTTCAACGGAAAAGTATCCTACAGTCCGGGAGTAGAAGCCGGCCGCAATTCTTTTTGTGTGAATATGACAAAAGAAGCCGGGCAAACCGCCCGCTATATCACGGTGCTTTATCCTGCCGGCGATGCTAGTTCGGTCTCGATAGATGCCGCCTTCAAAAATGCAGAATATCAGGAAACAGGCGTAGCAGCCGAAGTTACAATCAATGGAAAAAAATATGATGTCAAATGTGATTTATAATATGTTATATTAAATATATATACTATGAACTTAATTAATTCTAAATTCCTATTCATTTTGTCGATAGTATTATCATTCGTATCCTTCACGGCATGCAGTGATACAGAGACTACCGACGAAACAGACTTTGCACTTTATTACACAGGCATGACGGATATAGGCCCGTCGATGACCGGAGTAATCAGTTCCCCTTCATACATTGGAGGCCAACCTTCTGGTTTTGAAATATACAAAGTAACCTTTGACGGCGAACCGGTTTCTGGCGACAGTTTCAGTATAAATCAAGACGATGGAGCAATAAGCATCAGCGAAACTGCTGGAATGTCCGTCGGACTTTACAAACTCTCTGTCAAATGCTACTCGAACGGCAAGATGTACGAGTATGCCGACATTGTAGAAGTCAATATGATGAAACCCGTACCCGATGGCATCACCGTAGAACCAAATAAGCTGACTGCCGACTATGCCGACGTTATCGACGCTGCCAGTACTGTAGAATTGCCTACAGCGCAGGTATCGACAGACGGCAACCATGTATCTATCAAAAAATATGAGATTGCCAAAAGCGAATTTTCTAAATATTTCGAAATATCCCAAAGTGGTAAAATATCCATCGTAAGAGGTGATGCAACTTTAGTGCCGGGCATATATACCCTATCGCTGAAACTCAGTACAGGAGCCAACGGAGAAGATGAGGGGATATTCGAAAATGCTATCGAAATCAATATCACTTCACGTCCTTTAGAGTTGGTTTATACCCCTGCTGCCGGAAAAATAGAAGAAGAATCGGCACAAAGCGGAAGCACTATCTTTACAAGCAATGCGCCTGCACTCAAAGGATCGGTAGAAGGCTTGTCGTACTCTATCAAGAAAGTAACTCCTGCTACCGACAAAATATTGATAGATGCCGCAACCGGTGTATTGTCTGTTAATGCCAATCATGGGTTTGTTGCCGGAACCAAATATGTTGTAGACGTCAATGTAAAAAACATATATTCGGAAGAAGGAGTAGATTTCGTGACAGCTTTCGAACTGGAAGTGGTAGAATATATAGAACCTATCCAAAACTTTGGGTACGACAATATTGATGCCACACAGGCAGTAGCATTCGAGGGCAGCCCATCGGCAGGCTTCAAAGGCGACGAAGTACGTTTCGAATTTGTAGACCTTCCTGCAGCATTGCAAGAAAACGTGACGCTGGATCACGAAGGAAAGATCAGCGCACTCAAAGGCAACACCATTCCATTAGGAAGCTATACTGTAAAAGTAAAAGCTACTAATCCGAAGAGCGACCCTAATAATCCTACTATAGCTACATTTACGCTTACGGTGAAAGAAAACCCTAATTTCTTCACTTATGTACATTACGGAAACAACCTGGGACTGACTCCGAGCAAGGATTATGCGAACCAGTACAGGGCGGTTAACGGAGCTGCGCTGACAAGCGACACTCCTGAAACGGATGCAAAAGTAGCGTTGCACTACGAAATGACTAATCTCCATCAGACAGGTAGCTCTACAATAGATTCGAGCACGGGTGTAATAAGTATTGCCTCTAACTCTAAAAACCAATGTGGAATTATAGTAGTTACTGCAACAGCAGGAAAAGGTACACCGGAAGAATTTTCTATACAGACACATGTATTTGTCGATTATTCTGTTGCTGTCAACGGTGTGAAAATAGAATATACACCATTTGTTCTTCAGGTAAATCCAACAAAAGGAGGACGTTCAGTCAGCCCGGTTATAACTGGAGTTGCCGACATGACTAAGCTTGCGATGGATTATCGCCGGACATTCAATTATTTCAACTTCTACGGAACTCACACTAATGGACAGCCAAATGTAGCAGGATCTTTTATGAATCTTGTTTGGAAAAATTATTTCGACAGCATGGGATCGGCAACAAATAATACTGGTTCGAAAGATCCACTATCATATTACGTAAATGCAGGAAAATCGTCATTGGATAAAGCATTAGGCTATGTAGATCCTGCCTCTTTTGAAGTAGTAGTGAATCCTAACAAATGGGTTGTAGACGGAGAGCCTGCAAACGGAGCTATGACAGGACAAATAACATTTGATCCGGCAGGACCTAGCAATATTAACAATGGAGGCCAGACATTCCCTATTGTCTTATGGTTTGATAAGAATTTCTAATAAGCTACAAAAATGACATATAATATAATGAAAAAGACAAATATTAGTAAGTGGACAATGACCATCATGGCATTTTTGATGTCGGTGGGGATGTATGCACAACAGCTTACAATAAAAGGAAAAATATTAGACGAAACCGAAACCCCTTTGATAGGGGCTACGGTTTCGGTAGTGGGCAAAACCGTAGGAGTATCGGCCGATGCCAACGGAGAGTTTTCGATAAAAGCAGCCAGAGGCGAAACCTTACAGTTCAGCTACATAGGCTATGAGAGCCAAAGTATGAAAATAACCAACCAAAACTCGCTGGTAATAAGGATGCAACCAAAAGCCTCTTCGCTCGACGAAATTGTAGTAGTAGGCTATGGTACTATGAAACGCAGCGACCTCACAGGTTCGGTAGCCTCAGTTGGTTCTGAGAGCATCGAAGGCTTCAAAACCAGTTCGGTACTGGGAGCCCTCGGCGGACAGGTAGCAGGAGTGCAAATCTCCCAGTTCGACGGAACTCCGGGTTCAGGATTTAATGTCAACATCCGCGGGGTCGGCACACTGACCGGCGATGCATCGCCACTATACATTGTCGACGGATTCGAGGTTAGCAATCTCGACTATCTCGCAAACTCTGATATAGAGTCGATAGAAATACTGAAAGATGCCTCTGCATCAGCCATCTACGGAGCGCGTGCAGCAAATGGAGTTGTGCTGGTTACTACCAAATCGGGAAAAGTAGGCCGTCCGATGGTTACTTACAATGGTTCGGCCAGCTACCGTAAAATATACAAGAAACTCGATCTGCTCTCTCCTTACGAATTTGTTAGGCTACAGCGCGACAACAACGAGAGTAAACTCATTGGCGCTTATTATAGAGAAGGACTCGACGGCGAAGGCAACCCTTATAAATATCAATCGCTTGAAGACTACGTAGGAGTGGAAGGTATAAACTGGCAAGATGAAACATACCGCTCTACATGGTCGCAAGATCATAATTTGACAGTAAATGGAGGTACGCAGGACACTAAATATAATTTCTCTTTCAACAGATATACCGAAAATGGTATTTTCACAAACAGTGGATTTGATAAAACATCTGGAAAATTCAAGATAAACCAAACACTGACAAAAAAACTGAAATTCGATGCTACTTTCAACTATGCTATGACCAAAAGAAAAGGTGTTGGGACAACAGCCGACAAAGGGCGTTTCAATATGCTAGCCCAGATACTTGGCGCACGTCCTACCGGTGGATTGAGATATACTAACGAGCAAATTCTAGAAATGGCTATCGACCCCGAAATACTCGCAGATGGTGGCAGCCCGGCACAGTATAATCCGATCAAGCAAGCCCAAAATACGACAAACGACAAGCGTTACGAACTATGGTCGGCCAACTTGGGCGTTACATGGGAAATAATGAAAGGACTGACTTTCAGAACTGCCGGAACATATAATACGGCCAATACCCGCAACGACCTTTTCTTCAAAATGGAAACAAAAGAAGCATACCGCAACGGACAAAAACCTTATGGACAAACCCAGATGGGACGCAATGTGAGGTGGAGTAATTACAACCACCTGACCTGGAAAAAGACATTTAATAAGAAACATAAGCTTTCGGTCATGTTGGGAGAAGAGCTTGCGTTCAACAGTTCCGAATATTTGCAAGGGCAAGCGATGGACTTTCCATTCGACAATCTGGGGAACGACAATCTGGGAATAGGCGCAACTCCGAGCCGTGTGACAACCGATTACTACGACAAGAAGCTATTATCATTCTTTAGCCGTGCCGAATATTCCCTCAGCGACAAATACCTGTTTACAGGGACTATACGCGCCGATGGTTCTACAGTGTTTGCTAAAAATCATAAATGGGGATATTTCCCTTCATTCTCGGCAGCATGGCGGGTATCCGAAGAATCGTTCCTGAAAGATGTATCACCTATATCGAACCTCAAAGTGAGGTTGGGATGGGGAGTAGTCGGCAACGACCGCATACCGAACTACTTGTCGCTGAATCTGTATCAGATATCCAAATATGGACTTGGCACCGTAACCAACACTGTGCTTACTCCTAAGCAATTGCCAAATCCAGACCTGAAGTGGGAAGGTTCTTCGACAATCAATGCCGGTATCGACCTCAGTTTGTTTAACAATCGCTTGAGTATCACCACCGATTTCTTCATCAAAGATACCAAAGACCTCTTGCTGGCACAATCCCTTGCCCAAGTAACCGGATTCTCTTATCAATACCAGAATATCGGTAAAATAAGAAACAAAGGTATAGAACTAAGCATCAATAGCCGGAATATAGACAATAAGAATTTCTCGTGGTCTACAGTCTTTAATATTTCATTTATGCGTAATGAACTAAGGGCATTGATGTCGGGTGTCGACGCCATGTACTCTCGTTCCGGATTCGACAGCAACTTCACCGAGTACGATTATATGGCTGTTGTAGGCTCATCGCTAGGGCAAATATACGGGTATGAGTTCGACGGTGTATATCAATATTCTGATTTCAACACTACACCCGACGGACGATTGGCATTGAAAGATGGAATCACCAAAAATCTCCGCCTTTCCAATCTGGCTCCGGGTGCAGTTAAGTACAAAGACCAGGATGGCGATGGTGTAATTACCACCAACGACCGAACAGCCATCGGTAATGCCTTGCCAAAATGGTATGGAGGTATCACCAATACATTCGAGTATAAAGGTATCGACCTGAGCGTTTTGCTGCAATTCAACTATGGCAACGACATATATAACGCAACAAGATTATATTCTACCCAAACACATATGGAACGTACGAATTTGCTGGCAGAGGTAGCTGACAGATGGACTCCGACCAATGCATCGAACAAGGTGCCATCGGTAAAGGGGTATGTACAAAACGATGTATACTCGCGCTTTGTGGAAGACGGATCGTTTCTGCGCCTCAAAAATGTTACGCTTGGATACACCTTCCCTACCAAATGGACAAGAAAAGCATTTATTTCCAGGCTGCGTACATATGTATCGGGACAAAACCTGTTTTGCATATCAGGCTATAGCGGATACGATCCTGAGGTCACCTCAGCAGGAAACAATCCTATGACTCCAGGCCTCGACTGGGGAGCTTATCCTAGAAGCAGGGTATTTACTTTCGGTTTAGAAGTTCAATTTTAATTAAATGCGAATAAAAATGAAAAAGATAATATATTATATACTGATTCCGGCAATGTTGATGTTCAGTGCAGCATGCTCAGACTTTTTGGATGAGGAATCGAATACTGAAATAGATAAAGACAAGTACATGACCAATGCGGCCGAAGCCGAAATTGTATTACTCGGAGTTTACAGGGGTATGGTGCCCGAGGGCATGTACGGAAATTATTTATCTCTGCTGTTCAATTTGGGTACAGACATTGCCCAGGTGGAGGGAAACAGCAACGAGCGTTTCCGCATCATCCCTACAAACTCGTTTTCGGCCAACCAGGCAGAATTGCAAACTTCATGGGCAGCCCTTTACAATGCCATATACAATGCTAACGACTTTCTGGAAGGAATAGAGAAGAAAAAAGGGAGTTATAGCGAAAAAGATCAGGCGTTAGCTGAAATATATATTGCCGAAGCAAGGACTCTACGCGCCCTGTACTATTTCGAACTGGTACGCAGATTCGGAAACATTGCACTGATGACTAATACTGCCATGTCGTACCAGCATCCGTCTACATTTGTACAGGAAGACCCGATTAAGGTTTACGAGTTTATCGAACAAGACTTGTTATATGCCAGCCGAGTTTTGCCATATGATATAGATGATTCGTTGAGAAAGGGCAAGACTTACCGCCTGTCGAAGGGTTCGGCACTGGGACTGCTAGCCAAAGTATATGCTACTTGGGCGGGATATCCTATTAAAGATGAATCGAAATGGGAAGCTGCCGCTAAAACAGCAGAAATATTAATTACATCGGGCAAACATAGGATGCTCGACGATTACGAGCAGTTGTGGAAAAATGCCGGGGCAGGAGAATGGGATGCAAGCGAAAGCCTCATCGAAGTATCGTTCTATTCGCCAACCGCAGGAGGAGGGGCTTCAGACCCGATCGGAACTATTGGAAAATGGAATGGAGTTAAAACAACTATGATTGAAGGGGTAAGGGGCAGTTGTGCCGGGTATGTGAAGGTTGTACATACTTTCGTTCTCGACTGGAGAGAATATCCAGAAGACCTGAGACGCGATATTTCTATCGCCAACTACCAGTACCTTGCCGAGAAAACGCTTTATGCAAAAGGAAGCAGCGACACACCCGAACAAGCAGAGATAAACGATGCCGACCCTACAAAAAAACAAAAGGAAAAGCAATACTATACTCCTGCCAAATGGGATATAGAGAAATATGTACCGCAAAGCAATATGCTGATCAACAATAATAAGTCGAACGTAAACTGGTATGTGCTCCGCTATTCGGAAGTGCTGTTGCTCTATGCCGAAGCAATGAACGAATGGAAAAACGGCCCGACCCCAGAAGCATATAAAGCAATAAACATGGTTCGCCGCCGCGGATACGGATTGCCGACAGACGTTGCCAGCAATGTAGCCGATTTGCAAGACGGGCTGGATGCAAAAGGATTCCGCGAAGCAGTACGCAAAGAGCGTGCATTTGAGCTAGCATTCGAAGGGCACAGGCGTCTCGACCTTATACGCTGGGGCATCTATTACAAAACGGTGAAAGAGACTGCCGCTCGTTTGGGCAACTGGTGGTCGACAAACGGCGCGCCTAACTATCTAGTGGCAACACCGGGCTACACGACAGAAGGAAAACACGAACTGTTCCCCATTCCTCAACGCGATATGGATCTTATGAGCCAGTTCGACCAAAATCCTCTTTGGTAATATTATAAATGACAAAATAAATATTGAAAAGATGAATTATTCGAAATTAAACCTGACTATGTGCATCTGCCTGTTAGCGGCAATGATATCGTGTAACAATAAACCAAAAGATGATTATAGTTGGTTGAAAAACAGCATAGATGTATCTGTCGCACAGCTAGACATGACGTCAGCCGAACTAGCCGACTCGGCAAAATTGCCCCGTTCGATATGGGTGGAATACGATTCGGCATTCCTTTGCAGGCAAATAGAAGCTGATTATTCAACATTCAAAGATTCGCTACGCCCCAATCCCGATGCCGAAAAAATAGGGCAACGCAAACTTACCGGCGTATATGACTGGACCAGCGGATTCTTTCCCGGAAGCTTGTGGTATGCATATCATATAACAGGCAACGACCAAATGAAAGATCAGGCTGCGAAATTTACCAACCTGCTCTATCCGGTCAGCTATTATAAAGATACGCACGACCTTGGCTTTATGATCAATTGCAGCTATGGCAATGCCGGGCTTTTTTCGCCAAACGATACAATCAAGGCAGTTATAGTAAGAACAGCTGACAATCTTATCTCAAGGTTCGATCCGGCTATAGGCGCCATCCGCTCATGGGATTTCGGTACATGGAACTTCCCTGTCATCATCGACAATATGATGAATCTCGATCTCCTCTTCAATGCCACGAAACTAACTGGCGACAATAAATACAAGGAAGTGGCTATCGCCCATGCCAATAAGACGATAGCACATCATTTCCGTCCCGATTATTCATCCTATCACGTAGTTAGCTATAACAGCGATGGTACGGTTGAGCGTAAGCAAACACATCAGGGCAAGAACGATGAGTCGTCATGGGCTCGCGGACAAGCATGGGCTGTATATGGTTATGTATCGTGCTACAGGGATATCAAAGACACTACATATCTCAGCCAGGCAGTAAATATAGCTGAACTGATAATGAACCGTGTCAAGACCGCCGACCTTATCCCATTGTGGGATTACGATGCTCCCGACGCAGAAGAAACTCCTCGCGATGCTTCTGCCGCAGCTATCACAGCAGCCGCATTCATCGAGTTGAGCACAATGGTTGAAGATGGCAGCAAGTATTTCGACTATGCCGAAACGATACTTCGCAACCTGTCTGGCGAGACCTATCTGGCACCTGTTGGTACCAATCAGGGATTCATATTGAAGCATTCTACAGGTTCGCTACCTAACGGTTCGGAAATAGATGCGCCGCTCAATTATGCCGACTACTATTTCCTCGAAGGGCTGAGCAGGTATATGGATATTAAGAATATCAAATATAAGGATCTGTAAGCCTGGTATTAATTTTAGCGGATCGTATATGTCAGAATATCTTTTAGTATAATTCCGGCATATACGATTTTGCTATTATATAACGCCGATTATTAGTACCTTTATTAGCAAAACCAATATCAGAAAACACCATGCACAAAATATTAACTTTTGCATCTTTCGTTTTCCTGTTTCAGCTTGCACTGGCACAGGATAACAACTTGAAACCAATAACCGAAAGGGTAAACATACAAGTCGATTCGGCCCGCACGGCACAAATTATCGACGGCGAATGGGTAGCGGTAGGCACAAAGAAAAAACATGCTGTCACTTACGACTATTCCCTGCCATTCAATGGTAAGCCGTCTTTCCGCTTCGAACTGAAAGAAGGCGACAATACCTTATCGGGATATAGTGCCGGCGAGACGAAAGGAAGAGCCGAACTGTCTTACTGTTATGCCACACCGGAAGACTTTGCCGGACTTTCGTCCGAAACATACGCCAATGCACAAAAGATGAAAACCGTATATCATTATGGGAAAGGAATCAGCAAACAGGGCAGTACCATGAAATACACATTTTCGGTATATGTACCTTCATCGTTGCGCGACGACGTTTCTACCATCTTTGCCCAATGGCACGGGATGCCCGACCGCACGCTCGTTTCCACTCCCGATGGAGTAGTAAAGAAACTTACGGATGCCGAATTTGCAGATTTGTACGACCGTATGATCTTTAAAAAGAACATTGCGCACGATAAAATAGAAGTAACCGACCCCAAAGGCAACATAACCTATAAGGCGGGAAAAGCCAATGGCTGGTTGGTAGAACAGGGTGGTTATCCACCGCTTGCATTTGGCTTTACTAATGGTTATTTCTACATCAAAGCCAACTCGGACAGGAAATGGCTGACCGACAAAACAGACCGGTGCAATGCCGATCCGGCAAAGGTGGCTATAATGCAACCCGTTACGTCCGACTACAAAGCCTCTACGATAGCATACAAGTCACATTTCGACGAATTTCCGAAAGATTGCTGGATAACTTTCGTCACCGAGGTTAAATGGACAGAGTATAATGGGCAGAGGGAGGAAATAAAAGCTCCCGGAAAACTGGATGTGAAAATGTCGTATAGTAAGGATGGTAAAGCAATATCTAAACATATCGTCGAAAACGAAACAATACTCATAGGACGCAACGACGACGACGGCTATTATTTCAAATTTGGTATATACCGAGTCGGCAACAGTACTGTTCCTGTATGTTACAATCTGGCCGGATATAGCGAAGAAGAGTTAAAATAATCTGAGAAATGCTCAAAAGCTTAGTTTTTTCATAGCTATTGCTTATTTTTATAAAAAAGCTAACATATAATCAATATGAAAAGAAAGTGCTTGTATATTCTTTTGGTATTATGGAGCAGTGTATTCGTTCCTGCATTTGCCAATAAAAGGATTCCCTCTATAAAATTCTCATCACTGTCTATCGAAAACGGTTTGTCGCAAAGCACAGTATTCGATATTATTCAAGACAGGAAAGGCTTTCTGTGGGTAGCCACAGCCGATGGGCTGAACAAATACGATGGATACACCTTCACTGTTTACAGGCACGAAAGCAACAACGAAAACTCGATCCAATCAGACCTTATCCGCAGCCTGTTCCTCGACAATAAAGGGCAACTGTGGGCAGGGACAAATGCTGGTGTAACTTTATACGACAACAAGAAAGACCTGTTTCATAGCTACCCTTACAAGGCTCAGGTAAACAGCCTGATACAAATATCCGACACAAGCCTCTATCTGGCTACCTCCGAAGGGCTCCTGTCTTTCAATACCGAACTGAATACCTACCGCACCCTGTCGGCCAAAGGGAGATTGTGCGACAACTTTCAGGTATTGGAGAAGTATAACGACCTGCTGCTGATCGGTACCAACAGCGGGTTGTATATGATGAACCTGAAAGACGAAAGCATCGTCCCTTTCAGGAGCGAATTGGCAGGCAAGAATATAATGGATATCTGCTCGGTCCGCAAAGGTATCTGGGTCGCAACCGAAGGACAAGGGCTATATTACATTACCGAAGATGGTAAAATAAAAAACTACAGGCACAACAAAAATGACGATAGAAGCATTTCGTCCGACTTTGTCAGAAGCCTTTGTGTAGACGATCAGCAACGGCTATGGGTAGGGACTTTCATCGGTTTGAATATTTTTGACGAAGTAGATGGCTCCTTTAGCCGCTATTACAGCAACGAAGTAGAAAAAAAATCGATCAACCAAAATTCAGTCCGTACACTATATCTCGACAATCAGGGCGCAATGTGGCTGGGTACTTTCTACGGAGGGCTGAACTATTACCACCCCTTGCAAAACCAGTTCGAAAGGATTAATCATATTCCGTATATTAATTCATTGAGCGATAATGTGGTAAGCTGCATAATAGAAGACAATCCTACCGAATTGTGGATAGGGACAAACGACAACGGGCTGAACCTGTACAACCTGAATACGAAACGATTTACCTATTATACCGCAAATCCCAATAATGGCAATGCAATATTATCGAACAATATAAAAGCCGTATTGGTAGATGGCAATCACGTATATATAGGCTCTCATGGAGGAGGATTGGCCAGGCTGGACAAAAGAACAAACAGCATAAGGAATTACACGGAACGAAACAGCGATATAGGCAGCGACAATGTATATTCCTTCTCAAAAGACTCGCATGGGAATATCTGGGTAGGAACATTGAACGGGCTTGTGGTTTACAACCCCGAGAAAGACACATTTACACCTTTTTCCTCTTTTTTGCCTGAGAATGGGCAGAAAAACAAATACCTGAGCAAGATAAACAAAAACCATATATATGTGCTGTTTCTCGACAGCAGGCAGCAAATGTGGATAGGAACCGAGAGTGGGATTTATACCTTTTCCTTCCTCACCAAAGAGATAAAAGAATATGAAATAGGAACAGAAGACTATATGTCGGCAAAGAGCCGTATCTATAGCATATTCGAAGACAAGCAAAACAAAATATGGATAGGGACAAACATAGGGCTGTGTACATTCAACGAAACCCAGAAAACATTCAAGACCATAACTACCGCCGATGGCTTACCCAACAATAATATATATGGCATTCTGCAAGATAGCTTCGACCGCCTATGGATCAGTACCAACCGCGGACTGGCTTGCTACAATCCCAAGAATGAGGAGATAAGGACATATTCGTTGCTGGATGGGTTGCAGGGCGAACAGTTCAACAGCTATGCGTATTGCAAAACGTCGTCGGGCGAAATGTTCTTTGGCGGGATAAGCGGTATCACATCCTTTTTTCCCGAACAACTGACCGACAACCCGTTCACTCCGTCGGTAATGCTCACTCAATTACTATTATTCAACAGGCCTGTTATTCCGGGCGACAATACAGGAATACTATCCGAAGACATCAGCGAGACAAAAAGCATTACATTGCAACCCGGACAAACATCTATAGGCCTGCTGTTTACAGTGCCCAACTTTCTTTCGGCGCAGCATAATACCTTCGCATACAAGCTCGAAGGCTTCGACACCGACTGGATTTATACCGAGGACAGGCGCACTATATCCTATTCCAACCTCAAATACGGCAAATATACTTTCTATGTGAAAGCAGCCAACAGCGATGGGAAATGGAACGAAGAGCCAACCATCCTTACAATAGAAATACTGCCCCATTGGTGGGAAACCGTATGGGCAAGAATCTTATTCGCAGCAATAGCATTTGCAATACTATTCCTGTTGCTCAAGTTCTTATACAACCGTCAACGGCTGAAAAACCAATTGGCACTCGAACGCTTGGAGAAAGAAAAAATGGACGAAGTAAACCAGATGAAACTGCGTTTCTTTATCAATATTTCGCACGAATTTCGTACCCCTCTCACCCTGATAATATCCCCTTTGCAGGAGATACAAAATATGACCAACGACAAGCGGATACAAAACCAGGTGAAAATAATAGAACGCAATTCCAACAAACTGCTATACCTGATAAATCAACTGATGGACTACCGCCGTGCAGAGTTAGGGGTATTCGAACTGAAAGTTGCGGAGCAAAGCCCATTGCCTCAGATCGAGAACTCGATGAGCCTATTCGAACGCTTGTCTAAACAAAAAGATATAGACTTTATACTGGAGGATGAACTGAAGAACAAACCTGTAATTTACGATCCTCATTATCTCGACCTTATCTTATCGAACCTTTTGTCCAACGCATTCAAATTCACGCCGGAACATGGTTCTATAATCATCAGTTTGAAAATTGCAGAAGGTAATTTCATCATGTCTGTTAAAGATTCGGGTATAGGAATATCGCCAGAGTATCAGGCACGCATATTCGAACGCTTCTATCAGGTAAACTCCGACAATATAGGTACAGGTATAGGGCTTTCGCTGGTAAAACGCCTTGTAGACCTGCATCACGGACAGATTACGCTCAATAGCAAACCGGGCAAGAGTTCGGAGTTCATCGTTTCCCTGCCCCAACAAAAAGAAGTATATACCGAGCAGGAGCTTACCGATATCAATAGCGAAGGTGCTGCGCACAAAATAATGGCTCACGACGAAGTAGATGTAGTCCGCCTGCTGAAAGAAAACGGGCATAGCACCGACAATGAAGAGGAATTAGGTGAAGGCAAGCCCGTTATACTTATTATAGAAGACGATATGGATGTAAGGAACTATCTTGCCGATAGCCTCCGCCAATCGGCGAATGTACTGGTTGCCCCCGATGGGGAAGAAGGGCTGAGGCTGGTGAAAGAGAAAAAGATAGACCTGGTACTCACCGATGTTATGCTGCCGGGTATAGACGGTATGAAAGTATGTAAAACCATCAAGCAAAACATACGTACCAGCCATATCCCCGTCATCATGCTCACAGCCAAAACAAACCAGCAAGACCAGATGGAAGGCCTCTCGGTAGGTGCCGACGACTATGTGTACAAACCTTTCAATATCTCTATATTGAAAATGAAAGTACACAATATGCTCAAGGCACGTACACGCACATTGGAGCATTATTCCAACAACCTCGATGTCGATCCGCAGAAGATCACTTTCAACGAGATGGACAAGGAATTTCTCGAAAAAGCCAAGTCTATTGTCGAGCAAAACCTCGATAATATAGACTTCTCTATCGACGATTTTTGCAGCAAAATGGCGATGAGCCGTTCCAACCTTCACCTCAAGATGAAGGCGATAACAGGAGAGTCTACCATCGAGTTTATCAAGAAAATAAGGTTTAGCCATGCCTGCAACCTGCTCAAAGACGGACGGTATTCGATCGCCGAAATCAGTACGATGGTAGGCTTCAATACACCTTCATACTTCACTACCAGTTTCAAGAAATATTTTGGAATTTTACCTACCGAATATGTAAAGAAAATGGATAAATAGACAATTTTAATCTTTTTCGAAATAAAATTGATATTTACTGGCACTATATTTCAATATTGCAGGACATAACTGAAAGCCTCTTTTGTATATATTGTATAATATTGCAGTATCAGTAATACCGTTTCTGGCTGGATGTAAAACACCTGTTCCGGAACAAATCAATATCTAATAACATAATATATGAAAAAACTCGTTTTCGCTATTTCCTTCTTTATGCTTGCTTTTATGGCAAAAGGACAGGAACTCAACACGGAAGTGTTCAATGTTATAAATCTTAACTATGAAGGCTTAAGCAAAGTAAAAGAACTACACGCCGCAGGCAAGGATAAAGAAGCGGCTGCCGCACTACTCGATTATTACCGCAAACGTCAGGGAATCAGTCATCCGGATGTCGACCTGAACAATGTGAAAATAACGAAAGAAGAACAAAAATGGGCTGATGACGGGTTGAAGCATGTCTTTTTCGTGCATAAGGGTTATCAACCATCTTATCATTATGGAGACGATATCAACTGGCAATACTGGCCGGTAAAAGATAACGAACTGCGCTGGCAGTTACACCGCACCAAATGGTGGCAACCAATGGGTAAGGCATATTTCATTACAAAAGACGAAAAATATGCCAAAGAATGGGTACATCAGTATATGGACTGGATAGAGAAAAACCCATTGATATTGAAGAAATATAACAACGAAGACCCTGATGCCAACGTAGACCTTATAGACAACGTTCGTTTTGCATGGCGTCCGCTTGAGGTAAGCCACCGTGTACAGGATCAGACAATACAGTTTTTGCTATTCCTCAATTCTCCGCACTTTACGCCCGAATTTCTATCTCAGTTTCTTGTTAACTACAGCAAGCACGCCGAGCATATACTCAAAAACTACTCGAAACAAGGAAACCACCTGTTGTTCGAAGCTCAACGCGAATTATATGCAGGCGTATTATTCCCTGAGTTTAAGAATGCTCCTACATGGAGGAAAAGCGGTATAGACATCCTTAACCGCGAAATAAAAATACAGGTTTACGAAGACGGTATGCAATACGAATTAGACCCGCACTACCATCTGGCAGCTATCAATATTTTTGCCAAAGCTATCAGCATAGCCGATGCCAACGGGTTCAGAGACGAATTGCCGGGCTCATATTTCGACACTGTGGAAAAAATGATTATGATCGTTATCAATACCTTCTTCCCCGACTATACAAACCCGATGTTCAGCGATGCCAAGCTGGACGACAAAAGGTCTATGCTTCGCAACTACAGGTCGTGGGCGAAAATGTTCCCTCGCAACGAAGCTATACGGTACATGAGAAACGAACACAAGAAAGGCACCCCGCCTGCCAACCTTTCGATAGCTTTCAAACCTTCGGGCTTCTTCGTATTCCGCAACGGCTGGGAAACCGATGCTACCCAAATGACACTGAAAGCAGGGCCTCCTGCATTCTGGCACAACCAACCCGATAATGGTACATTCGAACTGTATATCAACGGACGCAATTTCTTCCCCGATGCAGGAAGCTATGTATATGGCGGCGACAAAGATGTATTGGCAGAGCGCAACTGGTTCCGTCAGACAATGGTACACAAAACGCTGACGCTGGACAATGCTAACCTCGACAGCACTGATACTAAATGCCTGTTGTGGGAAACTACTCCTAAACTGGATAAATTGGTTCTTCAAAACCCTAGCTATAAAGGATTAGACCATCGCCGTTCGGTATTCTTTGTCGATCAGAAATTCTTTGTCATAGTAGATGAGGCAATAGGCGATGCAAAAGGTAATGTGGCAATACATTATCAAATGTGTGAAGGAAAGGTAAATGTAGCAAAAGACAAATTGTCGGCAGCCACACAATTCGAAGACAAGAATAATGTCCTTCTGCAATGTTTCCCTGCACAACCGGTCGATATGGTTGAAGAAGAAGGTTGGGTGTCTTATGCTTACCGCAAAAAGGCAAAACGTGAGGCATTTGCTTTTACCACCGATAAGAAGGACAATACGCCTGTGCGCTTCATCACAGTTATAATGCCTGTCGAAAACGAACAATCGGCGCCTAAAATACAGGCAACGTTCGAAAATAAGCAATTCGACAAAAATGGATTGAAAATAAAGGTAGAAGTAGGTAAGAAGAAGTATAACTTAAATTATACTCTATGAAACAACGCAACCTTACAGTTGCATCCTCCCTGTTGATGGGCGGATTGGGAATGGTGTCGGCACAACAAGTGCCGGCACAGTCCAATAATAAGCAACAGGATAAGCCAAATATTATACTTATCATTACCGACCAACAAACAGCTTCGGCGATGAGTTGCGCCGGCAATCCCTATGTGCAGACTCCCGGTATGGATATGCTGGCGAAGGATGGCATCCGCTTTAGCCGTTCGTATGTTACATATCCCCTGAGTGGACCGTCGCGTTCGAGCCTGATAACAGGCCGTATGCCCGTGGAGATAGGTGTGAAAGATAACGGAGGCGAATTGCCTGGCCAACAGATGCAAAATAGCATAGGCTATACTGTTTCTGCTGCCGGATACGATTGCCTCTATGCCGGAAAATGGCACGCACCCGAACTGGTAAATATACCCGAAGAGGGGACGGGTTTCGAGAAAGTATGCGACATGAACGACCTTATATTAGTTGACAGTTGCATTCCCCATCTGAAAAAGAAGAGGGAGAAACCGCTCTTTTTGGTTGCTTCTTTCCTCAATCCGCACGAGATATGCGAATTTGCACGCGACGAGGCGTTGCATTACGGCAAACTTTCTGTTGCTGATATATCAGAATGTCCGCCATTGCCCTACAATGCGTCTATTCCTGCATATTATCCCGAAGCTATAACACTGCACCGGCAATGGGTGCCGAAGTCTTACCCTATCGGAATGTATAGCGATGACGACTGGCGCCGCTACTTGTATGCGTACTATCGTCTGGTGGAAAGGGTGGATAAAGAAATTGTGAGGTTGGTAAGTGAACTGAAAAAGAACAATCTGTACGACAACAGCCTGATACTCTTTGTCAGCGATCATGGCGATGGGGTAGGGGCGCACCGTGCAAACCAGAAAAGGGTGCTGCACGAAGAGATAATCCGTGTACCTTTCATTGTAAAAGCACCTGATAGCAAGACAAAAAGCGTAGTTAACGACGAGGCGTTGGTCAGCATCAATCTTGATATATACCAGACCATCTGCGACTATGCAGGAGCAGGTGAGAACAAGGAACTGAGCGGCAGAAGCCTGCGTATGATTCTTGATGGCAAAACAAACACACATCATACGGAAGTTTATGTCGAAACACTGCTCGACGGCATTGATACCAGAGGTTGGTCGGTTGTCGGCAAAGATTTTAAATATACGCTTTATCGCTACTTTAAAAACAAGGAGCAACTTGTAAACCTGAAAGACGACCCATACGAAATGCAAAATCTGGCTGTGGATAAGCAATATGAAAACACATTGCTCGCCATGCGGCAAAAATTGTACGACTGGGGGGTGAAGACAAACGATAAGATGTTGGTAAGGTTATTGAAAGACGAACTAAGCGGCAGGTAACTTCTTATGTCATAGCGATTAGCTGACTCGCCTGATTGTATCTCGTATCTCTGTAATTAAAACAAAAACAATATACCATGAAACAATATACTCCACTACTACTCTTACCTTTAGCTCTTGCAGCCTGCAAAGAAAAGCCTCAGGAACAGAAACGTCCCAACATTCTTTTTATAATGACGGACGACCATACCACCCAGGCTATCAGTGCTTACGGAGGCAAATTGGTAGAGACGCCCAATATAGACCGCATAGCAAACGAAGGTATCCGTTTCGACAACTGCTATGCTACCAATGCACTGTCGGGCCCGTCTCGGGCTTGCATCCTTACAGGTAAGTTCGGACACATCAATGGTTTCACCGATAATGCCAAGACATTCGATGGCAGTCAGGAGACTTTTTCCAAGATATTACAACGCAATGGCTATCAAACTGCTATTATAGGCAAATGGCATCTGATCTCAGAGCCGCAAGGGTTCGACTATTGGAGCATCCTCTCAGGCCAGCACGAGCAGGGCGATTACTATAATCCCGATTTTGTGGAGAACGGCAAAGCTATTCAGGAACAGGGGTATGCTACTGATATAATTACCGATAAAGCGATAGACTATATAAAAAACAGGGACGCTTCCAAGCCTTTTGCCATGATGGTGCACCAAAAAGCTCCTCATCGCAACTGGATGCCTGCCGAAAGGCATTTGGGCGCGTTCAACGATATTACCTTCCCCGAACCCGACAATCTGTTCGACGATTTTGCCACCCGCAGCCGCGCTCCTAAAGAGCAGGATATGTCGATAGCAAAAACGCTGACCGATTATTGGGACTTGAAACTGGCGACAGCCGAAGAGCTTGCCAAAGACGATTTTCCGGACAAACGTTTCAAAGCAGTATATGAGCGTATGCCGCAATCGGCTAAAGATAAATGGAACGAAGTCTATGCGCAACGGATCAATGAGTTCCGCAGCAAAAAGATGACAGACAAAGAACTCGTCAGTTGGAAATACCAGCAATATATGCGCGACTATCTGGCTACTACTTTGGCTGTAGACGAGGGTATAGGCAAAATACTTCAATACCTCGAAGATATAGGCGAACTTGATAATACAATCATCGTTTACACTTCCGACCAAGGGTTCTTCTTAGGCGAACACGGCTTTTTCGACAAACGCTTTATGTACGAAGAGTGCCAGCGTATGCCGCTTGTAGTGCGTTATCCGAAAGCTGTAAAGGCAGGCAGCACCACTTCGGCATTGAGCATGAATGTGGATTTTGCCCCTACATTCCTCGATATTGCAGGCGTTGAAGTCCCATCCGATATGCAGGGACAATCTTTATTGCCTGTACTGTCTAACGAAGGGAACACACCAGAAAACTGGCGGAAAGCAGCCTATTACCATTACTTCGAATATCCTGCCGAGCACAGTGTAAAACGACACTATGGAATAAGGACAGACCGCTATAAGTTGATACACTTCTACAACGATATCGACGAATGGGAGATGTACGACCTGCAAAGCGACCCGAAAGAAATGAATAACCTCTACGGGCAACCTAAATATGCAGAGATACAGAAAGAACTGGAAGATATATTGGCACAAAATAGAGAACAATATAAAGACAATGTAAAATAACATTAAGTAAAATATTATAACACTATAACCATGATGAACAGACGCAAATTTATAAGAAGTGCCGGCGTAACCCTTGCAGGTATAGCGGCCGGAGGCAGCTTATTACAAAATACAGCAAGCGCAATGGCCAAAGGAAGTAAAGACATCCCTTTGGGCGCTGATAACAACCTGAAAGTGTTCTGGGGCGATATCCACAACCACTGTAACCTTACATACGGTCACGGAGGAATGAAAGAAGCATTTGAGGCTGCTAAAGGGCAGCTCGATTTCGTAGCAGTTACTCCCCATGCTATGTGGCCGGATATTCCGGGCAAGAATGATCCCCGCCTCGAATGGGTTATAGAATATCACGAGAGCGCTTTTCGCCGTCTGCGCGCGGGAGGTTGGGATAAGTATGTGAAAATGACGAATGAATACAATAAGGAAAACGAATTCCTTACATTCCTGTCTTACGAATGCCACAGCATGGAGCATGGCGACCATGTGGTACTGAACTACGACCTGAATGCACCATTGGTAGAATGTACTTCGGTGGAGGACTTAAAGAAGAAACTTCTGGGAACAAGAACCTTTATCACTCCTCACCACATGGGCTACCAGGAAGGATACAGGGGCTATAACTGGAAATACTTCTCGGAAGGCAGCCAGACGCCTTTTGTCGAAATGTATTCGCGTCACGGACTTGCCGAGAGCGACTTGGGCGACTACCCTTATTTGCACGATATGGGACCCCGCCACTGGGAAGGTACAATCATGTACGGGCTGAACCAGGGACATAAGTTCGGAATCATGGGCTCTACCGACCAGCACGCCGGCTATCCGGGCAGTTACGGCGACGGGCGCATCGGCGTTTATGCTCCGGCACTTACACGCGAAGCCATCTGGGATGCGCTGCAAAACCGTAAGGTATGCTGCGCAACAGGCGATAAGATACTGATTGATTTCCGTATCAACGATGCCTCGATAGGGGATGTAATAAAAGGTAACAACCGGCGCATATACGTAAATGTGATAGGCGAAAGTGCTATCGACTATATCGACATTGTGAAAAATGGACAAACCGTCGGACGCATCAGCGGGCCATTAACTCCACATATTCCAGCGGAAGACGTAATAAGGGCTAAGGTGAAATTCGAGTTTGGCTGGAACCGTTTCGAAGAACCTGTGAAATGGGACGGCTCTATCAAGATAAACAACGGGACTATCAACGAGGTTACTTCCTGCTTCCGCGGAGCGCCATACACATCGCCGCAAAAAGGAGTGAAGGAACAGCCTACATTGGTAAACAAGGTACTGGACAAAAACAGCAAGAGTGTGCAACTGGAAATGTACACTACTAAGAACCCTAATACGGTGACAGCATCTACCCAGGCGGTTATTCTCGATGTAACGATGTCGAAATCGGGAGTGTTTACCGTAGAATTTAACGGTAAGAAATTCGATTATACATTAGCAGAATTGCTGCAAGGCACTAAAACCCAGTTTATGAACGGATGGCTCAGCGAAGCCATACAGTTTCACCGTGCTATACCTGTGTCGGCATTCACATTCGAGCACTTCATGACAGATGATAAGCCGGAGAAAAGCACCGACCATTATTATGTACGTGTACGCCAACGCGACAATCAGTGGGCATGGAGTTCGCCTATCTGGGTAGAAAGAATTTAAAGGTATTTAGATAATGAAATATGCAATAGGTTTAGATTTAGGCGGTTCGTCCATCAAGTATGGACTAGTTGGCAACGAGGGGACTATCGTAAAAGAAGGCAAGATCCCCTCTTGCGCTGACGAATCGGCTGAGAAAATTGTAGGGCAGTTACTATTGGCTGTAGATACGGTGACGCAATATGCCAAAGAAAACGACATGGAAATTTGTGGTATAGGCATAGGCACTCCCGGTATTGTAGACGAGAAAAACGGTATTGTATTAGGTGGTGCGGAGAATCTTGCGGAGTGGGAAAATATTCCTTTGGCAAAGATTGTAAAAGAACATTCAGGACTCGATACGTATGTAAACAACGATGCCAACGTAATGGGACTTGCCGAAGCCCGCTTTGGTGCAGCCAAAGGATGTACAGATGTCGTATTCCTTACAGTAGGAACGGGCATCGGCGGAGCCGTAATTATCGGCGGAAAGCTCTATGGCGGATACCAAAACCGTGGTACAGAACTTGGGCATTTTCCTTTCGTTGCCAATGGCGAGCCATGCGCTTGCGGTTCGGTAGGATGCCTCGAAACATATGCTTCTGCCGCAGCTATGGTCAAACGTTACCGGAAGATGTATGAAGAAAAACACAAATCATCATCGCCGGATGTGGATGGCGAGCATATTATAAACCTCTACAAGTCGGGAGACGAAACGGCAATTGCTGCTATCGACGAGAATTGCAACTTTCTGGGGCATGCCATAGCCGGTTTTATCAATATTTTCAGTCCGCAGAAAGTGATTGTTGGCGGAGGATTGACCGATGCCGGTGAATTTTATATAGATAAAATCAGAGACGCGGCCATGTGTTATGTTATGTCCGATTGTGCAGTCAATACGACGATAGAGCGTGCTGTGCTAGGTAATAAAGCCGGATTTATGGGGGCTGTGGGCTTATGCTTTTCCTCTCAATAAATCCTATTTAAACAGACTCTTAATCTAAAAAAATAAAACCATGAAAACTCTAAAAAAAATTTCAGTATTAGTAATTATTCTTTCATGTAGCTTGCTAGGTAAAGCACAAGGATTTGCACAATTTAATGCTCAGGGAGCAATAACAGAAGCCAGAATAAAAGATAATGGAAAAAATAAAACTTCAGTCGTCGAACAAATCGTAGGAACAGGTGTAGACCTTAAAAAAATAGATTTTAAGTATAAGCTATATAGTGCCTGTACTTTGGAACAACCAATTGAAGCAGATTTTACCCAAGCACAAAATGTGAAAATAAGCAAGCAAGATGAATCAAAAAACTGGACAATAAGTGTAAAACAACTCAAACCGGCAAGCTTGCCTTTCGTCCTTTCGTTCTCAGACTCAAATGGCTCAGTTTATAATTCGGATGTAGTTGGCTGGGCTACATACGGAACAGATGAAACAAAACCAACAGTAGCTCGTTTCGGAGACAAAAACGTATCGTTTTATGTAGCATTTGATGGCGTAGCAAAGGAAGTATCTTATAAATTGACTGCCGTAGGAACTGTTTTCGATGGAAAATTCTTAGTAGAGGAATCCGCAGACGGAAAAAAATGGACTGTAATTGCTGAATACAATGATAAAAATACATTTGAAAAAGATTCAGAATTTACAAATCAACTGTCGGAAGATTCCCGTTTTGTTAGATGGACATATGCCGACCGCAAAAAAGTAAATGTCAACCTGAACGACATTTCGATTCGTTAAAGCGTTGCTATGACCGTGTTTGGGATTGTTTACTTTACTTTTGTCACCTTCCATAAAAAAAATATCATGAAAAATAGAATATGTATTATCTTACTATTATCATTAATAGTGCATAATGTACTGGCTCAATCTACAATAAAACTAACAGATGCTACGCTTATGCATGAGATGCGGGAAACCTCATCGCCTCTAAATAATGCAGTTATATCAGACCGCAATGTGTCGTTTATGTGGCCTCTCAAAGATAATACAGGTGCCCGAGGTAGTGCCCTTGACGGAGTAGAATCTAAAACCCGCCACAAAAAGCCTGATGCAAATAAGGTAAATTACAAGCTTCGGTTTTCTCAGGATCCGGCTCTGGAAAAAGATGTTGTAAATGCCGAAACCTCATGGCCTTTCTACAATCCCGAACAAGTTTTGTCGCCGGGGATCTGGTACTGGCAATATGCTTATGTAGATGGAGATAAAACAGAATGGTCGGAAAAGCTTCAATTCACAGTAAAGGATAATCCTGCGAAATTTTGTCCTCCGCCTTACAGTACAGTAATTAAAAAACTGCCTACAAACCACCCCCGCATATTAGTTTTCGAAAGTGAGTGGGATAGCTTTATCAGCCAAAATAAACAGGCACAGGAGCGTGAATGGTATCTCGGAAGGGCTGATAAGGTTTTGAAAACAAAACTGGCAAATCTGGCTAATGACATAGATACAAGCAAGGTTGCCGGGTTGGACAATGCAGTGAAAAGGAATGCCCTGCTAACCCGCGAAAGCCGCCGCATTATCGACCGCGAAGAATCGAACATAGAAGTGCTGGTAAGAGCCTATGTGCTGACAAAAGACAAGGTGTACTATGATGCCGCAATGAAGCGGATAGAAGAAATGGTGAGCTGGAAAAACTCTCCTTACCTTGTAGGCGATTTCAACCAGGCGACTTTGTTATCCCTGTCTTCTATGGCATACGATTCGTTTTACAGCCTGTTGTCCGATTCACAAAAGCAAATGCTGCTGAAAGAAATAAAGGAAAATGGCTCGAAGATATTCAATCACTTTGTCAATCATCTCGAAAATCATATTGCCGATAATCACAATTGGCAGATGAATCTGCGCATCTTCACTATGGCTGCATTCGCCGTATATGGAGAATTGCCCGAAGCAGCGAAATGGACTGAATATAGCTACAATATATGGCTTGCCCGCTTCCCTGGGCTTAACGCCGATGGTGGCTGGCACAATGGCGACTCGTATTTTCATGTAAATATCCGTACCTTGGTAGAAGTCCCCTATTTCTATAGCCGGCTAAGTGGCTACGACTTCTTTTCCGACCCTTGGTACAAAGGTTCTGCCATGTATGTTATCTATCAGCAACCGCCATTCTCCAAATCGGGAGGAAACGGTAGTTCGCACCAGAATGTAAAGAAACCGAACGGCCCACGCCTGGCTTATGCCGATGCATTGGCTAAACTGACCAACAATACATATCTAGCCGATTATGTACGCACTATATCCGGTAATGAGCCGGAACTGATGAAAAAGGGATTTATGGGAAAGGCCGGCGATCTATCTTGGTTCAGAATGCAGTGCCAAAAACAGTTGCCAAGAGGTAAAGGGTTGGAAAGCCTTCCATTATCTTACGTCTTTCCTCAAACGGGTTTAGCCTCGTTTATGTCCGATTGGCACAATCTCAGTAAAAATGCTATGCTCAGTTTCCGCTCCAGCCCCTACGGGTCTACCTCTCATGCTTTGGCAAATCAGAATGCGTTTAATACATTCTATGGCGGCAAGTCGTTGTTTTACAGCAGTGGGCATCATATCAGCTTTACCGACCAGCACAGTATCTATTCGCACCGCAGCACACGGGCACATAATACTATCCTGGTGAATGGTATGGGACAAAAAATAGGGACAGAAGGCTATGGCTGGATTCCGCGCTACTATTCCGGCAGTAAAATAGGATATGTGGTAGGCGATGCTTCGAATGCTTACGGAGAGGTGACTTCGTCGCTTTGGCTCGAACGCGGGCGGTTGTCGGAACTTGAATATATACCCGAAAACGGATGGGACAAAAATCACCTGAAAACCTTCCGCCGCCATATTGTACAACTGGGCAGTGCTGACCTCATCTTTATTTACGACGAACTGGAAGCCGATACGGATGTCAATTGGAACTACTTGCTGCATACCGTAGAAAACCCGATGACGGTAGAAGAAAAGAACTATTTTGTACACATAAAAGCAACTAATGCTGACGGGGTATCCGATGCTTATTTGTTCTCCAGCGATAAATTGGATGTGGAAGAGTCTAATAAATTCTTCTATCCGGCAATAAACTGGCTAAGGGCTGACGACAAAGGCCATTTTGCTCCATATAAAGACCATTGGCACTTTACGGCAACAACACCCAAGAAGAAAACCTGCCGTTTTGCGACAGTGATAAGTACCCACCATCAAAAAGATAACGGGGCAGTACCTCAGCTTATTTCTAATGACCGGATACAGGTTGGCGAATGGATAATAAAGTTGAGTTTATCTTCCGGCGGAAAAACAACATTTTCGGTAGAAAACAAGAAGGAAAATGTAAGTCTCGTTTATGACGATACTACAACTATCAGCGAAGAGGGCAAGACAACTGTATTGAAAGATATGGTGCCAGAGCTGGAAATATAAGGAGTTTCTTTTCTGTGAGACAATTAACGAAGGTGTCCTAAAAGTAATAAAGGGCACCTTTTTTATGTTTCTGTAGTGAAGTGTTCCGAAAGTGATTGGGTGAGAGGCAGGGCATTTTTAGACAAAAAGATAATTGCTCTTGGGACAACTTCATTTTTTTTGTAATCTCATTATGGAATTTATACCTTTACTCACTCTAGTAAATTTAAGAAAACAGAACACCATGATTACGCGACTCCTTACCTTTGGCTTTCTTCTTCTCCAATCTCTATTTCTCTTTTCGCAGGAGGCAAAAACCATACACATACTGGTAGCCCTTTGCGACAACCAATATCAAGGCATAGTAAAAGTACCAAAAGGTATAGGCAACGGGCAAGACCCTCATACCAACCTGTATTGGGGATGTGGCTACGGCATACGCACATATTTTAAGAAGAGTGCCAGTTGGAAAGAAGTAAAAAGAGAGAAGGTAGATGATATCCGTCTCGAAAGGATCGTATTCAAACACAAGACCAAGAATTATTATCTGGTGGCCGATGCCTACGACGGACGCTTCATTAGCAACTGTACGATAGACTTCCTCAAATCGTGTGCCGGCAGCATGAAAGATACCATTGTGATAAACAACAAGAGTATCGGGATTAACGGAAATGCACAACTGGTAGCATACATCGGGCACAACGGGTTGATGGACTTCAACCTGGCAGAAACATACAAAAACAGCGATGGCAAGAAACGCGATGCCATAATCCTTGCCTGCTACAGCAAGCGGTATTTCGCTCCCTACCTGAAAGCTGCCGGAGCCAATCCGTTGCTTTGGTCTACCCACCTGATGAGCCCCGAAGCTTATACGATACACGATGCTATTGCCTCCTATATCAACGGGGCCAGCGCGGCGGCAGTACGCGAAGCGGCAGCCACAGCTTACAACAAATATCAGAAATGTGGGATAAAAGGTGCTAGAGGATTGCTGGTGACGGGATACTGAATGTATATGCCGGCCATATAGAAACTCTTTTTTCGGTATATCCGTTTTAATTCTTACATTTGTTTCTCTCAAAGCCTATTTTTATGACTAATATCTACCAAATAGCGAATAAACTAAGAGCCGAGTCGAAACACTTGCCGATAAACAGGATCGAACTCGAAGATGCACTCAATACACTTATCCACCGTGTGTTGTTTCCTATATGCGATCAGGAGAAATCGAGAGAAAAAAAACTATATTATTTCTATTCGGTATTGGTAGAAAACATAACAGCCCTGCTCAACAGGCAACAGGCTGAAGAAATGGTGGATAAATTTATCTCCGGCCTACCTGAGTTGCAAGACAGGCTTTACCGCGAGGCTGCCGTATATTTCGAAAACGACCCTGCCGCAAAGTCCATCGAGGAAGTAATACTCACCTATCCCGGATTCTTTGCACAGGTGGTACACCGCATATCGCACGAACTGCATAAGATGGACACCCCCATTATTCCGCGGCTGTTTTCCGAATATGCGCATAGCAAGGTAGGCATCGATATCAACCCCGGAGCGCAGATAGGTCATTCGTTCTATATAGACCACGGCACAGGCATCGTAATAGGCGAAACTACCGTAATAGGCGACAATGTGAAAATATACCAGGGGGTTACGCTTGGCGCACTGTTTGTAACCAAAAGCCTGAGTAACGAAAAACGCCACCCTACCATAGAAGACAATGTGGTGATATATGCGGGGGCAACCATACTCGGTGGCAAAACAGTAGTAGGGCACGACTCTATCATCGGAGGTAATGCCTGGCTGACAAAAAGCGTAGTACCCTATTCGCTGGTGCAGCAGAATGCCGAAATACGGATACACAATACATTAAGCAAAGACGGGTATATACTCGATTTCGATATATAAAAAACCTTTTTGGCTGTTTAATTTCTGCCAGCATTCTCGCGTCTTGTATTTTTTCTTAACTTTGTGAATAACTGTTTTGATTTTTATAGTACATGACAATAATTTAAACAGTTACTAATTATAAACCAGTAATATAGATTAATATGGGGACAGCAGGAAACAGGGATACAACAACGCTTATAAAGGATACGTTCCTGCAAGCAATCGACTCATTGAACAACGATTACAAGGGGAGTTCGCTTACAGATATTTTTATTACTGTAGACAAAGAGAGCGGAGAAGTAACCTTCTACGATGATGAGGAAAATAAAGTAGCCGACATCGTGGTCTTCAACTGGGTAGATAAAATGGACGAGCTCGGCGACAGCGAAGTTATATCCGTACTAAGGGATGTCTCCAAACAACTCGACGATGAAGACAAGTTTGATATATTGGATATATACAAACCATTTTCGGTGAACTATTCGGACGAAAACTTTATCGTTGTCGAAGAACTGTTACTTATCAACGAAGATTCTATCGTGAAGTTTGATGAAGGGATGATGGAAAAATTCGACCGCCAGTTTGATGATTTTCTCGACAAGCTGCTGAAAGAATAAAAGCGCGTCCAATATTTACTAACAGTTGCTAAATATCTATAAAAACATTGACCAGGTTTTCATTTTATAAGATTTTTTTGTGCAAACCTTTTACTTTTGCAAAAATATAAGATGAAGACCACTTCACTACATTTTCAAATAATAGAGGCCATAAAGAATCAGTTGCCGGCTAAGGCCAGTATATCCACATTGCTGATAGACGTATTGGATATAGGCAAAGAAGCCGCATACCGCCGACTGAGGGGGGAAGTGCCGTTTACGCTCGATGAGGCTGCAATATTAGCAACCCACCTCAATATCTCGCTCGACACCATAATAAGATCTAATCGGCAGGAAAGCAAGCATTTCCTACTAAATTCGACCAGGTTTATCGACCCGCAGGAAACCGACTACAAACCCCTCGAACTATTTGTAGATATATTGCATAAGTCGCGCAACGATTCGCATACCGAAACCGGATCGTCTACCAATATATTTCCGCAGACTTTGTATTTGGGCTTTAAGGGACTTACCAAATTCTACAACCTGAAGTGGCTATACCAGACACAAGGGATAAGAAACGTAAGATCGCTGGATGATATTGGCATCACACCACGGATGTACGATATACAACAACGCTATCTGGAAGAGGCATTCCAAATAAAATATACATATTATATATGGGATCATCTGATATTCCATTACCTGACGACCCAAATCAAATATTTTGCACGCATACGCTACATTTCCGAAAAAGATGTACTCATGCTAAAGGAAGAACTCTTCCGGTTTGTAGATAAACTGGAGTCGATAGCCATAAAAGGACAGTTCGACAGCGGGCAAAAGGTACAGTTTTATCTTTCGCCTATAAATTTCGAATGCACATACAGTTACCTGTCAACAGAAAACCTCAAACTCAGCCTGATAAATGTGTTTACGTTAGATGCCGCCACATCGTTGGATACCAGTATTTTCTGCAAACTGAAAAGTTGGATAGAGTCGCAAAAAAGGTTGTCGACCCTCATATCCGAAAGCGGGGAAATAGAACGCATCAATTTTTTCAACGAGCAGCGCGATCTTATCAGCACATTGTAAAAAAAATAAACAGACTTTAAATAAAACAAGATGGGACTATTCGATTTTTTCAAGAAAAAGAAAACCAATGAAGGACAAAAGGATGAAGACCTTGCTGTTTTCACCCAGAATATGGAGTTTAACGCAAATGCACTGGTCAGGCAATTCGACGACGAGAACCTCGATTTCAGCATAGGCAGCCTGCATACAATCGACAGCATAATAGAAGAGAATACGACATTTTACAATCAGGCAGACGATGATACGAAACGAAAGATGATCGTAAAAATAGGGTCGTACATCTTCGAAGTGGCACGCCGCAACTTTGGAGGGAGATACTTTTGGTACGACAAACTCGACCAGCCGATACTGGTTACAGGGCAGCCCGAATTTGAAATGTCGCTATTGGCCTACGACAAAGTAAAAGGACGGTTCGAAAACGGAAGCGAAGACAATATACCCTTTTTCTTCGACGGGTATGTGCAGGGCGTAGAAAATAAAAAGACCCAGATGATAGTATAACAGCAAGGGTTAAAGGCAATAAGCTTTTCGGCAAAATAAAATTTATATTGTATCTTTGCGCAAACATTTACAAAACAAAACCCACAGTAGATTATGAACAAGAACATTTTTATCATATCCCTGCTTCTTATAGCAAGCACCTTTATATCTTGCGGCAGCGACGACGATGGCGATATCCCGACCCCTGAGCTGCCAACTCCGTCTACATTTCAGGGTACATGGTACACCACCCAGCGTACAATAAAGACAAACTACCCCGAACTGGACGAAAGGCTTAACAACCTGTTTGGATACAACATAAAAACAAATACGCTGAAACGTGTAATAAAACCCCATTCCACTATGCCCGGAGTAGGTACTATCGTTGTGACGTCGACAAACAAAGAAACCGGTATAGGTTGGGAAAGAATAGACTCTTACGAAGAAGGTCCCGGCGAGGGAATACTGACTGTAAACGACCAAAGGCTTGGCTATCCTGCATATGCATATAGTTTTGGCCCTGGCACTATGACCTCTACTCTGGATATTAGTTATTCGTGGATTGTGATAATGGCAGAAGAAGTAGGATATGCAGGCCCAACACCTGTAGCTATGGAAGGTGTACTTACCATTGTAGAAACGCCAAATAAACCCTAATAAAAAATTTGAAAATATCGCAAGATTTTATTATCTTTGCCACCCGATTGCCAATAGGCCAACAAGTAACCGGAGATAAAACGGTTCGCCTCAGGCACATAACCTGTAAAAATATAAACAGATGTACGTAATTGTAGACATTCAGGGACAACAAATGAAGGTAGAAAAAGACCAAAAATTGTTCGTTCACAGAATCAATGCAGAAAATGGCTCTAAAGTAGAGTTCGAGAAAGTCTTGCTAGTAGACAAAGACGGCGCAGTAACAGTAGGAGCACCTACAGTAGAAGGCGCAAAAGTGGTAGTAGAAGTAATATCTCAAGTAAAAGGAGACAAAGTGCTTATATTCCACAAAAAGAGAAGAAAAGGATACCGTAAACTAAACGGTCACCGCCAACAATTCTCTGAAATCGTAGTAAAAGAAATTATTGCTTAATCAGTTAAAAACAGAAGAAAATGGCACATAAGAAAGGTGTAGGTAGTTCGAAAAACGGCCGTGAATCGGAAAGTAAACGATTAGGCGTTAAAACATTCGGTGGCGAAATAGTAAAAGCCGGAAATATCATCGTGCGCCAAAGAGGTACAACTCATCACCCTGGCAACAACGTGGGAATGGGTAAAGACCATACTTTGTTTGCGTTGATAGACGGTACTGTTGTTTTCCGTAGAAAGAAAGACAACAGGTCGTATGTATCTGTAGTACCTAATGCAGAAGCATAAGAAGTAGAAAATAAAACAGAATAGAAAGAGAAGGTGTCCCAAAAGTAAGTAAGGACACCTTCTTTGTGTTTAATACATTCCCCTAAAAACTATACGCATACGAAACAGTAGTCGTAATAGCGTCTTTTTTACTCTTATCTGTAATATTCCTATTCTGCCATACCATATTTGCATTGAGGCTGTGCTTTTTCTTCATCCTGTAAGCAGCATTAAGCCGGAGGTTGAAAACTCGTGCCCGGATGTCTCCGCCATCCATATTGATATTGTATGCTGTAGAAAATCCAGTCGTCAGGCTCTTTTTCAAGAATGAAGCCGTGGCCCCAACCATAGGGCCTATTGTATATGATTCTGTCGCAGCTCCGTAGCTATACGAAGCGTTTAGCGAAGAGGTTATATTTATGCCCTGCGGTATCAGTTGCAACCCGTAACCTAAAGCAGAATTAACAAAACGGGAAACACCTCCCGGCAGCGATATTTTTCCTTGCCTGTCAGCCGACTCCTGATAGCTGACTAGCAGGTTAAGACGCTGGTTTTGCTTCTCTGTTTTTTTGAAAGTGTACATGGCTGAAAAATCGAGGTTTTGAGACAATTGTGAGAATTGCAGCGTATCCATATTATCGTATGGAGACACTTCATTGATATAGTCGAACTGCGATTTTACATTCCTGTAGCTTTGGAAAGTAGAGAAGTTAAGCGACATCTGTAAATCTTCTGTAGGGTTGTAATTGAGGTTTACCGAACCTACGTACCTGTCGGATGATTCTTCTTTCGTATTATCCAGGTCGTCGCGTTGCACACCGAAGCTTACAGCAATATTGGCTTTATCGTCTTTAAGAAAAGGACGGGCAAAATTCAATGTGATATTTTCATAATCATTATTGAAATAATATGCGCCTAGCGTGTGGTATTCGGGATCGATGCGTTCATATCCTATCCCTATCGTATTCTTGTGTATCTGGTAGTTGAGCCTTGCATTTAGTGCATGGTAAGCCGAAGTAGATGTCTTTCGCCCCAGTATGTTATCCAGAAAAAACGAACTTTCCTTTGGGGCTCTTTTGTCTCTGGTAAACAGGCTGATAGCATACTCTACGGTAAAGTTCATGTTTTTTACGAAGTTGAGGCTGGCATTCCAACTGAATACGTTATTCTCAGCAGGAGTGATCCCCAGACTATCCATTACATAATATATATCTTCTTTTTCCTGGTCTTTTGCCCCAAAATATATCATGCCTACCGAGAACTTGGCATCATCGTATTGCACCTTTGCCCCGCCTCCAATACGCGAATAGTTGGGCATAATATAAGGATTGCCATAATCATATTCTACTTTTTTCAACAGGCGTCCTCCCATAGCGCTTACCTTGAATTTGCCCGGAGGCGTCAGTTCTACGCCTGCTCCTGTAAACTGGTGTCCATTGAGTGTATAAGGAGAGAAAGTCATAGACACATCGCCTATATGCCCGGTTATCCACTTATAAGTAGGGTGAATACTCAACCTGTTGGGCAGGGAAGGATACGATAAGTCTTTTCCCAGGTTGGTCAGATTGACAGTAATGGGTATGTTCAGTTGTCCGTATATATTGAAATTAACCGTCCCGTTAAGGTAGTATGTCCAGTCTTGCCTGCCAGAAGTCTGGTTGCCACTGTAAAACACATTACCTAGGGAAAGCCCCCCATTTATAGCGATAGGCTTATTTTCTCCTATCTTGCTGATTTTTTCTATATCAACCTGTTGGGCAATACCGGATATTGCCCACAGGCTGCATATCAATATGCTTAATGTTTTCTTTACCATTAGTCCTTCGTCGGTTATTGTGCTTTTTCTTTCTGGAATTTTATATCAGCCAAAATATATGACAGGCTTTGTTCGGAAACAAATGCCTTGATTTTTATAGCGCCTTTGCGTCCATCGGCTGTTTCGAATAAGATGATGCGTGGTACAGGGTTTACTATAAACCATTCTGTTGGGGCATCTGCCGATTTTATATCCAATGCCCTAAGTGGCAGGTCGTCTGTCATTGCATCAAATTGGCTTGCTGTAAAAGACAGCGGTGAGGTTTCCAGCAGATTGACTATATATGTTTGTGGTGCGCCGGCAATAGGATAAAAACCCGAATTGGCAGCTAAATGTGGCGAAGTGAAATAGCATTTTTCGAAAGACTGGTTGATGGCATAGAATACTAGATCAATATCTTTTCCGTCTATTTCCAACGGTTGTTTTTCTGCCACAATCTGCCTGTACCTTAGCGAGAAAAATGAACCGACAGTAGACGCTGCTGTTTTTACTCCGAATTTTACATCTTTTACTGTATATAAATTTTTGTTGGGCTTTATCACCAGTTCCTTGCTTATAGTCTTGGTTTCTTTTTCATTTCCGGCTGTCAATGTTATCGTATATGTTCCCTCCGATAAGATAGTGACATCTGTATTTTTTGCAGTGTTTTCGAGAATGTTGCCCGACGGAGAAACCTCCCAGGTATATGTCAGACCGCTTTGTGTTTTATTTACCAGCGAAGCTGTAAATGGTGCTTCGTAATCGAAGTCGTCGAAAGAGGGTTCTATATCGAAATCCACGAGAAGGGGACTGTCTAAAATTATCGTTTTCGATAGGGTAAAAGATTCCCGTCCATTGTTGGCAACCAGAGTTATTTTATGTTCGCCGGCCTCGCCGAAAAGTATTTCACCCGGATGCTGTTCTTCAGAAGTTTCGGGCAGCCCTCCTTCAAATGTCCACTTGAAAGAAACGGCACCTTCTGTTGTATTGGTTATCTTTACTGTTGCCGGAGCGAAATCGTTGATAAGCACCTCAGCATCGAAAGCCATAGTCACATACGGGTCGACGGTAAAGGTAAATTCTTTCAGGTCGCGCTCATGATCGTTCCATGCTTCCAGGGTAATGGTGTATGTGCCGGCCCCCTTATAAATTACATCTCCGGGTTCTTTTTCATTTGAAGTTTCGGGCTGCCCTCCTTCGAAGGTCCATTGATAGAAGTCTGCTCCTGTCGTATTATTTTCAAACGATACTTTTACGGGTGCAGTATAGTTATCTTCATCGATAGTTGCCTGAAAGTCGGCATTTACAAGAAGACGCGATTCCTTGTAGCAGGAACTAAAGCACAATAATACCGATATGTATAATAATATAGTTTGTATTTTATCTGTGAACATAGTAGGATTTAGTTTATGATAATTTTAAATACGGATGTAATTTCTTTGGATACAAAACGCAGGTAGTAAACTCCGGTTCCCAGATTGGAGTTATTGAAAGAAGTGTCTTCTCCCAAGCTGTTGGTTATCTTTTTACTTTCTACCAGTGTGCCATTATTATCGTAGAGTAAAAGGGTGTAGTTTGTTACTGCAGCAAGTTCTACCGATACTTTGAAGTTACCATCATTAGGGTTGGGGGTTACGATAAAACGCTTGAGGAATGGTTCCGATTCATCAAAATCTTCAATCTCTCCTTTATCTACTACTTCTATCGTTTTGTAAAGTATGTCTTTACACAATCCCTTGTTGCCGATAAGCCCGACTGTATAACTGCCATTTTGGGAAATAGAGAATTGCACCCTGTCGTCTGTTTGCTCCCATACCTGAGCTTCGTCAGGCAATATCCATTCTACTCTATCGTAGCCTGTGCGTATAATGTTTACGGCATATACTTTCACATTATTCGGTATTCTGGAAGCCACAACAAAGTCTGTAACCAATTCGTCGTCCGACTGAGCTACCTTTATTTCACTTTCAGCCTTACAGCCTATGGTGCTGGTTACGGCCAGTTTATAAGTTCCGGCTGAATTGATATCATAGATAGCTTCTGTGGATATAGGGGTGTTGTTTTTAGTCCATTGATATTGCATTCCGGCAAAATCCATAGTGCCATCTATGCTTATTGTTTGGTTTTTGCAAAGGGTAAAATCTTGTCCGATATTAACGATCAACGGTTCTGGTTCTTCCAATGTATATTCTTCCGACAGGCTACAACCGTTTGCATCCGTTATGGTTACTTTAAATGTACCTTTTGTTAGGCCAGTCCTGTCTCGGTTGGTCGATCCGTCTTCCCATAGGTAAGTATAAGGTGCAACTCCTCCAATGACAGAAAGAGCTATTTCTCCATCAGAATAAGCATTGCAGGTCGGTTCTTTTATTGTAGCCCCAACTTCCATGCCATTTGGCGATTTAATCTCGGCATGCCCCTGAACCGAACAGAAATGTACCTGACTATCCTGATAGCGGGCATCGCGGACAAATACAGAGTAAATACCTCGCGATAGTCCCGAAATTAGCGGGGTGGTTTCTCCTGTTTCCCAGAAGTATTGATAGGGAGGTGTACCACCTGTTACTACAGCTTCTACTTCTCCTATATTGTCGCCATCGCACAGAAGATGCTGGTTGGTCTTAACGGTGACTACAAGTGGATCGGGCTGCACCAGATTGAATATCAATGAAGTGGTGTCTATCTTGTTGCGGTCGGTGATGTTAACTTTGTAATATCCTGAATATAAATCGGTCAAGATACTGTCGTTTACATTGTACGTGTGTTCTATTGCACCTTCTTTCGATACTTTATACCATTGATAATCGTAAGGGAAAGATTTATTATCACCCGGTTTGTATGGTCGTCCTCCTATTCCGTGGGCGACTAATATGCCGTCGTTGTCGCCATGGCAAGTCACATAATGTCTTTCAGCGATATCTACAAGCAGCATTGGCGGTTGGTCTACAGCGATAGAGTCTATGGCTGTACATCCGCACTGGTTTTCCTCCGTTGCAGGGTTGACTAGCGGGTAATTGTCGTCATATACATACAGATAGTATTTGCCTTTTTTCAATCCTTTCAAAAGGGTACGCCTGCTGTCGCCTATAACTTCCAGCGGTTCGGGAACAAGTACGCGGGCCATATCGGCCGAATCTTTCCATACAATTGTATAATTGCCTGTTCCCCCTACAATATTTGCCCATGCTTCACCATTGGCACGTCCATAGCCGGTAGGTTCCTGGTATTTGAAGTCATATATCCGTACAGGTTTCACCGGTTGGGTTACTTTTATTTCCTGTTCGAATAAATCGGGATGGATAGGCTCACAAAAGTTTGTGTCACGCAGGTGGACAACATAATCGCCGGTTTTCAATTCTGTAAAATAGTCTCTTATATCTTCTTTCAATACGATATGCTGCAAAGTGTCCTGCATATTTCCTTTGGCAAACAAGTATGCATCGTATTTGCCTACTCCGCCTTTGGCTTCTACCCAGATACGCCCGTCGCGTCCATCGTTGCAGTGGACGGGGGTTTCGCCTATCTGGTAGGTGACTTTGGGGCGTTGGGGGAGAATAACATGATAGGAATGTTTCTTCCCTTGTGTATATGTATTGATTGTATCTTCCCTATTCGCTCCATATTTGTATGTTCCATATAAACCAATATCGTATTTTCCTGCTAACAGGTTGGATAAAAGAACTGTACTGTCTTCAGCTATTGTAATTTCCTCCCTTATATTCAGCTTTCCGGAAATACTGTCTTTGAATGCAATATATAGATTTTCGTTAGGATAAAGCTTCCTGTCGAATTTCAAAAGTAATTGTCCATCTCCGGCATTATTACAGGTTTCTAATATGGGTTTTACTGATTCTATATGGGGGGCGGAGAGGGTGACAGTTAGTGGTATGTCTGCAGTCTTTGTATTTACTGACGGACATGGATATATCCCTCTGAAATAAACATTACTGCCTATATAATCTATGGCGTTATTGCCTAATACTCCTTCTCCCGACAAAACGACATCGCTGGCTGTTCCAAAAGAGGTAGGCAACGGAAGCCAGTTTATATGGTCTTTTGAATATTGCCATGTAAAGCGGTTGTGAAATTCTCCTGAGGAAACAGTGGTAATATCTCCAATTGGCAGATAACCACTTTTGTCTTCCTGTTTTAATGGCGTAAAGCCTTTGTAGGTGAAATTTACTTTTAACACATTTCTGCCTGTCTGTAATATCCAAACAGTATCATTTCTGAATATGGCAGGGTTTAATTTACGTATATACACTGTATCTCTATCTAAAATGTAAGGTCTATATCTTACAGATATTTCTTCTATTGGTTGATTTTGGACAGGAATATAAACGGTCTCGAAAAAACTACTTGTAAGTGTCGATTTATCCAAATATTTGAACGTGATGCCACTTACTCTTCCGTATGAAGAACCGCGTAATTCCATGTCCAGTTTATACATATCTGAATATGGTTGAATGTTTATTGTCATTCGACTACCATCATCATCTTTTCCAATTAAATTTGTATAACCACTGTCGTAAGAGCCACATGGATACATCGTAGAAAAGGGAGTATTATGAAAAGTTTCTTTAGTCCCTCTTAGTTTGTCTCCGCTTGTAGTACTGTCCCAATGCTCTACATAGAGTCTTACACGTGAAAAAGCCTTCTCTATAGGGAATACCAGTTTATTGTATGTATTCCATGTTTTATCACCATAATATGTAGTTATTGTCCGTCGATGTTCATGGACTTTCTCATTTTTCTCATTATAGAAAGTAAGAACATAAAAAGCTTTACCTTCTATATTATGGTCATCAGCTTTCAGGTAGCAATTTATATTTACTACATATTCTTGAGCTATAATGGGGCATAAAATAGAAAACAGGAATATAAATCCTAAATATATCCTCTTCATTCTCAATTAATTTTAGTTTGTGCATTAACAGGTTTCCCATTTTGGTTTTTGATGACCAAAAGGTATTCATAGGTTGTGTTGCGTTTTGCTGTATTGTCTAAGACTTCGCGCTCCCATATTTCGAGTGTTTTCCATAAAGAGAGAGGCGATCCTCCTTCTTTGCGGTATATACTCACCATCTTTACATCGGGAACTGTATGCTCCCATTTCAGCAGAATACCTTTGTCTGTACGGCTTGCCTTTAAGCTTTTTATTGACATGCCCGTATTCTTTGCTTTAGCCTTGACAGCAGCAGTAGGTGATGGGGCAGACTCTAAGAAACTATTGCTCACAGCCACCACGTCATACTCATAATTGGTATTTCCTACAGCCGAAGCATCCAGATAGCTGGTCGAATCGAGATTGATAATTGTCATAATCATCTCACGGTAACCGGTCGTTTTGTCGCTGCGCGAAATGATATATGACCGAAGTTGTTCTTTGCCCGGAATCCATTCCAGGTACACCCCTTCGTCTCTGGCTTCTATCTTCGATATAAATGGTGGAGATGGTGGAATTACGTCCGGTTTATCCAGAATTAGGGTCTCGGATAATTCCGACTGGTTGTACCGTCTATCTAATGCTGTTATTGCATAATACACCTTTTGGTTCAGATTGTGGATATGAATAGAATCCTGATATTCATTTGCTTTTACAGCAATGTCTGTCAGCGGTATCAATTCTTCGCCTTCTGTCTGTCCGCGATAGATGCGATAGCCCAGCAAGTCGGGTTCTGTATTTGCAGTCCATTTAAGATGTACTACTCCTGTAGTATCCACATATCCTTCCAATCCTACCGGAATGGCAGGGGGAATGGAATCTTCCATTTGCAGAAGGAATGGGAACGAAACGGTTTCTTCTCCATCTTTTGGTATTGCAGCTATTACAAGGTAGTTTTCGGGTAATGGTTTTTCGTAAATAGCAGTCCTTTCATTAGGCTTTATTCCCGAAACGATAGGAGTAAATGGGCCTTTGTCTGTATCGCTTCTACGCAATTCGAATGATTGTAGCAGGTCGTTCCCATGTTCATCAAAGAACCACGAGACTTCAACTTTTCCTTCATCATCGGGCATAGCTTTTATTATATTGGGGTTGTAGATAAGTTTGGGGCTTCCTTGTCCCTGAATAGTATCAGACAGAGGTCCCTCCTGACTGAAAGCAGTCAACCCGACAACCCGATAATAGTATGTCTTGTTGTTGGCTATGGAATCGTTGTAAAACATACGGTCGCCATCCATCATATTTATCAATGGTACATCGGTAAGGCGGCGGAACTTTTTCCCGTCTTCCGACCGTTCGATATAGTACGAACTATAGTAACGTTCGAGCAGGCGGCTGTTCCATGTAACCATCACATTACCATTGCCCCACATAGCACTCAGGTCTAACGGGCGTGGCAATGGCTGGTAATCGTCGAGACCTACATAAGCGCTTCCTGTTTCTATATGTTTCGTTTCATCGGGACTGACCGGAACTATACGATAAAGATACCTCTCTCCGGGTTTTACGGTGGTGTCTTCATATCCCCATCCGGCAAACAGGGCGGCAGGGAATGACATCTCGGCGGCAAACATCGACATGGCAAAGCGTTGTTCCTGTTCTTGCGACAGGGCGATAATCTGGCCGATGTCTTTCTTTCCGCCCGACACTTCGAAGTCGTCACCATAGAGTGATTGGGCGATGATAGCTGCATAGTTATCACTTTGAGCTATCTGTTGCCAGTCGTCCAGCGGATGTGGCTTCAATGGGGTAGGGGTGAGGACGACTTTCTCGGGTATATCGAGTGTGCCGTCACCACGCATAAGGGTATAACGCTCGATGGTTATTCCATGCTTGTTGGTATAGTACCATGCCGATGGGGTACTGACAGCCCAACGCAACTGTATCTTATCAGTCAGGATGTTTGTTCTTACTGCTACCGAGATGGTGTCTTGTCCGTAGGTTATGGCTATGGGTAAGACGAAGAGCAGCAAGAGTAGTCTTGTTTTGTGTAGGTTCATTATGTTAGTTTCTATCTTAATATTTTACTAGTTTGGGACAACATAAACGCAATGGAAGGGGATTTTTTTTGAAATAATAAATGGTTGATAAATATATTATTTTTTAGTTATACGTTTCAGACTCTCATTTTCCTAACAGTTTTTTCCAATCACCAGTTTCTTTATAATCTCGATATCTATTTTTGAAACTAGGCATATTCTCATTCAAGAAATGGTATAGAAAAAATAGGGCAAGTAATAAAAAGAAGCAAATAACCCCTGTCTTTCCAATCCATTGATCTATCTTATACATAACAAAATAGAATATCATAGAACCGGTTGATCCAGAGCCTTGTCCGTAGGGTTGTTGTACTAAACTAGCATATTGTTCTGGAGTGTTTAAAAAAACAAAACAATATATCATAAATAGACATCCAATAGTTACAACTAAATCCCCCCATTTAATTTTTCTCATATCAATTTACTTTTTGGATTCATCAGCCAATGTATTAAAAGCTACATCTGGAATTAATCTTAGAATTTCCAGAGCTCTATCAGAATTACAATTGAAAACAATACATATATGACGTAGCAACTCGCTTTTGCTATGGTTACGCTTCTTCAACAGTTCATAAATTTTTTTCCCATATATACTTTTTTCATCTCCAAATAATTTTTTAAGACCTTTATATTGAATTAATTCAATTACACAAGTTTGAACTAAAGTCATATCTAATTCTTTCGTCTTCTGGAATCTATTTACTCCTGCTCTAATACAATTAAGAGCCATCAACTCCTTATCACTACTAAGCATAGAAGTAAGTCCGTACCAGGCTACATCCTGATAGTCGATATTTTTTGCAGCTTCGTCAAAAGTCATGTGATCACAAATCATTCTGATAAGAATTTGTACTTGCCAATTTATATAAGCCGTAGCAAGTGCATTCTTTGCCAGCTTTACTGTTATCTTGCGTGCTGCGCCTCCCGCATATACCCACAGCGTAGCTTCAATAACATCGTCCATTCCCAGTCCATCGGTAAGGAATCCGGCATCCAAACCATTTGCTTTTGCCCAGCCATTGTTGAATGCCTTTATCAGCCATGGAACATCTTCAAGCATTTGGTCGGTAGTCGGGTCATAACTTGCAGCATTGAGGTATTGCATAGCGAATGCCTGACCAAAGGTTACATGGGCAAAATTGAGGTACTTATTGGCTATGTATCCAAATAGGTAATAACTCATTTCTTCTCCATTATAATATAAGTTGCCATCCGAATATAATTTATTTTTATCTATTTTGCATACTTTCATTGGGTTTATTGTCCCATTTTTCATCATGGCAGTTGCCAGTGCCGTTATGTTTTCCACTGCTTGCAGCGAAGGGTCAGTTGTGGGTTTGTAATGTACGTTTTTCCATTTTTGCACAACGTCTACATAATGTTCCAAATCGTAATTGTCATTTTTCAGTGCTTTATATGTTATAAATCCTGTTTGGTATATCTCATCTGTATACTCGGTCTTATAACCACTTGTTACAATATCGAGTTTTGCATTTAGGGTCATGGGCGAATTAATAGCTACATATACAGGCCTTTTTACACCCAATAGTTCAGGGTTTTCGGCATAGCCATCTCTGTCTATCATATACCAGAAATTGACATTAGCATCCCGATGCTTATCCGACCATTTGGGCCGGTATGGAATATCTAAAGGTGTATCACTATATTTCGGATTGTTAATAGTAATTGATTTTTTGCTGCATTCATCCAGAGTATTTATCAGATAATTATTACTATTTGCACTGCAAGCTTCATCGTCAAGGATAGGATTTCCTATAATATCGGCTCGTAATTTTTTGAAATAATCCATTTCTTTTATTTTACTCTCTTTTGGTAAATTTACTCCTTTTACAGAATAACTTTTCAAAATAATATGGCAATTGTCGGCAAATCCCAATATAACATCTTGTGGTTTAGAATCTTTTGTATATATATCTTCATAGAATACCTTCTTGTCGGAATCGGATGCCGATTCGGCAACATATCCCAGAAACTCTTTAAAATTTGAATCATAATATCCTAACCATGTTTTACCGTTTATTTTGAATTTTGTTAAAGCTCCATTTGGAATATAATTAGGGAAGCTGGAGGTAAATGATACAGTCTCATAATCGGTTGGCAGGGTAATGATTTGCCCGGAAGGAGTCATAAAAGAATTATGACCGCTAATAGTGAACCCTGCATTATGCACAGATTCGGTAACTGCATCAATGGATATTGATGCCCCCTTGTCATCTCCATCCAACGGATTGCTAAACCAAGCCGGATCATTAATCACATCCCACTGCCACTTAGCCAAATGGTTGCCACCCGAATAACTCATCAGGTTATCCGTATCCTTTTCGCCGAATACGCTGCCATAGGTGCTGTCGAAAGTATGCGACAATTTCCACTTGCCATGTCCCAGTTCGTGTGCAATATTGTGGCATACCTTATCCTCAGAAAGCTTATCGGTAAATATATACCCGAATTGTTTTCCACGAGGCATAAAGCCTGCTTCCGAGCCTCCGCTCTTTCCTAAGATAAAGAGGTAGGTAGTGCCGCTTTCCACACTGTGCTTCTCCTTATACGCATTTTGCAGGGCTTTCATCTTGTCGTTGTATGCCGACAGCAGCTTGCTGCCCTCCTTAAACATATCGCTAAGGTCGCCTTCGTAGCTAAACGGATTGCTGTCTACTTCCCATGTTACTCCAACCGGATTATACACCTTATCCAAATAAGATTGCCCGGTACTCCTATTGGCCTTATAGCCATTCACTTCCACCAATACAAGCTTGTGGCTCTGTTTGCGATAACTTACAATATCGATCTTGTCCCCTGCTAAGCTCCAACGCTTACTAACATGGAATTGTAAACCATGCAGGGGTATTGCGTTTATATTGTCTCAGTATGTCAATGATCGTTTTCCTAGTTTTGAGTCGTGGGGGACTTTTATTATTTTTCGTAAATCAATAGATTCTGTTTGCTATCTAATATCGCTAATAGTTTATCATTTGCTTGAGGAGGATTGAAAAAGAATTGATCCTCTTCTTTTGAAGTTTCATACCATACGATTTCAGCTTTTTGGGTATCGAATATTCCAAAAGCATTTGGATTATCTATGCTTTTATACGATCCGGAAAAATATAAAAGGTTAGGCGCTTCCTGATAGAATAAACTATTCTTAATACGCCATGATTCTTTTGTTATTTCTCCAAAATCTTTTTTTACTTTTCCTGTTAAGGTATTTAAGTCTATATCTATATAAAATCTATGAGCAAAACCTTTTAATAAACCTTTTTGAGTATCTAAATGAAGACTATATTTGTCAAAAGGAGAAAAATTAAAATAATATTTTTCCTCTTGACCTAGTCCTAAAAGAATACGAAGGTCTTCTATATGATGAACCATTTTTCCTGTATCAATATCCAATCCAATAATCCGGAAATCTCCCATGTGTATCCATAGAATATTTTTATATATTCCCATAACATGGATAACTTCGACTTCTTGTTCTTGTCCAAATCCATTGATATATGGAGGAAAGTCAGAGAGGGAGAAGTCTATTGTTTGTACGTTTTTTACAAAATCAACACATATTAGTTGATTTTCCCCATATAAAAGAATGTATTGATCATTTATTAAAAAGAAGTACCTTGTATATCTTAATTGTTTCCATACCACGTTCTCTAATTTTATATTGATAATATTTAAGAATGTGTTATATTTTTCATCATAGCTTAAAAAAACAGTGATCCCTTCTTTTGTAATTTCACCTCGCTGTAAATATGATAAATAGACAGGTGTGTGTTTGTTATTAATTGAGATTTTAATTGTTTTTTCAAAACCATCATCCGAAAAAAATTCAATAAAGATATCTTCAAGAAATTTACTTATTTTATATCCTTCGCAATTTATAAATATATTATCTTGATCTATAAATAGAACTTTTTCTTTTATATATAATAAAGAATGTTCTAATAAAAAGCAATTCACATCAGAAATACTATTAGAATAATTCATTTTATTCAACTTTAAATATTTTATACCAATTACTATCCAAATTATTGATTTCTTTTACAAAATCCGCTTTAGAGTATATTCCATATTTTGAAAATGTTGTTTTTTGTGCTTTTATTAATTCGTCATATATTTGATAATTATTCTTTTTAAATACTTCTTGAAACTGTTCCCTTACAAATTTAGTAGGATCAGCAACTTCATCTTTTATCAATTTCTGTGCATCAATAACATATTCAAAATTACCTGATCGAATATATGCCTTTAGCTGATTTTTAGCCTGATCTCCCTTGAGTAATGTTTCAAATGAAGACTTCTTCCAACTTTTATATTCCAGTTTGCGTCCATTTTTTAATGTAATATCAGCGGCATAGTTTCCTAAATCATCAAAAGTTGCTTCAAATTTATCAATTTGTTTTATAAGAGAACGTCTCGAATTTTGTAAGTTTTCAAACATGAATTTTTCTCCATGAAATTTTTTCCATGTCTGAGCCATCTCTTTTACTACCTGATCGAAATTCTCGATATCTATTATTTCATCAATAAACTGAGGGTCTAATCCATCAAAGAAGTCTATCATGGCTTTTTTTCTGGCAGGAAGATCTTTTGACTTATTGAATAAGTCGTCTATTTGTGATTTTAATTTCTTCACATTTCCCATCTTCTTGGCCACCTTATCGGCCATTTTCGGAGCGATGGCTATGAGTTTTCCTGAAGCAAAGAGAGCTGTTACAGTCCTTACCGCTCCTTTTGTCGATAAATGGCTTATTCGTCCGCTGTCCGTATTGCCATCGTTCAACTCAGACCACTCTTCTTTTGTGTTTCCAGTCGCTTCCTCAATGACTATCTCTCCTAAGATGGGGAATAACTGGGATGGGTCTTCTTTTACTTCATCTTTTATCTGTTTCAGTCCATTGTATAAATCTTCCCTTGCCTGTTTGTCGACCACGACATCAAAAATCATAATTGCAGGTTCGGTTACGTCTGTCCAGGTTTTGGCTAAAGCCTCTATTGGTCCTGTTGCTACTCCTGAACAGGAGAAAGATATATCATTTTGTGGAGTATCTAGATAAACATCCTGTTTTATCCGGGCAGTTTTAGCTAACGTTGCTGTTATATCTAAACCGTCTGATATTATGCTTATGTAAGATGCGTTATTTTTTCCTATAGTTATACCTTTCCCATCGGCAAACACTTCCGTTGTTTCCACACGATTAGGCTTCTGTCCAAAGTCTGTTACATTATTATCTTTAAGATACTTATTGGTTTGTTCCGTTATATGTTCCGAAAGTTTCCTTGCGTTCAGGTCTTTGCCCGAAAGCTGTATCCCTTTCTTAATACCGATGGCTTTCACCTGGATTACCCCACCCCCGACACGGGTATAGCGGATTTTAGTATCAGAGTTGTCCGACCATGTCCCATTCAGAATAGCATCGTTGGTCAGCGGCTTCTCTATCTCAACCAGTTCATTGTTCTTTAATGTAAAGAACCTAAGCTTACCATTCCTATCGGAATATTCCAGTTCGAAAGACTGGTTTGCCTTAGCTGCTTTCTGAATTGCTCTCAGGTCGGTTAATACCTGTTTTAAGCCATCATCGCAAGGATTATCAACTTTTACTTTTACGTAAAGTTCATTCGATTTAACTTGCGTATCATTATAGCTGTTAGCGTTGATAAAGATATCGCTATGCGCACTTCCCCTGACCTTATTATCAACAGTACCGAAAGTAACTTTATTTATTGTGAGTTCAGCGGTTTGGCTATTATAGTTCACCTTCATTACCTGTTCGCCGCTCTTCAGGTAACGGGATTTTTGGGGATATGCCTGTTTGTTGTTTTTCTCATTCACATAGGAGGAAATAACAGGGTTTACTTGATCTATATAGATGTCGGCGACCCATATATTCCCATCCGAAGTTTTGAAGCGGTATAGGATATTCTTATTATCAAAATAGCAGGAAGGTAAAACTGTAATATTTTCTAATTCTATAACATTTCCTCCAGTCATAGCATAGAGTGCTTTTCCTTCTATATATATTCCCTCTTTGCTTATCGCTGATACAGCATCTTGTTCTTTCACCTTTTCTATACCCTTCACAAAGAAAGCATTAGTAGCATCGGCAAGGAGTGTCTCGTTCATCTCCCCACTCTCTATTTTTTCCTGATATTCAACCAATTCTTTACTAAATTCCTCTGCAAATTCCGCACTATTATAATAATCCAGTATCTTTTGAATATCTTCATTTAGTGGTTTGTATTTGCTTTGGACTGAGTCTGATACCACTTTATTAAAATCATCAGCCAACTCCTCGACAGGCTTGTTTTTGTCTTTCAATCCATTCTGCGGTCGTGCAGGGTAGTCTAAAATGTTAATTGATTCATTGTTAGCCCTTATACTATTAAAAAGTAACACATGTAACACATCTTACACGTTTTTTTATTCTGTTACTTTCCCTTTGTAAATCTCTTACATTCTGTACGATATAGATAAAGTAATAGGTGAAAGTTACACTCTGAATGTTACCTTTCTGTCCCCTGCCAAGCTCCAACGCTTACTAACATGGAATTGTAAACCATGCAGGGGTATTGCGTTTATGTTGTCTCAATACGTCAATGATCGTTTTTCCTAGTTTTGAGTCGTGGGTGGGACTATCGTTTAATTGTAATATTTTTATATTCAATTTTATTTAAATCACTTCTTCACATTTAAAGGAACACTGATATTTATTCAACACATTACTTAATCCTTTCAAATATGAACTATAATCTGTAATTTCTGTGTTTTTTATTTTTAATCGATTAATATTTAGAATAATAGAAATTCTATATTTTGAAGGGAACAAAAACAATCCACCTGAATCTATTTTTTTTGTTAATCAACGCAATACCAGAAATACTATTCTCAATCAAACTTTTCTCTATATTTTTTTGAACGAAGTCAAAATGTTCAAGACTCACTTTTTCCCAATCATGACTATTATTAATCATAAAACTAATTCCTCCAAAATCATTGAAACTCCATTTGTTTCTAAATAAATCTTCTAATAGGGATTTTAAATCAAATTCTTTCCCGAAGAAGAGGTCTATAGATGCTTGTGTACTCATGCCGCTTTAAAATATTTTGCTTTTCTTCTGAATAACTGAAAAAATTCTGTCTGAATTTTTTTTGTACTTCATCTATATTTTTTTCGAAGCTTTCAAAATTTCCTTCTATTCCTTTTTCATTCATCTTTATTGTTAGTGTGTTCACCAGTTCAGGAATGTTTTCAATAAAATCATTTAGTTCTTTTTTGTTCTTCAGTGTTACCATATTTTTCAAGAATACCTTCTATCATTTCTTGTAATGTTTTAAAATGAGTCCGAATGGTTGATGAGTTAAACCAAGAATCAAAACTAATACTAACCCAACTTTTCTTACCTTTTATATTATATAAGTTACCATAATTTACCAATAGTGGAGTATAAGGTGTATAATCATTTTTTGGAGCGATAATTATTTCGCCTCCTAATTTATCCATAAGAACCTTAATACAAAAAGCCCAAAATGCTTGTTGTAAAATATTTTGCTTTTCTTCTGAATAACTGAAAAAATTCTGTCTGAAAATTTTTTGTACTTCATCTATATTTTTTTCAAAATAAATATAATCACCACTTATTCCCTTCTCATTTAATTCTTTTATCAGAAAGTCTATATAATACGGAATCTTTTCAATGAAATCATTTAGTTCTTTTTTGTTTTTTAAGGTTACCATTATCCATATTGCTCTAATATGCCTGTTATTATAATCTGTAATGTTGTATGAGATTTTCCAAATGTAAACTTTTCAAACCAAGTGTCAAAAGTTATCCCCATCCATTTTTTTTTACCTTTTTTATCATAGAGATTCCCATAATTTATATATATTGGTGTTCCTGTCCCATAATCAGTTTTAGTTCCTAAAACTAGTTCTCCTCCAAGCTTATCCATTAATAATTTGGCAAAAAAAGCCCAAAATGCTTGTTGCAGAATATCCTGTTCATCTTGGGAATAAGTCGTAAAATAGTTTTTATAAAAACTTTGTACTTCATCTATATTTTTTTCGAAGCTTTCAAAATTTCCTTCTATTCCTTTTTCATTCATCTTTCTTATTAGTATATCTACCAACTCAGGAATGTTTTCAATGAAATCATTTAGTTCTTTTTTATTCTTTAATATTACCATTAGAATACTTGTTAATGATATAAGTTACAGTAGATTGTAGTGTTCCTAGAAATTTATCTAATAAAATGGTGTTTAACCAAGAATCCACTGGGATACCATTCCATTTTTTCTTTCCTTTTTTATCATACAAATTGCCGTAATTAATTAGCATTGGCGTTCCTGATCCATATACATTTTTTGGAGTAATAATTAATTCTCCTCCTAGATTGTCCATTAATAATTTATTAAAAAAAGCCCAAAATCCTAATCTAATAATATCCTGCTTTTCTTCTGAATAACTGAAAAAATTCTGTCTGAAAAATTTTTGTACTTCATCTATATTTTTTTCAAAATAAATATAATCACCGCTTATTCCCTTCTCGTTTAATTCTTTTATAAGAAAGTCTATATAATACGGAATCTTTTCAATGAAATCATTTAGTTCTTTTTTGTTTTTTAAGGTTACCATTATCCATATTGCTCTAATATGCCTGTTATTATAATCTGTAATGTTGTATGAGATTTTCCAAATGTAAACTTTTCAAACCAAGTGTCAAAAGTTATCCCCATCCATTTTTTCTTACCTTTTTTATCATAGAGATTCCCATAATTTATATATATTGGTGTTCCTGTCCCATAATCAGTTTTAGTTCCTAAAACTAATTCTCCTCCAAGCTTATCCATTAATAATTTGGCACAAAAAGCCCAAAATGCTTGTTGCAGAATATCCTGTTCATCTTGGGAATAAGTCGTAAAATAGTTTTTATAAAAAATTTGTACTTCATCTATATTTTTTTCGAAGCTTTCAAAATTTCCTTCTATTCCTTTTTCATTCATCTTTATTGTTAGTGTGTTCACCAGTTCAGGAATGT
>NZ_QVMQ01000022.1:32737-89705 GCF_010501105.1 Dysgonomonas sp. 511 | reverse complement strand
TTCTTCAGTGTTACCATATTTTTCAAGAATACCTTCTATCATTTCTTGTAATGTTTTAAAATGAGTCCGAATGGTTGATGAGTTAAACCAAGAATCAAAGCTAATGCTAACCCAACTTTTCTTCCCTTTTTTATTATATAAGTTACCATAATTTATCAATAGTGGAGTATAAGGTGTATAATCATTTTTTGGAGCAATAATTATTTCGCCTCCTAATTTGTCCATAAGAACCTTAATGCAAAAAGCCCAAAATGCTTGTTGTAAAATATTTTGCTTTTCTTCTGAATAACTGAAAAAATTCTGCCTGTAGAAATTCTGTATTTCATCTATATTTTTTTCAAAATAAATATAATCACCGCTGATTCCCTTTTCATTTAATTCCTTTATCAGAAGGTCGATATATTCAGGAATATTTTCAATAAAAACGTTTAGTTCTTTTTTGTTTTTTAGTGTTACCATAATAGTTATAAATCTAATTCTTTTACATAATCTATATACTTAATTGCATCATCAGGTAAACCTGCCTTTTTAATTACATCCTTTAGTTGTTTTTCAAACGCATCGTCCACTCCATCAAAACAATGCCATTCTATATTCTTTATTAGGCCATTAGTTCTATCATTACTTAAAATATCTATATCCTTCATTATCTGATCCTTATATTTATTGAAAGATACCGGTCCTGTTTTCACCTCTCTTGCTGTGTCGTCCAGTACATTATCGAAATGCCTGTTCCCATCCGATGTTTTTACTGCTTTTCTCGGTTTCACCCCACCAGCAATATCCTGATATGCCTCTTCTCCTACTTTTCCTAATTTGCGGTTTATTATCAATTGTTTGTACCTTGTTTCCCATTCTGCCCGCGATAGCGCACCTTTATACTTGCCCCATCGGTCATTCAATCGTTTTACAAAATCTTGGGTATTAAAATACTTATTTAATTCATCGAGTTCTTTCTTTAGTGCATTTTTAACATATTCTCCCGTTTCTTTTACCGATTTTTCTACCGCATCGTCTGCCTTGGAGAGGAATCCTGCTCCCATTGCCATGCTTACAACAAGCACCCCGTCTTTTCCTATTTCATGATATCCCAGGTAAGACTTATCTGAAAAATTATATTTTTCTATTTTACCTTTGATACCCTCGGTAGCCATGGATACGATAGAGCCAGGAGTAATATTCTTAACGGATGTCCAGATTCCTTCTCTTACCTCCTTCTTTGTCGCAATATCATAGCCCAATTTAGCTAATTGCTGGTACCCCATCACCTGATCTATAACACCGTCAGAAACGCCTGCCAGGGTAGGAGGTATGTGAATGTTTGATTCAGAATAAGATTTATCTTTATTCCAGTATCCTTCGGGTAAAGTCGCATTGTCCCAAATTTCAGAGCCAAGATCACATATTGTAGAAATCCATTCTCTGCCATTCATCTGTTTTACCCAAAATTCTCCTTCATCTTCGGTTATATCCCGAGATACTTCTTTTGATTTTTTTCCATTTAGTCCACCGAGTTCATTTAATTTTTCAGTAGCCTGGCGCGATAATTCTTTTTCTAGATCAGCGCGTTTTTCAATAACTGTTGTTCCGTCGGCAAGTTGACGGGTTTTGTCTCCAGAACCTGCTAATTTAACACTCGCTTGCCATAAATTTCTAGCTTTGTTATAAGTTATCGTTGTGACATATTTCCCGCTTTTATCTTTAATAGTTTCAATTATATTAAAATTATCCTCGCAATTGTTTATAATTAGTGTAGGCTCAATAATTACTTTAGTCTCTTTTATCTGATTTTTAAAGCCGGCCGCTTTTTCAAATATGCTATATACATATCCTGGAGATTTAACGTCTTTCTCCAATTTCTCCGAAAAATGAACGCGATTAACAGATAAACTACTTGTTTTGGAATCGAATGTAATACGATTGACAACATCGTTTTCTTTTAAAAGCCTTATATTATCCTTATATACTTCTGATTTATTTTTTTGATTTACATAATGAGTAAAATTGTAACCAGCTGCGCTATATTCTGTATTATTCGGAATCCAGAATTTTCCATTTTTATCTTTAAAACTAAAAAGATAATCTTTAAATATTGGGACACAAATATGTTTTATTGTTATATCTTCTAATTCTATAATGTATCCGCCAGGCATAGCGTACCAAGCCTTTCCTTTCATGTATATTCCTTCCCTATTTTTAGATTCAGTATCAAGCCTATCCACATTCTCCGTCGCCTCCACCAAGCTCGACTTAATTACCTCCCCGAATTTTTCTTTATCCAGTCCGTTGTTCTTAATATCCTCTTTCAGTTCCTTTAAGCCCGTAATAAATTTTTCCTTAAACTCAGGATTGTTAAGCACAGAAAGTATCTCCTGCTTTTGTTCTTCGGTCAGTTCAGCATTTTCATTTATATACTTCGATATACTATCTATAAATTCCTCTGCTGCCTCATTAAAATCTCTCTCCTCTACTATCCTGTCATACAACTCATTGACTATCCCCTTAATATCCTTCCACAAATCAGACAGGGCCTCCGCCGCCTCATTCAAATTAGCAATATTCCCCTCATCCTTATCATACTGTGCCCTCACCGAGCCCCCAATCAGCCGGTAATCCGTATTCACACGGATGTTGTTAAACTCTACCGCCCATTTTGTCTCCAGCAACCAATTGACAGGTACCCATCCTTCTCCCGAAAAGTTTCCGTTAGCCCCCGACACTTTGGTCACCGTCATCGGGTAATCGCTGAGCATCACCACATCGCCCACCCTGAGTTCGGGCAGTGGTTCTTTGTTTTCCAGATTCAACACAGGCATCACCCCGCAACGGGCCAGGCGCGCACTGTCTACGGCAGGAACGCTGATCTCAATCCATTCTGCGGTCGTGCAGGGTAGCCTGAAATATTAATTGCTTCATTGTTAGCCCTTATACTATTAAAAAGTAACACTTGTAACACATCTTACACGTTTTTTATTCTGTTACTTTCCCTTTGTAAATCTCTTACATTCCGTACGGTATAGATAACGTGACAGGGAAAAGTTACACTCTGAATGTTACTTTTTTTGTCCCCTGCCAAGCTCCAACGCTTACTAACATGGAATTGTAAACCATGCAGGGGTATTGCGTTTATATTGTCTCAATATGTCAATGATCGTTTTTTACGGTTTTGAGTTGTGGAAATACTTGTCTTTATGCTAATTTTTTTAATAGCTCAAAAACTGAGGCATCATACAATTTTTTTTAGTGTTTTTTTACAAAAAAAAAATAAAGCATACTAAATAGAAGAAAAATACTAATAGTATATATATGTAATGATTCGCTAGTATTGATGTTAGTGAAAAATAAAACAAACGAAAAATTAACTAAAATAAAAAGTAGTATTTTGGGCTTATTTCCTATTTTTTTTGCGAGTGCATATACAATGGAGAGAAACAGTCCTAAAAAAACTTGAGAGAATACTATCATTAGTGAGACAAACATTCCTAAACTAGCATCTCCAGATATTATGGCTATTGTTGTTTTTTGCTGATACTTTAAAACGCCCCAAAAACATACATTTATTAGTATGTATGCAAAAAAATGAAATGCAAATATTTTTAATTTTATCATAACTACCTTTTTTTAAAATTTATATCAATTTCCCAATACTTGGCTTTTGATTCTTTTTCTTCAGCCAATTTAACATTAACAGAATCAATTATATCAGCATCGACTTTATTAATATAAGAAATTGTTACATCTTTTATTTTATCAGCATCGCTATCAAAGTCTCCCATTGTTGTGTAATAAAGCCATGCTCGTTTACTTATATTCTTCCAATTAGGGTATTTTATTGGGATATATACTTTTAAATTCAAACTGTTTTTGTTCAATAATTTAGCATTTTCATATGCAAGAATACCATCAATCCTCTTTTCTCTATCATCTGTTGATGAAAAATGATTTAAAATTTCCTCAAACTTCTTCTTTATCTCTGTTTTCTTTTGGTTAGTTATGTTTAAAGAATATGTACCATTAAGTAATTGAATGAGTTGATCTAAATAATGAAGATATATATTTTTTCTTCCTAAAATTTGATCTGGAGCTGATCCATCTTTTGCGTGTCCTAGAGTAAAGGTATTACATTGGCCTTCTCCATACATTTTGAACTTATTTTGAATAGCATAGGGTAATATTTTCAAAATTTCTTCTTGTGCTTGTTCCCACGATATAGATGCGAAAGTAGAACCATGAATTCCTCCTAACATGAAATCTGTAAATCCTCTCACTAATTCGTCTTTTGTATATTTTGAAATATACGACATATTGTTCGAATCAAAGACAACATAATTAGGGAATAATGAAAGGGGTTGATTTCCAGTCGGAGTAGATATAAAATATTTTGAAAAGTCTGTGTCTTTAGGATAAGTTTTTATATTCTTATCAATCCAATTAGAAACATAATTTTCATATGCTATAGCATAATCTAATAAATTTGTTGGAGTTGTTAGTCCTTCTTCATCATGTTCTATATTGAAATGTGCAAAATCATCTCCAAATCGGTGGTATAAATAAAGCAAGTCTGATTCCGATTTTTTATGAGATTTCATTAGTGCATATGTTGTTATTGCAACTTCGACTCCATGATACCCTCCTGTAAGAGCATGATACCTTTGCTGTTTTTCCCCAATCATCCAAGTGTCTTTCTCTTCCATATTTTGAATATTATGAACTTCTGAATCTGGATATTCAGAGAAAAACCCTAATCGCTCTGAAATATTCGCTGGTAGTCCAAGTAAGTTTCCAAGTAAATCTAAAGTATAAAAATGTCCATCAGTAGTCCACATCCCCTTGTCATCCCCATCCAACGGATTACTAAACCAAGCCGGATCATTAATCACATCCCACTGCCACTTAGCCAAATGGTTGCCACCCGAATAACTCATCAGGTTATCCGTATCCTTTTCGCCGAATACGCCGCCATAAGTGCTGTCGAAAGTATGCGACAATTTCCACTTGCCATGCCCCAGTTCGTGCGCTATGTTGTGGCATATCTTATCCTCAGAAAGCTTATCAGTAAATATATACCCGAATTGTTTTCCACGAGGCATAAAGCCTGCTTCCGAGCCTCCGCTCTTTCCTAAGATAAAGAGGTAAGTAGTGCCGCTTTCCACACTGTGCTTCTCCTTATACGCATTTTGCAGGGCTTTCATCTTGTCGTTGTATGCCGACAATAGCTTGCTGCCCTCCTTAAACATATCGCTAAGGTCGCCTTCGTAGCTAAACGTATTGCTGTCTACTACCCATGTTACCCCAACCGGATTATACACTTTATCCAGATAAGATCGCACAGCGTTCCTATTGGCCTTGTAGCCGTTCACTTCCACCAACACAAGTTTATGGCTCTGTTTGCGATAGCTTACAATATTGATTTTACCCAATGTATGATATGCATCTGCACTAAGTCGGTAGAGAGCATATAGTTCCTGCACATCACCTTCGGCTCCACCCACAAGATTGACAGTGAATACCCTTTCCGAAGCATTATACTCACCTTTATACTCCGTACCCTGAGGCGTGATAAATACCACTTTAGCAGGATCGAAGCCCGGTCGGCCTTTTATGGTATCCACCTTAGCTTCTATCACGTCGCTTCCACCTACAGGCAGCCATTTCCATGGCACATGGTACTGGTCTTGCCCGTTAGCCAGATGCTCGTATTTGTCTACTATCTTACTTATCTTTACATAGTCTTTTAGCCATGTATCGAAGGCATAGTTGCCCTCTCCTCTGTCGAAGGTGACAAGTGCTAGCGCATTTTGGCTGATGTTTTTCTTATCGAAGCTGCCATCCTGCAATGGTGTTCCTTCTTTGCCCAGATAAGTAGAGTTTATTTTGTTTACTTGGCTCTCCTTGCCATCAGCATCTTTTCGGATTTCTGTCGCAGGATTACCATCGACATCTTTTTCTTCTTCCAGTTTATATAAATTCCCCTCTTTATCCTTCACCGTTACAGGGAAAATAGCTTTTCCTTCGTTATTCTTAGGGATAGTTGCTTTACCAACCTCTTGCCCATCTGTAGTATAAACAACAACCTCTCCGGTAGCTTCATCATATCTAAAAACTGGATTATCCGGTATGGTAAAGTCGAGTTCTATATCAGCCCTTGTTATACCATTTTTGGTATTGTCCATTCCACCTTCGGTTATATCGTCCAGTTTAGCAATATTCCCCTCATCCTTATCATATTGTGCCCTAACCGAACCGCCAATCAGCCGGTAATCCGTATTCACACGGATGTTGTTAAACTCTACCGCCCATTTTGTCTCCAGCAACCAATTGACAGGTACCCATCCTTCTCCCGAAAAGTTTCCGTTAGCCCCCGACACTTTGGTCACCGTCATCGGGTAATCGCTGAGCATCACCACATCGCCTACCCTGAGTTCGGGCAGTGGTTCTTTGTTTTCCAGATTCAATACAGGCATTATTCCGCAACGGGCCAGGCGCGCACTATCTACGGCAGGAACGCTGATCTCACCCACTTCCGAGAACACCGGTTGCCCCGAGGTGCAGATGCCGCCTACACGGTATTCGTAGGTCATGCCCCGCTTCATATCGTAGAGGCTGGTTTGCTGGTTATAGGTATTTACCGACTCCCATTCAGCCGATGTGCCGTATTTAGGACGGTATTGTACCACAAATTCGTTGTTGCCGTCGGCAGGCAGCCACTCAATATCCATCCTGCGGTCGTGCAGGGTAGCCGTACATCCCGATGGTGCGCCACACAAGGTTTGTGTGCGAAACCAGTATATCTCACTATATCCGCTATTCTCGAACAGGTTAATCTCATCCACCCCGTCTTTTGCAATGGCACGTACCCGCCAGCCGTACAGTTTGTTCGGATCGAGTGGGGGCATCATCATATCGTAGACCAGATAGGTGTACAGCAGCCTTTCCTGATGGATAATGGGCGCATACATAAAAGACGATTGCGGGGCTGCGCCGTAGTCGGGCAGTTCCCTTAACTCAAATTCATACTCAATCTGTGAAATATTCTTATGGCGCGGTTCCCACTGAAATTTCAGGTTCATCGGGTCGCGAAAAGCAATATAGTCGTTATTCGAAGGCTGGCGCAGGATAGGCGGCTTTTGCGACGAGAGCCATACGCGCCCCGAAGATGGAGCCGACAGCACTTTGCCTGTATATTTTTCTATTGCCTGAAAGGTAAATTCTACCATGCCATCAGGCAATTTGCCTTTGTCGAGATAGCCCGAAGTATTTACATTGAGGAAATAAGGCGCCAGGTCTTCCTGCGTCAGCCGCGTAGGGATACCTGCATCTAACGTGATGGTCGGGTAATTGACCTCCTCCTTCGACTGTATTTTCAGCCCATTACTGGCTGTAATAGTCATCCTGAGGCGTACTTCGAGTACCGGTTTTTGCTGGTCGCGGTTCAGTAGCGATACCACCAGCTTTTCTTTCGATGTGGTATAGTAGTCGTTCAGGTGTTTGCCGTGCGGCGGCATGATATATACATTCGTCTGCACAGGATATGTTTGTGCCGTTGCTCCGGTTGAAAGCATGGCGACAAACAACAGTATCAATAATTTTATTGCCAGTAACCCGTATATATTGTTTCTCATTATAGTTTGCTTCCTTTTTGTGTCTGTATAAGTTTAACCAAAACCTTATTTTACGAAATTGTAATAGTCGAATGTGGCTGATGTTCCTTTTATTCCTCCCGGCATCATATATTGCAACTTTATTTTATATGTTTCGGGCGTGATGAAAGGGAAGGTTGCCTTCACATAATGGTTGAATGTAGCTCCTCCTTTACCCAGCATGGTATTTATCACCTGATGTTGCAAGTCTATAAAGTCTTCTTTATAGACAGCAGGAAGGTTGTAGTAGTAAGGGAAATATTGTGTCACATACCCTCTGTACTCGTTATTCTCTATCTGTGTAAGGTACTGGCTGCGGATAGGCAACGCTTTTACCGGAGGCACGCCTATTTCTTCTGCATTGGCGCGTTTCACAGATATGATATTGTCTACCGGATAATTCTGGTACATCAGCGGATATATCTTTTGTGTGTAATACTGGTCGTCGAGCGTTGCCGATACATCCACCAATGGTTTGCTGTCGCTTTGTTCCGTCCCTGTCAGTTCTGCAAGGTCGAAAGGCTCCATGCCTTGAGTTTCGTAGCCGAACATCAATATGTCGGATGTGACGATTGTGGCACTTGGCCGTGTCTTATGTATATTCTCTATTTTCTCTTTAAGGGTTGAATAGGCACTTGTAGCAAAGTCGTAAGTTAACAACGTTTTGCCCACATCTGTACGTACTTGAGCCACAGCCTGACGGGTTTCTACATCGATATTACCTTCTTCCTCATCATCGAGAATAGACCGGTCGGTTTGAGTAGCTGTTGTTGCCGAATCTTCTTTACTCAAGGATACGATATTGACACTGTAAGCCGATGAGTTATCTATGCGAGGTAAGGTGTAGTCTATCCGTTTACGTGCTTCGTTGTATCTGAAATCCACAGACTGCTTGTTGCCCATCGCATCTTCGAACACTATCAGGTTCTTAAACTCTTCGGGGAATAAGTAAGTTTGCCCGTATTCGAGCTGGATATAACCGGTATTGGCTTCGTCTTTCAGGTAATATTTTTGCCCCACTACAGGATACGAATAAACAATATTCTGCAATGGAATATCTTCCGGAGCATCCGAAGTGGCAAAAATAACTTCCTTGCTTTCTATGGCCTCCTGTCCGGCTGTGTAGACCTGCTGCCAGCGGCCGTTCTTCTTTTCTTCAAAAATCACCCTTACGGTAGCTTTCACTTCGGTATTAGGAGGAAGTATCTCGTGCGAATAGAACGATGCTACGTCTTTATCCTTGTTCCATTTCAGCTCTCCTACGATGTCTTGTGTACCATCATTCAGCACAAAGTCTTTGAGGCCAATACGGAAAGTCTTTTCGCCTTCATCATCCTGCACAGTAAATGCTTTGCCTATAGCCATATTGAAGGTGGCCTGAGGAGCAGTAAACACACTGATGTTATCGTCTTTGTCCGATGGCGAAAGGTCGCTTATCATCATCATATCCAATGGGCTGCCACCGGGTATTATCAGTTCGCATTCTTCGCCGATGGATAGTTTGAAACGGCAGTTTACCTTGATGAATCCCAATACCTTTGCCCTTACCGCCAGATATGCTTTGAATGAAATAGGATTAGGCAACTTGGCTTGCATCAAGGCTGCAATATCAGCTGAGAATATCGGGATTTTAGCTTTCATAAACCAGAGGTTTACTTTTACCCCCAATTCTCCCTGCAAATAGGCATACGCTTGTCCATTGGCATACCATCCGTTTATGCCTATAGCTCCGCTACGACCTTTACATTGGGCATCGCTATAGTCTTTGAGCATGATGTCGTAGCCCAGACCGGCCTGATAATTGGCATATAATATGAGGAATGTAAGGTCGCCCGTTTTATATATTTTTCTCGAACCGAAAGCAACACCTTTTCCTGCGGCCAACATATTCAGATCTTTCATGTAATTCAGGTCGTCGGGAGAGTATCCAAGTATCGAAGCTACCTGTTGGGGTACTTCCGGGGCGGCCGGCACTTTTGTCCCAACCATAAGGTACGATTCTGTCTGCACTGTATATATCCCGGTAATACCCATTTTCAGCCCTATACGGTCGGTAGGGGTTCCCATATGCATATACCAGTCTTTAGGATCGATATGCAATACCGAATAGCCGGCCCTATTGTTGGATGCTGTTCCTCTTATAAGGCCGCCCAGAACATTTACATACAGATCGTAAGTAGCATGAAAAGAAAGTTCGGAAAAATTGAACTGGATACCCAATGCCGCAGAGAAACCACTCTTACCCAATTTTCCGATGTTATCGCTGGAGAGGAGTATCATTGCTGCTTCATTGGGGTCGAATTGTTTGAGTTTGCGCAAACTGTTGGTCAATCCTTCCTTTCCTCCGGTAAATTCTAATTCTTTTTTCACATACGAAGATAGCCTCTCTTTTGCTATTCTCTTGAAATCTTTGATGTCAGGGATGACACTTAATACCTGAGCATAGGAATAAAATCCGGCATAACTTAAGCCACATTTGGAGTTGAAAGCCAACTCGAAACAGGCTTCTGCATGAATCAACTCCTTTTTGGGGATGGCAAAAGCTGTAGCTGCCTTGATTCCCAGCGGGCTATCTTTGTCAGGGATATAATTGGTCGCTGTTGCCGACAGCGCATTGTCGCCGTTGCCTTGTATGCCTTCGGGGCGCATATGGTAGGTTATTCCCCCGCCAAATCCGGACAGGTTAATTCCCGGAGCTATAGGGATGCCAGTCTCGGGCAATGTGGCAACACCATCAACAAACCAATAGCGGAAATCACTATATCCGAACATACATCTGGCCTTTAGTCCTAGTCCGCTAAGTGGACTTTTTGGCAAGAACTTGACATCGATTTCCCCACTAATCGCATCTCCGTAGGTAGGATTGTCATCCATAATAGACAGCTCCCCCTTCAGATTGAAAGTCTCAGCTAGTGTGGCATCTATCTTTATCTTATTTATTTCCAGATGGTCATATTTCCATTTGTGGAGTTGTCCGTCTTCCATTTTTCCGACTATCGCCAGCCGTGTAGAGCCGGAGAATGCACCATCGCTCAACGTCAAATCTATGTCGAAATTTAGAGCAGCTTCTGTGCCGCGCGTGGTAAGGGCTATATCCTTGAGGGAAACCGGAAAGTTCTTCAACTTGACCTCTCCTTTATAGCCTAAATATTCAACGCTTAAATAAGGGTTCTGGGTTTTCAGATGTAGACTTCGAAATTCTATACCTTTAAATTTGGTAGATTTTTCACCACCTTTGTTCAGGGCGAGTTCGATCCCCATGCGCCCGTGCAGCATGGCTTCGGGTCGGAATTTTCCTTTGTCTACTTTAAATTCGACATACGAATTGGGGAATATTTCGGCTTTGGCATGCAGCATATCGAACGAAAGACTATCCAGTGAACCTATTCGCAGCAGGTATTTATCGTCAGCTGTAATAAGTCCGTCGTACTTCAACCGTGTTTTTTCGGAAATAGGTAAAGCCAATGTTCCGTTAAATTCTGCACCTTCCAGATGGTTGGCCATCAGTTCGAGGCCGAAGTAATCTACCGAAAATGCCCATCCGCTGGCATTGCCTTCGTTGATGGACAGAATATTGGTTGCTCCTATTTTTCCGGTTATCCCGTTGTCATCTATTAACATATCGCGGGCAGAGATGGTCACCCTGCGGTCACCGTTCTTTGCAAACTGAGGGGGTAGGGTGACTGATAAATTGCCAATATATATTCCCTGCCAAAGATTCTCATTGCCCGGTATCAGGTATTGCTGATAACCTTGAGGGAAACTAAACGATTGAGCATTCTTCAGGTCGCTGAAATCGAATACGGCATCTTCGAGTGTCCAAATAAAATCTTTCAGGCCCTTGATAGAAAACGATGGGAATGACACGGAAGCCACGATGTCGTTCCAATCCTCTATTTCGGTTTGGAAACGGCCTATCACTTTTTTATTGGGAATACTGTCTCCTTTTGCATTAACAGGGTAACAGAGTTTGGGCGAAATTTCTATTTCGGCAGTCAGTCCTAATGCTTTTAATCCTTTGCAGTCGATAGAAGCATAAGTAAGGTTTCGCGATTGTCCTGTTTCTCTGTCGAAGTCGCCTTTAAGACGGAATAGTAAATTGCCTCCACTGACCGGAATCTCAATGTCTTGAAGAAGGTTCAGTTTTGCATCGCCTATAATATCTCCGTCGTGCGAAAGTTTTATGTCTTTTGCCCCGAAGAATAAAGTGCGTCCTTTTTCTCCGGGTATCTTTATCCGCAAGAATGCTTCCAAAGCAGTATATTCAGGATAAAACTCAGCCCCGCTTACGGCAATAGTAACATCCATGTTATTGACAGTGGCATTGAATCCCGATGGCAGGCGATTCATATCCACATGGTTGAGGTCGTCTTTATATTCATTCTGCGCATCAAGGCGTGCAAAAACAGCCTGGGCATTTTTGATGTTTTCAGTAATGGTAGTTTGACCAGATAGATACTGAAAGAAGAAAAGGAAGCCGGATAGCAGGAATAGCCTTGTAAGTAAATTCATAGTATTATAATGAGGTAGCTTGTGAATTTTGTATGTTAAGGATGTCTATTTCTTTTTCGATTTCACAAAAATATGTAAAATTTTTATTCGATGGGGTGAATATAATGAGGATATAGTTTTTTGTTGGATATTGATTATGTAAGTGTTTGTTATTTAAAGTGATGGGTCAGTGTCCGAAAGAGTGTGTATAGATTTTTATTGAAGTGGAATTGAGTTTTTTGTCCAAATTGAGTAAGATTCAGTGTGTCGTCCATCGAAAAGAAATGCTTTTGTGACTTGCGGAATCTGATGTGCTAAATACTGTTATATCGAATTCATGTTAAATTATTTTTGCGAGTTTTTTCTACCTTTGCGTTACTTTTCTTTCTTACAAATCAATCATCTTATGCAACAAAACAACTTTTATATCATAACGGGAGGCCCCGGTGTGGGCAAAACTACTCTACTGAACGAACTGCAAGCCAGAGGATATAAGTGTATTCGCGAAGCTGCAAGAAATATTATTAAACAACAAATAGACACCGGGGGTGATGCCCTGCCGTGGAAAGACACAAGGAAATATTCGGATTTGATGCTTTTGCATTCCATCAGGGACTTCAACCGGGCGTCGGGTACGACGGAAACGGTATTCTTTGACAGGGGAATACCCGATACATATGGATATGAGAGGCTTATCGGCTTAAGGGCATCCCCTGAGTTATTAAATGCAGTGGACGAATACAGGTACAACCTCATGGTGTTTATACTACCCCCGTGGAAGGAAATATACGAAAACGACGACGAACGCAAGCAAGATTTCGAAGAGGCTATAGCCACATTCGAAATGATGAAGACTATATATTCGGAACTAGGCTATCTGCTGATAGAAGTCCCCCTACTGCCCGTAGATGAAAGATGTGATTTTGTGCTCGGACAAATTAAAAATCAGCAATCAACCTGATATTCAGTTGCCGCCCTGTCAGGTAGTTCGGTACGGCATGTTGCGCGCCCGCCACATCGGTGATCCAGTAATATGTATTCACATTTTGCATATCGAAAATATTAAATACATCGAGGCCAAGCCATATATTGCGGAAGGTTTTCAACACCGAACTTTTGTTGCGGATGGCAAAATCTTCGCCAAGCAACTGCCAAGCAAAACCTAAATCTACACGTTTATAAGCAGGCGTCCTGAAATAGCCCGACTCATAACCTCTGTAGGGCGCCGAAACAGGCAAGCCATGCGACCATATTCCACGAAGGCTCATACGCAGCCGTTCGTATCCCGGAAAATAGTCCTGATAGTACAATGCCAGTTTAAACCGCTGGTCGGTAGGCAACGGCACTTTCGCCCCTATTATATCCTGTTCGGTTTTCATCAGCGAGAAGCTCACCCAACTATCCACACCTGGTATAAACTCACCATACAACCGCACATCTACCCCCATAGAATAACCATCGGATATATTTTCGCCTGCATATCTTATCTTTACATTATTTACGGTATAAGGAACCAGGTCGGATAGTTTTTTATAATATACCTCTCCCGACAACTTGAAAGGGTGTTCGCTTGCGTTGGTTATATAATAGTCTGCACCCAAAACCAGATGGAGAGACTTCTGCGATTTTATATTTTTATTCAGTTCCACAATATTATTCCCGTCCATATTTACTATTCGCTGAAACTCTTTATAGAAAGGAGCCTGATAATACACTCCCCCTGCAAGGCGCAACGACAACTTTTTTATATCCTCAGGGACGAAAGCCAACACTCCGCGCGGGCTAAGTATAAACTCCTTGTTGAACGACCAGTAGCTACCGCGTACACCTGCATTGAGGATAAATAGTCCGATTTCAGTATCAAAATTGTAAGTGTCTTGCAGATAGCCCGATATGCGTGTTGGCTTAATCCTGTTGTCGGATCTCAAATTGGAAAACACATTGACATCTACACCCGTACTGGGAAGGGAGTAACCCGCCGAATCGCGCATTTCCCATTCTTTTATCTTGTCCTTTATGTTTTCCTTTTGATAGCTTATACCCCATTTTAAAAGGTGTTTACCTAGTTTTGCATCGCCAAAAAGAGAGAGTGTATATACATCCGAGTAAAGAGAGTTGCGTGCATGTTCGTGGTACGTACCGATCCCTATTGTAGTATTGGTTTCGGGAGTACCGGTTCCTGTGGCATCGCCTTCGAAGAGCATATAGCGTCCTTCTATATCATATTTTTCGTGTTCGTCGGACGAAAAAGCAGATGCCGTAAGGCCGATATTTACATTTTCGCTCACTTTCCCTTTCAATGTAAAAGCACCCTGGTAGGTTACAAACTTATCATTTTCCCAACCTCTAAAATTAACTTTAAAGATTCGGGGGGTCATCAGTGTACCGAACTTTGTTTCGCGGGTTGCCGGTGTAAATTTATACTTATTGTGCGAATAGTTTCCCCAAAGGCTTGCTTCCCATCGTGGCGATATAGAATAAGTCATATAGGTTTGTGCATCGACGAAGGAAGGGTCGTATTCGGCGTCGGTATCTGTAGTTTTAAGCAGCGACCGGGTTTCTTTATACCTGACTCCTGTAACCTGGGAAAATTTCCCTGTAGTGCTTCCAACAAACGCTTCGCCACCCAACAGTCCCAACGATACACTGCCCTCGAAAGGCGCAGGCTGCCTGTAAGAAATATCCAGTACCGACGACATTTTATCGCCATATTCGGCACTATAGCCTCCTGCCGAAAACTTCACATTGCCCACCATGCTGGGGTTGATAAAGCTTAGTCCTTCCTGCTCGGCCGAACTGATCAACAACGGGCGATATACTTCCACACCATTGATATAGACTATATTCTCGTCGAAATTGCCTCCGCGTACCGCGTATTGCGAACTGAGTTCGTTCACCGAACTGACGCCTCCCATAGTAGCAAGCAGGGATTCGAGGCTATTCCACGGATCAGACTGACGCCGGGTTGCCAAAAAATCTACCCGTTCGATAACTACCGTCACCGGACGTTCGGCTTCTATGGTTACGGCACCCAATATTTTGTCTGTCAGCTTTAGTGCGACATCTTTTTGCACATCGCTTTTAACGCCGACCAAACGGTATCGTTTTTTCTCATAGCCTATTATCGAATATACGATATCAATAGTATCGGAGGTCGATATATCGAGTTCGTATTTGCCATCCCTGTCAGTATATACAGCCGATGTAGTGCCGCCTTGTGATACGACAACCGACTCCAGAGGCCTTTTGTTCAGATCTGTTACCGTTCCTGCTATTTTTACTTTTTGGGCAAAAAACACGGAAGGTATTAACAATATTATAGTAAAGAAAATACTCCTTTTCATCCTTTTTGATTTAACACAAGCAAATGTAAACATATAATTAAAGTACTCCAATATTTTCGCGGTACTTCCAATTTTTAAACACAAAAGTATTTGAAAAAAACTGCTTCTTAAATAAAATTATGAAATGCAATACCATTTGTCTTCTATACTTTTATATCTTTGCCTCATTCGCACACTTTTTTTTGACGATTTATGAAATTCTTTATTGGTGTAATATCAGCAGTTATTATTCTCACCGGAGCTACCCTGACGGTTTTGGCGTTGTGGGATATACAGCCTATATCGTGGAGTATAATCTGGCGGTCGGGTGCTACTATCGCCATAGTATGTATCACAGCCCTTGTTATGTGGCTTGTCCGCGTATTGTTTTTCAAGAAAGACCCGTTCAGGTCGAGAAAAGAGAACTAAAAAGATAGGCTTTTCAGGAAATATAAATACAGGTATAATGGGTGCTGGTTCATTATACCTTTATTTTAAAAATATACTAGCAACAATCAAAGATTGCTGCCTGCCTTTTGCCTAAAGTTATTAGTCCGAATGTGTTTTTTTACCTAATTTTGCATTCATAACAAAATAGAATAATGGACAAAAAGAGCCTGCGTATAGTTTTTATGGGAACCCCCGATTTTGCGGTGGAGAGCCTGCGTATTTTGGTAGAAAACGATTACAACGTAGTAGGAGTGATAACCATGCCCGACAAGCCTAGCGGACGGGGGCATAAGATACAATATTCGGCTGTAAAGAAATATGCATTGGAACACAATTTGCCATTGCTACAGCCCGAAAAGCTGAAAGATGAAGATTTTCTGAATGCCCTAAAAGCATGGAATGCCGACCTGCAAATAGTGGTGGCTTTCCGCATGTTGCCCGAAGTGGTGTGGAATATGCCACGCTGCGGCACATTCAACCTGCATGGCTCTCTTTTGCCTCAATACCGTGGTGCTGCCCCTATCAACTGGGCTATTATCAATGGAGAAAAAGAAACCGGAGTTACAACTTTCTTCCTGACGCACGAAATAGATACAGGAAAAATCATTTTGCAGGAAAAAGTGAAAATCGGCGAAAACGATAATGCCGGCAAAATTCACGACGAGCTGATGCAGACAGGCGCAGTTTTGGTGCGCAAAACAGTGGATATGATATGGGAGGGTAAAGTGGATGCTATAGACCAAAGCCAGTTTTTTGCCAACGAAAGTGACTTGAAAGCCGCACCCAAAATATTTAAAGAAACCTGCCGCATAGATTGGGACAAGCCGGCAGAGGAAATCCACAACCTAATTCGAGGAATGTCGCCATACCCCGCTGCGTGGACTGAGTTGCATATGGAAGGGAAAGAGCCCATTATGGTGAAGATATACGCATCGGCAATAGTGGAAAGAAACAACGGAGAACCTGCTGGTTCTATAGCTACAGATAACAAATCGTATCTTCGTGTTGCCTGCGCCAATGGGTATATAAGCATTACCGACATACAATTTGCCGGGAAGCGCGCAATGAAAATCGACGAGGTGCTGAGAGGATATAAATTTGAGGAAGAAGCATATTTTAAATAGCAGTTTTCGTGTAAAAATTTATCTATAGTATAAGCCATAAAGTTTCAGCTAAAAATGTAACAATCGAAAAATAACACAAAACTGTTACTTTTGTTACTTTTTTAATGAAGCGATAAAAATAGTAACAGCACAAAAACAGGAAAAAGTGTTACATCTGTTACTTTTTAACAAATTCGATTAAACAAGAGGCAATGCAAAAAGTAATAAAGTCGACAGATCTACACAAAGATATATCATTCATCCTAAGCCAGTTGAAATACGACAAGCTATTTGTATTAACTGACGAAAACACTGATAAGCTTTGCTACCCCATCATACAAAAAAATGAAGCGATAGGCCGAGCCGACAAAATAATTATCGAAGCCGGCGACAACAACAAAAATCTGGAAAGCCTCTCATCTATCTGGAAATACCTGTCGGAAAACGGCGCTACCCGCCATTCCCTGCTTATCAACCTGGGAGGGGGAATGCTGACAGATATCGGTGGATTTGCTGCTGCCACCTTCAAACGTGGAATGAAGTGTATCAACATACCCACCACCTTGCTCGGTGCTGTAGATGCGGCAGTAGGAGGCAAAACGGGGATAAACTTCAACGGACTGAAAAATGAAATTGGAGCTTTTGCTCCTGCCGAAACAGTACTGATAGATTCTGTATTCTTCCGCAGCCTCGACCATCAGAATTTCCTGTCGGGTTATGCCGAGATGATAAAGCACGGGCTGATAGACAGCGAAAAGGTATGGAAAGAAACGATCTCTTTCGATACTGAAAATATAGATTATGAGAAGCTTAAGCAACTGGTAGTCGATTCTGTTGCCGTAAAAGAGCGCATAGTAGAAGAAGACCCCTTCGAACATGGTATCCGCAAAGCTTTGAATCTGGGGCATACTATCGGTCATGCCTTCGAAAGCCTGTCGTACGAATTGGGTAAGCCAGTGCAACATGGTTATGCTGTGGCATGGGGCATTATCTGCGAATTATACTTGTCGCAGCAATATTGCGATTTCCCCAAAGACAAGCTGTATAAGACCACTTACTTCATAAAAGAGAATTATAAAGGATTCTATTTCGATTGCAACCACTATGCCCGGTTGTACGAATATATGAAGCACGATAAAAAGAACAAGTCGGATATTATAAACTTCACATTCTTATCGGATACTGGTAAAGTAGAGATAGACCGGGAAGCTGAAAAGGAAGCTATCTTCGATTCCATCGACTTCCTCAGGGAAAGTGTAGGCCTTTAGTACCTGTTCTTCCAAAGTTTCTTCATCCACTCTACAATCTTCATTTCCGAAGCATTTTGTTGTGGTTGCCAGAAACGCCGCCCCTTAATTTCTTTAGGCACATAATCTTGTTCTACGAAGTTGTTTTCGAAGCTGTGCGCATACTTATAATCCTTGCCATAGTCCAACTCTTTCATCAGCTTGGTAGGCGCATTGCGAAGGTGCAGGGGTACAGGTAGGTTGCCCGTCTCGTTAACCAATGCAATAGCCTCGTCTATAGCCATATATGCAGAGTTGCTTTTGGGCGATGTAGCCAGATAGACAGTAGTCTCGGCCAAAACGATACGCCCCTCAGGCCAGCCTATCTTATGAAGGGTTTCGAAACAGGCATTTGCCAACAATAGCGCATTGGGATTGGCAAGCCCTATATCTTCGGCAGCCGAAATTACGAGACGCCGCGCAATAAACTTAGGGTCTTCGCCACCTGCTACCATGCGGGCAAGCCAGTAAATAGCAGCATCGGGGTCGCTTCCCCTGATAGACTTGATAAAGGCCGAAATGATATCGTAGTGCATCTCCCCCCCTTTGTCGTAAGCCGCAGGATTCTCCTGCAAGCGTTCTGTGACAAGCTTATCTGTGAGCACTACCTTGTCTTCATTATCGGCATTGATAACGAGGTCGAGTATATTCAGCAGCTTACGGGCATCACCACCCGAAAAACGGAGCAGTGCATCGGTTTCTTGCAGCTCTATATCTTTTTGGTTCAATATATGATCCTTTGTTATGGCTCTGTTTGCCAGTTCTATAAGGTCTTCCTTTGCCAACGATTGCAGCACATATACCTGGCAGCGGGAAAGCAATGGGCGAATGACCTCGAACGATGGGTTCTCTGTTGTAGCGCCAATCAGGGTGATAACACCCGTTTCTACTGCATTCAGCAAAGAATCTTGTTGCGACTTCGAGAAACGGTGGATTTCATCAATAAACAAGATCGGACTTTTGGTATCGAAGAAGCGGCTTTTCTTGGCCTGTTCTATCACCTCGCGCACATCCTTCACCCCCGAATTGATTGCACTCAGTGTATAAAACGGTGTGTCGAGCGTATTGGCTATTATCTGCGCCAATGTAGTCTTGCCCACACCCGGAGGCCCCCACAAAAGAAAGGAGGGTATGCGACCCGATTCTATCATTTTGCGAAGCACTGCACCTTCACCTACAAGGTGTTTCTGACCTATATATTCGTCCAATGTACGCGGACGTAACCGTTCTGCTAATGGTTGGCTCATAACGTTATTATATTGTAATCAAAAGTACAAAAAGTTGGGCGCAGATACAAAAGCACAGCTCTTAATATTTATCAATAAGTTCTGCTATAAAATTTAGTAACTAGAGTTTATAATTTTTGTATTTTTACCGAACAGATTATCAAACCAGCTTGTTTGTTTTTTACAAAGAAGGGAAAGTATGGAATTAACCTATATTTATCATAGTGGATTTGCATTAGAAGGCAAAAACTTTATCATTATAATAGATTATTACAAAGATTCGTCTGATGATGGTAAACATGGAATTGTGCACGAAAGATTGTTGGATAGTGACAAACAAATATATGTTTTGGTTACCCATTCGCACCACGATCATTTCAACAAAGAGGTATTGGAATGGAACGGAAATAGCAAAGACATTGTTTATATTCTATCCAAAGACATCTATGAAAATAAATTGGTAAGACCGGATATTGGTTTTTGCCTCAATAAATCGGAGATTTATAAGGACGATAATATTTATATAAAGGCGTTTGGCTCTACCGACCTGGGTATATCATTTTATATAGAAGCGGAAGGAAAATCTATTTTCCATGCCGGCGACCTGAACAACTGGCATTGGAACGAAGAATCGACAGAGGACGAGATAAAAGAAGCAGAAGATTTTTATGCAAACGAACTGAACCTGGTAGCCGACAATGTGAAGCATCTCGACCTGGCAATGTTTCCGGTAGATGCAAGGCTGGGAAAAGATTATATGAAAGGTGCCGGGCAATTTTTAGAAAGGATAAAAACCGATACTTTTGTACCGATGCATTTTGGCGAAGGATATAAGCAGGCTGCGGCTTTTGCCCCTATTGCAGAAAGGTGTGGGAGCCGGTTTTTCGATATAAGACATAAAGGACAATCTATTGAATTTTAAATATAAACGTTAGAATTATGGAAATAAAAAGCAGATTCGACCATTTTAATATCAATGTAACCGATCTGGAGAAAAGCATTGAGTTCTATAACAAGGCTTTGGGGCTGAAAGAGGTAAGAAGAAAAGAATCGTCGAACGGTTCGTTTATTCTCGTATATCTTGGAGATGGAGTCAGCCCGTTTTCGCTCGAACTTACATGGCTCAAAGACCATCCTCAGGCATACGAACTGGGTGAGAATGAAAGCCACCTTTGTATGCGTGTAGATGGAGACTACGACCAGATAAGGGAGTGTCACAGGCAAATGGGGTGTATAGCTTACGAAAATCACGATATGGGGCTATATTTTATCAACGACCCCGATGATTACTGGATAGAAATATTGCCTCTGAAATAAAAAAATAATGAACAAAAGTAACAGTGAAAAAAGTACATAAAACTGTTACTTTTGTTACTTTTTGTTCTCCATAAAAAGCCGTTTAGAGACAAGTGGAATCCAGCAATAGAAAATAAATGTAAGTTTGCTTTTCTCCCTTTCTGCGAAGAGTTTCGGAACAATCATTTTTGTTATTTGCAAGGCTGTTTTTATTGCATTCCTTTGTTTCCAATACTAACATTTTAACTTACCTTTACCTCAAAATTGAGTCATTATGGATACTTATTCTAACTTTAAGAAATACCTGCAAGACGAATTGTCGGATATAAAATCGGCAGGGTTATATAAAAACGAACGCATAATTACTTCTCCACAAGGGGCTGTGATAAAAGTAAGTACAGGACAGGAAGTCTTGAACTTCTGCGCCAATAATTATTTAGGACTGTCGGACAACAAAGAGCTGATAGAAGCGGCAAAAGAAGCTATGGATTCGCGCGGGTTCGGTATGTCGTCGGTAAGGTTTATCTGTGGCACACAAGACCTGCACAAGCAGTTGGAAGCAGCTATCGCCAACTATTTCGGCACAGAAGATACGATATTATATGCAGCCTGTTTCGATGCCAATGGAGGCGTATTCGAGCCATTGCTTACCGATCAGGATGCCATTATATCCGACTCGCTAAACCACGCGTCGATAATAGATGGTGTACGCCTCTGTAAGGCTGTGCGTTACCGTTATGCCAACGCCGATATGGAAGACCTTGAGAAACAATTGCAAAAAGCCCAGTCGCAACGTTTCCGCCTCATCGTTACCGATGGTGTATTTTCTATGGATGGCAATGTCGCGCCTCTGGACAAGATATACGAACTGGCAAATAAATACAATGCCATGATAATGGTCGACGAGTCGCATTCGGCAGGAGTAGTAGGCAAAACAGGGCGGGGCACAACCGAATTGTTCGACCTGAAAGGGCAAATTGAAATTATAACAGGAACACTCGGCAAAGCCTTTGGCGGAGCTATCGGAGGTTTCACTACAGGAAAGAAAGAGATTATAGATATGCTTCGCCAGCGTTCGCGTCCATACCTGTTTTCCAACTCCATACCTCCCGCTATTGCCGCCGCCGGTATCAGGATGTTCGAAATGATGGACAGGACCAACGAATTGCAGGATAAGCTGCATGCCAATACAGACTACTTTGTAACCAAAATGCAAGAAGCCGGATTCGATATAAAGCCTACACAATCGTCTATTTGTGCCGTAATGCTTTACGACGCAAAACTTTCGCAGGATATGGCAGCACGAATGCTGGATGAAGGTATTTATGTTACCGGATTCTATTATCCCGTAGTACCCAAAGACCTGGCGCGTATCCGTGTGCAAATATCTGCCGGGCATAAGACCGAACATCTGGATAAATGTATTGCCGCATTTACCAAGACAGGCAAAGAATTAGGAGTAATAAAATAAAGCATAAAAATCAGTTCATTCTGAAATGAAAAACATTTTAATTGTTGGCAGTACCGGACAGATAGGTTCGGAGTTGAGCATAAAATTACGTTCTATCTATGGTGAAAACAATGTAGTTTGCGGCTACTACAAACCACCCTATCCCGAAGGCTTCTTCGAATCGGGGCCAACGATAGAAATAGATGCTACCGATAAGCAGCAGATAGCCGATGCGGTGAAGAAACACAATATAGACACTATCTACAATCTAGCCGCAATATTATCGGCTACGGCCGAAAAAAATCCGAAACTGGGTTGGGATGTCGGCCTGAACAGCCTGATGAACTGCCTCGATGTTGCCAAAGAGCTTGACTGTGCAGTCTTCACCCCAAGCTCGATAGGCGCTTTCGGCCCCAGTACGCCAAAAGATAAGACTCCTCAAGACACGATACAAAGACCGACTACCGTTTATGGCATAACCAAGGTTATGGGAGAACTGCTGAGCGACTACTATTATACGCGTTGGGGTGTGGATACGCGTTCGGTACGGTTTCCCGGCATTATATCCAACCTTACGCTTCCGGGTGGAGGCACTACCGATTATGCAGTGGAAATATACTATAAGGCAGTGGCAGGCGAGAAATTTACCTGTCCTATCAAAGCCGGGACATTTATGGATATGATGTATATGCCCGATGCGTTGAATGCTGCCATAAGTATAATGGAGGCTAATCCAGATAAGCTGATACATCGCAATTCGTTCAATATAGCAGCAATGAGCTTCGACCCCGAAATGATATATTCTGCCATAAAGAAACATTATCCCGGTTTTGTGATGGAATATGATGTAGATCCTCTAAAACAGCATATCGCAGATTCGTGGCCCAATTCGCTGGACGATACCTGCGCGCGCCAGGAATGGAATTGGCGTCCCGAATATGATCTGGAGAAAATGACGGCGGATATGATAAGGGTATTGAAAGACCGGTTTGGTAGTGTGAAAGTTACTAAGTAGTTAACACTTGTCAGTCATAATTTTCAGAACCAGTTTGTCCGTTTCCTGCATTCCTTCGGCACCGATACTCGTCAGGTTTTCCACCGTTTTGTCTACATCGTCATCCACAATACCTTCCAGCGATGAAACCACCTTGTGTTCCATTGCCATTATTGCCGACAATACGGCTGTAGATACCCCGCTCGATATTTTGAGGGCGCAGCTCGGCTTGGCACCATCGCATATCATACCTGTAATGTTGCCGACCATATTTTTTACGGCAAACGTTATCTGGTCGTAGTTGCCGCCCATCAGGTATGTAATGCCGCAACTTGCACCTGTAGCCGCAGCCACGCATCCGCATAGAGCGGAGAGCCGTCCCAGTTTTTGTTTGATATATACCACTGTAAGGTGACTGAGCATAAGTGCCCTTATAAGTTGGTCTTCGTTGCAGCCCGTATCTTCGGCGTAAGTGAGGACGGGCAATGTTGCCGTTATCCCCTGATTGCCGCTTCCCGAATTGCTCATCACAGGAATCATGGCACCATCCATGCGGGCATCGCAGGCTGCGGCTGTATATGCCATCATATGCGAGAGCATGGTGTCGCCGAATATTTGCCGTCCCAGTTTTCCGGTCACTGTTTTCGATACATTATGCCCGTAGCTGCCTTCGAGCGAGAAGCGCGATGCCTTGCGGTTCAGTTCGGCAGCCTCTAAGATAAACCGTATTTCTTCTAAATCTATAGTCGTAGAGAACTCGTAAACTTTGGCGAAAGAAAGGACGATGCATTCGTCTTTGGCAGCATCGCAACACGATGAATTGCCTGTATTTAGTATTTCCCCGTTGTGCGACAATAGGGTGAAATTTGTATGTGTACCCCTGATTATGGCAATGCTTTCGTCATCGCCGGCAAGGCAATGCGTTTCGATATAGAGGTTGTCGTCTATATTTTCCTTCAACGATATTTCGATCCTTTTTTCTGCAATATATTGCTTTCCTTTTTCTACATCTTCGGGCGTCAATTCTTTCAATACCTGCAACCCATATTCGCTTTTACCTATCAATGCACCCAAAGCAATGGCAATGGGCAATCCTACCATTTTTGTACCCGGTATGCCTACTCCCATCGCATTTTTGAGGATGTTGGCACTCAACAGGACTTTTATTTTACCGGGTGTTTTACCTAATATTTCTGTTGCCTTAGCTACACAGAGCGAAACAGCAACAGGTTCGGTGCATCCGATTGCGGGTACTACTTCTTTTTTTACGAGGTTTACAATTTGTTCTTTTTCTATCTTTGTAAGCATAGGCCCAAGGTGTTTGTTCTATTTATATACAAATATAAGAGATATTTTGGTATCGTTATGGTATTTTTAGCGATAAGCTATTCGCTTATATGCTCCTTATCCTCTGTGGTAAAATAAATATATGCACTTATTTCAAACACTAATTTGGTATAAGCCCCTTAAAACATTATTTTTGTGATGCAAATTTCGCAATTGATAATAATGGAAAAACGGAAGAAAAAGGTTTATGTAATTATCAACCCCGTATCGGGCACATCATCGAAACAAAACTTGCCGCACAAGATAGCAGAAATGCTGGATGCCCGTAAATTTGATGTACATATAATTATCACAGGCTATGCCGGGCATGGTTCCGAAATTGCCAGCCAGGCGATAGAAGATAAAGCCGACTATGTGATTGCCGTAGGAGGCGATGGTACGGTAAACGAAGTGGCGCGTACATTGGTCGGTTCCGAAATAGCATTAGGTATTATCCCTCTGGGCTCAGGCAACGGGCTGGCTCGCGACCTGAATATATCTATAGATGTAAAAAAAGCTCTCAAGATTATAACCGAAGAAAATATTATCAGTATAGACTACGGCAAGGTGAACGGCAGGATATTCTTCTGTACCTGTGGCATGGGCTTCGATGCCGAAGTAGCAGCCAAAGTATCGGGTAAGAAGAACAGAGGCTCGTTTATGTACCTGAAAAATATGCTCGAAACCTTCTTCAAGCAGGAGCCGCAAAACTATGAGATCACCTGTCCCGAAGGTACGATAAAAGACAAGGCTTTTGTAGTAACTTGCGCCAATGCTTCGCAATACGGCTACAATGCGCATATTGCCCCTCACGCCGACATACAGGATGGCAAGATGAATATAGCCATACTGAAACCGTTGTCGATACTCGATGTGCCGCAAACATCGCTTCAACTATTTGCAAAGAAGATAGACGAGAACAACAAAATGATAGAACTCCTAACCAATGAGGTTACCATTAAACGTGAAAAGCCGGGCGCAATGCATATCGACGGCGATCCTGTGGAAATGGGAGAGGAGATACATGTAAAGATAATTCCTAAGGGACTGAAAGTATTGGTTCCGTCCAAGCTTCCGAAAAAGAACCCGTTAGATCCTCAGGAAGTACTGTATAGGATAATGGATGCATTTTCTTGAAAACAGACCCTAAGAGAAGATAAAACAGCCATCAGATTGTGATTATATAAAACTGATGACTGTTTTATTTTTATGTATAATCAATCAATTCTTCCTCAATACTATCCGTTGCTTATTAGCCGACACTATCTTTCCGAAGAAATCCTTTATCTGACTATATTCATCCTTACTATGCCTGCCCGAAAAAATATCTATAGTCTGCGTATAAGTTATCTTATTACCCTCGTGGCTGACAGTAGACACAAAACGCCCGTATGGAGTTTCTTCCTCGACGGCTTTAGGCAGCGATTCGGGTTTGTACGATTCGGGCAATATAAACTCTACGCTGTTTGAAGCATGGAAGCCTATGCTGAAATAAATATCATGCTCGCGGTTTGCCGATGAGAATGTATTGTAGAAATTCTTGTTGAGCGGGCAAGCCGGGACGAACATCCGAGAGCCTGTCTGGTTGACAAAATCGGATGCTGCAAAATCCGCTGTAAGCACACACGACGGTTGTGGATCCCTGTTTTCTACGATGTTTATATTATCATATTTTACTTTAGGAAACTTTATTTCGTGGTTGATATAGTCTAATATCTGCTGCCTGTCTTTCGAGAGCAGGTTTCCGACCACATAGCGATAGTTGTGCAGATGTTCTTCCATATAAACAGATCCTTTGGCTTCTGCCGCTTCGTTGAGGTCTATCTTTAGTTTAATAACCGTTTTGTTTTCATTATCCTTATAGTCGGGCAAGCGGCAGATTTTACCGCCATCTTTGCTGATAACCAAGGCGTCGTGTCCGGCAATCCTGGGATGGACATAACCGAAAGGCAATGTCTGAGAAGTACATTCGAGCCATACGCTGTCGCCGGCTAGTGGTACGAGCAGTATGGCATGGTCGGTCTGGCTGACATTAGCGAAGTTGCTGTGAAGTTCTTTCTCCTTCATGCTTATTTCGCAATAATTAGATTCTATGCCTACAGCTTTGAGCATGGCTTTCATTACGTTCGAAAGTCCCTTACAGTCGCCGAAACCCGATTTTACAACGGATGCTGCTTCTATGGGCTGAAAGCCGCCTATACCAAGCTGGATGCTTACATAGCGTGAGTTGGCTTGCAGGTATTCATATAGTATTTTTGCTTTTTCCTTGTCGCTGGCTGCATTTTTTACCATATCTTGCAATTTGGTAATGGTGGCTTCGTGCAAAATATCCCTGCCTTCGAGCAACTTAGATACCCACAGCCCATATCCTTTCCAGTTGCTCATGTCGCCGCATTGCGAGTCGAAGCAGAAGTTGTTGGGTGCAATAAGTATGCAAGGAAACAGTTCGCGCCAGGGTGGGGTGTGTTCTTCGCCTTTTATCCCTTTCATGTTTTCGCACGAAAAGTTATAGATATGTTTGTCGCCGGCCACTTCGTCTTTTATGTCGAAACCGTCATAATTGGTATGGTGCCTCAGGTTCATATCGGCAGGCAGTTCCATACGCAGGTTTGCTTTTCTTACGGCAAAGTCGTAACCTGTCATTGGCAGAAAACGATTGTAGGTCAAGATGCCGTTTTTCCATTTTTCTTCGTATGTGTACTCTACAGTATAAGGATAGGTCGGCGATTTGCAGTCGTAGGAGATCGAATAGTTGTCGGTCGCCATATGTTCCGAAATGGAGGATATGGTCAGGTCTTTTTTTGCTATTTTTTTTATCACAGCACCCAACACATTTTTCACTGTTCCCGAAAAACTTTTGAGTTCCTTGAATTTATCCCCATATATATAGAAGTCGGCAAAATGATCGCCTTTGGCATTGAGCACGGTAACTTTCTTCGTTACTTTCAATGTGGCATTATTCAGGTCGGTCTGAATAAAGACAGCATCGTAGTTGTCGAGGATAGCTACCGCCCCTTTGGCAAAGTCGTCCGAAGGTGTGCTCCAACTTTGGGCTGGAAAAAAGAAAGCGATGCTAAAGAAAATAACAAAATATACCAGTTTCATATTTTTTATTTATTTGTAAATGATGTCAATCAGTAGTTAAATTATATGTTCTTTTATATACTGCGCGCAATCACAGATTGGCTCCGCTTCGCTCTGCCGAACGGTGTTTGCTTGCGTTCCTTTTGGCCAAAACCCCAAAAGGAATCAAAAGTTCTCTTGTGCTTCTCTTCGTTGTACCCCCCCCCCTTGCGCCACTGCGGACTGAGGGAAGCAAATTGTTAAAAAGTAACACATGTAACAGCTTTTTCACAGTACATGACAAAAAAAATGATATTCTCTCGAAAGCCTGTAGGGGCGTAATATCTTACGCCCGACACAACCGACGGGCGAATGATAATTCGCCCCTACAATGCTAATATTACAATAATTTTAATTTTTGTCATGTACTATGCAGCTTTTTCTACTTTTTCTACTGTTACTTTCTCTCTTACCTCTCTCCCCGCTCTCCCCCAAAAGAGTAGGGCTGTTAAGTTCTGATTTCTTATTACACTGAGAAACATTGAGCATAACATTGAGGTTCACTGAGATTTTTTCTCCCTCAGTGTTTCTCAGTGGCTTCTTCGTGTATCTCAGTGTCATATTTTATTCTTTTAAAGTATTATTTCGTTTAGAACTTAACAGTCCTGCCCAAAAGAGAGAGGGCTGCAAGCCATGCCAAGCGAGAGAAAAAGTAACACAAGTAACAGTATTTCGTTACTTTTTTTATTGTTACTTTTCTCCCATTTTAGCTTCGCTCTACTCTCCATTCCCTTTCGATGGGTTGGGGAGGTGTAGGGAGCTTATATAGATAAACTTTTCTATTACCGATTGATCTAAATAACTTAAATTGGCTGCTCAACGGTTTCTCCTGCGGCTTTTTTCTTAAACACGATTTGCTCGTTGTTTTTCAGTACTATTTTTGCAAAAAAGTCTTTCAGCGATTCGTATTCTGTCGGCAGGAAGATTATCTTGTTCAGTTTGTACTGGTATTGCAGCCTGATTTGGTTGCCGGCAACAGACGTCCTGTAAAGGAGGGAAATATCGTTTTCGTTGAGTACAAATTTTTCCGATTTTGGCATTTCGTCTATTTCATATCCTTCGGGTATAGGTATGGTAATTATCTGTACAAAAGTACTCGGATAATTGAACTGTACAGGATATTCGCGTATTTCCTGTTTGAAAGGGTTTGTCTTATAATGGATTTCGGCAAGAGGATTGACGTATAAAAACTCGTCGCCAAGCGGAAGGTCGGCTGTCTGTAGGTATTCCATCTTTATTTCTGCCGAAGTTTCGGTAAGGTTATGAATTTTAAAATCGTCTATTTCTGTCGATAATTCTTTTTTTAGTTTGTCTATAAATTCGTCCTCATCCTTACAACCGAAATAGCTCTCTCTTGCCGAATGGGCTGAGTTGCCCCTTACTGTTTCCGTGACTTTCGACACCAGTTGCGATTCTACTATAGTAGCTTGTACCATCTTCATCCTCGAACTGGGAGCAAGGTTTGTGAGGTCTGTCCAATCCGAAAAATTGTCTTCGAGTATCCGCGCCTGCGTCACCCGGCATCTGGTTGGCAATAGGTTCCAGTCGCCATGTTTGGCTGCGGCATCGGTAAAATATATAAGTGTGTCTATACGCACTCCTGTGATAACATAGTTGAACGATGCCAGGCTTGGGTAGGTAATCGGTATGCGTCCGTTGCTACGTGTACTAAGCAGTACGGGGAAAGCGTTGAAGCCACCTTTTTTCAGTGCGTTTATCAGCAGGAAGTTTACATCCGAACTGTTTCCTAATCCTTTTTTCAGCGCATCTTTCAGGTCGGAAGGGTACATCCGCGACTTGTTGTCCCATTTCACCTTGTTTTTCACCATATCCTGTATTTCTTTGGCGCGGACGAGGGTAAGGTCGCCTTTCTGTATTTCTTCTTTAAAGAGGTCCGCTTTTTTTAGGTTGCCGCCAAAAGAAGATGCTTCGCGCAGCTCTTTGTCTATATTCGACCATGTGCTCGAATAGTTACGCAGTTTTCCATAAGGGAATTGGATAGACCTTAGTTCGAAGTTTACTTTATTGATATAGTCATCGGCATTCCATAAGTAGCTTTCTGCTTTTACTGCTGGCAGGTCTCTGCCCGTAAAACGAAAGCGTTCGGCTGTACAGCGTTCCATATGTGTTTGGGAACCAACGCGGATGTGGAACGATTCGTTGACCTGGTCTTTATTGCTTTCCATATTTACGTATCTCTGATAGTCGAGGTTGTATCTGAAATACTCCGGAATAACGGCCTCGTAATGGGTGTATATCACAGGTATAGATGATTGGAAACGGAATGTTCTCAGTTCGTAAAAGAAGTCGGAAACGATGGTATATTTAAATTCTATTACCGATCCTGCTTTAGCGGCAGGCATGGTGAACTTGCAGACTTTCCATTTTTTGTCCTGTGCTTCTTCGAATATGTTGTTTTTGCCCAGCTTGGTCTTTACTATTTTGTCGTCCTCCAGGTTGTAGGTAGTGCCCGACAGGCCTTGTATTTCTTCTTTAGCAGAATTGTTTTGCTCGTAGAAGGGAATCTCGTAGTCGCAATATTCAAGCCCTTCGGTTTTCAGGATTTTTATCCGCATTTCTACCGAATATTCGAAGCGAAAACCTTTTATGTCGTCATAGATAAAACGCGTGTTTCCGGTTTTTTGCAATATGACTGCTGTGGCCGAAGTATCGCTCGGGTACTCGGTCATGGTTAGCTCTTCTTTGGTCACATTCCCGTACTTCGATTGTGCATAGCCTGAAATAAAAATAGCGAGAAACAAAAGGGTAAATAAGGATAGTCTTTTCATAGTTCACCAGCATTTAAGTCTATTATTTCGATTCTTTCATAGAGATAGATATACAAATATAGCATTTTCCATAAATAATAGATAAAAAATGCTAAAAAATGTAATGCAGGCAGGTTTTTGGTTAACAGTTAACTGAAAAAATATCTTAGCGACAATTGCTCTTTTGGCTCACCTTCTTTCAGGAAAATAGTAAGTAATGCCTCGTTGTCCGACAACATATCGAGTGCGGTTTGTTTCTCTATTATTTTCCGGTTAAGCCCATGTTTTTGTAGAAATTCCTTGTCTTGCCCTATATTGTATAGCATCTGCTTGCGGGCTTTCTTGCCGAGGCTATCTTCCCAGAACCCTTGTGGACGACGCGAAAAGTTGCTGTAGTAGTCGGAGCGCAAAAGGTGAAAAAGGTCTATATCTTTCGATTTAAGGAACTGGTGTAAGTAGCGGAACAGGTCTTCGAGCCTGTAGCCGCGATGGGGGTAGTCCTTTTTGTTGTAAAACTGCCCTATCTCATCGAACAGTTCGAAATAGCGTCCATTGTAATAGCTTGAAAACAAGCAGTCCATTGTAAGCAAAAAACGCCCGCTGTTCCAGAATTTCTCCAAAGCATGTTCGGCATCATGTATCCGTTGCAGTTCGGCGTGCGATATGTCGGCGTTATACTCTATTTCGTAGGGAGCTCTGTGGTCAAATTTGTAGCCATATTCACGCGCATTCTTTCGCAGGTTAGTACCTCTCAGCATTTTGAGGAAGCCGAGCTGTACTTCCTTCCCTTTCAGGACAAACACATCGTTGAACGAATGCACAAACCGGTCGAACGTTTCGTAGGGTAATCCGGCTATCAGGTCGAGATGAAGGTCAATCTTGCCGCCTTGCATTATGCGTTTGATATTCTTTGCCAACAATGGGAAGTCTTGCTTCCGGCGTACAGCTATATTTGTAGGTTCGTAGGTAGATTGTATGCCAATTTCGAAGCGGAAGAAATTTTCCGGAAGCCTTTCGTTCAGGTAATCAATCGTTTCGTCTTTCAGCAGATCGGCATATACTTCAAACTGGCAACTGAGATTTTCCCTGTAATGGCCGATAAGGAAATCGAAAATAGTATGTGTATGCTCTTTATTTAGGTTGAAAGTGCGGTCGAGAAACTTGATTTGCCTTGCACCATTATCTATCAGGTATTTAAGGTTTTCCAATACATACTCCATCGGAAAATAACGGACGCCTTTTTCCAGAGATGATAAGCAATATTGGCACTGATAGGGGCATCCGCGCGATGTCTCGAAATATACGAGGCGGTTTTGCATACTTTCCCTGTCAGCATTGAGCATATAGGGCGAGGGTAGGGTAGCCAGCCTTGCTAAATCAGCTTGTACGATGGTTTTATCTATATGGTTTCGATACGATACCCCGGGTATATCTACATCAACATCCTGTTGCAAAGCTTCTACCAGATCGCCGAGAACAAATTCGCCTTCTCCGCTTATTATATAATCTGCCTGCCAATTGTTGAGGAAATATTCTGGCTCATACATTACCTCCGGGCCACCCAGTACGATAATCAGTGAGGGGTGTATTTCCCTGAGCATCGCCACCAGTTTCTCGGTTTGCGTCACATTCCATATATATACGCTCAGCCCGACAATATCACATCCTGAGGAGATTATTCCGGCGGCTATTTTTTCAAGGTCTTCTTTAATGGTGTATTCTTCGAATGATACTTCAATCCTGTCCTTATTGGCTACATAGAGCCAGCGAAGGGCAAGCGAGGTGTGTATATATTTCGCATTGAGCGTGGTAAGCAGCGTTTTCATTTTTATTGTCTATAGAGGAGGCAAAGGTAATACTTTTCCGGTATCCATTCAGATTTAGCTATGCCGATTGCAGGGCAAACACATGAAATTTATCCGAACTCAATTCTGGGCTTGTAGGGGCGAATTATCATTCGCCCGCAGATTTTTTCTATTTCGGGCGAATGATAATTCGCCCCTACAGTAGTCAAAACCAGAATATCACTTTTTCATGCGTTTGCCCTGATGCCGATTGCTAAATAGAATAGAAAGGCAGGCAATCTTCGCCTTAAAAAAACAGTTCTAAAAATTAGAATGAATAAAATTCAAACAGTTACTTAACCGGGCATCTGTTTATTTTATGTACTTTTACACGGTAATATAATATATAATCTAAACGGTGTAGAATATGTCTCATAAAGTAGCCCCATCCCTTCTTTCCGCCAATTTCCTGAACTTGCAGGCAGATGTAGAGATGGTAAACAATAGCCAGGCCGACTGGTTTCACTGCGATGTGATGGACGGCAGTTTCGTCCCCAATATTTCGTTCGGGTTTCCCATAATCAAGCAGATAAGCAAGCTGGCGAAAAAGCCGCTCGATGTGCATCTTATGATCGTAAATCCGGATAAATATATTACAGAAGTAAAGGAGGCAGGCGCTTATATGATGAATGTGCATTACGAAGCCTGCACGCACCTTCACAGGGTGGTAGGCGCAATACACGATGCCGGAATGAAGGCAGGTGTGACTCTCAACCCGCATACGCCCGTATCGCTGCTCGAAGATATATTGCACGATGTAGACATGGTACTTCTTATGTCGGTCAATCCGGGCTTTGGCGGGCAGAAGTTTATAGAACATTCTGTAGCCAAAGTGGCAAAGCTCAAAGAAATGATTTTACGGAAAAACCTGCATACACTGATAGAGGTAGACGGCGGTGTGAATCTGGAAACAGGCAAGCGTCTGGTAGATGCCGGTGCGGATGTGTTGGTGGCAGGCAGCGCCGTATTTGCCGACCCCGATCCTACGGGAATGATACATAAACTGAAAAGTATAGTATAGCTAATTGGGGTAGGAGATGAAGAACCCTTTTTCTGGTTGCCCGTTTCTTTTTTTTCTCATCCCCCTATTGGCGGGAATACTCCTCCAATATTTTTTTGATACATACAGGTTGAGCATAGCCTTTTTCCTTACCGGGACGATGGCTATGCTCTCTTCTTATTTTGCACCCGAAAGACTGCAATACCGCCTGCGATGGCTGTTCGGTGCGGGTGCTTTTGCTTTCATTATAGGCATTGGCATCGTATCAACGGCAATGAGGCAGGAAAAATCCGCATTTATATTCGCCAATGAAGCCAAAGCCTATATTGGGATAGTTGAAGATATACCGCAGGAAAAGCCGAAGACACAGGCTTATAAAGTTTACTTGCCGGATTACGATAAGCAAGTGGTTTGCTACGTACAGCGCGATTCTGTCGGAAATAAATACCTGCAACCCGGAGACGAACTCTTTTTCTATGGTAAAATACAGCCTTTCCGCAATATGGGCAATCCCGACGATTTCGACTACGAACGCTATATGTACAATCAGGGCTTTGCAGGGTCGGTGTATCTTCCCCGTGAAGCATGGCAGGCAAGCGGAGAAGTGTTTTCATCACCTGAATACCTAGCCTTGCGTTGCCGCACCTATATTATGGACTTCTATAAATCGCTGGGGTTGAACCATATGGAATACTCCATCCTTTGTGGTCTTACCTTAGGATATAAGGACGAACTGACTGACGATATTAAGCAGGGATTCCGCACCACGGGAACTGTACACGTACTTTCGACAAGCGGGCTGCATGTGATGATAATATACCTGATGATAAGCTTCCTGCTGGGCTTTATCCGCAAGGGCGCGCGCTATTATGCATTGCGTCCGATACTTATTATCCTGCTGCTCTGGTGTTATGCTTTTGTTACGGGGCTGTCGCCGTCGGTGGTCAGGGCTTCCATTATGTTGACGGTTTTTTGTGTCTCTGAGGTTGCCCGACGGCGAAATACATCACTAAATGCTTTATATACAGCCGCTTTTTTTATTTTGCTTTACAATCCTTTCTCACTCTTCAATATCGGTTTCCAGTTGAGCTTTATGTCTGTATTGTCTATCCTGCATTTGCAGCCGAAAGCATCGCGGATATTCTATATCGAAAACAAATATCTGAATGAGCTCTGGCAGATGTTTACCTTGTCATTGGTTGCACAGTTGGCTACATTTCCCATCTGCCTGTATTATTTCGGTACATTTCCTACCTATTTTTTTGCGGCCAATCTCGTTATTGTGCCTCTGGTTTCACTCATTATTTATACAATGGGTGTGGTAGTCGCTGCAAAAGTATTCAGCCTGTTGATTGGTATTAGTCTTTACAGTCTGCCACTCAGTGTATTGCAGGGGCTTGTGTGGGCGATGACCGGAGTTATTTCCTTTTTCGAAAGTTTGCCATTTGCCCTTATCAGCGATGCGAAGGTATCATCGTTGCAGCTCGTCTTGATATTTATATTGATTCTATCTTTCCTCTTGTTTTTTCTTAAAAAGAACAGTAAAGGTTTGATTGCAGGCTTAACGGCTGCTTTATTCTTATTGGCAACAGGTATTTACGATAATCTGCAAGAGGATCCCAATCAACTGATTGTGTTCAATCGCCCGGGAAAAACAGAAATCTTATATGATGAAATATCTATAAATTCCGAAAATATAAAGCCTTATCAATATCTGGATGTAGAGGGTGAAACGATACTAGTCTTGTCAGAAAACCTGTTTCAAAACCAAGTTGCAGATGAAAAATTAGCAATCAGTCATTTGATATTGATTAATGATAAAGCACATTCTTTATATCATCTCTCTCAACTCTTTTCCGTCAGGAATGTTATCTTAGACGGTTCGTTGCCGTCGTATGTCCGGCATCGTTTGTCTAAAGAATGTAAAAAACTTAACATTCCTTGTCACGATGTTGCAGAAAATGGTGCTTACACTCTGAATTTTTAGTACTTTTGCGTTTCGTATAAATTAGAATAAAGAAAATAATGCTGGTAAATATAATTGCAAGCTCGAAAATAAGCCAGGTAGAAGAGTTACTCGATAAATACGAGAAAATAGTTATTATCACCCATGTGTCGCCCGATGGCGATGCCATTGGTTCATCCTTGGGCTTGTACCATTACCTTACCGCTTTGGGAAATGAAGTGAATGTCGTAGTTCCAAATTCATTCCCCGATTTTCTGAAATGGATTCCCGGATCGAAGGAAATAGTAGACTTCGAAAGATATCCTGATTTTGCACAAAAACTGATAGCTGAAGCAGAACTTATCTTCTGTCTCGATTTCAACGTGCCAAAACGTGTTTCCCAGATAGGGCCGTATATAGAAGCTGCCAAAGGAAAAAAGATATTGGTAGACCATCACCCCGACCCGGCTGATTTTTGCGATGTGGTAATATCCTATCCCGAAATTTCGTCTACCAGCGAACTCATATTCCGGCTGATATGCCGTATGGGCGACTTCGAAATGATGAACTTCGAAAGCGCTACGGCTATATATACAGGAATGATGACCGATACAGGTGCTTTTACTTACAACTCGAACAGCCCGCAGATATATTATATCATCGGCGAACTGCTGAAAAAAGGCATCGACAAAGATCAGATATATTCGAATGTATATCACAATTATTCCGAAGACCGTTACCGTATGCTCGGTTTCACCCTTTGCGAGAAGATGAAGATATATCCCGAATACAATTCGGCTCTCATATGGCTTACCAATGAAGAACAAAGGCGGTTTAAGGTAAAAAAAGGCGATACCGAAGGTTTTGCTAACCTCCCGCTTAATATAAAAGGAATTATTTTCTCAGTTTTTATCCGGGAGGACAATGATTTCATAAAAATTTCGTTTCGTTCTCAGGGGGACTTCCCTAGCAACAGGTTTGCAGCCCAGTGTTACAACGGCGGGGGGCATCTCAATGCGGCAGGAGGAGAGTTTTTCGGAACAATGGAAGAAGCCATTGATATTTTTGAAAAAGCATTGCCCGAGTTTGGCGATTTGCTGAAAAACAATAAGAAAAAATAGAAACAATATATACTAAACAAGAGATTAACTATAGATGAAGAAGATTATTTATTTGGTAGTAATTTTAGCCGGATTGTTGATGGCGCTTTTTTCCTCATGTAGTGGCGATTCGTATGCCAAGAAGCTTGAAAATGAGAAGAAAGCTATTGATAGTTTTATCCAGGACAATGGCATAAGTGTCATATACGATTATCCTGCCGACCATAAATTTGCCGACAACCAGTATTACAAAGATAATTCGACAGGGCTTTACTTCCGGGTGATAGATGCCGGCGACGACAAACGCCCGGTAGCAGGCAAAACAGACGTATATATTCGCTACGATACTATTATGAACCTACTCGACCGCGAAGTGGTTGTTGGTTCCAATATGGTGGGCGATGCAGCGATGGACTTTGTATATGGCCGCGAAGAGTCGTATTACAATACCGATTATTCATATTATTATCAGGAATATATGTTCTTGTCTAACGGAATGGTAGCCCCGTTCCTTAAAGGGTTGGGCAATAATTCCGAGGTCAGTATTATCGTTCCGTTCCTGGCGGGAGTAGGCTCTTCATATCAGGCGGAAAATTATATTCCACTATTCTTCAAACGCTTGCGGTACACATTTACATTAGATTTGACAGAAGAACCGGATTAAAATTAACCAAAAGAAAAAGTTATGACCTTAATTAAATCTATCTCTGGCATCAGAGGTACTATCGGCGGGCGTGCAGGAGACGGGCTGAATCCGCTCGACACAGTAAAATTTGTATCAGCGTACGCTACATTTATCCGCAGCAACAAGAAAAACGATTCGAATAAGATCGTTGTCGGACGCGATGCCCGTATCTCGGGCAAAATGATGGAACAGGTAGTTACAGGAACCCTGATGGGAATGGGCTTCGATGTAGTAAACATCGGGTTGGCTACGACTCCTACTACCGAACTGGCCGTAACGATGGAGAAAGCCGCAGGAGGCATAATCCTTACGGCAAGCCACAATCCGCGCCAATGGAATGCACTGAAACTGCTCAACGAAAGAGGAGAGTTCCTCAATGCAGCCGAAGGCGAAGACGTGTTGCGCATGGCCGAGTCCGAAGATTTCGAGTTTGCCAATGTAGACCATATAGGCAAGATATCAGATAAGGATTATACAGATGCACATATACAAGCAGTGCTCGACCTCAAACTGGTAGATGTAGATGTCATCAGGGCTGCTGATTTTGAGGTAGCTATCGACTGCGTAAACTCTGTAGGGGGAATCGTTATACCTAAGTTGCTGAAGGCATTGGGTGTAAAGAAAATAAACGAACTTTATGTTACTCCTAACGGTGAGTTTCCGCACAATCCTGAGCCGCTGCCAGAACACCTTAAAGATATTGCTACAATGATGAAGACCACATCGTCGGATGTAGGTTTTGTTGTCGATCCCGATGTAGACCGCCTAGCCATTATTAGTGAAAATGGCGATATGTTTGGCGAAGAATATACACTGGTTGCAGTAGCCGACTATGTGCTTAAACATACTCCGGGCAATACGGTTTCCAACCTCAGTTCGAGCCGTGCATTGCGCGACGTTACCCGTTCTTACGGCTGTGAGTACAATGCTGCGGCAGTAGGCGAGGTAAATGTAACCACCAAGATGAAAGCAACAAATGCAGTAATTGGCGGCGAAGGCAACGGCGGGGTTATCTATCCCGAAAGCCATTACGGTCGCGACGCATTGGTGGGTATAGCTTTGTTCTTGTCGCATCTGGCACACAAGAAAATGAAAGTAAGTGAATTGCGCGCATCATATCCGCAATATTTCATAGCCAAGCAAAAGGTGGAATTGACTCCCGATATTGATGTTGACGCCATATTACTTGCCATAAAAGAAAAGTACAGCCAATATGATGTGACGGACATCGACGGTGTGAAAATAGACTTCCCCGACAAATGGGTGCACCTGCGCAAGTCGAATACCGAACCTATCATCCGTGTCTATTCCGAAGCACATACCATGCAGGAAGCCGAAGATATCGGTATGCAGGTGATGGACGTAGTGAAGCAACTCTCATCGCGAAAATGAGAAATCCAGTTTTGCAAGATTGGTGTATTCGGATGAAAATAAGACAGGAGATATAGAAATAAATGGCGAAATAATAGAAAGATGTTGTACCAAAAGTAATCATCAACACTACATAAACACAAAAAAGGTGTCCTTTCTTATTGGGACACCTTCTTTTATATTTTTGGAATACTTCTACTTATTTGCCACCGAACAGCTTACCGAGTGTACCCAATATTCCGCCACCATTGTCGCCTCCTGTCAAAGAGCCTAAAATGGAACCAAGGTCGAACGAATCTTTAGGATCGTCATTCTTTTTTGTTATCAGGCTGAAAAGCGCAGGCACGACAGTTGTGGCGATAGTAGTAGCTACAGCCTTGTTTAGTCCTACTTTGCCGGTGAGGGCAGAAACTACGGAGTTTTGTATTGTGCCGCTCAGGGCGTTGCTGCTTGAGGCATTACCTCCAAACATAGCTAATACATTCGATATATTTCCCGGAGTTATTTGGTCTTTCAGGCTATCTACAATAGTAGAAGTTGTTGTTTCTACCGCAGCTTGTCTTTTTTCGGCCGGCACTTTCGAGTTATTGGTGATAGCTTCGGCGGCCTGATCTTTTACTAAGTCTAAAATTTTGTCTAACATAATTGTAATTGATTTTGTTTGTACTAAGATTAACGTATAAAGATAGTCTTTTGTTTTGATTAATTAGAATGTGTTCTATAAATATTATCAATTGCTTATTATACTGTAAAATACACCCTGTAATCATCCCAATTGTCATACAATGCCTTCATGGAGGGAAGCACGATATTTGCTCCGGCATCGGCTAATACGCTATCTGGCATAGGCCCTGTATTTACTGCTATTGTAAAAATGCCCGCTGCTACTGCAGCCTCTACTCCACGGGGGGCATTTTCTACGACTATAGCTTGATTGGGATTCAGGTTGCCTGCTTTTTGTAGCCCCATAAGATATGGTTCGGGGTGTGGTTTTCCGTTCTTTACATCGAATGCCGTAACCATATGCGCAAACAGGCCGGGATAATTGCTTTCTATTTTATCTATCAGGGTAGGTTGCCCCGAGCCGGTAACAATAACACAAGTAAAACCCTCGTCGTGTACTCGCTTCACGAAGTCGTAGGCATAAGGGATAAGGCTACCGTCGTTATATTTACTAAACAGTTCTGTCTTACGCTTGTATATAGTTCTTACTTCTTCCTCACTCGCATTACGGCCTTTTTCGCGATTCATAAGATGGTTTATCGTATGGCTGCCTACCATGCCTTCGTATTGGTAAAATTCTTCGGAGGTGCTTGGTATATCGAACTCGTCCATAGTTTCTTTCCACGATTTGGCATGCCATTTCATGGAATCGTAGAGCACACCGTCCATATCGAAGAGGATGGCCTTTAAATCAAATTTCTTGTGGTTGCGCTTATTCAGGTAGTCGGAAAATGTTGTAGTCATAATATAAAAATAATGGCTCAAAGATAATTAATAATTCTTAGTAACTGTTAGTAAATACCTCGTTTCTGTTTTCGGAATTGTTTTAGAGATAATTTTTCATCTGCGAAGCGATAGTAGCGGGCTACTTGGGCTGAGCCTGAGCCTCGAAAAAGAAAAGACCGGCCAATCAAGGAAAATATATGAAGTTTAAGGCTAGTCTTGAAAGCTTTTTAGCATTAAAGATCACTCATAATACGATAATATCTGCCCGCTGATAAGCATCAACGATATCTCGCAAAGCTTCGTGTTGTATTCTGCTTGCACAAGGCGTTCTTCGGCTTCCAATAAACTATTTTGTGCCTCGCGCAACTGTATGCCGGCCAAATCTCCCAATTTGTAGCGTTCTATAGCTATTTCGTAAGTCTCACGGGCTGTTGTAACATTCTCTTTCTCCAGATTGGTCAAACCGATATTATTCCTGTAAGCCATCCACATATTCGACAAGTCGGCTTTCAGCGACAGGGTTGTTTGCTCATATTCGAGTTGTCGGTTTTCTATCTCTATCCGGGCATTTTTCTGCTTCCTTTTTCGGTTGAATCCGCTAAACAGATTAAACCCGACTGTAAACCCGTAGCTAAGTCCCAGTGTATTCTGATTGTCTATCGTACCCGTATTATATATATTTCTGGTATATCCATATCCCGCATTGAATTTCAGGTATGGATAGTTCTCGCTTTGTGCTGTCCTCAGGTCCAGCCGGCTGAGATTCCTGTTCCTGTCGGAGAGAAGCAGGAACGTATTGGATGCCAGCATCCGCTGCCAGATAACATCCCTGTTGAGAGTTTCGTCGAATAATATAACCGAATCGGCCGTCACTATCAGTTGGTCTATATTCTGGGCAGCCATCATTTGGTTGAGCGAAATGCGGGAAGCATACAGTACTTCATATTGTTTTATCAGGCGCGAGCTGTCGCTGTTGAAGTCTACCTTCGCCTGCTGCATATCGAGTCGCGAATCGACACCTATTTCGTAACGGGCTTCGGCAATACGTACTCGCTCTTTCGATAGTTTTACAGCCGATTTCAAATTCTTGAGCCTTATATTTTGCTGTATATAATTATAATACTCGGAAGTAAGGTCGGAAATAAAGTTTTCGATGGTAAGCCTCGTATTGAGCTCTCCCATTTTTTGTAATTCCTGTAGTCGCTTATAATTGGTCTGTATATTGAAACCATCGAAGATAGTCCAGTTCAGCGCCAGTCCGGCATTCAAGGTCTGGTTGATTACCCCGTTATTTTTATTGGTTTCGCCATCCGCCAGATTTTGCTTTATATTGTTCCTGTTTCCCGAATATCCGGCATTCAGGTCGAGGGTGGGGAGGTATCCTGCATTGCCGATAGTCAGGTTATTGTCTGTTATTTCTTGTGCATTCCTTATTATCCTGATATCGTAATTCTGCTGTAAACCTGTTTCTATACAGCGCTTCAAATCGAATACAACTTGCGCAGAGACAATCGACGGCAGAATAAGCAGGAGCAGGAATGATGTATATTTTTTCATGTTCATTGACGTTATATAGCTAAAAAATATTCAAAGGTAACATTTTTCTGTTATTTCTCATTGAGTTCCTTTTTGTGTTTCCCGGTAAAACGCATGAAGTTTATCTGAACTTAGTTCGCCCCTACAGAGCTAATCTTGTTAGTTCGGTATTAGGCTTATAGGTGGGGATTGCCACAAAGAGGCGATCCTCTTTTGCTTCCATCCGTTATATTTTCTTACTTTTGTATTCAACTATAAAAATGGCCGGATGACCCCTTTCCTCTACAATGTCGCTCATACCTATTACCAGAAGCATGGCTCTAAAATAAGCCGTTTTACCTTTGTGTTTCCTAACCGCAGGGCAGGCATCTTCTTCCAGCACTACCTGTCGCAAATAGCAGACAAGCCGCTTTTTTCGCCACAGATACTTACCGTTGCCGATCTGTTCCAGACACTAAGCCCGTATAAAAAGGCCGACAGGGTAGAAATGCTTTTCATGTTGTTCGATACCTATAAGCGGATAAGCCTGTCTACCGAGACTTTCGACGAGTTTCTGTACTGGGGCGAAATGCTGCTGAACGATTTCGACGATGTAGACAAGTATCTGGTAGATACCAAACAGCTATTCCGCAATGTACGCGACCTGAAAGAGATAGATGCAGGGTTCGACTTCCTAACCGAATCTCAGGTTGAAGCGATCCGCCGTTTTTGGTCGAGTTTCCTGCCTGTAGGTGGCAACGAAAAGAAGAAAGATTTTCTGGAAATGTGGGAAGTCTTATACCAATTGTACGGCGATTTGAGGGTTCAACTCGAAGGTAAAGGTCTAGCATACGAAGGCATGGTGTTCCGCGAAGTGGTAGAGCGGATAACGAAAGACATTACGCTGGATTTACCTTTCGAAAAGATCATCTTTGTAGGATTGAACGCTCATAGCATATCGGAAGAAAAATTACTTAAATACTTTCACAAAAGAGGTATTGCTGATTTCTATTGGGATTATTCATCATCGCTCGTCCGCGATAAGGACAATAAGGCATCTTTCTTTATAGACAAGAACAAGGTGCAGTTTCCCTCGCAATTATCTTTGCAATCGGAAGAACTAACCTTCGATAAGCCTGTAGTAGAGGTCGTTGGCATACCTTCTTCGGTGGGGCAAGCCAAGTATGTGCATAGCATATTGAAAAGTTTATTGAAAGAAGGGCAGATAACATCTTCCGATGAAGCGATGAATACAGCTGTTGTATTGCCCGACGAAAACTTACTTTTGCCTACGCTCTATTCCATTCCGGATGAAATAGAGAAAATCAATGTAACAATGGGTTACGGCCTGTCTAATAGCTCGATAGCCGGACTGATGGAACAGGTATTCGAACTGCAACGCAATATCCGCAAATCGGATGGCTTCACAGGCTTCTATTACAAACCCGTGCAGGCTATCCTCAATCATCGCTATATAGTCCGTATAGCCCCGGAAGAAGCAAGGGTACTGAGAAACAACATCAAGCAATATAACAGGACAATAGTTTCGGAAGAAGAGCTGCAAACGCATCCGCTTTTCAAACTTATATTTACTGCCATAACCGGTTGGCGGCAGATACCTTCCTATCTCAGGCAGATATTATCATACTTGAACCTATCGTTGGTAAAAGACAAAGAAAAACAGGATGATAATGAAGGAAATATTCAGGCAATAGACATCGAAAGCGAGTTCGTCATCGAATATTATAAGACAATAAACAAGATGGACGAGGCATTTGCCCACCATTCGCCCGATATGACAGTAGATACTTACCTCAAGATGCTAAGGAAGCTGATAGTGAATATAAGCGTGCCGTTTACAGGCGAACCTCTTTCCGGATTGCAGATAATGGGAGTATTGGAAACCCGTGCGCTGGACTTCGACAACCTGATTATCATGTCGATGAACGAGGGCATATTCCCGCTGAAGAAGGCCGCAAGTTCGTTTATACCGTACAATCTTCGCAAAGGGTTCGACCTGCCTACCTACGAGCATCAGGACAGTGTGTTTTCGTACCACTTCTACAGGATGATAAACCGTGCCAAACGCATTTACCTGCTGTATGACACCCGTACCGAAGGCTTGCAGTCGGGAGAAGTAAGCCGCTACTTCAACCAGATAAAGCATTTGTACAACGATCATTTCGACATCAGGGAAAAACTTGCAGTCTATAAAGTAGCATCTACCGAAAGCCTTGCCATATCTGTAAAGAAAACGCCCCAGATAATGGAGAAACTCAACATCTTTCTCCAGGGAGGAGACAAGAGGCTTTCAGCCAGCTCTATCAACACATATATCAATTGTCCCTTGCAGTTTTATTTCTCGGTGGTAGAGAATATGAACGAAGAAGACGAAATAGCCGAGACGGTGGAAGCCAGTACCTTTGGTACTATTTTCCACTCGGTGATGGAATGGCTCTACGAGCCGATGAAGGGTAAGATGGTTACAGCAGACTTGCTGCATAATATAAGCAAGGATGATAAACTGTTGACCGCCATGATCGAACGTTCCTTTGCCGAAAACTATTTCAAGACGGAAAAGATAAAGCGGCTGACGGGGCAAAACTACCTGACAGGCGAAGTCCTCCGCAAATATATAAAGCAAGTATTGGCTACCGACGCGCGTCTCACACCGTTTATCTACATCGATTCGGAAGAAAGAGTGCGTAAAAACTATATGCTCCCATCGGGGAAGACTGTTTCGTTGAAAGGGATTATCGACCGTGTGGACGAAGTGCATGGCCGTACCCGCATTATTGATTACAAGACCGGAAAGGGTGTTTTGCGGTACAAGGAAATGAAAGACCTTTTCGATAAAGAGATGAAAGACAGGCCAAAAGCAGTGATGCAGGTATTTATGTATTCGCACCTTTACTTGCTCGACCATCCTGACAAGATACTTGAACCGGGGATTTACTATCTGCGCAACCTGTTCGACAAGTCGTTCGACCCCGATGTAATAAACAAACACGACAGGAAAGATGTACGCATAACAGACTTTGCAGCTTATCGGGATGAATTTAAACAGTATTTCGACGAATGCCTGGAAGAAATATTCGATCCCAATGCGCCCTTCACACAGACTCCTACGGGAGAAGCTTGCCGCTGGTGCCAGTTTACCAATATTTGCAAAAAATAGAAGAAGGTGTCCCCAAAGTAATAAAGGACACCTTCTTTGTGTTTCTGTAGTGAAGAGTTCAAAAAGTGATTAGATGAGAAGCCGCTCATTTTTAGACAGAAGGGAGCATACTAAAGTATGTGACCGATGGCTAATAAATGAAGCAGATGATTACTTTTGGGACAACTTCCTCACTATTTATTCGATTTGTTTATTACAAAGTCTTCAATTTCAGGTTGCGCCACAATACTTTAATGCCGCCGCCGTCATGTATTTGGAGAGCGATACGCCCTTGTCCTTTTCCTATCTTTTCATCTTCGAGGCTAACCATTTCCGTGCCGTTTAGCCATGACGTTACTTTGTTGCCTTGAACGAGGATACGCATTGTATTCCATTCCCTTTCTTTCAATACCGATTCTTTTTCAGGATCGTTCTTTATAAGCCATCCCCTTCCATACGATTCGTAGATAGAACCCGAATGCTTTCCTTTAGGGGCTACTTCAACCTGCCATCCGTTTACTTTTACGCCTTCTTCGATGAACGAGCGGATAAACACTCCTGAGTTTCCGTCAGCTTCTTGCTTAAACTCTACAGTCAGGTCGAAATCGTCGTAATATTCGCGTGTTGCCAGATAGCCATATTGTTTGTCGGGGCCGCTTTCGCAAACGAGCAAGCCGTCTTGTACATACCATTTTTCTGTTCCGTACACATCCCAGCCTGTCAGGTCTTTTCCATTAAACAAGTTTACCTCTTTCTCTTTGCGAGGCAGTTCTTTTACCTTAATATTGCGGAATGATGCAGGATAACCGTGGTCTTGAAGACAGATTACACCTTTCCTTGCCAAACCATATTCAGGAGCATTATTCCATTTACCACTATTCTTACGGGCAAACCAGTCGTCTGTCCATGCTTCAAATTCCAGTATTTTAACTCCGTTGAGCCAATGTTCTACATGCCCGTTGTCGAAAACAATCTTCGAATTGTTCCACTCTCCGGCAGGGTTTACTTTCATCAACGATGAATCGGGTATATGCATTGCATAATCGGCTGCCATATCTTGCCAAGGCTCTAATTTATCAGGGAAATTAGGGGCGTCTATCAATTGGTACTCAGGGCCGGTAATATAAGGCACTTTAAATTGCGGACGTTCTACTACATGGTAAAGCATCCCACTGTTGCCGCCTTTCGATAGTTTCCAGTCCCACGACAGTTCGAAGTTTTCATACTCCTTATCGGTAACAATGTACCCGCTGGCATCGTTGCCGTCACCTTTGGCCTGGATGCAACCATCTACTACGTGCCACGATTGTGTCATAACAGTGTCGTTGTAGTTGCGCCATCCTTCCATTGTCGCGCCATCAAACAACAGTTGCCACCCGTCGGCTTTTTCCTGTTCTGTCAATGTATTGTGCTCAGGGCCACCACATGAAGCCATAGTTGCTACAGCAAAACAGGATAAGAGTAATCCCTTTGCCGAAAGATTCTTAAAAGTAAATTCCATGTTGATTTAAGTTTAATTTAGGTTAGAAAAACACATCCATAAAGGTAGTTAAATAAAGAATGAGATAATGTGTTTATTATATTTTTTTATAAAATTATTTCATTTCGTTTGCTTATCTTTTTCCGGATATTGCTTTCGATTGCTTTTTGTGCTAAACTGTCGTGTAGCGATAATATATATCTTCATCCCGATTCAACCCTTAATTCGTGCCTAATAGAGAAGACTTTGCTTTAAAATTTTGATTATCTTCGCCTCCGGTTTTGTATAAGCCTGTATATACCGCCTACTGCGTGGTTTTGCAATAAATCGAGACGGCTTTTCTCTACAAGAATAAGCATTAATTATCAAACATTTAAATAAAACAATTTTATGAAAAGAATCTTACTATTTTTCACTTTGCTACTTTCCGTACTTCTGGCGAAAGCCGACGAAGGTATGTGGCTGCTCAAAGAGCTGAACAAGCAGAGTGCAGCACGGATGAAAGAACTAGGCTTCACTTTCCCCATTGATAATATTTACAACGAGAACCATCCTTCGCTCAAAGATGCAGTCGTTATTTTCGGTGGAGGATGTACCGGAGTGGCCGTATCGCAACAGGGGTTGATATTTACCAACCATCACTGTGGATATGGCGATATACAAAAATTAAGTTCGGTAGAACACGATTACCTGAAAGACGGTTTTGTAAGTCAGACTTTTGCTCAGGAACTTCCTGCCGAGGGACTGATGATACAATTCCTGCAAAAGACCGAAGATATTACCGATTTCGTAACTTCTACACTACAGCCCGGCGATAGTGAAGATGTACGCGACCAAAAGATAGATTCACTTTCTAATTTGTATCTTGAGCGTTACAAAGACAATGAATTTCTGCGTGCCCAGGTAGTTCCTTTCTATGCGCACAACAAATACTATGTAGTAGTATATGAGGTATTTAAAGATGTACGCCTTGTATTCACACCGCCGTCTTCGGTAGGTAAGTTCGGCGGCGAAACCGACAACTGGATGTGGCCGCGCCATACAGGCGATTTTTCGGTATTCCGTGTATATGCCAATAAGAATAATGAGGCTGCAAATTATAGCGCCGACAATGTTCCTTACAAACCGAAATACTTCGTCCCTGTATCATTAGCCGGATACAAGGAAAAAGACTATGCCATGACAATCGGTTATCCGGGAAGCACCGTACGCTACAAATCTTCGTGGGGAATAACCCAGATGGTGGAGTCGGAACATAAGCCACGCATAGAGGTACGCGGTGCAAAACAGGATATCTGGAAAAAAGCCATGAACGCAAGCGATGCTATCCGCATAAAATATGCATCGAAATATGCCCGCAGTTCCAACTACTGGAAAAACGCCATTGGCATGAACGAGGCTATCGCCAAACTGAATGTAATACCGAACAAAGAGAAACTCGAACTGGAGTTTAGTGCATGGGCGGCATCAGACAAAGACGCTGCAAAACTATATGGCACTACGCTGCCGACAATAAAGGATGGTTATACTTCGACAATGGAACTGGCTAAAAACCAGACTTATCTGTACGAAACATTCTACAATGGCATAGAAATAGTACGTATGGCAAGCGTAGCCCTATTCGTAGGTACTGCAAACAAGGATGACAAGGAGTCTGAATTGAATAAAAGGCTCGAAAGCATTTATAAAGACTACGAACCTTTGCTCGACCGCGAGCTAACTCCTGTATTGTTGAAACTGTATGCAGAATCTGTTCCTGCAGATTTTCTCCCTGCGGTATATGCCACAATAACAAACAAATATAGCGGCGATTATGCGCAATATACCAACTGGCTGTTCGACAATACGAAGCTGACCTCTCTCGAAGGAGCACAAGCCCTGATAAAAGGCACTCCCGAAGAAATAATGGCCGACCCTGCCATACAACTGGCTATGTCGCTCCATCCGCTGTTAAATTCGTTAAGAGAAAAAATGGCGCCATACAATTCTATGATAGAAAAAGGTGAACGCGAATTTATGGCTGGACTGATGAAAATGCAGCCCGATAAAGCATTTTATTCGGATGCTAACTTCACGCAACGTCTTAGTTATGGCTCTGTTGGCGGATACAAGCCTGCCGACGCTGTTTCGTACAATTACTATTCTACGACCGATGGCGTGTTGCAAAAAGAGAATCCCGAAAGCACCGAGTTTGCAGTACAGGATTATATATTAAATGATATCCGCAAAGGAGACTTCGGGCAATATGCAAACAAAGATGGCAAAATGCAAGTCTGCTTCTTGTCGAACAACGACATCACCGGAGGAAACTCAGGAAGCCCTGTATTCAATGGTAAAGCTGAACTGATAGGATTGGCTTTCGACGGCAACTGGGAAGCATTGAGCGGCGACGTTGTCTTCGAACCCGAATTGCAGCGTTGTATCAATGTAGACATACGCTATGTACTTTACATCATCGACAAGGTGATGAATTGTCCGCGCCTTATCGAAGAACTGAAAGTAGTGCAGTAAGTAATGATGAGTTATGAGTTATGATTTTTTTATCGCAATAAAATATTTATAACTCATAACTCATACTTGTAACCCTAACTCTAATCATCGTGGCTAAAAAGAAATTTTATGTTGTTTGGAATGGAATTACCCCCGGAGTCTACACTTCATGGGACGATGCCAAGGCACAGGTAGAAGGATACGACGGTGCTATCTACAAATCGTTCGCCAATGAAGAGGATGCTCGCAAGGCATTCGACGAAAGCCCTTGGGTATATGTCGGCAAGAATGCTGCAAAGCCACAACGGATATCTATACAAAACAATCCCGATATAATAAAAGACAGCCTGGCTGTAGACGCTGCCTGCGGAGGCAATCCCGGACTGATGGAATACAGAGGCGTATATGTAAAGACCGGCGAACAGGTCTTTCATCTCGGTCCTTTCGAAAAAGGAACCAATAATATAGGCGAGTTTCTCGCACTTGTACACGGGTTGGCATTACTAAAGAAAAAGAACTGTGCAATACCTATTTATACAGATAGTGTCAACGCTATAAAATGGGTAAAGGAAAAAAAGTGCAAAACAAAATTGGAACGCGTTCCTGAAAACGAATCACTCTTTTACCTGATAGAGCGCGCCGAGAAATGGTTGCGCGAAAATACATATACTACACCCATCATAAAATGGGAAACCAGCAAATGGGGAGAAATACCCGCCGATTTCGGAAGAAAATAATTATTAGTTAGTAAATCTTTTTTAGGATAATTAGAAAATTATTTCATCAAAAGTTTGTTTCATGTTAAAAAATTGTATATTTGTTTAAAGCAATAAAAAAATCGAAAGCAAAAATGCCATACTCTTGTGCTTTTGATAATCATTGCTCGCCGAATATTAATTTTTCGTTTAATAATTATACTTTTATGAAACCAGAATTCTAACAAATCTAATTCTAAATTCCTATGAAGAAACTAACCACCCTCTCGTTGGCATTACTGCCATTCAGCCTTATGGCCAGTGAAGCAGACTTAAAAGTACCGGAACTGGGAAGCGGCTACAACCTTCTCTTGTGGGGACTTCTAATCCTGTTGCTTGGCATCGCATTCGGACTGGTGCAGTATTTCCATATCAAGAAACTTCCAGTGCATCAATCAATGCTCAATGTTTCGAAAACCATTTACGAAACGTGTAAAACCTATCTTTTGCAACAAGGCAGGTTTCTTTTTTATCTGCTGATTATCATTTCGGCTGTAATGCTTATCTACTTCGGTTTCTTATCCAATCCCGAAGTAGTGGCCAGTGGCGAAACCAGCCGTGCGACGTTCCTTATTTCCGTTATTTTCTGGACGGTTTTGGGGATACTAGGCTCTTACGGAGTGGCATGGTATGGTATTCGCATCAATACGCTTGCTAATTCGCGTACCGCATTCGCATCGCTGCGCAAACGTCCGTGGGATGTGGTAAGCATACCACTGAAAGCCGGAATGAGTGTGGGTGTTATGCTCATCACAGTAGAATTGATAATGATGCTTATCATCTTGCTTTTTGTGCCGGGTGATATGGCTGGAGCTTGCCTTATCGGCTTTGCTATCGGCGAATCGCTGGGAGCATCGGCATTGCGTATAGCAGGAGGTATCTTCACCAAAATAGCCGACATAGGCGCCGACCTGATGAAGATAGTTTTCAACATCAAAGAAGACGACCCCCGCAATCCGGGTGTAATAGCCGACTGTACGGGCGACAATGCCGGCGACAGTGTAGGCCCTACTGCCGACGGTTTCGAAACTTATGGTGTGACAGGGGTTGCCTTGATTTCGTTTATCGTACTTGCTGTATCGAACGTAGGTTTGCAAGCCGAATTTATAGTATGGATATTCGTTATGCGCCTTATGATGCTGTTTACCTCTATATTATCTTATTATATCAATCAGGGAATATCGGCGGCAAAGTATCGCAATTCATTGAAATTTAACTTTGAAATACCTCTTACGGCATTGATCTGGATAACATCAGCAATATCTATCATCGCAACATTTATTGCCAGCTACTTCCTGTTGAAAGAAATACCTAACGGGCTTTGGTGGAAACTGGCGTCTATTATCAGTTGTGGTACTTTTGCAGCAGCACTTATACCCGAAATCACAAAAGCCTTTACCAGTTCATCTTCGCGCCATGTGAAAGAAGTTGTGATAGCATCACGTGAAGGAGGTGCATCGCTCAATATACTATCGGGTATGGTTGCCGGTAATTTCAGCGCATTCTGGAAAGGGATGATAATTGCCCTGCTGATGGCTTGTGCCTTCTTTATTTCGGAACAAGAACTGGGCTCTATAATGTCATACCCGTCCATCTTCGCATTTGGGCTTGTAGCCTTTGGTTTGCTTGGCATGGGACCTGTGACCATTGCTGTAGACAGTTATGGTCCTGTAACTGATAATGCTCAATCGGTGTTCGAACTATCGCGTATAGAACATCTTCCAAACATATCGTCGGAAATAAGCAAAGACTTCGGCTTCGCTCCCGACTTCGAAAAAGGTAAGGAGTATCTTGAAGAAAACGACTCGGCAGGAAATACGTTTAAGGCTACAGCCAAACCCGTACTTATCGGGACAGCCGTAATAGGGGCAACCACTATGATATTCTCTATAATCCTGGTGCTCGAAAAACTGGGTATGCTGAGTATAAGCTTGATAGATGCACCGGTATTATTAGGTTTCATCTGTGGCGGATCGGTTATCTATTGGTTCTCAGGGGCATCTATGCAGGCCGTTACCACAGGAGCTTACCGCGCAGTAGAATATATAAAGGAGCATATCAACCTCGATAAAGATGAAGCCGACCTCAAAGACTCGAAAGAAGTAGTGCGTATCTGTACTAAATATGCTCAGGTGGGTATGTGGAATATTTTCCTTGCTCTATTGTTCATTACTCTAGCTTTTGCTTTTATCGACGCAAACTTCTTTGTGGCTTATCTTATATCCATTGCTGTGTTCGGTTTGTTCCAGGCTATCTACATGGCAAATGCCGGAGGAGCGTGGGACAATGCCAAGAAGATAGTAGAGGTAGAGCTGAAAGAAAGGAATACCGACCTGCATGCTGCCACCGTTGTGGGCGATACCGTAGGCGACCCTTACAAAGATACCTCTTCGGTATCGTTGAACCCGATTATCAAATTCTCCACTCTGTTCGGGCTATTGGCTGTGGAAATCGCAATAGAGATACCTGAGTATAAATGGATTGTCGGACTTGTATTCCTAGCTGCGGCACTGGTATTTATCTATCGTTCGTTCTATGCCATGCGTATCAAGAAATAAAGTTTATTATGAAGGTGCCCTTTATTACTTTTGGGGCACCTTCATTTTTTATAAAGGATAAGGCTGAGCTTGTTTATAAAACCGTATGTACTGATCTTTATAGATTTCAATATTACGGTTCAGGGAATCGACAAACATAGGCTTCGTCTTAAAACCATCCTGAAGAGTTTCTCCTCTTGAGTCGATAGTCTCTATATGCTGTATTTTATAGCCTTCGAACGGATATTCCGGTAATCCCATAGGATTGGTAGAAGGCAGGAAATCGTAGGTACGCCCATTCACCTCGCGTGTTGTGTAAATAGTAAGATTACCTACTTTGCGGGCGTCGTAGACAATGTCTACCTCCATCTTTCGGGCAAACGGCATAGGTTTGTAGATGAAACTAAAGAATTGTTCTTTATGGTTGTCGTAGGTGTATGATACCAACAGCCTCTTTTCTTTGAACACGACAAACGCAAAAACCAGAGCGAATGCAGCCAGTAAAATCCGACGGGCTCCTAATGAAAGAGAAAATCCGATTGGCAGGGAAACTACGATGGTATATAAAATAAGAAAAGAGCAACCGAACACAAACCCATTGATAAAACGAAAGTCGGGAGCAGTAATCAAACCAAAGATGATGGACAAAACCGATACCAGATAGATTTGATACACCCCTCGATGTATTCTCATACCTTTGAAATAGCTATATATAAACCACAGAGGAGATAAAACAATCAATAAGTGTATGAAAACATTGAACAGGCGGTATAGCTGTTCTATTCTTGTCCCGTTAAGGTCTTGCATTACCATATCGAAATCGTAGTAACGGAAAAACATGAATCTGGCAAAGTTGTAAATATGCGTTTGCTGCAATACTGCTACTGCTTGCGGCACTTTCCAATCTACATTGAAAAGGTCAATTTGGTTTAATGGATAAATCAAATAACCCGAAACTATGACATTACGTGTAAACCAAAATGACATGAGCAGGAATGAAAAAACAACCGTAAAGCCTATTACTTTATACCTTTTTTGCTTTACTAAATAATATAACACATACAAGCAAATAAGACAAAATATGATAGACGACAACTTGTATGTCACCATAGTTATGGGCAAGAGTATAGCCAATAACGGTTGGCGATGAAGCCAGGCTGGTTTTAGAGCCGTTTTGGAAATATAGTAGAATATACACAGCAGCGAAACCGAGTCGGTACTGGAATTATCTAAGAACGTTTCTCCTCCCATAAGTATTATGATAAGGAAGAAAAGTAAAAGCAGGTACGGGACGTTTTTTTTACTTGCTATTATATTGTAAACAACCCATAGCATAATAAGCAAAAATAGCAACGACTGCAATGTATAAACAGCCTCGCCAAACAAGAAGCGAAAAGAAAAGAGAGCCGAAATCAATAAGTAATTGGAATTGAATCCGAAGCGGTCTTCCAGATTGGCTAAACCCGGCACAGCGCTAAACTCTTCATTCCAACGTATATTCTGGATGTGGTATAAATCGGCGTCGAACGAATCGGACATAAAGGATACATAAAAACAGAGAGCCAAACTCAATATTGCAGCCGTAAACAAAAATATGGGGCTGCAAAATCGCTTATGGGTTACAATATTGCAAAGGCGCGCCCGATTTAGCCCCCAATATGCTATACATATAAGAATAAGAGACAATAGGACATAATGATTTGTCGGCAACAATAATGACGTAAATGTGAGTATTAATGTTGTGAAACACAGCCCCGCCAGAATTGTATCAAGAATATTATAGCATTCGCTAACACCCTGTAGTTTATTATATACCCTGACAAGAATATCCCCCAAAGAAAAGAATACGAAGGCCATCACAGCCCAAGAAAGAAGCACCGCTAACATGTTTGTGAGTGTATCTGTTATTCCACACAAAAATACAACTAATTAACCTAATAAAAAAACGGCAAGGCTGGCTATAGGCAAGAATGTAGTTTTGGCTCTCTCTTTTTCTTTTTTTAACACCTAATTTATTACCTTTGTACTCCATTTGTATAATTCATAAATTTGAATATGAGCGACCAACGGTACAACCAACGAGGCGTGTCGGCATCGAAAGAAGATGTTCACAATGCAATAAAAGACATTGACAAGGGTATTTTTCCAAAAGCATTTTGTAAAATAATACCTGATATACTAGGAGGAGATCCGGAATACTGCAATATAATGCATGCCGACGGAGCAGGCACAAAATCGTCTCTGGCATACATGTACTGGAAAGAAACCGGCGATCTTTCGGTATGGAAAGGTATAGCACAAGATGCCTTGATAATGAATATCGACGACTTGCTGTGCGTTGGTGCAACAAATAATATACTGTTATCATCAACTATCGGCAGGAATAAAATGCTTATTCCGGGCGAAGTTATCTCTGCCATAATAAATGGTACAAACGACCTCTGTAAAGAATTGTCTACATTGGGCGTAAATATTTACCCTACAGGGGGCGAAACCGCCGATGTAGGCGACTTGGTTCGCACTATTATAGTAGATAGCACTGTTACCTGCCGCATGAAACGCTCGGATGTAATATCCAACGACAAGATACAGGGAGGAGATGTCATCGTCGGGCTATCGTCTTACGGACAAGCAACTTACGAAAAGGAATATAACGGAGGCATGGGGAGCAATGGTTTGACCTCGGCCCGCCACGATGTATTTGCCAATTACCTTGCAGCGAAATATCCTGAAAGCTACGACTCTTCGATCCCTTCCAGTCTGGTATATTCGGGCAAGATGAAACTAACCGATGAAATAGAAGGATTGGGAATCGACGCAGGCAAACTCGTACTATCCCCTACACGCACATATGCACCTGTGATAAAGCAAATATTGGCGCAACTCCGTCCTCAGATACATGGAATGGTGCATTGTTCTGGTGGTGCGCAGACCAAAGTGTTGCACTTTGTTGACAAAGTGAAGATTACTAAGAATAATATGTTCCCGGTTCCGCCATTATTCAAACTTATACAGGAACAATCGGGTACCGACTGGAAAGAGATGTACAAGGTATTCAATATGGGACATAGGATGGAAATATACCTTGCTCCCGAATATGCAGCACAGGTAATCGAAATATCCAAATCGTTTGGCATAGATGCTCAGATAGTAGGTTTTGTCGAGGATTCGGATAATACTAAATTAACAATCGAGAGTGAATTTGGGCGATTCGAATATTAAGGAACTATATTAAAATTTTTAACTTTTGTTAGTAGTCACGTATTCAAATAGCGATTATATTTGCATTCGGACTTAACAATTTGTCTAATTGATAAAAATAAAACTCGAATATGAAAAAAGTAATTATGTCGGCAATCATGTGTATTGCACTAATGGCTTCTACAACAGCAATAGCTCAGGATTGCCCTAAACAAAAAGAATGTTGCAAAGCAAAAACCGAATGCACAAAGACTTGTACAAAGAAAGATTGTACCAAGAAAAAAGAATGCCCGAAGAATAAAAAAGAATGTAAGAGAGGGGAAGCGAAAAAATCTTGCTGCCCAAAAGATAAAAAATAATCCATACTTACTTTTATATAAGATACGACACTAACAGCAGATTAACCCTGCTGTTATTTTTTTTTATTAATGGCAATCGCATGTTCCTTTTGGCCTAAGCCTCAAAAGGGACACCTTCGCAAGCAATCTCTGGTTGCATGTAGTACAAAAAAATGCACATTTTTGACATAAATGTGCATTTTTTATTTTGCAAATTCATAGAATATAAATATTTTTGTACTAATAAATTAGAATTGTTAATTAACGCATTTATGAGCAAAGTTATCATCAACTCCTACCAGGATTTCGAGCAATATGTGGGGAAAGAGCTCGGAACGTCAGATTATTTGAAGATTACGCAAGAACGAATCAATAAGTTTGCTGATGCAACACTCGACCATCAATGGATACACACCGATCAGGAAAGAGCAAAAATTGAAAGCCCTTTTCATAATACCATTGCCCACGGTTACAATATTAAAATGCTTATAAACTATGGTATCGAGAAGTTGAAATTTAATCAACCTGTTATTGTCGACAGTGAGGTACGCATTAGGGTAAAACTGGAATCACTAATGAATCTGCGGGGCATAGCAAAAGCAGAATTGAAGGTAATAGTAGAAATAAAAGATTCTCCGAAAAATGCTTTGGAAGAAACTGTTATATTCTTGTATCATTTCAATAATTGACAAGAAACGGGATATTTACAAACAGCAATTAAGACAGACAAAACAAGATAGGGTGTTGAATTTCACATCCTATTTTTTTGTTTCTATATGTGGATTTCTTCATCACGGCAGAAAACAGGCATTCCATTTAACGTTAAATTGTTGGATATTCCCATACAGATAATAGAAAAATACAGGGGATGTGCAAAGGCGGATTATGTATTCCGCATACCTACGCTAACAACCATAAGCAACGCATTGAGGAAAATTGCAACATATTGCAAGATAGAAAAGAACGTGACCTATCACATGAGCCGTCTTAGTTTCGTTTCGCAAATTTGCCTCTCTCTGGGAGTTCCGATAGAAAGTGTCAGCCGAATGCTCGGACATAGGGATACAAGAACTACTTATAAATAATATATCAGATTAAATATCAGCTGATTGCGAACACGTAAATGAGAACGGGTAACGATGTAGAAACAACCGAGATACATTGCTTCTCTTCGATTTTCATAGATTCAAATAACTCTTTGTGAGATAGACAAAATCAGGAAGAATAGAGTAAGTATTTGGTAATTAGAATTGTTCAGCGTTATTCCGCTATATTCTTCCGGTAGGCTAAATGGAAGAATGTAGGCAATGTAATCCTTCGGTCTGCCTCATCTTTTACAAGATTTATATAGTTTTTACCTTTGCGGAGAGAGTTAACGTTAAATTAAGGAGCCATCAGTTTATGCAAATTTGACATCAATTGTATGAAAACCTATATATCATATCTTCGTCAAAGTACAATAAAACAACAAATCAGCGGACTTGGCATTGAAGCTCAGCGAGAGATTATAAATACATATGTGAAAGATAACCCAAAAATTCTCAAAGAGTATTTAGAAACGGAAACAGGTAAAAATAATCATCGTCCTAAATTAGCAGAAGCATTAGAACAATGTAGACAAACCG
>NZ_QVMQ01000022.1:0-32701 GCF_010501105.1 Dysgonomonas sp. 511 | reverse complement strand
ATAACCCAAAAATTCTCAAAGAGTATTTAGAAACGGAAACAGGTAAAAATAATCATCGTCCTAAATTAGCAGAAGCATTAGAACAATGTAGGCAAACCGGTTCTATTCTAATTTGTGCCAAATTGGATCGTCTCTCCCGCAATGTAGCATTTACCAGTCGGCTGTTAGAAAGCGATGTAGAGATTGTTTTCTGCGATTTTCCCAAAGCCAATCGATTCATCCTGCATATCATTAGTTCAATTGCAGAGTATGAAGCCAGCCTAATTTCAGAACGCACCAAACAATCATTAAGAAGGCAGAAGACAGGAACAGCATCTTATATCCCTCTATTGGATATTCCCATGCTAATACTCGACAAGTATAAAGATACTGAATTTAGAGGCACAGGAGATAAAATTTTCAAATTACAAACCCATGTCAATATGAACTGGCAGTTGAAACGATTGGCAAAGCTGGCTAAGATAGACAAACGCCTGACATTCCATATGAGCAGATTTACTTTCGCCACAACAGTCTGCCTGACACAGGGTGTACCTATTGAAAGCCAGAGTCAGATGATGGGGCATTTGTCCATCAAGACCACTCAGATATATGCCGAAGTTACCCGAACTAAAATCAATGAGGATATGACGAATCTATCCAACAGAATAGTCGGAAAGTACGAATTGCCTGATAGTACAGATACTACCAACCAAGCCAAAATCTATAAACCGGGTAGAAGAAACAGACGATTCCCCGAAAGAGAACAAACCGATAATAATCAAGAATATCAAACATTATAGATAAAATATGAATAGCATGATAACAATAAATAAAGGTATTCTTACCATAGAAACAGATTATGATAACGGCAATCGAAAAAGTGTGATATTCAATCCTGTAAATGGGACTGTGTGGCTGGCTAAAGCTGATTTGTCAAATTTATTCGATATCAAACAAAGAATTATTGACTGTTGTATTGAGAATATTCTCAATACTAATATCTTGGATATGGAAAAAACCTGTAGATATCATACCATTGTAAATACCAGTCGGAATAAGGTAAAGTATGAGCCGTATGAACTTAACCTCGAATTTATTATTGCTCAGGCTTTCCGTATTGATTCGGAAAATGCACAGGTGTTAAGAAGATGGATTGTAGAACAGCTGGTTAATCCAAAACTAATAGACTTACCAGCATCCATATCCCGGCAACAGCATGAATGGAACTAGGGATAAGTAGTTATATAGATTGAAAGCAAAGCCATACTGAGGCTTTGCTTTCTTTTTTATTGATAATTCAATTATTATTATTTGCTTATTTTTTATCTAAAATAAATGCTTTGGATGGTTTAAAAGCAGGAATAGAATGTGCAGGAATAATGATTGTTGTGTTCTTGGATATATTACGTGCTGTCTTTTCTGCCCTTTCCTTAATAATAAAACTACCGAAACCTCTTAGATATACATTTTTACCTTTTTCTAAAGATAGTTTTACTTCTTCCATAAATGATTCGACAACCTTAAGGACAGATACTCTATCTATCCCTGTGTTCTGGGCAATCTGCGCCACTAAATCTGCTTTAGTCATAGTCCGATTATAAATTATTTGTTACCTTGCAAAGGTATTTATTATTTCCTTACCTGATAAATAATACACAGGCACAAATTATTAAAAAGACTTATAAATGGGACAAGACTTATATTATAGAGTATCAGCCGAACAGCGGGAACAATCCATGGAAGAAGTAAGGCGTACAAGAACTTTTCGTTATTTCATCGAGGAAAGGCCATATGAAGATCAGCAATGTCTTTTTAAAGAAATAGACAATATTCTGGAAAACGGAATACCATTTGAAGAATATATTCTCACAGGAATGAAGTATAGCAGTATGGTCGGAGAAACCGATTACAGGAAAGTTGCGGTTTTCTGTTTTGCGGAGACGATGAATGAGGTTATCTTAAGAAACAGGGAAAGGACAAAAAGTTTGCAACAGAGTCCTCATTTTACAGAAACTTACAATGATGTATTCAGCCAGATAACGGATTATTTGGAAAATAGACGAACCGATTTTCCGAAAGAAGCCTTACGTTGCCTATTCCTGCTGACCGACGAAGATTTAGACCCTCATAGGCAGGGATTAACGGCAACACGTTTGATTATCGAAAGTTATGCGTTTTGCTCCTCTGATAAACAAAGAGAAGAAATTGAAAGGCTGGTGAAAGAGTGTATGATAATCAATTAGGGAGAACAGCGTAATAGAATAAATGATCATTTATTATATAAAACAAATATATTATGGGGTTATTATCAAATAAAGATGATTAAAGTCTAATATTACAGGAATTAAAAACATTAAAGTCTGAAATAGTAAGCTTAAATGAAAAAGTTGAAGAACTGTCTTCTCAAAATAAAGAGTTAAAAGAATATGTTCAAAAAACAAGTAAAAATATTGTTGATAATCAGATCATCATAGAGAAACGCATCATCAAATGTGAAGAGGATTACTTGGAACCTACATTTAACAATACTTATAAAGGAACAGAGTGGATTTATGAAATGAAAGAAAAAATAAAAGGATAATTAAATTTATCCTTTTATTTTCAAATTATTATATAAAGAGCCTATAATCATAAGTTTTCCCTTCAAAACGAGACAATAATTTACCAATTCTAGCTATTTGGTTTGAGGAATCTATCGTTGAAGGAAGTTTTGAATACAAATCAAATGAGTTCCAATTCATTTTGGTTAAACCAAGTATTTCGGAAGCTATTATATTAATATCAGTTTCCCCATGATGTTTTGTGATCTTTAGAGGAGCCGGAATACTTCTTCCTCCTAAATAAAATTTATAGTTATTATGTCTAACAGACGGGACAATACCATGAGTCCATAATAAGGCTGTATATTTATTAGTTAGTATACATGTACCTCTTGAAATTGGGAATCGATCTACTTGTAGATTACCATTATATACACTCATTGCAACGAAACGAGCATCAGGTTCATAGTTTATTTCAATTAAATCAATCTTATGGATGCCTGCTTTATTTAAACTTGCTTTTATTCCATTAATCTCATCTTCCGTAAATTTGGTTCTTTTGTGTATTACTACCCTTTCAGGAAGTTTATCGAGAGAATGGTAAAATAGCTCTCTAATTGAAACTCCAAATTGAAATGCGTCTTTATAAGATAAATAGGGATTGGACTGTCTATCAAGATAAAAGTCGTCAATCTTAGATAGTTTATATTTTAGCCCTTGTCCGTTCGAATCATAGATGTGGCTACAACCAATAACTATTTCAGGTTTATCCTGAATTTTTGATACACTATAGCCAATTCCTGCATATGCAGTGTTTTTCTCCTGGTTATTCAATAACCATGGAGTCCTTAAAGACTTAACATAGAAAGATAAAGATAACCACCAATAAATTTGACATTTCAGATTGTCTTCTAAAGTATCTTCTCTTATTAACTGTGTTGAAATACCTCTTGATGCGGAGAAAGCCTTAATATAATCGTGCAAATCAAAACTCTCACCATCATTTGAATAGTTTTCAAAGGGCTGCCATTCCTCAGGAATAAATATAACAATTGTACTTTGTGTATGAGTATTTGCTATCTGGTCAATTTTAGTAGTGATAAGCCTAGCCAATAGCAAAGCATTTTCATGTGTATTGAGGCTATTATTACCTTGAAAATCTATATCGAACCAGTTATCTGTATCTTCAATATATGGAATATTTAGAGGGATATCAAATACTGATGAAAATCCCGGATAATCAATCAAATAATCAGGATTAATATTTTCAGTAGGATGCTTAACTTGTAATTGAGATAAAAAGTTGTAAAACTTACCGGAGTATTGTTTACCACAAATGACAGATAAATTAATTTCTTTTGAATAAATTACACCATTCAAATTCACATCATAAGGTCTATTGCAGACTAAGCCTCTCATGGGATGATAATCTCGAAATTCACTTTCACTTACTTTATTCCTAAAAATAAGTTGAGGTTCAAGAAATTGTATACCCTTAAATGGAGCTTGTTTTTTCTCGAAAGAGTTTGGACTAAAGGCTCTAAAACTAGGATCAAGCACATGTATTTCGCCATAAGCTGAATTACATGAAATTTGAAATTCAAAACCAGTTCCGGAAGATGCCGGATATTCAAATTTTAATCGTTGCCCATTAAAGAGTATTTTATTCCATTCTTCTAAATAATCATCATACTTATTATTATATAGCTTTTCCAATATAACTTTGCTGGTAGACTGCTTTTGCATTTTAGATATTTCTTCTGTAGAAGTTAAATGAATGGTCGGAGAGAAAGACAAATAAGCATAGTCTTTATTTTTATCAAAATACAATGATAAAAATATAGATTTATGTACTGATATATTTCCAGTTTTATTTTCTGCTGATTTAAACCATAACTTATCTCTACCATCTGTATCAACATTAGATTGGACAGAAAAATATTTTAATATCGCTTGTAGCATTAGCGATTTAAAAGAACTAACATTTTCAATATCGAATTTAGAGATTGGCTCACGTTTTATTTCTCCTTTCAGATGGTTCTTAAATACTCTGTTTATATCACTTAGAGTTCCTAACGCAAAAACTCTTTTCTTAAAAGGTATAGCACAGATATCAGTATCTTTTGTTATTGTCCTTAAGAAGCTCCAAGGTCTTTCACTTCCATAATCAATTTCAAATTGAAATACTTCTTTAGGAAAGACTATAGGATGTAAATTGCTTTTTATGTATTTGTCTGTTTTCTTGAAATTTAAAGAGAATTCTGTTTTGTTAATTTCCTCATTAACTGAATTCTTTAATGCATCATCTATCTTTTTGGATATACTTTGATTATCCTCAAATGCTGATTTTGATAAATGGATCATTGTTTTATCAAAACCGTCCGTAGCTATGTAATATGCTTCTCTCCCTGATTTTCTTATCTCCAACAACAACTCACAAATTTCAGGGCTAATATTATTTCCATATCCACACCAGTATAATCTTCCTGAACCTTTTCTTGTAAAGGCTTCTTTTAATGCTCCCATTAAGGACTTATCCCTACCACTAAAACCTAGTATAATCAAATTTTTATCTGTATGATAATTTGACAAATGGTCTTTAAAAACATCATTCTGTGAATCTAATTCTTTCTCTGTATTTTTTAATGTAGAGAATTTGTAATCCCCATGAAGTGCTATTGTAAGCAACTCTTTTGAACTTTGATTACGGTAGATTCTATCAACATTATCCAGCGTTATTTCAATTGGGGTTAGTTTATTTTGGTGGGCAGAACGGGCCGTTAATCCATCAAAGTTTGTAGTCCAAACAGCCTTTACAATATTGCAATCGGCTAAAAGGCATAGTAATTTATAGCCAATATATGGTTCCTTATTTTCTATTAAACTAAAGAAATACTTCCTTCTATCCTCGCTAATTGGATATGCTTTTTCTGCATAAAAACTATATTCTTCAGGCGAATCTAGTATTGGATATTCACCTTCATTATCCAGCCATTTTTGGATGCTTTTTCTGACTGCTTCTTCCTTGAAATTCTTATAATATTCAGATGCATTTATATTTTTTGATAAGTATATATCTTTTTTCCATTCCCAAATACAATCATATGCAGACTGAATACCTGAGCTAATTGAGGCTCCTGCCCCCAATAAAAAAGAGTGAGGAACATCAATATTCCTCTTAAAAGACCTTAAGAATGCATCGTATTCTAAGATTAAATCTTCTCCCATGAATTTTATATAAGTTTTTAAGTAGTTTTTATATGGATTTATGTTTCATAATTTAACAAATTATTTACCCTAAAAAATCCGATTATGATGTTTAGTTAATTTTAGAGATTATATTAAAATGGAGGATCTCCTTTATACAAATCTTTGTATTTATCGAGGATATCTTTATTTATTGGATAATCTTCTTCTTTATTCTCTTGGAATCTACAGAATTCACTTTTAAACCGCAATTGAATATCACCTGTGGCTCCATTTCTATGCTTAGCAATTATAATATCAGCAAGACCGAATAGACTATTCCCTTTCTCATCTTCATAAATATGATAATATTCGGGACGATGTATAAAACAGACTAAATCCGCATCTTCACAAAGAGTACCACTATCTCTTAAATCGGTCAATTGAGGTTTTTTCCCTTCTGCTCCTATCCTATATTTATCATATTCTATATTTCGATTCATTTGAGATACAACAATGATAGGTATATTCAATTCTCTGGCCAATGATTTAAGTTCTCTGGATATATAATTGATTTCGTTATAACGATTTTCTGAGTATTTATTGACAACAGTTAATCGTTGAACATAATCTATAAATAATATTTGAATTCCATTCTCTATTACCATTGCTTTGGCTTTCTCACAAAATTCCTGTATAGAAAGTCTTGCTGGACAATCTATATAAATAGGAGCATCATATAGTTCTTTAATCTTATAATCTAATTGTTCCCATTCATATGGAGCTAATTGACCATTTTTGATTTTTTCTCCTGGTATCTCGCAACAATTAACTATTAATCGGTTCATTATTTGAACATCTGTTTCCCCTAAAGAAAAAATTCCTATTGAAGTACTATGTTCTACAGCCATATTACGGATCATTGATAAAATAAATGCGGTTTTACCCATTGCAGGACGACCAGATATAACAATAAGGTCTCCATTCTGCCATCCGGAAGTGATTTTATCTAAACTTTCAAAACCTGAATGTAATCCGCTAATACCATCAGGTCTATTAGCCGCAACCTCTAGTTTTTGGAGTGCATTTTTTAGTAAATCATTTATGTGAAAGCAATTTGATTGAGATTGAGCATCTATATTATCGTCAACAAATAAATTTTCAGAATTATTATTTTGTGCCATATCGTTTGTTATTAATGATTTATCCAAAAGTACAAAAAACTAAGATGAAAAATACTATATTTTCATCTTAGTTTTTAACATATAACCAACAGATTAATATTTATATAAATAGCGATTCGATATCCTTCCGCCTATATAGTACTTTCCCTCCGATTTTAATAAACGGTATCTTCCCCGTATTCCTCCATTCCTGAAGAGTACGGGGCGAAATACAGAGAAGTTTACAAACTTCTTTGCTTGTCAGCAGTCTATTATCGTTCGAAGCTCTGTTTTTAAGAGCCAACTGAATGTTATCGAGCATTTTACCCAGAGCCGAGAAGAAAGATATAACCTCTTCTGATTTTCCGTTAACTATATCCATTGCTGTTATTTCTTTATTTGTGATTGTTCTATCAGATTTTCGATATCCGATTGCTTGTAATAGCACTTATGCCCTATCTGTGAGTAAGATAAAGTCCCATTATCCCTGTAAGATTGGAGTGTCCGCTTCGATATATTGAGCATCCCGCATACCTGTTCGTTGTTGAGCCATTCTGTTTTCGGATTGTTATTACAGAGTTTTTCGACCTGCTTCACAAAATCGTCGAACTGTTTTTTCATCAGGTCAAAAGTTCTTTTTTCTATAGCGACTATTTCCATAATTAATTCCTCCTTTTCCTAAAAATGCCATTATCCATGTCATCCATTCTTTGATTTAGTTTTACTTTCATCTCATCCAGAAACAGTGTCCGGCTGTCGGTGCGTCTGCGTATGGCACGGAATATATCATAGCAATCATTTACCGGAAAGGATAACATTTGAGAGAGATACTGAACAGCTTCCTGTATATCTATATCTCCGTCATTGAATCGTTTAGTTTCAAGTATTCCATATGCCAGTTCCACCAAATCACTTTTCGAGCCAGACCAATACAGGGGAGTATCAGGTTTATCCCCGGATATGGTTTTGAATATACGATTCAATTCTCCAACAAGCCTATTTATCTTTTCAAATTGAGCCTTGTCTATTGTTATTGTATTCTGTTTCATGTGCGTATAAATTTTGACAGGTTTCCTGTGTTGGAGCTGTTATTGTTATTATCCATTTCCGAATCTATTTCAGCTAACCTCAATATATTACCGGCTATTGCTTCCGCTCCATTGACCTGAGTAATGAACTGTTCGTACAGATTAGTTCCCTGTACTTTCTGTAGAATTTCAGGAACCTGCTTCTCTTCCTTTTCCGGTATAGGATTTCCCTGCAATGTCTTTGCCAGCAGTTCAAATTCATCCATTGTAAAAGACTGGTTTTTCTCATGAATAATATCCGCTTTCCCATTACCCTGATATAGGATAATATCTTCCTCCGAACTGATTGGTCCTGTATAACCGGAGAGAGGATTTTCTTCCTTCTCCAAATCGATGCTGTGAATAGGAATATTATTCTCTTCTACATCGACTGTAATCTTCCTGGTTTGTTCAGCCTGCCTTTGTTTTCGTTTGAGTTCTTCTTCTTTTAAGTTGAATTTTGATTTACCGATAATATCCGGAATATTTTTCGTTTCATCTTTTCGGATATCCATTGACTGGTTATCCGGCTTGCCTTGTCCTTTCTGTTGGTATTTTCTATCAAACCAGTCCTTAAACTCATTCCACAGATTCAAGCCTGCCATAAACAGACAGGTTATGACCAATGCTATTATTCCTATTGTTTTCATAGTCCTGTTATCTGAATTATTTCATCAACCAATAAATTCAGATTACTCCCTTTAAGCAAAGGTTTATCCGGAGGGAATATAGTAGAGAGAAACAAATAGTCATTACCTTCAATGGATTGTTCCCTATCATAACGGACACTCTTGGGAATCCGTGTTTCCAGAATTGGAATACCCAATTCCAATATTGCTTTCTCGTAATAAGAATATAATTCCGGTTTTTCTTTGGATGATACCATATTCCAAAATGGATATATGCCTCTTAGCTTTGTATTTCCCTGATTGACGGTTAGCATCTCATGGGTAGATATCATAAACGGCAGGGTACTTTCCATATTGATTCGGGAGGTAGTTATGGGAACAAACAGGTAATCCATGGCAAAGTAAGTTTGAACAACACTTTCATTATTGACTGTTCCCGGCAGGTCGAACAAAACTATATCATAAGATTGCTCTTCCGAGTACAGGAACTCTTTTGCCTGTTGCAAACCTGTTTCGGGTTGGCATGGAACTATCGGATAGGTCGGTTTATTTAGCTTGCTGAAAAATATTTCAGCCTTGTTTTGGTAGAAGCTGTTTCTTTCAATTTGTTCTGCTTCCCGTTGTCTCATTTTGTAAATACTCCATTGCGGATAATCACAATCGATAATCGCAACATTATATCCTTTGATATAATGCAGATAACTGGCAACAAGTGTCGTGAATACTGATTTTCCTGCTCCGCCCTTTTGAGTGCAAATTGCTATATACAAGGGTTGTCTGTTGTTATTTGCTGTCATAATTTTTAGTATTGAGTTGTTTTATTGATTGTTAATCATTTAATCGGTTTGCTGAATCTTAATGTGTAGAGTGTATTGATTTCTTCTTTATAGGTTTCGAAGTGATGTTGCAGTACGTTTTCTACAAATCCGCTGATGGTAAGCTTTTCATCTCCGATATTGTAAATAATATGCTTTATCACTTCAATAGTTGCTTTTTCAAGATAGATTCCCTGACGGCTTTCCAGTTCGTTGCGGTTCAGAAAGCTGGCTGAATATTGAATAATACGTTCATCTGTTGTCATAATCTTTTGTTTTATTGGTTATTTAAATTATTTGACCGGCTTTCTGATATTCTCCTCAAAAATTCGGTTTATCTCATCGCCATACAGTTCGATATGATGTTTGACGATATTATCCACTAGACCGCTGACACTTAACCGTTCGGAGCGTATGGAACGGACAAGGGTTTGCAGGACTTCATAGTTTTCCTTGTCGATATATAAGCCCTGTCGGTTGCTTAATTCGTTTCGGGCCAGAAACACATTTTCGTAATCGATAGAAGTCGCTTGTCCTTTTTTACGTTTTGCAGATTCTTTGGTTTTAGTCTCTTCTACATTTTTAGGACTATTTTGTATTTTAGATTCAGAATCTACCGGATTCTCTTTTTCCTGTTGCACATCTGCATCTTCGCTTACAGGCATATGAGCAGATATACCTGTTTTATTACCTGCAACAGCGATGTTACGAATAAACGCATTGGGGTTTATCTTCACTTCTGCTTTTGAGCTGGTATCCGTTGATATACCCTGTACTGCATCTTTGATTTTATTCTTTTCTTTATCCATATATGATTGGTTTTAATCGGTTATTCATATTACCATATATTATTTTAAGCATTTAGGCTTTTCTGTTTTTCCTCTTATATCAGTATGAGCAAATCGGCTTATTCGAAGCATTGCTTTTTTGCGATTCTCCTGCAAATAAAAACAGAAAATCAATCTCTTTTCAGATGTGTCGTTCCATGTCAACATATGGCATTAGTTGTCCACATCTACTATGATTTACAGCAGGTTATTACCACTAATTTTGTAGAGGAGAGATACCGGATAATGGAAACATTGATATGTTTCGTTGATGTAATTCCCGATTGTTAATGAGTAATCGCTTACGGTTCCAGCCAATGTCCGCCCCTTGTGCGGATTTTATTAGCGTCAGCTAATAGCAAGAAGTGTTTTGAGCATCAGAAAAATACTTTTTCATTCGCCCAAAACCTTCTTGCTCCAACTTTAGGGTTGGAGGGAAAGTTCTCCCAAGTCGAACTTTTAAGTAAAACCAATCAATAAGAAATGAATATGGAACATATTAATAATGGGGAGCAAGCTCCCAAAAGGAAAAGAGGAAGACCCAGAAAAGACGATATAAAAAAATATCGCCACATGATTCGCTTAACTGATAAAGAAAACCAACGGTTCCTTTCCATGTTTAACCAATCGGGGATGAGAAGTAAATCAAGATTTATAGCTAACTGTGTACAAAATCATAAGCTAAAGATTATCGAAATCAATAAATCTACGATTGATTTTGTGATGTTGTTGACACAATTTTTCACCCAATACAGAAGCATAAAGAATAATTACAATCAGCTTTTTGTCGCTTTAGTAAAAAACTTAGGAGAAGATAAAGCCCGCTTTATGATGAAAATAGTAGAAAAATCTACCCTTGAATTTATCCAAACCATGAAAGAATTTGAAAATATAGTTATCAAACTAAAGGAGAAATGCTTGCCAAAATAAGTAGTGGAAAATCGGTTTACGGTGTGTTGGCGTATAATAAAATCAAAGTAGATGATAACCAAGCCGATGTATTATACAGCCAAAAGATGTTCGATTCTATGGATGGTAAGTTCTCTATCCGGAATTGTATGGATTCCTTTTATCCTTATCTGGTGAAAAATAATAAAACCGAGAATGTAGTTTTTCATGCTTCACTTAATTCCGACCCGAAAGATAAGCTGTCCGATGAACAGTTATCAACTGTAGTTCAACGATATATGGAAAAGTTAGGGTATGGAAACCAACCATATATTGTTATCAAACATTTCGATATAAACAGGACTCATGCTCATATCATATCTCTGCGAATAGACGAAACAGGCAAAAAGATTAATGATAGTTATGAAGTAGCTCGTTCCATGAAGATATGCAAGGAACTGGAACAGGAGTTTAATCTTATCCCACTAAAGAAAGGACAGCGTGAAAGCGAAGCTCCTACAAAAAAGATAGATTACAAAGCCGGAGATTTAAAACATCAGGTAGGCAATATCACTAAATCCGTTATGGCTAACTATCATTTTCAGTCGTTCGGGGAATACCGTACACTATTGGAGCAGTTCAATGTAACGGTTGATGAGGTTAAGGGAGAATATAAAGGTAGACCTTACCGGGGATTGATTTATTCGGTATTGGATGAGAATGGAGAAAAGGTATCTAAGCCTTTCAAATCTTCTTTATTCGGAAAGTCAGTAAACACAGAAGCCCTGCAAAAGCATTTTGAAAAATCAAAAATCGTAATTGATAAGTCGGGTACTAAGGATAGATTAAAACCTATCATTAGCAGAGCGATGAACCAGCCCAATATCAATATAGATAGTTTCAGACAATCTTTATTAAAACAAGGCATTGGTTGTATATTCCGACAGAATGAGCAAGGACGGATATATGGTATAACTTTTATCGATTATCAGAATCGAACTATTCTCAATGGCTCCCGCTTAGGTAAGGTATTTTCGGCAAATATATTTAACGGCCTGTTCAAAGATTCTTCTGAAAGAAACATTGAACCAACAGCAGATAATAAAACTTCAATTGAAAAGAATCGCTCCGGCCAATTCACGGAATCCTCCGGAGTTCCGCAATCCACCGAAAGCGATAGCTCAAGTTTAGGCATTGGCTTGTTTGAACAGCATGGTACAGACTACGATGCGGAAAATTTTGTCCGGGAAAAAGAGAATGAGGAGAAAAGCAGAAAGAGGAAGAAGAAAAGAAAGAGCCGAGGACTATAAAAATTATATGTGGAGTTGTTCTTTTAACCCCAAATCATATCTATTGATATCAGTATCTATTAATTCGTAATTCTTAGCAAGCCATCTCAGTACTTCATTAGCCATTCGTATAGCTAAAAGGTTGTCCCCGGAAGATGTCTGTCCATGACCAATATATAAATATGATTTTTCATCAACATTGATACCGAAGGTATATCCCTTTTTTCTTAAGATACCAATTTCTTTATCAGACAAATCGGGACTCCATGTTATATTAGGCACTTCACTGGCAGAAATCAAATAATTCCAGTTTTTCTGTATAATGTGGATAAGGTCTGTATCGCTCCATACATTCTTATCATTGTGATTTTTTATATCTAAGGCATATGCTGTATCATCTGTAAATAAGATAAACAATAATGGACCTGTTCTTTCATTGAAATAATCAGTCGGATTTTTCTTTTTTGTGGATAAATGCAAATGATGTATTTTCCAATCATTAAATAAAGAGTCATGATAATCAGCATTAAATGATTCCTTACTCTGAAAGGGATTAATATCTTCTCCGCTTATTATCTTATCAAAAATGGAAAAAGTATCATTTCTATATTGATGAGTCAGTATTTTAGTCGATAGTTCTTTTGAAACCTGCATTTTCCTTTTTCCGACAAGTATATATTTTAACCTGAAGTTAAAATATCGAACTAATAGGAGGCTTGTTTTAGTATGTCTTTTATATTTTATCCCGAATTGTAGAAAAAAATCTTCTACAACTTTAATCATAGCCTCTTCAGCTCTTTTCCTTTCGTTTTGTAAAACTTCCATATTCAAGAATCAAAGATAGCCAATTTAGTAGAATTGGTAGAAAAGAGTTGTTAAAGAAAACTTTTCCCTTTGGATCAAAGACCTCTGTATTTTGTGAGAGGCCATTTGTCTAAAGGGAAAAATTTTGTTGGAGGCTAGGGTGGCTCATACATCATCTTCGGATACATCCTCATCCCATCTGACACGGGAAGAGCTTCCGTACTTTTTTACAAACTCCCGTATATCGCTGGCTTTATAATATACCCTCTCTTCGACTTTAAAATAAGGTAGAATCCCTTTGTCCCGATAGCGTTGGAGCGTTCTTTTGGAAACCTTGAAAAGAAAACATAAATCCTGATTATCCAGTATTTTCTCGTTGTCTTCCAATATATCGGAAGTGTTAACTAATGATTTTAGGTCTTTACCTATTTCATTCAATTTGCTAGATAGTTTCTCCATCCAACTTAGAAAGTCATCATTATCTAAATACATATTGTTTCTTGTTTTGAAATTAATAAACCAATTAATTCCAATCGATTGGCAGGACAAAACTCAACAGAATAAATCAATAAAAATAGAGGAGTACATAGATACTCCCCAAATCGAATATGTAAGAATCATATAATCAAATATTTGCAAAGTTATTATTTTTCATCTTTTAGCCTGTTCTTGTTACGAGATTCACGAATAATAAGATTTTTCAGATAATCCAGAGCCTTAGTCCGATTGAATGGTTTGCGTCTGAATACGGTTGATTTACTTTTATAAACATCACCCTGATTATAATTGAAGGCTTGTTCTAACTCATCAGATATGTGAATTAGTGCAGAAGGATTTCCATATTCGTCGAAAAATTCACCTGTTAATTGTAGTGATGTGGCAATTTCTCCCATACCAATAATCCCCAAGCCGTCAGACTTAGGGATAAAATATACTTTTGATTCCTTATGTGTATAGAATCTGTAACCGGAAGTTGTTTTGTCTGCAAAATGATTAGCTTATACAATTCGATTTCAGAGTCAATATACCAGATTGCTTTTTGCAAATACAGATTCTTAAGGGTATTTTTTTTCCTGTTCGTATAGAGAAAATGCCTGTAAAGACATAAATTCTATACGAGTTAAATTCAAAACTCGAATATTAGCTATATAATCATTCTCAGATTGAAATAAATATTTTACATCTTCTATTAATTCATCATAGGCTTTGTCTAGTTCAGTGTTAGTTATTATATCTAAATTGTTGAGTAGTTTTAATAAAGCCGGTTCTAATTTTCTCATAATTACAAACAGTTAAATTAATACTGAACCTCTATGGATATAATTTGGATAATTAGCGTTGGCTTTTTAAAAAGAATACTTTTTATTCATTTATTTACTCAGATTGTTAACAAAATATTATCAGTACATATCAAGTATTGATAAATAGATTATTTATTTTGAATTCTTCTTTTTCGCTCTCCACAACATAACACAGAATAGAACCGACAAGGCTGCCGCTCCGATCCAGAAGTATCGGATAGAAGAAAAGTCATATACGGCAATGCCATCTATTATTGTTTTACTGTCGCCAATCAATTGTCCACTCATAATGTCCTGAAGCCCCGCACCTAGGTAACTGGCAATACCAACAACCCCTAAAGCCGCACCTGATGCTCTCTTGGGTGCTATGTCTGTTGCCATCAATCCTCCCAGATAACATATTAATACACCAATTGATAATCCGAACAAGATCATACTGACAATATCTATATAATAGTACCCTTCGGGTACAAGGACAAAAAGGGCAATAGCTATAGCATTACATATCCCGAATATAATAGCTGGAACGACACGATTACTTTTGAATAATTTATCAGACAGAAAGCCTGATAATACAGTCCCTACAATACCGCAAACCGCAGAAACAGCAACAATACTACTCGCCTCTACTGAACTATACGCCTTTTGATTTTCAAGAAAGAATATGCCCCAACTGTTAATAGCATAACGGCTCACATACATACAGGCACTTGATAGGGCAAGAATCCAGATATACGGATTTTTCAGAACTTCAAGCTGTGCTTTTCCTGCCGATTTTTCCCGTTCTTTGGGTGGCATCACCGAAGGTAATCCTTGGCTGGTTGGACCATCTTTCATAAATAAAAGAATAATCGCAGCACCGACCAATCCGGCAATACCTGCCGCACCAAATCCGTACCGCCATCCTGCTATACTTACAATAAATGCTGTCGCTATAAATGTGATGGCTTCTCCGATATTATGGCTGGCACTCCAGAACCCATAATAAGAACCTCGTTCTTTATCGGTAAACCAACGGGATAATCCGACGACACTAGAAGGTGCGCCCATACTCTGTACCCAACCATTAATTCCCCACAGGACGACAAATACCCAGAAAGTATGGCTTAATCCAAGAAGGATATTTACTAAAGACGATATAAGCAACCCTATTGCCATGAAGCGGGTAATATTTACTCTGTCGCCAAGAAATCCATTTACGAATTTCCCCACTGCATAGGTAAAAAACAAAGCAGAACCAACAATCCCAAGTTGCTGTTCGGTCAATATTCCATCATCAACCAATGGCTTCTTTACCACATTCAAACTCATACGGCATACATAGTATAGTCCGTAGCCTAATGTTGCTGAAATAAAAAATGACCATTGCAACTTTTTGAGCTTCTTATTATCTTCTTCAACCACTTCATTATCGGGTAGTGGGGAGAAGAAACGTGTTATTTTCTTTATCATGGAATTGTTAATTTTAAAAATTTAAGATAAGAGAGGAGGAGACCGGATACTTTAAAAGTATCGGTCAAAGTAGTACAGCTCCTCCTCTCTGTTGGGCCAGACTTTAGTGTTTACCTTTGCCTATAACCAATTGATTAGTCGCGTAGCCCTTTTTCTTTTAAATATTCTATCAGGTAAGCCGGGCGGTCTGTTTGGATAATGCGAGCCCCCAATGTGTCAATTAGATATCCGTATGCTTTGTCTCTATCTTCAAGTGCCATATCATCATCATGACCTCCACAAAGGGTGTTCCACAAGGTATTGTACCAAATAAGTGCTTTCCCGTTCAGGTATTCCGCCATTTCTTTTGGCAGAGGGTTAGAGTCGTCAGCATACACGAGTTCAAAAGCAGCCGGATTGAAGTCTTCAACAAACATACTGATCTGTCCCCCTGCATCTTCTTTGTCCAGATTCACCACAGGCATATAAATAACGTTTTCCAGATATTTCCCAAACTTATCTTTGACTTCTTGTGGTGTTTTACCTCCTTTCATTATGATTTGCTTGGTTGTTCCCGTCTTTTCCATCAGTTCGTAGATTTCATCGAAGAAGCGGTCTGCTTTATCCAGATTCAACATAATTTTTCCTTTGGCATGAAGTAAAGCCTCCTCTAATGTCGGAATAATCTCTTTCGTTTTAATGGCACATCCGTTCTTCAATTTTAAAGTACGAATAGAATCTAATGTCCATTCCGCCACAAGACCTTTACCTGTTGTAGTCCGATCTAAAGCTTTGTCATGCATTAGAATAATATGCCCGTCTTTTGTTCGCTGCACATCTATTTCCACGATATCAACACCCATCTTTATGGCATTATCAATAGCAGCCAGAGAATTCTCCGGTGCAAATCGCCAGTCGCCCCGGTGAGCTACAACGATGACAGAGCTCTGGTCCCTGTCCAATAATTTGTTTCTGATTTCCATGGCACGATCCTGGGCAAAAACCAGTTGCAATGCACATAGGAATAGCAATAATATATTTAATCTTTTCATTCTAGATCCTTTTTTAGTTTAACTTACCGTTTTTCCAGATTAACTTTTCGCCCCAAAATGGAATGATTGTATTAGCACAGTTTATATCTGAAGCCTTTTTTTACCGAGCTCAAATGACCAGCGTGACTCATCTACTCCTGCATGGGACAATTCGAATATATGAGATACCCTCTTTAAGAATCAACGGATTTTGTGTCTATGCAATATCTTAACAAGCACAGGTTGCAGTTTGTCCAATATCCGCTCGAATCCCAAATCGGAAGGATGCACTCCATCGACTGTAGCCTGATGATCAGTACCCAAATCCATACCAGGGTTCACAAAATAGATATTTTTATACCCAAGCTGTTCCAATTTCTTTATTCCTAGTTCCGCAGCTATACGTTTCTCATATTCGTATTTACGGATCTTTTCATTGAACACTCCGGAATCGCGCACTTCCGTTTGTAGAAAAATTAGAGGTGTATCAAGGTGCTTCTTACGAATAATTGCAACAAACCTTTCTAACCGTTCCTCAATTTGTTGAGGAGAAGGATTAGAAAATACATCCAACACAAAAGCATCAGCTTCTGTATCGGCAGCAATATGAGCCAAGAATGCATCTAATTTGCACTGACCACTTATTCCTAAATTAGGAAATTCAAATCCTAATGCACGGTTGAGCCGGGCAGGATAAGCCATGCCTGGACGGCCAGCAGAAGCTCCATGTGTTATACTCGAACCTATAACTACTATTTTATGGCGAAAAGGAACAGGTAATGCTTCCAATAAAGCATCTTTATCAACACCTATATCCAAGTTTTTTACTTTAGTAAACAGGGGCAGATAAAGTAAGCATTCTTTTAGTGAATCATTCATATTTTCCACTAACTTTGATTGGTGGTTAACTCCATAATTGGGAGTTCCCACACCTGCAAATACCCACTGCCCATTACGTCGTATATAAAGATCCAACCCTGTTTGCGCAATAAGAGTCGTATTCACTCCAAACTTATTACTCTCTGTTTCCCACCGAGCAGAAATATTTCGGCTATTTGTTTGAAAAGCAATAGCGAGCCCTGTTGAATATGTAAAATAGCGTCTGACTATTGGCGTAAGGTCAGAATACTTTCTTTCATCCAAGCGCTGAAAAAAGGAAGAATCTGGTTGTGCCTTGTTAATCAGCGTCAATAGAGAAGCATTTACATACTTTACTGTATCTTTTTCAATCGCCCATGAAAAATTATTCAAGGACAAGATAAAAATCATCAATAGTAACTTAATTTTCACCATCTCTCCTATTCCTTAACAATCCAGGATAAAGAACAAGCAATATCAGCTGAAGAAGTCCCTATCTTGATAATATATTCACCCGGATTAACTTTCCAATCATGTAATTCTGTATCCCAAAAGGCCAAATCTTTCAAATCAAGTTCAAATTCAACGAGTGTTTTCTTACCCGCCTCCAATGCTACTTTACGAAAAGCTTTCAGTTCTTTTTCAGGGCGTACCACTGTCGGACTTTTTTCTGATACATACAATTGTACTACTTCACTTCCTTCACGTTTCCCTGTATTGGCCAGAATAATACGAACTCTAGCAAAATCGTGTCCTATTTGAATCTGAGGTTTAGAAAGAGAAAATGTTGTATACGATAAACCGTAGCCAAAAGGGTATAATGGTCGAATCTTTTTTGTATCATACCAACGATAGCCTACTAAAACAGACTCATCATAATTCACGTCATAGACAGAAATTAATTTCTCGTTATAAGCGCGATAAGCAGTATGATAAAATTCTGCTCCGACAGGCATTGTATTTCTTGCAGGCGAATCACTAAACTCCCTTTCAATGGTCATAGGAAGTTTTCCCGAAGGGGTCAGTTTGCCAGACACCACATCCGTTACTGCTTTCATTCCATTTTGGCCCGGATACCATCCATATATCAGCGCAGCCACCTTATCACTCCACCCTGTCATACGAACACCTGAGCCGGAATTGATTAAAACAATAGTATTGGGATTGGCTTCCACAGCCATACAAATCAGCTTTTCTTGCTGCCGAGGTAAAGCAAATGGACGTTCAAACGATTCCATATCAATGGTTCCAGCTGATACTAAAACAACATCTGCCGACGCCAACTGCTCATAAGTAGGCTGTTCGACTATAGTTAATGCATCACCATATGTATCATACATTGCTTTAGCCAGAGTTACATTGTTATAGCCTTTCACTGCTGCTGATGCAGCCGGGTTGTCTCCAGTACGGGGAACCTCATGTAGAAAACGCCCAGTTAACAAGATCTTACGTGCAGTTCGAAGAGGTAGAATACCATTGTTGCTCAATAAGGTAATACCCTCTGCTGCCACATCGTATGCCGTTTGCTCATGTTGAGGATATTTGTTCAACCATTCGGGAATATATTTCTCCCGATTGTACAATCCGAAAGCGATGCCGGTAGCAATAACAGGCTGGATCATTTGTTCAATATCCTTTTCCGTAATGCGTCCCTCTGCTAATAGAGATTTCACTTCTGAAAACAGTTCTTTACGCCCCGGCATTTCTGTATTCACTCCGTTCTTCACTACTTTCTCGGTATCATACACCGAACTCCAATCACTCATTACACATCCCCGGAATCCCATTTTCTCGCGTAATAACTCTTTAAGTAGATAGCGATTTTGCCCTGTCCATTCGCCATTCAACTGATTGTACGAGGTCATCACATAAGCAGCCCCAGCATCAATACCCGCTTTAAACGGTGGCAAGTAGATTTCATGTAAAGCACGTTCATCCACAACAGAGTTAGACCGACGACGGTAAAACTCAGTTTCATTACAGATAAAATGCTTTAGGCAGGCAGCTGTACCGGTCGATTGAATCGCCCGTACGTATTCCTCTGTAATCACAGAAGAAAGATACGGGTCTTCTCCAAAATACTCAAAATTACGTCCACACTGAGAATTGCGGGTCATGTTCACTCCCGGACCTAGCAAAACTTCGATACCTCCTGCACGACACTCTTCGCCAACAGCCATCGCATAACGTCGAACCAAGTTCGGGTTAAACGTTGCCGCAAGCATTAAGGGGCAAGGAAACGCCGTAGAACGTTCTAATTGATGCACCATTGTTGTATCAGGCAAATTACGTCTAATGTTAACTCCTTGTGTCGCATCCGAGTGATACAGATAAGGAATGCCTTTTTCCGGAACACCATAGAAGAAAAACAAAGAATAGCCACGCATGAAATGGATTTTCTCATCAAGAGTCAACTGTTCAATCTTAGCATCAGCTTCCCGATAAGCTTCATCCCATGCCATTTTTTGTTGCCCCTTTACCAATACACAGCTACCTAGCATAAAGCATAGGAACATATATTTTATACTTATTTTCATATCAAATACTATTTCGTTACGCAAATATCGTCAATGAACCAACGAGAAAATGTTCCCGGGTCTGGAGCACTGGTGAATCGCAATAGTGTTTCGGGAACAGCGTTTTCTATCGTAAATGTAAAGGTTTTGAAAGATGTATAATCCAATCCAGTTATTATCTTGCTGGTTACGCCATCGATAGTACCTCCACCAACGACTTCAACCTTAATACTTCGTGCATCTCCATCAAAATCCTTTGCTGTATTAGCCCCAGCAGAATACACAGATGTATTTTTATAAGCCATCGCTTTAAAAGACACTTGTAACTTGCCTGTAGTGTTCAAAACTGGAGTACTCAAAGTCCCAACATTATTTGTATAAGCATTCTGAGCTATGAGTTGGGTTTCTACATATCCGATCTGAGCATATCCGGGACGTTGGCGCACGTAAGTACCAGACAGTTTATTCTTGACCGCTTCTTCCCACTTTGTTATATCACTTCCACAGTAATTCAACATAGCAGCCAATTTATCTCCATAACGATAATCAAGCCCTTCCACACACTTATCGAATGGTTCAAAATAAACAACATTGCCTGAAGGCCGAGGGGTAGAGAATGTTGGAATAGCTTCTAAAACGGCACAAGAATGAGCCTGAATACGTCCATTGTTATTGGATATCGGATTACCCGATACTGTATTTTTATCATAAGGTGAAATACGGATATAAAGAGTTTGTTTATGTAACAATGGAATCTCAGTTCTATCGACCTTTATTGAATAATAGAAAAAATGCTTACCTCCCCCTGAGTTTTTACCTTGAGGTATAGTAATGTGTGGAGCATATGGAGCTGTATACCAGTTCTTCTTATCTACTGAATATTTCAACTGCCAATTGGCTGGTGCATTTGCTTGCGCGCCCATACCGATTGAAAATTGGAATCCATCGATAATATCCTGTCCTAATGGAAATGAAAAAAGTAGGTGATTAGCATCTCCATCCAGCCAGGTTCCCATTGGTAAATTGTGGTGACCACTATTGTCGTTCCAGTAATTAAAAGCTTTTGATGAGGCATTCAGATTGGCTGTCAGTGTTGTACCCGTTCCGTCTGTCGCTGTTAAGCTATTATTGCGAACATCACTTTCTTTTGTGAACAAGACATACTTCCCGTTATCGTTCGCTCCTGTCGTCATCAGCGAGAAAACATAAGGTAATACAATTCCGCCATCAAATCGCGACATAGAAAGGTTGATATCCTCTTTAGTACAAGGCATTACAGCAAACCCTTCTTGATAAGCCGATGCTATACCGGATAAAACGCCTCCCCCTGTCGGAACCATCTCGTTCGCAAAACTACTACTCTTCAGTACATACATTACAAAACGTCCATTATTATCAGTCTGCATGGTTACATTCTCACTCAACCTTTCTTTTTTCAGATCTGTAATCACTACTTGACTTGCTATCGAAATATACATAGACTCATATTTCCCCGTATTCAATTCCTCTATCGAAATGGGAACTGGTTGCGGAGTAATAAGACTTGTTTCCGTCTGAATTATACTGTTGGGCGATACTGGTTTCAACTCCAATAAATGCGTTTCTGTATTTTTAAAGACTTCCGCTCCTTTCAGATCAATCTCGATTTCAGTACCTGTAGCGATGTAAAGCGGTTCATCCATGCGTAAGGTTATACCGCTATTGGGCTTGTTCGAACTTTGCAAAGCTACACAGTGCTTGTAATAGTTTTCTTCTAAAACACTCGACATCACTATCGCCCTTACTTTCTTGTTTTCGTAAAAAGTGTATGTCTCATTCGATTCAACCAAAGCTCTAATATCTGGAACACTTACATATCCCTCCATAACTGCGGCATTCTGAACAAGTTTCAATTGTTTTACTACACTTCTATTGCGGTTCGCAATAACAGAAAGTGTCAGTGTGCGACTTTCCTCCGCATCGTTACTTTCGAGAGCGATATCTACTGTAGCCATCCCCACGGCTTTCGTCTGTGATATTCTAGCCCATTTACGATCATTGCCCTCCACTTCAATTGTCCAATCACAATTGGCCTGTATGTCAATTGTGAAAGTTGCAGCAAAAGCAGGAGCCATGATAGCTTCACTACTCAATTCAATTTTTTGCACAGGAAGTTCTACATCATCCTTGCAAGAACTTTCGCTCAATAGTACACACGCAAGGCATGTAATGAGCCATATATATTTTGTTAAATTATATTTCATAACGTTTCTTTTTTAAGATCTACTAATATGGGAAGATGATCAGAGACTCTTTGTAAATCTATCCCTTCATACGTTGGCACTAATGTACGTAAGCGTTCATACTTAGGCGAATTTCCTTTATATACTAGTATGTAATCAATGCGGATGCTTTTACCTGGGAACGTATTGGCAGAAGAACTTATCACTTCCCACGATTCTAATGCGTTAGCAGGCAACGAAGTTGTGTTCAAATCACCAGCCAAGTATATGGGTTTCGAATAATCGGCATAATTTGCCAAGATATATTCCGTGATAATTTTAAATGACAATTGACGATTAACATCATTTAAATGACAAAAATGAGTTGCAATAAAAATGTAGTTCTCAAATTCCGCCAATAGGAATTGTCTCTTCTCTACCCCTGGCAATTCTTTGTTTGCCGTAATTTTAGGAGTTGTTTTAGATAAAATACCAATTCCATACTCTCCACTACCACTATTAACCGTTTTGCAAAAAAACGGGATTAATCCTGTACGATTAGCCAGTTCCTGCAATTGATCAGTTGGGTTTAAAGATGTATTCTTATCTAGCTCCTGCAACGCCACAACATCTGCATCCAACAATGAAATCACTTTAGCGGTTTGATCGTAGGTCGCTACAGTTGTCCCCGTGCCCGCACAACGATGTGTATTGTACGTAGCTAATCGTATTGAATTAGGCAAACGAGCCGGATCTTCCTTTGCTACTTTATCTTCAAAATTAAAATCGGCATTATCTCCATCAAGCTCATTACAGGCCATCACCATTAATGTCAAGCCACAAGTAACAAAAATTGAAACTATATTTTTCAGAATATTCATACATTCAGATTTTTTATTAATTAAAAATTGAGACCATCTTCCCAACCTGGGTTCTGGCTGATACTCCCTTGCGTCAATACCCTATCATCAGTAGGTATTGGATAGAGATAATCTCGTTCTTCATTCCATTTTCGGGCATAATCCGTATGAAGCAATATGTTTCCATGGTCTTTTTCTGTCAGAAAAATATCTTTCTCCAATTCATACATAAGCGAAGCATTTGTTGAAGGTTTCGCATCTTTCCAAATGCAAACGTCTATTTTTCCATCCGAATTCAGGTCATACTCTCCGGGGTGCGGAAAATATAATCCGGTAAATGCATTCTCAAAGCGCTTACCTTCTTTCCACCGTATTATATCCCAATAACGTAAGTTCTCCATTAACATTTCTACTGTACGTTCGCGACGAATTTCCAGAATTACTCCCTTGTTATTGCCAGTAACATTCACATAACCAGTTTTTGCGGAAGAAAGATAAGGATCTACGTTGGCATTGGCCCATGTTAATGACAGATTTGCCACCCCAGCCCTATCCCGCAACGGTCTAATCACCAGATCAATATCTTCTTGTGTCAATGTTTCAAGTTCTGCTTTAGCCTCTGCATAGTTAAGGTAGACTTCCGCGGTTCTAAATAATGGCAGATCATTTGTTGAGGAATTATAGCCGTCATATTTGGCCGATTGTAAAAACTTTATCAGTTGATATCCTGTTTCTGTAGCTGCCAGATCGGGAGCAGATAAAGCCGTTGCTTCAATACGTTTAAAACCTGGCGTACGTACAGTTTGAGCAAAACGTTTATCTCGATTCACGTACTCTTCTGGTAGTGTTTTAGTCTCCCACCCGATTTGTGAGGTAAAAGAAGTTCCATCTGCCATCAGATACATATTAGCTATATTTTTCAACAATCCCGGTCTTCCCATAGTAGAAGATACAAGATAACCATTCACATCATGTGTCAAAGCAATAGAGGAATTGTATGCGCGTGCTAATATGATTTCCGTACTATTCGCCTTGAGAGAAGAGAAAAGATCTTGATAGGGGGTACTTCCCGAATTATAAATTGAATACCCACTCTCTTTGATGAATTCTTTTGAAGCAGCAACACATTCGGTAAGCATTTCTGCATATTCTCCCTGTTTGTGATATTTCCGATAAGTTCCCTCAAACAAACAGATACGACTTTTCAAAGCCAACGCAGTCCATCTCGTGACCGTATATACGTTTTTATCGGCTGGTAAATTGGATATGGCAAAATCAATATCCTCCAGTATATTCTTCATCACCATTTCACGAGAATCTCTACCTTTATATAGTTCGGCCTCATCTGAAGCCAGAGGTCTGTCAACCCAGGGTACATCTCCATAATATTTCACCTTCTCAAAATAGAAATACGCACGAAAAAAACGAGATACTCCTTCATATTTCAGTCTCACGGCCATATCTTCACAATTACCAGAATGTTGTAAGAAGAAATTTATATCACGCAGTTTCTCCCAGTTCCAGGTTCCAGCTTTGGAAGGTACCACGCGGTTACCCAACACTTCCGAAGTCAGAGTGGTTTGAGAGATTATGTCAGCAGTTTCGCCATAAATAGCAGAACCTCCCGGGAACATAGAATAGAAATCGTTCGTGTAAAGTCGACATTCTTCCTCTGTATGAAAATAATTTTGTGGGATCAACTTATCTTTTGGAAAACGGTCGAGCATATCCTCACAGCTTCCCAGCATGAATACTACAAGTCCCAATAATATAGCTATAATGTTATTCTTCATAATATATTTTCATTTAGAATGTTAAATTCAATCCAATCGAATACGTTTTGCACCAGGGGTACACATTTGCATTTTTATTACTTGCTGCGGCAGCTTGTTCCGGATCAAGGAAGTCACTCTCCAATGCTGTCCAGGTAAATAGATTTTCACCACTTACATACAAACGACACGTATTAATACCAACTTTGCTTATCAGATTTTTAGGTAAAGTATACCCAATAGTCAGATTTTTCAAACGGCAATAAGCCAGATTTTGTAAATAGCGGTTATTTGTATAATAAACGGTTCCGTTAGTAGTGTTTAATGCGGCATATGCACGAGCACGAGGGAAATAAGCATCTGGATTCTCTTCACTCCATACCCGACTCATAAAATTACTTGGTATAAATGTTTGGTAAGGACGGCTATATGCTCCCCAGAAGCGTTGGTTATCCGCACCCGGGTACCAATCCATGCTTCCGATACCTTGGAAGAATACAGATGCATCAAAACCATTCCAAGAAAGGTTCAATCCTGCGCTATAGTGATAACGAGGAGTAGAATTTCCTATAACCCGCCTATCACCCGGGTCTTCTAACGTTCCCTTTCCACCATCTACTCTTCCACTGTTATCCAAATCAAGATAACGAGGGTCGCCTGCTCGTACTCCCTTTCCATAGGCTCCTGTAGAATTATAGCACCCTGGTGCTACGGTTTTCAGATCAATACGTGAAGCATACTCTGCCGCTTCTTCATCGGTTCGAAACAATCCGTCGATTGTATATCCCCATAATTCCCCAAAACGCTTACCTACATAAGGTTCGTCCAACAATCCCGAAGGATTATCACATTTTGTGTATTTAGCCGAATAGTCTGAGAATGAAGTTGTAATACCATATCTCAGAGGTTTACCTGCCAAATTAAATGAATCATGCCAATTTAATGTCAGTTCATAACCTTTAGTACGTAAATCATTGGAATTTACCTGAGGTAGATCAGCTCCATAAATGGAAGGTAACGACTTGCCACGTCCTAAAATTCCTTTTGTATCACGAATATAGTATTCCGCAGTAAATCCCAATCGATTATTCAACGTATTGAGATCTACCCCCCAGTTTTTTGAAACAACTTTTTCCCAAGTTTGTGCTCCAGATACAGGAGCACTCACTGTCGCATGCATTCCAAGAGAAGTGCGATCAAATGAATAGCCACTCATTTTCCCATTGGTCGATATGGTTTGAATAAAATCATAATATCCTATCTGCTGATTGCCTAATGAACCATAGGAAAACGAAGTTTCAGGTTATCGACAAAAGAGCGAAGGGGTTTAAAGTAGGCTTCCTCACTCACACGATAAGCAAGAGAGAATGACGGGAAAAATCCAAAGCGGTTGCCTCGCGGAAAACGCGAACTTCCATCATAACGCCCATTGGCTTCTAGCAGATATCTATCTTTATAGTTGTAGGTTGCCCGATAAAACCACCCCATAATGGCATACTCATTTCTTCCACCATTGATGCCAGAATTAGTTCCTTTTGCCAAATTAAAATCAGACAGATCTTCTGACAATAAACCATCATTATAAACTTCTAAATCCCGATAGTATTTAGCTTCATAGTTGTAACCGGCAAGCAACATCACGTTGTGTTTTTCAGCAAAAGTATTATGATATGAGCCGTATGCGTTTGCCACATAATAATTTTGATCCCAAACGACCTCTTTATATTTATTGGGAAAGTATTTCTCAGCCTCTTCCAAAACTTCACCCGGATATTGTGAATAAGAAACATTTACGCTTCGATAATCATTTCTCAAATACCCCGAAGTGTAGCTAAAGTCGGCCTTTACATCGAAGTTTTTATGCAACTTAAAGTTCAATTCAAATGAGGTTGCAAATTCCTTTGTCCGTTTATGACCGCCACTTTTACCTTTTTGCATCATGGCATTATAACCATCCATCATATAATGAGATGCCGAATGAGTCATTGAAGTGTGAGACACAGCAGTGCCATCTGGATTTACAGGCACAAATGAAGCTAATGCATGTAAAGTTGGTTTACGAAAGTTGTCTGTTTCCGATTCAAATCCATAATACTTATAAACCGAATTGAAAAACTTTGTATTGTTCGTTATCGTTAGCCATGGAGTAATTTCTGCCTGCAATTTCACTCTGAAATTATAAGAATCAAATTGATCCGGTTCAATTCGATTGATTCCTTTTTGCGAATAATAGCGCCCACTTACCATATACGATAGTGCCTTACCTCCTCCTTTTATATTTATATTGTGATCCCATGTTGGCCGGGAATCATCATAGAGATAATTATACCAATCGAAATTCGCCAAATAAACATACTGCTGTTTTCCATTGCGCATCTTCGTAGTTACCCAAGGTCTTTCAGGATGTTCTGTAGCATCATTCCGCCGCTCCCACAAAGCTTGATATTCATCATCTGTATAAGAGGTGTAAGGGTTTCCGGTTGAAGACAACGAAAACATATCAGCTATTTTAGCTGAATAATATCCCCGTGTTTCAAAATCGGTAGATGTAGTTGGTGAAGAAACAGAGAAAGAGCCGCTATAAGAAATTTTCGGCTTTTCATTATAGCTTCCTCCTTTTGTTGTCACTAAAATAACACCAAAAGCCCCACGTGCCCCATAAATAGCAGCCGAGGAGGCATCTTTCAAAACTGTAATTGATTCAACATCATTAGAATTGATACGTTCAAGAGAAGATTCCACTCCATCAACCAACACCAATGGACTTCCTCCATTGGGAGATGTCGTGCCTCGAATATTAAACGAAGCGCCAGCGCCAGGCTGGCCTGAGGATAGTGTTACATTCAAATTAGGTATTACGCCTTGTAGTGCTCGTCCAATATTAGAAACCGGACGGTCTTTTAAAGCCTCTTGCGATACTGTGGCCACTGCACCAGTCAGATTCACTTTTTTCTGAACGCCATATCCTACAACTACAACCTCATCCAGAAGTTCGGAATCCTCTATCATTATAATACGCGTCAATTCCTTGCTTGAGGTTTTCAGTTCTTTGGTTTGATAACCAATACAAGAAATCCGGATGAGTGCATCTTCTTGAACATTGTTCAAGGTATAGTTACCTTCCAGATCGGTGATAACCCCATTGGTGCTCCCTTTCACCTGCACAGTTGCTCCAATAATTGGTTCGCCATTTGTATCAATTACTACACCTCTTATTGTCTTGTTTTGAGTCTGTTCTGCCTCTTTAGACTTACTTCGCCTACCTACTGTGATCGTATTATTTACCCTATTGAAATTTAAATTTGTTTGTGAAGTGATTTTATCCAATACACTTTGTAAAGAGGCATTTTGTACATTAAGCGAAATAGCCGAAGCTGCATTCACTACCTTTTGGTCATAAAAAAAAGAAAGTCCGGTTTGCTTGCTTAACTGTTCAAAAACATTTGCTGGCGTTTCGTTTCGAACAGTCAGTGTAACCTTTTTTTCTTGTGCCTGCAACTTATAAGGCGTAAAAAACAAACATAAAAACAGGAAAAAGCAAAAGACCAACAAGCATTTATTCCTTTTCTTTATATTATTAGAAAATTTATTCATAAATTTGTGCGTTTTAGTAATAAACTTAAGTTATTAAAAACAAGCAACATACAACGTACTATTCATTTGGATTGAAGCTTATGAATAGTCGTTTGGGGTTGCGGATAGAGGCATTCCTTCGGAATGCTTCTATCATTTCGGGCTGAAAAGAGATTACGAAGGGGGTGTTTTCATATTTTATTTTTTAAAGGTTAAACATCGGTATTTTATCATTCCTTATATAGCAATATATCTTTTCCTTCTTTTTTATATTTAATATCGCCGCTGATAAATTCAATTGATTCAAGTACGGCATCCAAACTTTTATTATCGTGCTCTCCAGTAATTAGATTATCAAAGTCTTGATTGGCTGCAAAAGTAATTCGACAGTTGTATACACGTTCGAGTTCTTTAGCCACATCACCTATAGGCGTACTGCTAAACCGCAGACTTCCTTTAATCCAGGCGGCAATTTTCCGCTCTTCTTTTTTCTTACTATACTCTCCGGATACGGTATTGATCAGTATCTGTTCATCAGCAACTAATCTTGACATAGACTCCGGCAAATCAACTTGCACCTTACCACTCTCTACACTCACCGAAATGATTTCGTCTGTTGAGTAAGATTTGACATCGAATTGGGTACCTAACACTTGTACACTCAGCCGCTTTGTTTCCACTACGAACGGCATATTTTCGTTTCGAGCAACGTTGAAATAACCTTCTCCTTCAAGTTCAATTTTACGAATATCTTTTGCAAAGTTGCTCGGATAACGCACATAGGAACAAGAATTTAAAATCAATAGTGTTCCGTCTGGTAAACTCACCTGTTTTTTTTCTCCAAAGGAAGTACTGATTTCAGTATACGTAACTTGCAGGTCATTTATATGCCGGAAGAGATTGGCACTTCCTAGTATTATGGCTACAACAGCTGCTGCACCGATTGCCGCCACAGCTACCCGACGATACCATGTGCGCTTCCTATGCTCAATATGCCTCAACAACCGTTGTGCCTCCTTTCTATATTTCTCTCGTTCGAAGTCTGTCGCAGGTTGTTGAGTTTCGGATTCCTTCCAAACATTTGCCGCCACTTCGTCAAATACTTCTTTATTTTCAGCATTTTTCATGCTGTGCAATAATTGCAAGGCTTCATCCTGGGTATAAATATCATCCAGATAGCGGCGCAATTTATCTTTTTCTATTTTAGTATCTTTCATCATGTATAAATTGGGGTACTATTTTCTTTCCCCTTGCATAAGTTATACACAAAAGTAAGAAACATCTACGGGTGATTTAACGTTTATTATAGATTTAGGCAGAATAGAATTAAAAGGAGATCTGCAGATCTATCTGAATATTTTACCAGATAAGAGCGTATTACTTTTAAGGAGAGAGAGAGATGTTCTTGCACTGTATTGACAGAAATCCCCAATGCTTCGGCTATTTCTTTATGTGACATTTGCAGGTCGCGGCTCATGTTAAAGACTTCGCGCTGGCGAGGAGTTAACTTCTCTAACGCGCGACCAATGAGCTCTTGCAGATCATGGAACAATACCTGATTACTTGTTTCGTTACTTACATCAACAGCCTGAGAAAGAATATTCCTTCTTAATTGCTCCTCGTTAGTTATGTCGCGAATTTGATTCAAAATACGATTTCGCACAATGGTGTAAAGGTAGGAAGAGAAAGACGCGTCAGGATTAATGAAGTGACGACTTTGCCAGACGACAGTAAACGCATCTTGAAAAATATCCTCAGCAAATTCATGAGATTTGACGAACTTCATTGCAAAGTACAGCAAACGTTTCTTATAAGCTGCATAGAGTTCGCAAAAGGCTCCTTCATCTCCGTCTATCAGACGAAGAACCAACTCTCGTTCATCCATAAGAGCATCTGTTGCGTGCATATTTTATCTATATTAGATCACAAAGGTTTTTATTATGATGTCACAAACGTATGCATTTTTTCTAAAATAAAAAAAATAAAGTCTGCCAAATCACACGCTTTCACTCTTCCACCACCTGATACACCATTCCAACCCGGCTTCTTCGACTTTGATACTGCTTTTTCAGCAACCTTCCCAGTCGCATGGACTGATGCGAGTACATTTAAAATCGGGACGCCTCTTTTGTATCCGCTCCAGCATTTCGGTACAGATTTAACCCCTCGAATAGCTCTGTATTTTCCTGTAAAACAATATATAATGAGGTTGTATCTCCCAATTTTATTTCCATAGGAGTATAACCAATATAGGAGAGAACTAACGTTGACTCGACAGGAGCTTCAAGAGAGAAATTCCCATCAATATTTATAACCGTTCCTACTAATGCATTTCCCTTCACAATGACACAGACTCCGATAATAAGTTCTTCTTGATTATCAATTATTATCCTGGTATATTTCTTTTTAAGAACTTATAAAATAATCTGTTGTCAAAATGTAATAGAAAAACTATAGAAATGTGACTCTTGAAAAGATTCTATCTAAATGTTGTTGCATTTAATACAGAATAATTAATTATATTTGCGGAGAGTTATTTGAAACAATGGAGAAACAAAGCAGACCGAAGTAGTTCGCTCATTTCTATACCATTACCCATTGTTTATCTTCCTTTCATTAATTATCTGTTATCCAACGGATAAATTTCAAATATTCTATTGTTTTACGGGCTTAGCTTATATTGATATAAAGAATTTGAGACAGGAAGATATCCAGCTGGGTTTTGATAATAAAGTTTGGATTATGACAAAAAGGGAGAAGACGAATATTAACGTGAATGTTCCTCTACTTGAAATACCAAGGAAAATACTGGCTAAGTATACTCCCTTTCGATCAAAAACAAATCTAAGACTTAGTGTATCCATTTTTATACCGTTTTTTATACCTCTGCAAATATAAGTATAAAAAAGATTGAAATATACTGAAATGGTATAAAATCTAATGAAACTCAAACGCCTGAAAATAAAGAAACACCCTGATTTAGAGTGTCTCTTTGTGGAGCTGGAGGGACTTGAACCCTCGTCCAAACAAGGAACTAATTTGCTTTCTACATGCTTATCTCCGCTTTTATTTTTGTGAAAGAGCAAGACCGAAGCCACCAACTCAAACCTTAGCTTTTTTAATTCAGATAGAAGCCAAAGCCTCTTCTATCCTATCTCCGATTTGCCTGCACCACCTGATCGGCACGCTTCGAAGCCACAGCTTCCGGGTGATGTCTTGTCCCTACACCTGTGTAGGAATTAAGCTAGAATCTACTATACTTCGATTAAGCAGCAAGAGCGTAATTGTTATTGCCAGTTAAATTTGTTGACGTCTGAGATTATAGTGCCAGCCGACTATGCACTGCATGCTTACAAACCATTTCATCTCGCTGTCAAAGCCAGTCAGCCCCAAATGTTTACTTTAATATCAAGTTTTAGAATGCTGGATAACAAACAAGTAGCCAAAATGGTAAAAGTTTACCTAAATGATACCTCTTGCAAAGATAGTTCTTTTTTTAGTATATATCGTAATTTCGACAAAAGTTATTATTGAAATAACCTGTACTAACTTAAACAGACTATTATAAAGATCAAAATCTTTACGAAAGATACCATTAGAGAAATCAAAAAATGTGCATGTAATATAAAGATGACTCTATTTAAATGTCACAAGCTTGAATTTGACGACTTGATTATAACCATTGCTAGTGACCTACATCATTTTAGAATGTTATTGAAAATGTGGCATATAGAACATTGTTTAATGTAATATTTATTTTCCTCTAAAAAAACCTCTCAAATAATTTGTATTGTAAGGAATGATTTTCTACTTTTGTACCCGCTTTGGAACTGGAGCGAACAACACTGAAGGGTGTAAAAAGGTTCACTGGCAGAGAAGGAGCGAATGCGATCTTTAAAGGAAATGAAACAACAACATCAAGAGTGTAGTACAAGAAAGAATGAAAGGTTACTAATTATTCATTTTTA
>NZ_QVMQ01000021.1 GCF_010501105.1 Dysgonomonas sp. 511 | reverse complement strand
TTAATGAAGAATAAAAAGCATATATAATAAGAATCAGCCAGTTATAGTACCGTATGTTTCCCTGCCTAAGATTAAGGAAGGCAAAAAGAACAGCAGGTACACCGGCAATATGAGGCGAAAACGACCAAAAAGGCAATAACCCAAAAAGAACAGAAACAACAATGGAAATATATAAAGGCGTATCCTGGGGTAACATATGTTTCTTCAACAGCAAATACATACCAAAGAATGCAATCAGAGCAACCAGATATTTACTGAAAACGTATCCCCAAAACATACCAAACATTTTGAACCACAAGTAGCTTATATCATATACCGGACATAAGGAAGAAAGGGGGATGCCATCCATCATTTGGTTGATGGTGGTATCTAATGGAAGGAATGGACCACCTTGGTCTAATACCATTTTAGCCCATACGAGATTAGAATCAAGATTGTCCCAAATAGGTATATGGATGTTTTCTCCCAGGAACAGATATGGCGAGAACACAACTGTAATGAGAAGGAAACCTAATAGTAAAAGATTCTTCTCTTTTGTAAAAAATTGGGTATTCATTTATTCAAATTATTTCGTATAAGTATATCGTCCAGTGAGATGTTTCGTAATTATCGAATATTTTCATCAATCTTAGTCGGCTATTATAGTCTGTGTTTATCTCGGTTGACGATATTATATATTGTCCATTCATTTCTTTTATCAGACTGTAATCGAGATCTAGGTGTTGGATGGGGGATAGGTTGTTAGCATAGTAAACAGTAATAAAATGAAAAGGAATTTCAGTAGAAAATAAATAACACTGGCAACCCCAAAAATCAAAATGAGCTTTATAAGCATCATTCTTTTCTAATTCTTTTCCTATAACTTTTCTGAATTTGTATTTGTATGATAAAGGATAGCTTGCAGAAAAACCATCGAGTGTATTAAAACCATTATATTGGGATATTGCAGGATGAAGACATACACTAGTTACTTTGTATGAAGTTTGTTCTTTACCTATATACTGTTTTATATCATTAAATTGCTGTTCTGCATAGAATTTATTATAGGAAGGGTTATTCAGGTTTGTATAGTAAGGCTGAGAACTGAATAAAACAAAAGATTGGGTTAATATAATGATAATACATATGTATTTTCCCCACCTAACAGAGATCTGTATATAATACAATGATATTGCGAATAACATATACCATGAGGCAGGCCATAACCAAGATATACGAGAAAGATCTATCGGTAATATTTTGTTCATAATAAATACGATATCCGAAAATACACTCCATCTGTATAGTATGTATAATATGTTTGATGATACGACGAAGATAAGGAGGAGTATAAATACTTTATTTTTTTTCTTATATTTAATCATTAAGAAGCTTGCAATAAATAGCGATACTAATATATATCTATTTAGGCTTACTGTATGAAAGAAAAATAAATTATTGTTAGTCTCTTTAGCCATTTGCTTTATTATGCCCCATATATTATCTCCAGAAATATAATATTCTATTCGGTGTGAAGTATAATTACTATCAGCAAAAAATGAATAAAATAACGGCAAATGACTTATTACATACATCAGACTCAACAAAATAATACCCATAAACAAATATTTGCTATTTTTTCTTTTCCTAATCAAGTCCCAGACCCATAAACATGACATGGTGACCAGCAAGAAAAATCCGACAAGTATTAATGAAGAATAAAAAGCATATATAATAAGAATCAGCCAGTTATAGTACCGTATGTTTCCCTGCCTAAGATTAAGGAAGGCAAAAAGAACAGCAGGTATACCGGCAATATGAGGCGAAAACGACCAAAAAGGCAATAACCCAAAAAGTACAGAAACAACAATGGAAATATATAAAGGCGTATCCTGGGGTAACATATGTTTCTTCAACAGCAAATACATACCGAAGAATCCAATCAGAGCAACCAGATATTTGCTGAAAGCATATCCCCAAAACATACCAAATATCTTGAACCACAAGTAGCTTATGTCATATACCGGACATATGGAAGATAGGGGTACTCCATCCATCATTTGGTCGATAGTTGTATCTAATGGAAGGAATGGACCACCTTGGTCTAATACCATTTTAGCCCATACGAGATTAGAATCAAGATTGTCCCAAATAGGTATATGGATGTTTTCTCCCAAAAACAGATATGGAGAGAACACAACTGTAATCAGCAGAAAACCTAATAGTAGAAGATTCTTCTCTTTTGTAAAAAAAATATGAAACATTTATATTTGCTTAATTATATTAATAACCTTGGCTATATCATTATCAGTCAATTCATAATAAAAAGGCAATCGCACCAGAGTATCAGTATATCTATCAGATTCAGATAGTATTCTGCCGTCATGTTTATCCTTGGCAAAAGGGCTAGAATGCAAACTTAGGTAATGAAAAACGCTGAGGATATCATTCGTCTTCAATCTGTTTATTATCTCTGTACGCTGTTGCAGACTTTCACAAACCATATAAAACATATGCGCATTGTTTGTAGAATAACTGGGAATGTCCGGCAATTTTATGTTATTTTTTTGAGCATAATCTTTTAGTCCCTCATGATAAGTATTCCAAATAGACTTTCTTTTGGCTTGTATGTCTTCCATGTTTTCAAGCTGCGCCCATAGGAATGCTGCTATTACTTCCGATGGCAAAAATGAACTGCCAACATCTACCCAGCCGTATTTGTCAACTTCTCCCCGGAAAAAAGCTGAACGGTTAGTCCCTTTTTCCCAGATTATCTCTGCCCTTTGCTCAAATTTCTTGTTGTTTACAACAAGCATGCCTCCCTCACCCGAAATGATGTTTTTAGTTTCATGGAACGAAAAAGCGGCAAGGTCGCCGATAGAGCCTAAAGCCCTTTTTGTTCCATCCTTACTAATATAATAGTTGTCTATAGCCTGTGCCGCATCCTCTATTACATATAAGTTATATTTACGTGCCAGTTCCATAAGCTTGTCCATATCGCATGCAAATCCTGCATAATGTACAGGAACTATCGCCTTGGTTTTGGGTGTTATCAAAGCTTCTATTTTGTCAACATCCATATTTGGATTATTTGCCATAGAGTCGGCGAATACAATCTTTGCCCCTCTCAACACAAAAGCATTTGCAGTACTTACGAATGTATATGATGGCATAATAATTTCATCACCTGGCCGGGTATCTATAAGTATAGCAGCCATTTCGAGAGCATCGGTGCAGGAAGTAGTAAGAAGGCACTTGTTGAAATTATAATGCTCTTCAAAGAAGCTTTGGCATTTTTTTGTAAAGATACCATTCCCGGAGATTTTTCCCGATGATACAGCCTGATATATATAATGGGCTTCTTTGCCTGTCAGGTAAGGCTTGTTGAAAGGTATCATAAATCCAATTATTTGTGGTTATAACCAAAAATGGTATATGTTGTTTGTCTCTTTTTCTGTTAATCCGCATTTGCGATAAAAATCACATGCATTTTTGTTATCCTTTTGTGTAGCTACCTCCCAAAAGGATATACCATTATTGTACAGATATATTTGTACAGCATTCATTAATTTTCGCCCCAGTCCTCTTTTTTGTAAAGAGCTATCAGTTGCAATAAGACCTATAGTACCAGTGTCTATGCTTTTTTTTACAGTGACCAGACCGACAATCATATTCTCTTTATTATAGGCTACAAATGTTTTGTCTGCAATTTCTTTTTTTAAAGAATTTTCTACCCATGTCCTATAAAATTTTTTAAATTCGGCTTCTGTAAAATGATAATCAGTCTTATATCGGGAATAACTGCCACTAAGGTATGCCAGATTCAATAACTCTTCGTTGACTATTGTACCTTCAAATTCTTTTATATCTGAAATATCTTTATTTGTGATATTTGTTATCCCTTTAAATATGATTTTCTGATCTACCAGCGATCCGTTAAATCTATCAAGGATAGTGTTTTCTATCAGAAGAGATTCTTTTGTAAAACAATATATAAGATTGTATCCAGACTTTCTAGCATTGTCTAATAAATCAGATAGATTTGATTTATTAGTAATGCTTATCCGTCCAATTTTTCTTTTGAAAAAGCCTGAGTCCCATTGTAAATATTCAACCATCTTCTCTAACTGGTTTAAATCTCTTTTCTGTTAATCGTTTTAGCCACTATATAAATTGGTCGCTTCTTTACACTTTCAAAAGTCTTTCCCACATAAAGCCCCACCATACCTAGTGTAATAATAATAATTCCAAATAAGAACCAAATGGAAATAATCAAGCTAGCATATCCCATCACAGTAATATTACCAGCCAGCCACATAATAAAAGTATAAAATGCAGCAAGAATGGACAACAAAGAAATTGCAACACCGACTTTTACTGTAAGGCGTACAGGTTTGTCCGAATATGCTAATATAATATCTAGGGCCAGATTTATCAGTTTCTTGAAGTTATAAGAAGTTTTTCCCTCAAATCGTGGATTATGCTCTACTTGTATCTTCGTACGCTCAAAACCTACCCAATTTATCATTGTAGGGAAGTAGCGGATAGATTCTCGCATGGAACACACTGCATCAATTACAGCTTTGCTGTAAATACCAAAATTGGCAATATCCTTATCTTGTTTTACTCCCGTAAGATAAGATAATATTTTATAGAAAATGGCAGAAGTTATTCTTTTTAATAACGTATCTTGTCGCTCGTAACGTTTGGCGAGTACTATACTATAGCCCTCCTGTGCCTTTTTGTAAAGATTTGGAATTTCTTCGGGGCGATCTTGTAAATCGCAGTCCATAACCACAATCCAGTCTCCAGTAGCATAATCCAAGCCTGCTGAAATAGCATAATGTTGCCCAAAATTACGACTTAATTTCAGCCCTATAACTTTATCGTTTTTGCTCGCGATCTGTTCTATAACCTCCCAAGAATTATCTGGTCCGCAATCCTCTACAAGTATAATCTCATAATCGCAAGTAATATTTGAGATAGACTGCTCAATTCTTTTAACTAAGACAGGTATTATTTTTTCGGCTTTATAAACAGGGCTTACAATTGATATCTTCATTAATCAAATTTATAATCGTCAAGGGTCATTTCATTTAATCATATAATTATAATTAAACAACAAAGATAACCAATTTCGACAAACTACTGAAATTTATTATTAATCCCTTACCTATTACACCTCTCCTTTTTGCAATTTTTTTGTTATTTTCTACCCTGCGCTTATACGAAACCGGCCGGTTTTAGCATTAAAAATCGTATCTTTGTTCTGGAAATCCGGAAATATATCTGAAAACTGAGAATTGAGTTTATGAAGAAATATAAAAACCTAATCTTTTATACTTCCGTTATTACGTTTTTTTCTGCCCTTATATATATTATCGCCAAACTCGGAAAGAATAATCTGGAAACAAAACAAAATGTTTATGGGTTGGCATCGCAAAATTCGGGATGGGAAAGTTTTCTTGTCCAATTGGCTGGCGATGTTGCCGAACCAATGGCTATACTGCTTTTGCAAATTGTAGTTATCCTGCTTGCTGTCAGACTATTCGGGTGGATTTGTCAGAAGATAGGGCAACCTACTGTAGTGGGAGAAATATTAGCCGGAGTTATATTAGGCCCCTCACTCTTAGGATACTATTTTCCCGGTGTCTCAGCTTTTCTTTTTCCCGAATATTCGCTCGAAACCATAGAGTTCCTTAGCCAGATAGGATTGATACTATTCATGTTTATCGTAGGACTCGAACTCAATCTCAAAACGCTGAAAAACAAGGCCAACGAAGCCCTTATAATAAGCCATACGAGTATTGTCGTGGCATTTGCATTGGGTATGGTTGTCGCCTACCAGTTGTTTGGCACATTCACATACGAAGAAACACCGTTCCTGCCCTTCGCCCTGTTTATGGGTATTGCAATGAGTATTGCCGCCTTCCCTGTGATGGCGCGTATCGTACACGAGCGAGAGATGAATAAGACGCCACTAGGGGCAATGATTATCACCTGTGCCGCCATAGATGACATTACAGCATGGTGCTTACTTGCAGCCGTTATTGCCATCGTAAAAGCCGGATCGGTGGCGAGTGCCCTTTATACCATCCTGCTGGCAGTAGCTTATGTACTGATAATGTTTAAGGTGGTACGCCCGTTTCTAAAGCGCGTGGTAGAGATGCAGTCGTCGAGCCGTATCATTAGCAAATCGGCAATTGGTATTTTTTTCTTTGTGCTGTTCCTCTCTTCCTATGCCACCGAGGTAATAGGCATACATGCCCTTGTCGGCGCATTTCTGGCAGGTGTGATTATGCCGCCGAGCCACAATTTCAGGAACCTGTTTACCGAGAAGATCGAAGATATTTCACTGGTGTTGCTTCTGCCTCTGTTTTTTGTATATACAGGATTGCGTACGCAGATCGGACTGTTGAACGATCCGGCCATGTGGATTATATGCGGAGGTATTGTCATCGTAGCCATAGTAGGTAAACTTGTGAGTAGTGCTTTCGCTTCCCGTTTTGTAGGGTACAATTGGAAAGACAGCCTGATAATAGGTTCGCTGATGAATACACGCGGACTGATACAACTGGTGGTGCTGAACATCGGCCTCGATTTAGGTATCCTTACCCCCGAAGTATTCGTAATGATGGTGGTGGTAGCCCTTACTACAACATTTATGACATCGCCCGCCCTCAGCCTTATCGAAAAAATATTCAGCAAAAGAGAAACCGGAAAAGAGCAGGTCGAAGAATCGAAATACAAGATACTCGTTTCGTTCGACAATGCCTATATAGGCCTCAAACTGCTGTTGATAGCAAACAGCCTGATACGCAAGAAACAAAACCATTCCGAACTGTCGATGTTGCATCTCTCGGAAGGAAATCTGCTTTATCAATATGGCATCGAAGAAGAAGAGGAAGAACTGTTTAAACCCGTAGATGAGGAGGCAAAAAAACTGGGACAATCTTATACCCCGATATTCAAAGTAGTGGGAGACGTAAGCACAGGCGTTGCCAAAATAGCCAACAAAGGCGAATACGACTTCCTTTTGATAGGGCATCGCGGCTCGGTTTTCTCCGACAACGTATTTGGCCGGGTATTAGGGTTCTCTAACAAACTGCTGCATATCCCCAACTATCTCCTGTCTAAACTGGGAAACCACAAAAGCTGGCAACCGATATTAGCCGCGCCCATTGACGAAGGTACACGTACCATCGTTTCGAAGAGTGATATGCCGGTTGGCATATTTATTGATAAAGGATTAAAGAATATAAGGAATATTTTTGTTCCCATACTTAGCGAAGACGACATCTTTGTTAGCGAATTTATGCAACGCCTGGCCGAAAACTCGTATGTGAGGATTACCCTATGGGATGCTATCGGGCTGGCAGACAGTTCGATGGATTTCATAAAAGCAGTGAGAGCTATCAAGGCTATCAATCCTTATTTGTTCCAATTGTGGAATAATAATATACCCGTAGATGGCGATATCCTCAAAGGGCAAGACTTGATCCTTATAGGGCTGAATAGCTGGAGGGTGCTCGAAAGCAAAAATCCGAAGCTAATGAAAGATGCGCCATCTACCTTAGTATTAACCGATTAACAAATAGTGTTTCGAAAGTGAGGCAACTGAACTAAAAAGACTTGATGAATAGCCGCGACATAATATCATTGAAAAGGGAAATCTTGCAAAACCTGTCAAAAAGGCAGTTGAAAGATGCTTTTGCCTTATTGGGTAAACTGACAATAAATACACAGGATTGGAAAATATCGGAAACTTTGAGCGAACTGGAGACTAATTATAAATTTATGCTCCATTACATGTTCGAAGGAGTAGAAGACAGTCAGCGTAAAGCTTTATATAATAAGCTTCTGCGTTCGTTGTACGAACTGACAGACGATGCTGCCGACGAACTGCTCAATACCGATTCGTCGAATGTATTTTACGAAAAATACCGGATCAATGCTTTGAAACAGCAAAGTTTGACGGATTATCACAGCGACCTGAAAGAAATTACGGCGTCTATTTCCCTTCTCGACCTGTTGGAGAATGCAGAAGAAAAAAATGCGAAAAACATTGAGTTTGCCATCCGTCGCGAGCGTCTGGCTTCCGATATGTTTACCTCAGTCTTTGTTTCGCCAAGAGCCGGCGAGAAAGATCAGGAAGAACATATTGCCTTTATAGATAATATCGACTTGCCCGTACGCGAAAAATGCCTCTTTATATCAGCCTTGTCGCTTAGCCTTTTTCACCGTTTCGATGCCCGTAAAGTACAAGTATTGATGCATACTGCTACAGCCGATAATATGCAGCTAAGAGCAAGGTCTATAGTCGGTTTGGTGATTGTTATGCAAATGTACGATATCCGTTGGGCTCTTTATCCGGAGTTGCAAGACAGGCTGGCAATCATGTCGGAAGACCCTGATTTCCGCAAAGCAGTCTTGCGTACTATAATACAGCTTATCCGTTCGCGCGAGACAGAAGAAATAACCAAGAAAATAAAAGAAGAGATACTGCCCGAAATGATGAAGCTCAACAGCCTTGCCGGGCGTAAGCTCAACATGGAAGAGCTGATGGGGGCAGACCTCGATCTTTCGGAGAAAAATCCTGAATGGAAGAAAGAACTCGAAGAATCGGATTTAGGTAAAAAATTACAGGAATACTCGCACTTGCAGATGGAAGGAGCGGATGTATTCCACTCTACATTTGCCAGCCTGAAAAGCTTTCCTTTCTTTTCGGATATGAGTAACTGGTTCCTTCCGTTCGACCCATCGTATTCGGAAGTAGCACCGCTTTTTCCCGACGATAAGACTAACAATTTGTTGAAAGCAGCGGTACTGGATTCCGGCCATATGTGCAATTCGGACAAGTATTCTTTCTGTCTTAGCCTCAAACAAATACCACAGGCGCAACGCGAAATGATGATGGGGCAAATGGGGGCAGAATCGGAAGAGGTAAAGCAACTACAGCGCGAAGCTCAAGCCATGAACCCAAGAGTGGATGAGGAAGTGGTTTCGAATCAGTATATGCAGGATTTATACCGCTTCTTCAAAGTTAATCCATATAGGAATAACTTTTTCGATATATTCAGCCTGAGCCTCAATTTCCTCAATAAACAGTCGATAGCCCCGCTTATTTCCGACAACGAGAGTATGAGGAAGATAGCACATTATTGCTTCGACAAGAATAATTTCAAAGAAGCCCTTTATATATTCGAAAAGATGATAAAGGCCGATGAGCAGAATGAAGACCTCTGGCAAAAGATTGGTTATTGCCGTCAGATGCTCAACAACAACGATGGAGCGCTGGAAGCCTACCTGCAAGCAGACCTGTTGAGGCCCGATAATTCGTGGATTATAAAGCGTATAGCCCAATTATATCGTGCACAGAAGAAAGCAGGGCTCGCACTTTCTTATTACCGGAAAGCTGCAAAACTAAACCCCGACAATATTAATATAGAGCTCAATATAGGGCACTGCCTGCTGGAAACAGGGCAATATGAAGATGCACTGAATGCCTACTTCAAAGTGGAGTTGATAGACACAAAAGGCACGAAGGCGTTGCGCCCGATAGCATGGACATCATTCCTTTTGAAAAAATATGATGTTTCGCAAAGGTATTACAAGCGTATATTGGAACGAAAAACAACAATACACGATTATCTGAATGCCGGACATGTAGAACTATGTGTAGGCAATAAGAAAGAGGCTGTGGATTTTTATCGCCAGGCAGTGTATAAGGATAATGATTTTGAGTTGTTTGCCCTACTTTTCGATGCCGATAAAGATACGTTGATCAGTCACGGAGCCGACGAACAGTTATTCCCATTCTTATTCGACCAGATAAAGTATAAAATGGAGTAATAGAAATTTATACAGATAAACCATACAGAGGGAGGCAATCCGAGAACAAAGCGATTATCTCCTTTTCTTTTTTCCTCGCAAATTCAGATTATAAAAAGGCTGTATAATATCCATCATCAATAGTGAAAGGTGGAATATTCCCGCGCGGAAATATTTCGCTGCTTTGCCTATTATTATCAGTTGGATTGTGAGCCTCAGCAGGAAAAAGAAGATAGTGATGCCAAGCAATACCCAGTTGTGAGTCGTAACACTATAAGCAGAGAGGGCTACAACCATAGCATAAAATAAGAGCCGGCTCGAAGTTTCGGCAGTACTCAGATATTTTGTCCAGCCGCGAAAATATGGCTTGGTGGCGGCATATACATCCTTGATCGTTTCCCATTGCCAACGGCGGGAAATAGTTGTTTCCACAAAGCTGTTTTCGGAAAGTGCTACAGCGGTATTATTATCTCTGATAATCTGGTTGAGGAAAACATTTTCAGCATGTTCGATATTCAGCACCGAAGCAAATCCTTTCCGGTCGAAAAATAGATTTTTGCGGAACATTACATTACAGAAAGTTCCGGTCAATCCTTGCGACCTGATAGCTGTAGACAAATATTGCAGGCTGAATAAGAGGTTGTCGAAACGTGCAACCCTGTTGTAAAAATCCTTTGTATTGGTATAAAAAGAATGTCCCAGAACCACGCCTATGTTATCGTCCAACTGGTCCACCATCGACGATATCCATCCGGTTGATATCGGTCGCGAATATGGTTCGGTGAATAACAAAACATCTCCCTTCGCGGCCTTTATTCCTATCGTCAACGCCAGTTTCCGGCAGCCATATTTCTTATCATTCGAATAGGGTACATAAGTATAATAGAGCCTGCCCGGATACATGTTCCTGAGCGATATAAGCAAGTCTTGGGTCAGGTCGTTCGAACTATTGTCCACCACTACCACTTCAAAGTCGGGATAATCCTGCTTCAGCATCGGAAGGAGGTTTTTGGCTAGGGCATCGGCCTCGTTTTCGGCGGTAATGATTACCGATACTTTTGGTACCGGTTTGTTTTGTCCGGCACTGCCATTGTCGTCGCCGCTATTTCTTCTAGCCCGCGAATAAGGTGCTTTGTAATAGAAAAAATAGATATAAACCTGTACTATAAAGAGAATGGACAGGAGTACTAGAAGTATAATTTCTATTTCACTGAAAACGAAGTAAGACAATATTTTATCGAGCATACCAGCGTAATTTGTGCATTTTTCTATATGTTGTGAGCCGTATCATAAGATACGACTCACCGGTTTATTGCTAAATATTTATTCTAAACTCTATGCACATCCGTGCTTCTTTTCTCCAACCTTCCGGATCGTTTTCATATCTTATCCGAGAAATGCGCTTTAGGCAGGTCGCGGCAATTGTATTGCATAGCCATTATCTCGCCATATGCACCGGCCGAACGCAGAATGAGTATATCTCCACGCTTGGTTTCGGGAAGCATATAGTCTTTTACAAACACGTCAGACGATTCGCAGATAGGGCCTACCACGTCATATTTTACTTCCGGCATATCCGACGAAATGTTTTCGACCTTGTGGTACGCCTGATAGAGAGCCGGACGGATAAGGTCACTCATGCCAGCATCTACTATAACAAAATCTTTCACTTCTCCATGTTTGATATAAACAGCACGTGTAACCAATGTTCCTGTTTGCCCTACTATAGAGCGTCCCAGTTCGAAATGAACGAGTTGTCCGCTCCTCAATTTCAGGTTTTTATGGAATAGTTCAAAATATGAAGCAAAGTCGGGGATAGGGTTAGCATCGGGGTCTTCGTAATCTATACCTAGTCCGCCGCCTACGTTGATGTTTTCCAGTCTTATTTCTTTTTGTTCGAAATAATCCTGCAATTCGTTTATACGCATACATAGTGGCTCGAATACTTCGATATTTTCTATTTGCGAACCTATATGGAAATGCAGGCCTATAAGCTTAATGTTTTTCAGCGATTTAAGTAGTTCTATAGCATCGTCGATATGCGCCATGCTGAACCCGAATTTGTTTTCGCTGAGCCCTGTGGTTATATATTCGTGTGTATGTGCATCTACATTGGGGTTGATACGCAAAGCTACCTGTGCTATCTTGCCTTTTTTGCATGCCAGTTCGTTTATAACTGATAGTTCGGGCAACGATTCCACATTGAAGCAAAAGATATTAAGGTCGAGGGCTAGATTTATTTCCTTATCGGTTTTGCCTACTCCGGCAAAGACAATTTTCGAAGCCGGGAAACCTGCATTGACAGCAGCTTTTACTTCGTTTCCGCTTACACAATCGGCTCCAAATCCTTCGGATGCGATAAGGCTCAAAATACGGCTGTTGGCATTTGCTTTTACTGCATAATGCTGTTGGTAGCCATATTTTTTAGTTTCTTCTTTTACTATTTTGAGCGTCTTTTTCAGTAGCTCCATATCGTAATAGTAGTAAGGAGTTTCTATGCCTTTCAGTTTCTCAAGAGGAAAATTTCCTTTTGTCATCAGATAATAAAAAAATTAATTAAACAATTTATCATTCAATATTTGCAGTGCCTTTTCCTTATACTGTTTGTCGATAAGGAATGAGAAGTTGTATCTGCTACCTCCGTACGAAATCATAGATACTGGGATCTCTTTCACAGCATCGAGTATATCCGATGCAAACCGCGAGTTGTCCGATTCCAGATTTCCTATAACAGATATTATCACCATGCCGGTATCGGCAGACACTGTTCCATATTTTTTCAGGTCGTTTACTATCAGCTCTAGTTTACGGTTGTCGTCGATAGTGAGCGAGACTCCTATTTCGGATGTCGTCAGCATATCTATCGCAGTCTGGTAGTTTTCGAATACTTCGGCCACGCGGCGAAGAAATCCGTGAGCCAGAAGCATACGTCCTGAGGTTATTTTTACCGCTGTAATATCATCTTTGGCAGCCACCGCTTTTATGGTGCTGTCTGTTGTTTTGTTCGAAATGAGCGTGCCCGGTGCATCGGGGTATTGCGTATTTTTCAGGCAAACCGCTATGTCGGCAAGCTTAGCGGGAAGTACGCTCGACGGATGCAGTATCTTTGTGCCGAAGTACGCCAGTTCGGCAGCTTCGTCGAAGTTGAGCAACGGTATGGCTTTTGTTCCTTTCACGTAGCGCGGGTCGTTGTTCTGCATGGCGTCTACATCTGCCCATATCTGTATTTCTTTGGCATCTACAGCCACCCCGACAAGCGAAGCTGTATAGTCGCTACCTCCTTTGCGCAGGTCGTCTATTTCGCCATAAGCGTTGCGGGTGATATAGCCTTGTGTAATGTATATATCTGCATCTTTAGCCTCATCGAGCAATGCCTGGAGTTTTTCCTTGATATACACTGGGTCGGGCGTACCGTTTTTGTCAGTCCGCATAAAATCAAGTGCTGCGATAAGTGTCGATTTCATACCTCTCTCCTGCATATAGAGATGGAATATTTCCGAACTCAACAGTTCCGACTGAGCAAGCACCGACCGTTCTTCAAACAAGGTGAACAAGTCTTTGGTAAAAGTCCTGATATAGCTGAACTTTTCGGTTACCACTGCTATTGCCTTTTCGCCGAATGATGCATCCGAAAACAGGTCGCCGACAAGCTGCCTGTAATCTTTTTCCAGCTTGTTGATGATTTCGATGGCACCTTCCTGGTTCTTTTTATAAAGATAGTCCGAGACTTCGGCCAATGCTTCTGCCGTGCCACGTATCGAAGACAAGACAATGATATTGCCTTTTCCCTTTTCTACGATAGCTGCTACCTGCTTTATTTTATCGGCTGTAGCTATAGATGCGCTGCCAAATTTGAGTACCTTCATAATCTTTATTGTTTTCAGACGAAATGCAAAATTAAGAAAAATTTCGGGCTTTGATTTCAGACTATGGATATATATTTTACTTTCGACAGTATTTTTTATATACAAAACACAAAATGACCACTTTGGGTTTTCTATTGAAGCAACTTTTTCTTTAATTTGTATTTTTATGAAATTTAAACAGGCTCTAAGAAGCAAATCACTTAAAATATTGTTATGAAAAAATATGTCTTTTTTATATTTCTGTCTTTGATTATGGTGTCGTGCAACAATAAAAAGAAGAGGAGTAATACGGATCTGGATGATATTGAGATGGCTGTTGCGGCAGAGTCGTCCATGTTCCTGCTTGTGGGTACGTATACCGATACAGGTAGCGAGGGGATTTATGTCTATAGGTTCGATACCATATCGGGAAATAGCGAGCTGAAAAGTTTGGCAAGGCAAGACAATCCATCTTACCTGAACCTGAGCAACGACGAGCGTTTTGTATATGCCGTGTCGGAAGGTGAGGGGGATAGGGCCGTTGTTGCAGCTTACAGTTTCGATAAAGGAGGAGATTCTTTAAGGCTGATGAATACAATGCCCACCGGTGGCGATGCCCCGTGCTATGTGGTTGCCGATAAGGACAATCGTTACCTGGTGACTGCAAATTATAGTGGTGCTAGTATTTCCCTCTTCCCTTTGGTGGCAGATGGTTCTATTGGCGGCGAGCCGAAGATCTTTGGTTTCGAAGGGAAAGGTATTCATCCCGAAAGGCAGAAAAGACCACATTTGCATTGTGTTCAGTTTTCTCCCGATGACAGATATCTGTATGCTACCGATTTGGGGACAGATAGAATATATAAGTTTCAAACAAGAGATTCTGGGGGGGGATTCCTGATGAAAGGTGAACCTGAATCTTTTAAAGTAGCCGATGGTTCGGGTCCCCGTCACCTCACATTCCATCCTGACGGAAAATTCGCTTACCTGATCAATGAAATAGGCGGAACGGTAATCGGTTTCAATTATAATGAAGAAACCGGTGACCTCTCAGAATTTCAGACAATAGTAGCCGACACGCTCCATGCGCAGGGTAGTGGCGATATCCATGTTTCGCCCGATGGTAAGTTTTTATATGCTTCTAACCGTTTGCAAGGCGATGGTATCGCTATTTTTTCTATCGACCGGAATACTGGCAAATTGGAAAATGCAGGTTACCAGCCTACAGGGATACATCCACGCAACTTCGTAATATCGCCTAACGGAAAATACCTGCTGGTAGCCAACCGCGATAGTAATATGATACAGGTATTTCTACGCAACAAAGCAACAGGATTGCTTGAAACCACTGGGCTGAATATAGAGTTGGACAAGCCTGTGTGCCTTAAATTTGCTCATTCGTATTAATCACAGAGTTACTCAGTTTAAGAATAGTATCTATTGAAAACAAGATTATTTATTGTGACAATCATATCCTTGTTGGTTGCCACCAATGTTTTGGCGCAAACAAGAACGGATTTAACCGGGATGTATTCTCCCGAAAAAGGCAGTGGCGATCCTCACGGCTTTGTCAATTTGCTGGTCAGCCCCGAACATACATACGGAATTGTGTTTTTCGGAGGGGCTGTGGTGGGTACATGGAAAGAATTAGATGAATACCTGATTCTTGAGCCGGATACTACCTACAACGATGATTTTTATATGTATGCCCTATACAACGATGTGCAAAAAAACATTTCTATCCAGTTCGATGGTTTTGGCGATGAAGATGCTTTATACTCATTCGATGATGACGCAGTTATGCATCCGGTATTCAATGAAAACCCAAATTGTTTCAACTACCCCTATACTAAATCTGTAAAGAAAGGGGCGTATAAAGAAATACATCTGGCAATAAAGGCGGATAAAAGTTATGGGCAAAAAGATGCTTCTATAGAAGCACTTGTCTATACATTTGCCCTGGATGCAGGGTATAATGATTTTAAAATTGTGCTGAACGAACTAAAGCAGGAAAAAATGTATCCGATGCTGGGTGTGTCGAAAGGTAACAAGTTGATAATAGAACACAAGGCTTTTGCTAAACGAAGCTCGTGGGACGAAATATCAGATGATGATAAGCATGGGATACGAATGCTGACTTCCCATATTGGCAAGCCCATAGAAGGGCGTCCCTTTGGCGAAATGGTGGACGAAATGTGGATAGAGACATTTTATCCTGTAGTTCCTTATATAAGAAAGGAGTATAAAATGGTTCGTTCCGACACGAACAATCTGTTTGACGCTGAATGTAAAGATAGGTGATGTGGATACTGTACTCCGTTTGTGTGTTTTGCCACATTTGAAAAGATTTCTCATAAAAGCAGATAATAATGTTAAATATTGACATTCTGAAAGAGGTGCGCAATAAGTGTGTGATTTTTTTTATAATTTTGAGCGATAAGAATTGATACGATGAAAGTCTGGGCTTAGCTGGTCAGCATACCTATAGGCTTACGAGCGGTTTTCTCAAAAACGAGCGATAAACAAACAGTGAAATTGAACTAAGCAGGTAATATGCCTGCATTTCCGGACAATATATGAGAATGTGTTGTCCGGATTATTTTTTATGCCTGATAATAACTTTTTCCTACCTTTGCACCTCAAAAAAACAAAAAACAGAAAGATAAATGCTGATTGTAGAAAGCCTTAAAGTAGAAATGGGCGACCGTATGTTGTTCGACAACATCAGTTATATAATAAACGAGAAAGACAAGATTGCCCTTGTGGGGAAAAACGGAGCAGGCAAAAGCACCATGCTTAAAATATTGGCAGGGGTGAACACACATTATAAGGGAACAGTAACCAGCCCCGATGGCTCCACTGTGGGCTACTTGCCACAGGTGATGAAGATAGTAGACGGGCGCACTGTGCGCGAAGAGGCTTCACAGGCCTTTTCTCACATCTTCGAACTGCAAGAGAAAATCGAAGATATGAACCGCCAGTTGGAAACTCGTACAGACTACGAATCTGACGATTATGCCAAACTGATCGACGATTTTACGCAGGCTCACGAACGCTTGGCCTCGGTAGAAGATGTAAACTTCGAGGGCGAAGTGGAGAAAACATTGCTCGGACTGGGGTTTAAACGTACCGACCTCGATCGTCCCACAAGCGAGTTTAGCGGTGGATGGCGTATGCGTATCGAACTGGCTAAACTATTGCTGAGCAGCCCCGACATCATGCTGCTCGATGAGCCTACCAACCATCTGGATATAGAGTCGATAGAATGGCTCGAAAACTTTATCAAGACACAAGCAAAGGCCGTAGTATTGATCTCGCACGACCGTGCCTTTATCGACGCTGTTACTACCCGCACCATCGAATTGACATTGGGGCGTATCTACGATTATAAAGTCAATTACTCCAAATATCTGGAACTCCGGCAGGAACGTCGCCAGCAACAGATTCATGCCTGGGAAGCACAGCAGAAGCAAATAGCCGAGATGGAAGAGTTTATCGAACGCTTCCGTGCACAGGCTGCAAAGGCCGTACTGGTGCAAAGCCGTGTGCGCCAACTGGAAAAAATGGAGCGTGTGGAAATAGACGAAGAAGATAAGTCGAGTGTACGCATTCGCTTCCAGCCGGCTACGCGTTCGGGCAACTATCCATTGACGGTGGATATGGTGACCAAGAAATATGACGATTACCTAGTGTTCGAAAATGCCAGCCTGATGATAGAGCGCGGCGAAAAGGTTGCCCTTGCCGGAAAGAATGGGGAAGGAAAATCTACCTTCGTAAAATGTGTGATGGGGGAGACTCCCTTCGAAGGCGATATTATGCTGGGACATAATGTTGAGGTCGGTTATTTTGCCCAAAACCAAGCCGACCTGCTCGATGAAGACCTTACCGTATTCGAAACCATTGACCGTGTGGCCGAAGGCGATATCCGCACCCAGATACGCAATATATTAGGTGCATTTATGTTCAATAAAGAAGACTCGGATAAGAAAGTGAAAGTGCTGTCGGGAGGAGAGCGCACGCGGTTGGCAATGATAAAACTGCTGCTCGAACCGGTAAACCTGCTTATTCTCGATGAGCCTACCAACCATCTCGACTTGAAAACCAAGGAAGTATTGAAAAATGCCTTGCTCGATTACGACGGCACAATCATTCTTGTGTCGCACGACCGCGATTTTCTCGATGGGTTGGTAACTAAAGTCTTCGAGTTTTCGGACAAGAGGGTAAAAGAGCATATCGGTGGAATAAAAGACTTTTTGGTTAAAAAGAGGCCTTTGTCGTCGTGAGTTCTTGCTAATTTGTTTTTTTTAATTATTTTTGCATAAAATTGTAGAATTTCTGTCAATATCATAAACTAATTAAACAAACTTTTAAACATGAAAAAAGTATTATTTTCTTTGATCGCCGTTGCTACATTTTTCGTAGCTTGTGGACCTAGCCCAGTAGCATTCAACGATGCAATCGTAAACGCTAACACAAACATCACAAAAATCGGTGAAGATTACCAAAACGAAGTTTCTAAATCTATGCAAAACAGCAATTTTGCAGACGTTGCAGCTCAAACTGACAGCGCTCTTGTAAAAATCAATGCAGAAATAGATAAAGTAAAAGCACTTGAAGTGCCTAAAGGTGGCGATGCTTTCAAAGAAGCTGCTGTTAATACATACGAAAGTTTGAGAGACATGGTGGAAATAGGTCGCAAATTTGGCACTCTTACTGCTGAATCGGATGCAAGCGAACTAAACAAAATCGTTGACGAATACAATGCAAAGATGGAAGAGTACACAAAACACTTCAATGATCTTTCTCAAGCTCAAATGGATTTCGCAGAAGAATCTAACTACGAAGTACGCTAATAAGCTATCTGTTTAAAATATAAGTAATAAGGCTGTCTTTCCGGACAGCCTTATTCTTTTTTTTGATATATATTCGAATAAAGTAACTATTTGTCCGTAATAGTTATTTTATTCTTTTTTAAATTGTATTTCAGGTACTTACCCATTGCTGTAGAATACACCATAAATTCCTGCATGTTGTGAAACGGAGCATATAAGCGGAATGTACAGATGTCGGTAGCTGTAACCAACGGTGTAGTCTTCAAGTGGCTATGAACGGGCATTATAACTGTTTCGCCGTTAGGGCCTACAGTTTCTATAGGAATAAGTCGCGAATGGAATTTGCTCCACTCTTCTATCTCCCCGTTTTCGTTAGCCACAAAAAGGTAATCGTTGCCGAAGGGTATAACATCCGAACGGGAGGTTCCGGTGATAATATATAATTTGTATTGTACATCGCCGGGAATCAGTATTATATTCAGGCTAAACCCGTCAGGAACCGTCAGCTTATACTTCGGGTCGGAAAGTTGTTGCAAGATAGCGGTTCTGGTTTTAATCAGTTTCTTTTCTTCCTGTGTCAGTCGCCGTCTGTCAACGATAACTTCCTCAGGAGCATCGAAGTTCTTTCCGAAAACATATTCGGCTACGCAGTCTTCCGTATTCTCGTCGAATATAATGCCTTTTATCTTCTTTCCGTCCTGATAAACGAAATAGCCACTATAATATTTCTTTACAAACTCATTCGAATTGGCATAGTCGGTAGAGCTCCAGGCGGCTCTTTCGTATTTATACAAGAGTTCTCCTTCTCGCAATATAGAGTCGAGCTTCTGTTCGAGTACCTTCTCATCGTAAGTCACTGTCTGCGCAGTGGCAGACAAACAATAAATAATAAAAACCGGTAATAGATAAAGAATCCTCATTGCAGTATTCGCCTTATTATTTCTCCTCTTGTTTTTGGAGAGTCCATTTTCCTGTAGATTTATTTTTAACCCATTTTTTATATTCAGGGGTAAAGTTTCCGGTCTTCCAGTCGCGATCGAATTTCCATCCACCGAAGTTAAAATAATGATTTGTTATTGACTTTGTAGTAGCTTTGATCATATTGCCGTCATGATGCGACACGAATGTGTATTCGTACGGAATAGTTTGTAAGATTTCTACCATCTGCTTACCATCTTTTTCATATACACCCAAAAGCAAAGCTCCGTAATAGCCGTTGTTTTTGCACATTATTGCCCAGCATCCTGTTTTATTCCAGTATTCGGGATCGGACAGCACTCTGTATTCCTGCGCTTCGTGAAGCATTTTTCCTTGCACAAATATCTGCTGGCGATATGAGTTAGGTTTCGGTTTTATCTCGAACCTTCCGTCGGGAGTAACCAGGCTACTGAGGTATTCGGCTTGTTCGGAGGCTTTTGCCTGTGCCATTTTTTCGGGATTGAATACCCGGTCTTTGTCGAAAAAGTCGTGGCTTGCCGTTTCAACTTTCACTTCAACAGACAGGTTGTTTTCAGAGAAATACTTTGGCGGGCTATCTTTAGTAGCTTGTGTCATTATAGTGCCGTCTACTGTCGAAGCTTTATAAAAATTACGGCGACCACCCAATTTTACCTGTTTGCCATTGCGGTCTAATACACAGAAATCCCCATTTTCGGTTTCGGCAACGAAGTATTTTCCTGTAGAGGTATCGAAATTCACCCAATATTTTGTTACAACGGGTATCAATACCTCTCCATCTATTTCGAGCCCTGCGTATTTTCCTTCTTTTATTACATAAGCATTACCTTTGAGGGCTACGCGAGCCTGTTGAGCAAAAACGGCAGGAGCGGCAACGAAAGCGCAAAATGCGATAAGTGCAATTTTTTTAATTATCAGTTTCATATTTGTATTATATTTAGAGTCTATGATTAAAAAAATTCGTATAATTCTGCTTACTCCGCAGTTGTCGCAGGGCAAACGCATGGAATTTATCCAAACTCAATTCTGAGCTTTGTAGGGGCGAATTATTTTTCGCCCGCAGATTTTTTCTATTTCGGGCGAAGATAATTGATTTCGTCGATTTTCAATTCGCCCTACAGTAGTCAAAACTGTAAATATCATTTTTTATGCGTTTGCCCTGATCGTTGTCGCGAATAAGCTCTTAATATGCAATATAATACAAGCTTTTTAAATAACCAAATTTACCCGTTTATTTCGTTCAGTATCATACAGGCGGTTTCTATATTCGGCACTTGTTTTATGCTTACCGACCGCCGTCCGTTCCGTTCTTTCAATTCGCATTTCCGCGGGTTGTTTTGTATGTAACCAAGCAGCTTGTCGAAGGCTTGCGACTGGTAGTATGGCGAATCGGGATTGGCAATGAGGAAAAGGCTCATCTTTTCGCCTTTCATCACCACTTTTTCTATACCGAGCGTTTTGGCTAGCGAGCGCAGGCGGACTACCATTATCAACTCGCGCCCTTCTTTCGGAATCTTGCCAAACCTGTCTTCCAATTTCTTTGTAAATTCGAGTACTTCTGTTTCAGACTCCATCTGGTCTAGCTCCCTGTAGAGGGTAATCCTTTCCGAATCGTTTGGTATGTAGGTGGCTGCGAACAGCAGTTCGAGGTCGCTCTCTATCTGCACATCGTCTACAAACCTGTCTCCGGCTATTTTCTCACCATCTTTTTTTTCGTAATAGATATCTGCAAATTCATCGTTTTTCAGCTCGTTGACGGCTTCGGTCAATATCTTTTGATAAACCTCATACCCCAAGTCGGCTATGAACCCGCTTTGTTCTGCACCCAGCAAGTTTCCTGCGCCGCGGATATCCAAATCCTGCATGGCGATGTGGAAACCGTGTCCCAGTTCCGAGAAGTTTTCTATAGCCTGCAAACGTCTGCGGGCCTCAGGTGTCAGGCTGTGGAGTGGGGGAGCAAGCAGGTATGCAAATGCCTTTTTGTTGCTTCGCCCAACACGGCCACGCAATTGGTGCAGGTCGCTCAGCCCGAAGTTTTGGGCATCGTTTACTATTATTGTATTGGCATTCGGTATATCTATACCCGATTCTACAATCGAAGTGGCGATAAGCACATCGTACTCGTAGTTGACAAAATCGATGATGATGGATTCGAGCTTAGCCGGTTCCATCTGCCCGTGCCCTATGGCGATACGTGCATCGGGAACTTCGCGGCGTACAAGGTCAGCCAGTTCGTAGATATTTTTTATGCGGTTGTTTATAAAGAAAATCTGGCCGTTGCGGCTCATTTCAAATTCGATAGCTTCGCGGATTATGCGCGGATCGGACGTATGCACCTCGGTCTGTATAGGGTAACGGTTGGGCGGAGGCGTATTTATAGCCGACAAGTCGCGCGCACCCATCAGCGAAAACTGCAAGGTACGCGGTATCGGGGTAGCTGTAAGGGTCAGTGTATCTACATTTGTTTTCATCTGTTTCAGCTTCTCTTTCACCGCCACTCCGAATTTCTGTTCCTCATCTATTATCAACAGCCCCAAATCTTTGAAAGCGACATCCTTGCTCACCAGCCGGTGTGTACCTATCAGTATGTTTACCTTGCCTTCTTTCAGGTCGTTCAGTGTCTCCTTTATTTGATGGCTGGTACGTGCGCGGCTGATATAATCCACCCTGCACGGAAACTCTTTGAGCCTGTCTTTGAATGTCTGGTAATGCTGATATGCCAGCACTGTGGTAGGCACAAGTACAGCAACTTGCTTATTGTCGGTCACAGCCTTGAAGGCGGCACGTATGGCGACTTCTGTTTTGCCGAAGCCCACATCGCCGCAGACAAGCCTGTCCATCGGCTTGATGTTTTGCATATCCTGCTTTACATCGTTGGTAACTTTCAACTGGTCGGGTGTATCTTCGTATATGAACGAGGCTTCGAGTTCGTGTTGCAGAAACGAGTCGGGCGAGAACTGGAATCCTTTTTCCTCGCGACGTTTGGCATATAGCTTTATCAGGTCGCGCGCTATGTCTTTTACCTTGCCTTTTGTCTTTTCCTTTACGTTGTTCCACGCATTCGAGCCAAGCTTGTTTATCCGTGGCGATTCGCCTTCTTTGCCCCGGTATTTCGATATCTTGTGCAGCGAATGGAGCGAGACGAATATAGAGTCGTTGTTTAGGTAGATAAGCTTTATAAGCTCTTGCATCTTCCCGTTCATATCCGAGCGTACCAATCCGCCAAACTGCCCTACGCCGTGGTCGATGTGCACGATGTAATCGCCTATCTGGAACTGCTGCAATTCTTTCAGCGACATGGCAAATTTACCCGAACGCACCCTGTCGGATTTCAGGTTGTACTTGTGGTAGCGGTCGAACAATTGGTGGTCGGTAAAACAGCATATTTTGAGCAGTTCGTCTACAAATCCTTCCGACAATGTTTTGTCTATAGGGATGAAGTGTATATCGTCGCCCCGGTCTTCGAATATGGTTTCGAGACGCCTGTGCTGTTTGTCGCTGTCGCTGAGAATGTATATTTTGTAACCATCGTCCTGATATTGTTTAAAAGTTTCGCTTATCAGGTCGAAATTCTTATGGAAAGGAGGTTGCTTGGTTGTTTTAAATTCGATAGTAGTATCGGGTACATCGTAAGCCCTGTTTCCGAAATGGAAGAGCCGGAATTTGGCAATGAGTTCCGTATATTCGTCCACAGTGGTAAGCCTGCTCTGGATATTCTTTTCGTGCTCAGGATTGTCGAGCACCGGAAAATCGGTATAAATAAACTCTACGACCTCACTAGCCCTCTCGTAATCTTTAAAGCCTATTATCGTATCTTTGGGAAGAAGTTTGAGGAACGACTCCCTGTCTAGTTCCCCCTTTTGCATATCGGGGATTACCTGTATTTCTTTCAGTTGCTCTTTCGACAATTGTGTTTCTATATCGAATGTGCGGATAGAGCTTACTTCATCGCCGAAAAAGTCGATACGGTAAGGCAATTCGTACGAAAACGAGAATACATCCAATATGCTACCGCGAATGGCGTATTGCCCCGGCTCGTACACATAGTCTACATATTCGAAGCCGAAAGTGTCGAGCATATCGGAAACGAAGTTGCGGTCTATCTCTTCACCTGCCTTGATATGTATAGTATTCTTGCGGAGTATATCTTCCGATACTACTTTTTCCGACAAGGCTTCGGGATAGGATACGATGATAAAGTTGCGCTCATCGTTCTGCATTTTTCCCAGCACTTCGGTGCGGAGTATCTCGTTTGCCGCGTCTATTTGCCCATATTTCACCGCCCGTTTGTAGGCAGAGGGGAAGAACAGCACATTTTCGGTGCCTAATATCTGGGTGAGGTCGTGATAGAAATAGCTTGCATCTTCCTGATTGTCGATAACATACAGGTAGCAGTTTCTTTTTTTGTGGAAAAGGGCAGTTGCAAACATGGCTACGGCCGAACCTAGCAATCCTTTGATATAAGTATTCTTATATCTATTGTCGGATAAGACGGCAGCTGTAGCCGCAATATTGCTATCGGTTTCGAAAACTTTTTGTAAATCAAGTAGTTTCAATGTAGTATCTTTTTTTATTCAGAGCCGGATAGTTGAGGCTGCAAAATTAATAAAAAGATACAACAAATAATATGCCGGAAATGATATATTGAGGTTAAAAAAACGGTCTTTAATCTTTTACCTTCCCTGCTGATCGCCGGGTAAGATGATACAGATAAAATTTCTCTTTACCAATACCACGATGGCTAACAAAAGGTTGCACGCTGGCTGTAAAATCATTTTGCGAAACAGTCTCCTTATTTTCCCCTTAAATTGTATCTTTGCAACCTGTGAACTAGTTTTTTAATCTAAAAACAAAGAAAATATGTCTACTTATACAGAAAATATCCGTAAGATTACGGTACGCCATCTGGCTGAAATGAAGCAGCTTGGCGAAAAAATAACCATGCTTACCGCTTACGATTATACGATGGCTTCGATTATCGACCAGGCGGGGATGGATGTTGTCCTTATTGGCGATTCGGCATCGAATGTTATGGCCGGAAACCTTACAACCCTGCCTATGACGCTCGACCAGATGATATATCACGGACGTTCTGTTGTAAACGGGGTAAAACATGCGATGGTAATTGTAGATATGCCATTCGGTACGGTGTCGGGCAATCCGATGAAATCGCTTGAGGCAGCTATACGCATGATAAAAGAAACCGGTGCTGACGCCCTTAAAATAGAAGGTGGTGAAGAGATAATAGAAGATATAAGGAAGATAGTGAACGCCGGTATTCCTGTAATGGGACACCTCGGGCTTATGCCTCAATCCGTAAATAAGTATGGGGGCTATGCTATCAGGGCAAAGGATACGGCAGAAGCCGATAAATTGCTTCGCGATGTACAACTGCTGCAAGAGGCAGGCTGCTTTGGCGTGGTGCTTGAAAAGATTCCGGCAGAACTGGCTAAGAAAGCTACTGCGCAAACCACTATGGCTACTATAGGAATAGGCGCAGGTGCCGATACCGACGGACAGGTGCTTGTGGTGCAGGATATGCTGGGTATGAACAAGGGGTTTGCACCGAAGTTCCTTCGCAAGTATGCCGATATACATACTGTAATGACCGAGGCTGTGCAAGGATACATCAAGGATGTAAAAGCTGTGGATTTCCCTAACAAGGAGGAGAGCTACTAAGCAATAAGCTACTCTATTTTGCCATTGCCTTTTTTATATCAGATAAACAGGGTGTTACATTGAGAAAAATAAAAAGTAACACCCTGCATCTTATCCCGATAACTTTATCTGTATAGTGCAGGTAATAGGCGTATTTGTCCGGGAAAAGGTAACAATAAAAAAGATATGAAAATGTGTTACAAGTGTTACTTTTTTTAGCCCCTCCAACCTCCCCGGGGGAGGCTTAAAGCGAAGCCACGAAAATAAAAAGTAACATTCGAAAAATATAAAATATGTGTTACATGTGTTACTTTTTTTAATAATATTATTGATTATCAATTATATAATAAAATACTAAATGAAAGTCTGCATAGCCGAAAAACCAAGCGTAGCACGCGAAATAGCCGCCATCCTGGGAGCAACTGCCCGCAGGGATGGTTATTTCGAGGGCAATGGCTATCAGGTGACATGGACTTTCGGGCATTTCTGCACATTGAAAGAGCCACACGAATATTCGCCGCAATGGAAATCGTGGTCGTTGGCAGTGCTGCCGATGATACCGCCCCGCTTCGGCATCAGGCTGATAGAAAACGAGGGCGTAAAGAAGCAATTTGCAGTAATAGAGAAGCTGCTTTCCCAGGCCGACGAGGTAATCAATTGCGGTGATGCCGGGCAAGAGGGCGAGCTGATACAGCGATGGGTGATGCAAAAAGCCCAGAACAAAGCACCTGTAAAACGCCTGTGGATATCGTCGCTCACCGAAGAATCGATGCGCGAAGGCTTTAGCAACCTTAAAGACCAGGCTGCGTTTGACAAGCTTTACGAAGCCGGGCTATCGCGCGCTATCGGCGACTGGTTGCTGGGTATGAATGCCACACGGCTCTATACGGTGAAATACGGGCAGAATAAGTCGGTACTGTCTATCGGCAGGGTGCAGACACCTACATTAGCTCTTATCGTAAACCGTCAACTGGAAATAGAAAACTTCACCCCCGAGCCATATTGGGAACTGAAGACCGTATATAGGGAAACTACCTTCTCGGCAACAAAAGGACGCTTCACCAAGAAGGAGGAAGGTGAGAAATTCCTCGAAGAAATAAAGGGTTCGGAATTTGAGGTAACAGATGTTTCGATCAAGAAAGGGGAGGAAGCCCCGCCACGGCTGTTCGACCTTACGGCTTTGCAGGTGGAATGCAACAAGAAGTTTGCTTTCTCGGCAGAAGATACCCTGAAAACGATACAGTCGTTGTACGAAAAGAAACTTACCACCTATCCGCGTGTAGATACTACTTACCTGAGCGACGATATGTATCCTAAAGTGCCTGCCATATTGCGTGGGCTTGCCGGATACGAAGAACTGGCGAAACCCGTACTGGCGGCGGCAAAGATACCTAAGTCGAAAAAAGTATTCGACAACAGCAAGGTTACCGACCACCATGCCATCATCCCTACAGGAGTGAGGGCGAATAATATATCGGCAGACGAACGCAAGGTGTACGACCTGATAACACGCCGTTTTATAGCGGTATTTTACCCCAATTGCAAAATCTCTACCACTACTGTATTGGGCGAAGCGGCAAAGGTGGAATTTAAGGTTACGGGCAAGCAAATACTCGAACCCGGTTGGCGTGTAGTGTTCGAAAAACAGGCAGATACAACCAATAGCCCCAACAAGGAGGAGGAAGAAAACGACAAGGACGAGAGCGGTATCCTTCCATCCTTCACCAAAGGCGAGAAAGGTCCTCACGAACCTGCTTTGAACGAGAAATGGACACAGCCGCCCAAGTATTATACCGAAGCTACCCTGCTGAGGGCGATGGAAACGGCGGGAAAGCTTGTAGAGGATGATGAATTGCGCGATGCCCTCAAAGAGAATGGGATAGGACGTCCCTCCACCCGTGCCGCCGTTATCGAAACCCTGTTTAAGCGGAACTATATCCGCAAGGAGCGTAAGAACCTGCATGCAACAAAGACGGGAGTAGAGCTGATAGGTACTATTAAGGAAGAATTGCTCAAATCGGCAGAACTGACCGGTATATGGGAGAAGAAGCTTCGCCAGATAGAGAAAAATGAGTACGATCCGCGCCAGTTTATCGAAGAACTGAAAGAAATGCTTGGGCAGATAGTGGTAAACGTGAAAAACGATTGGGGTAATACTATTACAATAGAAGAAACGCCTAAAGTGGTGGAAGAGAAGCCAAAAAAGAAAGCTGCTAAACCCAAAGACCCCAATGCACCGAAGAAACCAAGGGCGAAGAAGGAAAAAGAGCCAAAACCGAAGACAGCCGAACCTTTGATATGCCCTCTGTGTAAAAAAGGGACAGTGCTGAAAGGTAAAGCAGCTTACGGGTGTTCTGAATGGAAAGCGGGCTGTGTGTTTAGGTTATCCTTTGAGGATGTTGGTAATATGGATTTGAAAACGCTTATCGAAGAAAAGTTTTAATAAATTGGTATTTACTGAACTAAAGAGATTTCACCTTGTTTTTAAGGTCATATGAAAATAGACAAGGCATATACCGTTCCGCTTATCGTAGCCATTGCATTTTTTATGCAGGGGTTGGATACTACTGCCGTCAATACGGCTATCCCGTCTATGGCGCGAACTTTCGATACCGATGTGATACATCTCAGTGCGGGAGTAACATCGTACCTTATCGCCCTTGCTATTTTTATACCTGTCAGTGGATGGATTGCCGACCGTTACGGCACGCGTAAGGTCTTTTGTTCTGCCATCATACTCTTTGTATTGGCATCGGCATTATGCGGTACGGCGCAAAACCTTTCACAGTTTGTCATCTTCCGTATCTTTCAGGGGATGGCAGGGGCAATGATGACCCCTGTAGGGCGGTTGGCAGTCTTGAAAGTTACACCCAAAGAAAACTTGGTGACAGCTATGGCATATATCACATGGCCGGCACTGATAGCCCCTATTCTGGGGCCTTTGGTTGGTGGATACCTTACTACTTTCTGGTCGTGGCACTGGATATTCTATCTCAATATACCCATCAGTATAATCTGTGTATTGCTGGCATGGCACTATATACCCGAAGAAAAAGACGATAAACAGCCAAAGAGGCGGTTCGATGCTGTAGGCTTTGTCCTTAGCGGGTTGGCTCTGGCTGGCTTTATGTATGGATTCGAGTTGTTGAGCCGTACGGAAGTCCCTTATTATGTTTCGGCAATACTGATACTGGTAAGTATAGGGCTGCTGACATTCAATATCATCTATTCGCGCCATATCTCCAACCCGCTGATAGACTATTCCGTAATAAAGATACCGACTTATAAGGTGACAATCTTTACAGGCTCGTTGTCGCGTATGGTAATCGGCGTGACTCCTTACCTCGTCCCCCTGATGTTTCAGGAAGGTTTCGGGCTTAGCCCCCTTGAATCGGGTACGCTTTTCCTTGCCACTATGGCGGGCAATCTTGCGATGAAACCGGCTACTATCTGGATTATGAGGCATTACAATTTCCGGACAGTACTTATAGTCAACGGGCTTTTGGTGGCATTGTTCACATTCTTTACTGCCTTGTTGCTACCTACTACTCCTACCATCCTTATAGTAGCAGTTATGTTTACATCGGGTTTGTTCCGCTCTATGCAGTTCAGCGCTATCACTACACTGGCCTTTGCAGATATACCTCAGCAGCAAATGACTCCGGCCAATACGTTGTACAGTACCATACAGCAGATTTCCATTGGTATGGGTATTGCTATGGGGGCGGTAGCACTGCGGTTTTCGAATATGATAAACGGAGGTACGGAGCATTATACTGTTGCCGATTTCCGCCTGTCGTTTATTATAATTGCTGTTATAGGCGTAATGTCATTGTATGGCTTTACCAAACTGACGCCTACCGCCGGCAATGCAGTAAGGGTGAAGAAATGAAATGCATGAATATTACAATAAGGACTATGTAGACATATATGGAAAAGGGGATTATAGGAATGGCTCGAAGCCTGGTCGTGATACTGTCTTTGTATGAAAATATGATATAGAAAAAAATATCAGATTTCTATATGTTAAATTCACATTATTCGCATTGGCAAGAACCTGTTTTTTTCGTGGAATTAATTATATTTGCAGACACTAATACGGAATTATAATTTCATTGTAAAATTAACATTATATTAAAATCATGGAAAAACCATATGCTATCGGAATCGACATTGGCGGCACCAATTCGGTTTTCGGTGTTGTAGACAAAAGAGGCCATATACTGAACCAAGGCTCGATCAAAACCAGTGCTTACAAAGAAATCGACAGTTATGTAACTCATCTGGCTGCCGGTGTACAGGAGATTATCGACCAGGTAGGCGGAGCCGGAAACATCAAGGGTATCGGAGTTGGCGCACCAAACGGAAACTACTTCACCGGATGTATCGAATTTGCACCCAACCTTCCGTGGAAAGGCGTAATTCCGTTGGCACAGATGCTTTCTGATAAGTTGAACATCCCCGTATCGCTTACCAACGATGCCAACGCTGCAGCTATCGGTGAAATGACCTATGGTGCTGCACGCGGGATGAAAGATTTTATCGTTATTACACTTGGTACGGGCGTAGGTAGCGGCATCGTTGTCAACGGCCAACTAGTGTATGGGCACGATGGTTTTGCCGGAGAACTGGGGCATACTACAGCTATTGCCGGTGGACGTGTTTGCGGTTGCGGCAAAAAAGGATGTCTCGAAACTTACAGTTCTGCTACAGGTGTAGCACGTACAGCGCGCGAATATCTGGAAACAAGAAAAGAACCAAGCTTGCTGAGAGAACTTGATGTGGAAGAAATCACATCGAAAGATGTTCACGAAGCAGCCGTGAAAGGCGATAAGCTTGCACAGGAAATCTTTGAATTTACAGGTAAAATATTAGGAGGATCGTTTGCCGACTTCGTAGCATTCTCCAGCCCTGAGGCTATTATCCTGTTCGGAGGACTGACCAAATCGGGCGATTATATACTCAATCCGGTACACAAGCATATGGAAGAGAATATGTTGCCGATCTACCGTAACAAGATAAAGATATTGGTTTCGGAACTTAAAGAAAGCGATGCTGCCGTACTTGGAGCAAGTGCTCTGGGTTGGGAAGTAAAGGATTACTAACAGTTACTTAGACTAACACCGCAAATATGAAGAAGGTGTCCTAAAAGTAATAAAGGACATCTTCTTTATTATAATCAACGACTTAATATTGCAATTATAATAATCCTTTTTTATCTATATTTGCCCCATAAACTTAACAAACTAAAAGAAATATGAAAAAACTATCAATTTTTGTAATTTTTATTTTTATCTGCTCTGTTATAGTTATGCTTTTTAGCTCTTGTTCGGGGTGTGTGAAGAAAGTATCGAAAACTATAGCTGAAACAGGTTTGGATGTGGTAGAAGGAGTTGCCGAAGCCGTGGATGAACATGGTGAGCGCGTTAGTGAAAAAGCTACAGATGCCGCCGGGAAAGTTGCCGTTGGGGTAGGGCGCAGTGTCGACCGCCTGCTAGACGCCCATGCCGAAAAAGTAGCTTCTGTTGCAGGCCGTACAGTAGTACAGACAGTCGATGGATTTGTAGACGGTTTCAACGAAGAGGTTGAGACTCATTATGATGAATTGCCTTATACTGCCAATTTCTGCTCGGGTGTTTCTCTCGATTATTTTGCTAAATATAAAGAAACTCCGGTTGTAGATGCTTATTTCATTATTATGGAAGAAGGCACTTACAAATGTAAGTTCGAGTGTAGCAACTCTACAGGCAAAGTATTCCTGATAAAGAATGCAACAATAGACAAGATAAAGGGAGAACGCAAATACTCTTTGGTTAGTTTCGCGTTGAATCCGGAAGAGTTGACCGCATTTAGTGATATCAAGAATGTGAAAATCACTGTCACTAAATAAAAATACAGTTACTTAGCTCCAACTGCCAGTAAGTGGGTGGTTGGAGTTTCCTTATCTATACCAGATGTTCTTTAAAATAGCATACGAATATGAAAAATGTTATCCTGTTAATCTTACTCGCACTATCATCATCCGTATTGCTTGCCCAGCAGCATACAAGGGCTATTTCATTCAAAAGTGAACGCGATAAGAACGGAAATATAGTTATAACAGCAAAAAATGAAGATTTCTGCGATTACTATATCAGCCTGAACATAGAAGGAGATTATGAGGTAAGAGGAAACTTCAGGGGGCAGGTAATATCCCGCAAAAGCGATAAGATAGTAGCAACATTGGTAAAAAATGGCCTTTCAAGCGGAGGCTACAACTATTCGTCGAGAACATACAGGGGTTCCCTAAATAAGAAAATAAACCCCGGCCATGTTTATGCTTTGCCGGTAAAGCCCGGAGACAGCATACAATATATTCCGGCACGAAACAGGGCGTTTACATCGGTGTTTAACCTGAAATTTGCGGGCGATACCGTTTATGCATGCCGGGGCGGAGTGGTATGCGACGACCGGTTGACCGATACCGCAAACAGAACATTGTCGAAAGACGATAAGATAATCATATACCATGAGGATGGAACTTTTGGCCAATATTCTAAATTTCAGAAAGTGTTGGTATATCCCGGCGAATCGGTTTCGGTAGGCCAACCTATAGCCATTGTAAAACCAGGCGACAATGAGAGAAAACTAATACACTTCTCAGTTTTCTTTCTCGACAAAAACATGGTAAACAACGATGAAACCGGCATTAAGCATAGCAACCTGGTTCCTGTATTTCATTCGTTGAATAGTGGCGATGGCAAGTTGGAGGAAAAAACGACATATGTAAGCGAACTGACCGACGAGCTTATAATGCAGGATATGAGCAAAAAAGAACGTGCAAAGTACCTGAAAAAGAAAGAACAGAAATGAGAAAGATATATATTGCATTTCTCCTGTTGCTGATAGCGGATATTGCATGCGCCCAATATGCAATAAAAGACAATGATAAGGTGCTTGACAAAAAAGAACAGAAAGTATTGGAACAGGTTATCAGCCATCAGCTCGAATTTTACAATAAGGTATTGCCCGATTCGGCAATAAATAGTACAGATGTCAGGCTTGTTATCTTTTCCAAGTATGGCGATTACCTGATGTACCAGAAAGAGCAGACAAATACGACCCACCACCGCTCGATGGGCTTCTATTCGCGAAAGAATAAAGAGGCAGTAGTATGCAAAGATCGGCACGAAAATGGGTTTTTAAGCACCTGTTATCACGAGCTTAGCCATTTCTTTGTCAATACCTATTTTGGCTCAGTTCCTATATGGCTCAATGAGGGGTTGGCTGTGTATTTTGGCAATACAAAGGCAGGAAAAACTGTAAAGCACCAGCCTCACAATACATTTTTCATGCGTGTGAAAACAATGGTTGACACCCAGGATATAAATATAGAGGAGTTTTTGGACTGGAGCCACAAGCAGTTTTCGAAAAAATCCTTTACACACGAAAATTACGGATATGCTTTGGGCTATTCCATTGTACAATTCCTGATGCAGAAAGACCCGCAAATCGTAATTAATATAATAAGGGAAATAAAGGATGGAAAGAATAGCCGCGAGGCTATAGAAGTGTCGTACGGTGGAGGTTTTTCGCGTTTCGAAAGCGATTTCTTTGAATATATATCTAAGGTATAATTTTACACCTTGTTATCTATCGCGGCAAAGCCTATACTTGAGAATATATTAATCAATAAAAACAACCTTTTATATTTTATTCTTACATTTGTATGTCACGCACAAATCGAATGACTTAGGCAGTCTGTAATACAATTTGATAGGAGCGATAATTATTAAAAGATGAAAAAGATATTCCTTATAGGATATATGGGTGCCGGAAAAACAACTGCCGGACGCGAATTGGCAAAAAAGATGGGACTTGACTTTATCGACCTCGACCATTTTATACAAGGGCGATACCAGAAGACAGTCGGGCAGCTTTTTCAGGAATCGGGCGAAGAAGGTTTCCGCAATATCGAGCGAAATATGCTTCACGAAGTAGGTGAATTTGAGAATGTTGTAATTTCGGCGGGAGGGGGGACCCCTTGCTTTTTCGACAATATGGATTACATGAATGCTGTGGGTACTACGGTGTACCTCAAAGCAAGCCCCGAAGCATTATCGGCTCGGCTGAATACATGCAAGGATAAACGTCCCTTGATAAAAGATAAAAACGAAGACGAACTTTATACATTTGTCTGTGAAACACTCAGCAAGCGTGAGCCGTTCTATTTGCAGGCCGCCATTATTTTCGAGATGGAAGAACTTGTTTGCCGCGACGATATTCACAAATACATTGACAAACTGATAGATAGATTATGATTAGAAAAATCACCAGAAGATTATTGGCAGCTATAACCTTGTTTATGCCATCCATTTTGCTCTTGGCTCAGAATCCACAATATTCTTATAATAAAGACAAATCGGAGATATCTGTAATAGTGGAGCCTGAAACAAAGTTTACTGTTGCCGATATCATCGACAGGCGTGTCGGGCATCCGCTGGCCGAAGCCAAGATGTATAAGCTGGGAATCAGTTCGGATACAGTTGGTGTGTGGACCCGGTTGGCAGGCAAAAATGTATGGCAGCTAATAATCAACGTGCCAGGCGCAAAGGGATTCTTTATTAGTTTCGATAATTTTTATTTGCCACAGGGAGCCGAACTCTATGTATATAATAAGGAGAATATGACCGATGCAATTGTGTATCGCCACAACGACAATCCGCATAAAGGGGCATACTCGATCGAAAACCTGGCGGGTGATAATGCCATACTCGAATATGTTTCGCCCGACAATAAGAAACCGGAATTGCTGATAAATGGGGTAGGGTATAAGTATTCCACCGAAACAGGGTATTTATCGGGATTCAGGTCTTCGCTCTCGTGTATGGTAAACATCAACTGTGTAGACGACGAACAATGGCAGACAATAAAGAAAGGTGTTGTCCATCTCAGAATGGAAAAGAGTGATGGAAAAACATATCTTTGCTCCGGTTCGCTGGTGAATAATACCGCTAACGATAAGAAACCATATATACTGACAGCGAATCACTGTTTCGAGAATATGACAGCTGCCCAAGTAGGTGCTAATACATCATTCTTTTTCGAATACGAATCGCCATCTTGTGCAAATGCAGCGCCTCCGGGATATAAGTTTCACAAGGGCTCGCAGCTCAGAGTTATCAATCCGCTGGGTATGGGGGGCGATGTCGCCTTACTCGAACTCTCGGAAGCTATACCCGGCGACTGGGATGTATATTTCAACGGTTGGGACAGGGAAAATACTGCCGCTAACATAAAAAATGGAAAGGTTATACATCATCCCCGGGGAGATGTGAAGAAGATTTCGTCGTATGCCAGCTCCCCAGCACATGGTAAATGGGAGGATATAGGCACCAATAATAATTACTGGGTGGTAGGATACAGCGATGTAGGTACACAAGGAGGCTCTTCGGGAGCTCCTATGCTCAACAACAACGGCTTGATTGTAGGAACTCTTTCGGGTGGAGATGCTTTCGATTGCAGTGCTTCCGATCGGTACAGAACAGATGTCTACGGTAAATTCTGGTACAACTGGAATCAATATATCGGGGCTAACGTTTTTCAGGGCATAGATACCAAACTGGCGACATACCTCGATCCTGAAGGACAGGATGTGAAAGCCTTGAGCGGATTGTATAATATAGAGAATGTTGAGAATGAATTAGTTCTTGATAAGGCAGATGTAAGCCTGCTGATTAATACTTCGGCTAAAGTGAAAATATTATCGGGGAATGGCAACTATACGGTAACTTCGGCCGATAATACAATTGCTTCGGCGACCGTAACAGACGATGAAATAGAGATTATTTCATATAAAAGGGGCAATACGACTATCAAAGTAACCGATAAGCGAGGCAAAGAAAAAGAAATACAGGCTACTGTATATAAGAACATAGAAATAGCAAGCAAGGATGCCAGTATAATTATAAATGTTTATGGCGATGATATAGTGCCCCAGATAAGGCTTATAAATCTCGACGCCGACGTATTGTATGATAGAAAGAACGTGAAAGATTTTCCTCATACAATAGATATGTCGCCGTTCAACAAAGGGGTGTATGTTATACAAATTAAGACTCAAAACAAGGGGACTCAGACCGAAAAAATATTATGGCAAAAGTAAAATCGGTATATGTTTGCAGCAATTGTGGCAACGACTCGCCCAAATGGCTTGGCAAATGCCCCGTTTGCGGCGAATGGAACACATATGTAGAAGAATTGGTAAGTAAGGAAAAGTCGCCGTCGAAAGGAGGTTTGACAGCCTTCGAAACATCGAAAGCAAAACCCTTGTTGCTGAAAAACGTAGAGACAGGCGAAGAACCCCGTATAGACCTGCTCGATGGCGAACTCAACCGGGTTTTGGGGGGCGGTATGGTTCCCGGCTCTCTGGTATTGATTGGCGGCGAACCGGGTATTGGCAAATCGACACTTATTTTACAGACGGTATTGAATCTCAAAAGCCTGAAAACGCTTTATGTATCGGGCGAGGAGAGTGCTCGCCAATTGAAACTGCGTGCCGACCGTATAAATCCGGCGAATGACAACTGCTATATCGTTTGCGAAACCAATCTGGAACAGATATTTGTGCATATACAGAATGTAAATCCCGGTTTAGTTATCGTAGACTCTATACAGACCATATACACCGATGCGGTGGAATCGTCTCCGGGAAGCGTATCTCAAGTGCGCGAATGTTCTGCAGCTATACTTAAATTTGCCAAGGAAACCAATACGCCTGTCGTAGTAATCGGGCATATCAATAAAGAAGGCAGCATTGCCGGGCCTAAGGTATTGGAACACATTGTAGATACAGTGTTGCAGTTCGAAGGCGACCAACACTACATGTACCGTATCCTGCGCAGCATTAAAAACCGTTTTGGCAGTACGGCAGAGCTGGGTATTTACGAAATGCGGCAGAATGGGCTGCGCGAGGTCAGCAACCCTTCCGAATTGCTTCTGACTCAAAACCATGAAGGGCTGAGCGGGGTGTCGATTGCTGCGGCAATAGAGGGTGTACGCCCATTTCTCATCGAAACTCAGGCCTTGGTGAGTACTGCTGCCTATGGTACGCCACAACGTTCGGCAACAGGCTTCGACCTGCGCCGGATGAATATGTTGCTGGCTGTATTGGAAAAACGTGCCGGCTTTAAGCTTATCCAGAAGGATGTATTCCTGAATATAGCCGGCGGACTGAAGGTCAACGATCCGGCGATGGATCTGGCTGTTATCAGTGCTGTATTATCATCAAGCCTCGATCTTTCTATCGAAAAGCATGTTTGCATGACGGGCGAAGTCGGGCTATCGGGAGAAATTCGTCCAGTAAACCGTATCGAACAACGTGTTTTGGAAGCTGAAAAACTTGGGTTTACCAAGATTCTTATCCCGCAAAACAACCTGAAAGGCTTTACATCTAAGGTCAATATCGAGATTGTTCAGGTACGAAAAGTAGAAGAAGCATTCAGGCAATTGTTCGGATAAATCGAAGAAACTGTTAGTAAATATCACGAAAACGATTCTGAAAATAAACGAAAACTTCCGTTTTTTTAGATGAAAACCGATTTGTGATATTTCCTAATTGTTACTTACAGTTATTAAGGATATTATGTACCTTTGTAAAAAATGAAAGGAGATGAATTACGAGGAAACACTGGAGTATTTATATAACCAATTGCCGGTATATCAAAAAGTAGGAGGAATAGCATACAAAGAAGGTCTTGACAATAGCTTGGCTCTCGATAAATATTTCGGTTATCCACATAAAAAATACAAAACCATTCATGTTGCCGGAACCAATGGAAAAGGTTCTACATCGCACCTATTAGCAGCTATATTGCAGGAGGCCGGACTCAAGGTCGGATTATATACATCGCCCCATCTGGTAGATTTTAGAGAACGTATCCGTGTGAATGGAGGAAAAATTGAGAAGGATTATATTACAGACTTTGTGCAACGCCATCGCGAATATTTTGAGCCGATACAACCATCATTTTTCGAGTTGACAATGATGATGGCTTTTAGTTATTTTGCCGATATGCAGGTCGATGTGGCTATTATAGAGGTCGGACTGGGCGGACGCCTCGATAGTACAAACATTATTACACCACAACTGAGCATAATAACCAACATCAGTTTCGATCATATGCAATTTCTAGGCGACACATTACCTAAAATAGCAGCAGAGAAGGCTGGAATAATAAAACCGGGCGTACCTGTAGTTATTGGTGAAGCCTCGGGCGAAGTTCGCGAAGTATTTGAGCAAACTGCCGAAAGGGTAGGGGCGCCTATCGTTTTTGCTGAAGATGAGAATATTATTTATTCAAGCCTGAAAACTGCAAGCGGATGGCTTTTCGACACTAAATACCATCTCCACTTGAAGGGAGAATTATCGGGTTATGCACAGGTTAAAAATGCAGCTACCGTATTATGTGCTGTTCATCAATTGCACCTATTAGGATATACTATTCCATCGAAAGCCGTTTATAGTGGTTTTGCCTATGTAAATGAACTGACAGGATTGATGGGACGCTGGCAGATAATACAAGACCTGAACCCCAAGATAGTATGCGATACCGGGCACAACCTGGCAGGAATGGAATATATTGCCAAGCAACTGCAGGACGAAAGATACAACACTTTGCATATCGTTTTGGGCATGGTAAATGATAAAGACATATCGTCCGTACTCGCGCTTTTGCCCAAGAATGCTATTTACTACTTTACGCGAGCGTCTATCGCACGAGCGATGAACGAGAGGGAATTGCAGGCTTTGGGGCAAAAAAAGGGACTGATGGGTTATTCATATTCCACTGTAGCCGAAGCTGTAAATGCTGCCCGTGATTGGGCTTTACCTTCAGACTTTATATTTATTGGAGGAAGTAATTTTGTAGTTGCAGAGGCTTTGGAAGTATTTGCCTGAAAATAATATCTTGATCGCGAATCTATGAAAAAATGTTCATTTGTTATGTAATTCGTATTATGTTTAATTCTGAACTTTAAACCCAGAATATGGACTCCCATTTTACTATATTTCCTATCTTTACAAAAAAATAAATCGCAATATGGAACATGTAGAAAATGATGAACAATTTCAAGGTTTACGTGTCAACAAAGGCATTTCAGAACAGCCTACAGTAAATCCTTATCTAAATAATTTCAAGAAGTTTAAAAGAAAAATATATACAGTTTCGGAATATGTAGAAGGAATTTTAAAAGGTGATATATCCCTTCTAGGACAAGCTGTGACCCTTATTGAAAGTTCAAAGCCTGAACATCAGGCTGTAGCACAAGAAGTTATCGAAAAATGCCTCCCCTATACAGGTAATTCTATCCGCATAGGCATAACAGGGGTTCCAGGTGCCGGAAAAAGCACATCAATCGACTCTTTTGGCATGCAGATACTAAAAGAAGGAAACAAGCTCGCCGTACTTGCCATCGACCCTTCCAGCGAAGTGACCAAGGGCAGTATTCTTGGCGATAAAACACGCATGGAACGTCTTTCTACTCAGGATAATGCGTTTATACGCCCCTCTCCTTCTGCCGGATCGCTTGGTGGTGTTGCACGCAAAACCCGCGAAACGATTATACTTTGCGAAGCTGCCGGATTTAACCGCATTATTGTAGAAACAGTTGGTGTAGGCCAATCTGAAACGGCAGTACATTCGATGGTCGACTTCTTCCTATTGATCCAATTGGCAGGAACAGGCGATGAATTGCAAGGTATCAAGCGCGGTATTATGGAAATGGCCGATGGCATCGTTATCAATAAAGCCGATGGCAATAATATAGAGAAGGCTCGTCTGGCACAATCCCATTTTCAGAATGCTTTGCATCTTTTTCCCCTGCCCGACTCCGGCTGGGCTCCACGAGTATTAACATATTCGGGTTATTATGATCTGGGTATTGAGGAGGTGTTGGGTATGATTGATGAATATATCGCTTTTGTGAAAGAAAACGGATATTTTGAGCATCGCAGAAATAGCCAATCGAGATATTGGATGTATGAGACTATAAATGAAAAACTTAAAAGTAATTTCTACAATAATCAGCACATTCAGAAAGAGTTGAAGATATGTGAAAATCAGGTTTTAGATGCTAAAATAAGCTCTTTCGCTGCTGCGAATAAGGTATTGGATATCTATATGAAGGATTTGATGAAATAATGCAGCAAAAAGAAATACACATATTTGGTAATAAGCACTATTGCCAAATATGTGTTGTAAAATCCCTCTTAGATTAATGGATGTCTAGTTAAAAAAAGCAACTATCGATTTCAATTCAGAAAAATCGGGAATAGTATAATCAGTTTTATCTTTCAACTCGTCTTCCGACAACGTTGTAGTAACCCCTACTACCATCATTCCGGCATCGCGTCCAGCCTTTACTCCGTGAAACGAGTCTTCGAACACAATGCAATCTTCCGGCTTCGAACCCAAATCGTCGGCAGCCAACAAAAAACACATCGGATTGGGTTTCCCTTGGGTAATCCTAGAGGCTGTAACTATCGTATCGAATGTATGTTCCATTTCCAAAAGTTGCAATGCCCTTTTCATCTTAGCCTCACTCGAACTGGTTACTAATCCTATTTTGTATCCATTGGTTTTCAGATAACTGATAAATTCAGATATTCCCTCTACAAGAGGAAAATCCATAATGAGTTCAAAGTTATCAAGGTCGTTTATTATCTGTTGTTGCTCTTCCTGAGGCAGATGATCGAAGTATTTCTTTACTAAGTTGGGGGTTGTTGTGCCTTTCACCTGTCGGGCAAAGTCTTTTATACCGAGATTGTATTTTTCGCCCAATGCCTCAATGTAGATGTCATATTGAGGTTCTGTGTTGGCTATTACGCCATCGAAATCGAATAGGATTGTTGTAATTTTCGACATTATTTTATTTATTTATGCGATAATTTATACCAAATGTGCCGTAAATATTATACATATCGTACCCTAGCCCCTTGAATGATGAAGGAAAAATGGGAACAAAACCCCATGATAAATTAACGAAGGCTCCGAATCTTCTATTTATAGAGTATTCGCCGCCTAAATGCACGCCAAAATCGAATGAACGCATATCTTCTCCGAAGTTAAATTCCGCTAAGTCTATATCTGCTCTTTCGCCTATCGGACTTCCTTCCCTTATATATCCATCTGTTACATTCCCTGTAAATTCGGAACTATATTTATACGATACATATGCCCCGGCTTTTACATCCCATTTTTCATTTATTTTATAAGAAGCAAACAATGGTATAGTTACATATGCACTTTTTATTTCCGTTTTATTTTTTCCGGTAAAATAACCGTCTATTTTTTCAATTTTATCACCTGATATTACATCAACTATCGTATGCAATGATTTAACTTTTGCCTTAACCCCCATGCCCTTATAGTCTAACAGTATTCCTGTACCTATTCCCCAGTTGCTGGGAAAGCGATACACAACATTGTATCCTAGTTGGGGGGTAAATTGCGGCCAATATGATTCTACCGACCGGATTTCCCGGGGAAGAGGAACCGGAGCAGTAGCTCCTACATTAAATCCTGCTACAATGCGATGTTCCAGATTGGATAAAAAAGAAGTATTCTCCTGCGCATATATAAATGAACTAAAACAAAGGAAAAAGAATACGGTTATAATATATTTAAAATTCATTTTATAGTACTTATTAATAGGTTAATTATCAAAATCTTCGCAAGTAACTTTTACTTCATCTATATATAATCTACTGCCTGGGGCACCTTCGTAAAAATCGCCGTACTTACTTGACGAAAACACTATAGCAAATCTATAATCATACTCATCATAATCAATTTTTCCTTTATATTCAAAACTTAAATTGAAATAAGTGTATCCTTCTCTATCAGTGCAGTCTTTCAAGTCGGCAATAGCAACTACCCTGTCGGAGTTTAATATATCATCTTTTCCGGTAAGAAGAGCGTTAGTTAGTGCTGAACCGGATAGGTTCTTTGGCATAGAATAGAGAAACGCACGGATAGTACATTCGTCTGTACGGTCTTTTTCTTCCTCTCCCACACTATTAAGGAATGTTTCGCCAGCCTTATATTTATAGTATCCGGTAAAGCGGATAGGCCTGCCTTTCTCAATAGGATGCGGATGCCCAAATCTCACCCCCTTAGGTGGATCACTCATGACTAAACCAAATGATCCATAATAAATTGATCCGGAAAGTATAGAATAAAAGTTATTCCATATTACTTTACCTTTTTGAGTTTCCAACAATATGGCTTTTTCTCCAAATCGACTATCTTCTGTGGAACGTGTTGGAAAATTATTTCTTTCTCCGGAAAGAAATATCCCGGAGTTCCCCGATTTCCACAAACCTCCCTTTAATTCCGGATAGTTTGTTTCTTTAGGAGGCACCTCCCAATTTGTCCATTCTTCAAAATCAAAATAATAATCATTTTCGAAAACAGAAACCTCATATGTTTTAGAATATTGCTTATCTTCTGATGTTACTGTAAATTTCAAATTATTGGTAAAATCATAGTTAACATCTGGCGAAGGGGTAACAACCGCACCCGGCGTCACCTCTATTTTAGGCGATATAGAAGTTATATCTGCACCTTTATTTACAAATAATATAACTTGTTTATTAGAGATCATTGCTTCTCCGAAAGTTACTTCATCGGGCAATTCAAAAGACAATATATCAGCTTCACTATTCCGTGCTTCGTCTTTTATACAAGAAGTAAAAAAGTAAGATATGATAAGTAAAAATAGTAGTTTGATTTTCATTAGTGCATTTCTTTTATTATTTGATGCAAAAATACGCAATATCTTTTACTTTATTGTCTAAGAATATGAAAGATGGAATATTATTACAACAAAAATGAGCACCCTTTTAACCAAAAGGATGCTCAATATTTAATTTTACCGTCTTGTGTTATATAAAAGCCTTTGCTTATTTCGATTTATCTGCCCAACATTTATTTTTCTTGTCCCATTTCGAAAACGTTGGAGACAATAGTTGGTTATCTTCGCTGTAGTTATACTGATATTTTTGAGTACCAACCCATCCCATATTGCTATTCCATTCATACAATGTTTTTTCGAGCAGGCGTCCGTCTGCATCGTAGTTATATACAGTCTTCAATAAAGGAGCATTGGTATATTTATTGCAATGCAGAATTTCCTTTACGCTTCCATTTTCAGTTTTCTCCACATTACTAAATGTTATAGTCTCGCGGGAATCGGCATGAATACTGGCTGTGAAGCCCAATATCATTACAAACAAGAAGAAAAATTTAGCTTTCATGATATATCTGTTTAAAATTAAGATTTAATACTACAAATGTAAAGCATTAATTTGACATTTTGAAATTATATACTATCAAATTGATAGCAAAAATGGTTAATTATAATTAATTCAAGTGCGTGAACTATATACAATACATAGAAAACACCTTCATAAATATCAAAATGTCATTTTTCCTTATTTTAAATCATAAACAATTTCGAAATATTTTATCTATATACAAAGCTTACATTTTTCGAAGCGAAATGTAACATAAAAAAAGACTGGAATGATGTTACTTTTGTTACTTTTTAAGGAGTTTGCCCAATCAATAAAACAGGTGTTGATAAATATGATTTGATCGGCAGTCATTTTGTTGAAAAAATATAGACGAATGTTACCTATATACCGATGTGTCTATTTTATATGTCAAAAAAAATAACGAAATTTGCGGTTCTGGAAAGCTTATTTTTCGAACTAATATAAAAACGTAGAATTAATGAAAAAAAGTGCATTGCAAGTGGCCAGAGCCACTTACCAGCCTAAGATGCCGAAAGCCCTTTACGGTTCGGTAAAAATAGAAGAAGGTGCTGCAACCCAATCTGTAGCCGATCAGGAAAAAGTAAAAGAACTGTTTCCTAACACCTACGGGATGCCTACTCTCAAATTTGTTGAATCGGGCGAAAAAAACGATTATCCTGCCATCAATGTAGGGGTTATACTTTCGGGCGGACAAGCTCCTGGTGGACACAATGTTATCGCTGGAATTTTTGATGGTATAAAAAAACAAAACGCTGGCAGCAAGCTTTATGGTTTCCTTATGGGACCGGGTGGACTCGTTGACCATAATTATAAAGAGCTTACAGCTGATATAATTGACGAATACCGCAATACAGGAGGTTTCGATATCATTGGCTCGGGACGTACCAAACTGGAGGCAAAAGAACAGTTTGACAAAGGCCTTGAAATACTAAAAAAACTGGACATCAAAGCATTGGTTATTATTGGCGGCGACGACTCTAATACAAATGCTTGTGTTTTAGCAGAATACTACAAACAAATAAATGCCGGAGTACAGGTTATCGGTTGTCCTAAGACTATCGACGGCGACTTGAAAAACGAAATGATAGAAACATCATTCGGCTTCGACACTGCATGTAAAGTATATTCTGAGGTTATAGGCAATATACAACGCGACTGTAATTCGGCGCGTAAATACTGGCATTTCATCAAACTGATGGGACGCTCGGCTTCTCATATCGGCCTTGAGTGCGCTTTGCAGGTACAACCTAATATGTGTATTATCTCGGAAGAAGTGGAAGCTAAAAAACTATCGCTCGATGATATAGTAACCGATATAGCTAATGTGGTAGCAAAACGTGCTGCAAATGGAAACAACTTCGGTACTGTACTTATTCCTGAAGGACTTATCGAATTTATTCCGGCGATGAAAGCTTTGATTTCGGAACTTAACGACTTTCTGGCTCATCATCAGGAAGAGTTCAATGCAATACCAAAAGACGATCAATTGGAATATATAAAGAAAAATCTTTCTGCCGAAAATGCAAAAGTATTTGCAAGCCTTCCGGCAGGAGTTGCCCGCCAGTTGACTCTCGACCGCGACCCTCACGGAAATGTGCAGGTTTCGCTTATCGAAACAGAAAAGCTTCTTGCCGAAATGGTTGGCAATAAACTTGCTGAAATGAAAAAAGATGGAAAATATAGCGGAAAATTCGCTTCTCAGGTACACTTCTTCGGATATGAAGGCCGTTGTGCTGCTCCATCGAACTTCGATGCAGATTATTGTTATTCATTGGGTTATACGGCGGCTGCTCTTATTGGTGCTGGCAAGACAGGATATATGTCGTCGGTACGCAATACTACAGCTCCTGCTGCCGAATGGATTGCTGGCGGTGTACCGGTAACAATGATGATGAATATGGAACGTCGCCACGGTGAAATGAAGCCTGTTATCCGTAAGGCTTTGGTCGAACTGGATGGTGCACCATTCAAATACTTCGCTGCTAACCGCGAAGCGTGGGCTATAGGTACTGAATTTGTTTATCCTGGTCCGATACAATATTTCGGTCCAACAGAGGTATGCGATCAGCCTACGGTAACTCTTAAGTTGGAGCAAGGAAAGTAAGATTAATAGATAATATTGACTATTATAATCCTAAAAAGGCCGTTACAGGTTTAATTAAGGGTAAAAACATGAGATAGTTGTCGAGCTTAGCTTGGCAACTATTTTTGTTATATCAGAATCAGACAAATTACAAAAAAGGCTGCCCCAAAAACTTTGAAGCAGCCCCTTCTGTATTACGATTGAACTTATTTTATACGTTCCAATTCTTTATCTATAGCATCCAATTCTGCCGACTTATCAACATTCAGTAGACTAAGATTATAGTAAACATTTTGCAACTTCATCAAAGCTGGTTTCAACTCAGCAGTATCAGCGTTTCGGGCTTTCAGTAAGTTACGGTATTTTTCTAAAAAAGGAAGAGCTTTTTGGTAAAGATCTGTTGTAGCCTTATCCAATTCAGCTTGCTCTCTTCTATTTGTTGTTTGCCCTGCTTTTTCCTTAAAGTCCTGAGCTTGCAACACATATAACACGCCAATACCCTCAAGGGCTCTTTCGCAGTTTCCATCAGTATTTATGGCTGCCAGGTATGCCGGTTCTGCTTGATCGTATTGTTTTTGTTCTGCATACAAAGAAGCTTTTACGCTCATCAGGTCGCAAGAATTTACAGGATCGTTTGATATTGCCTGATCCAAATATTTGATAGCTTCCCCTGTTTGTCCTGCTCTGATAAATTCATTAACCAGGTTTGGTATAAAATATTTATTTGTAGGGAACTTACGCGCGCCTTCGTTAAGTGTAGCAATAAAGTTTGCTGTATCTTTAGCTTGCTGATATTCGTTTGCCAATAATTCGTAAACATCACTTTCTTTGTATGTGCTGTTTTGAACGTATGGTTCGGATATCATTTTCTTCATCAATCTGATAGCGCGAGAGTGATCTTTTGCCTGTATAGATGTGATTACAGCATAATATTTAATAGTTTGATATGTAGAATCCTGTAGGTTGAATCCATCTTCATCTTCAGCGAAGATAGGCAAAGTTGGCAATTCCCAATATCTTTCGAAGAAATCGGCAGCTTTTTTGTATTCTTGCTTATCGTTGTAATATATACCACCATTGATATAGAAATGATGCCCATCTCTCAGGTTCTTTATTATGTCTTTTCTGTATTTATTTTTCACTTTTCCTTTTTCATCGGGTATTTGTCCCAATTCATCGGCTTTTATATAAGGGTCGTACATGTTATACAGACCTGTGTACATAACTCCTTCATTTCCGCTTTTACCAGTGATTCCTTTTTGCATTTCAATGGTACGCTCATCGTCAAAAGCTTTGTATTCAATATCCCCTGCTGTTTTCCATGTTTCAGGATCGTTTGCCGTTTCGGGGTCGGTTAATGCTGGTTTAATCAGGTTTCTAGCTTCAGAAATGTTATTTTTCATTGCCGACTTTGCATCCTTTACAGCTTTCTTTTGAGCAAAAGATAAGCTTGCTAGCATACATAGCGATGTTACTAATAGAACTTTTTTCATATTGCTAATTTTTAATTATAAGTTATTTTTATTCTATTCGTTTGTATTTATTGTATCGTCGTTATCGTTACCTGTCGTGTTTTGGCCTAATTCTGCGTTATCTGCAATCTCCTCTTCTTCTTGTTCTGATTCAACTTTACAAACAGACGCAATTTCATCGTTTCGTTTTCCTAAATTAATGAGTCTTACGCCTTGCGTAGCGCGTCCCATAACGCGAATATCTGAAACTTTTAGACGAATAGCCACACCAGACTTGTTAATAATCATTAAATCGTTGTCGTTTGTAACACTATTGATAGATACCAATTTACCTGTTTTGTCTGTTATATTCATCGTTTTCACACCTTTACCGCCACGGCTGGTGATACGGTAAACAGGCACGATATTACCATTTTCATCGAGAATAAGGTTTCCTTCATCGTCTTTATCATTCAGGTTGGTTCGTTTGCCATACCCTTGTTCTGAGACTACCATTATAGTTTCTTGTTGCTGAGCCTCTTTACTCATTGCCAACATACCTATTACTTCGTCTTGTCCGTCTTCTTCGATACGCATACCGCGTACCCCTGTTGCAGTACGTCCCATGATGCGTACTTCCGATTCGTGGAAACGGATTGCCCGGCCATTGCGGTTAGCCATCAATATTTCGCAATCCCCGTCGGTCATCAGTACTTCTATCACTTTGTCGTCTTCACGTATTGTGATAGCATTTACACCGTTTTGGCGAGGACGCGAATATGCATCTAGGCAAGTTTTCTTTATTACACCTTGTTTGGTACAGAACACCAGATAGTGGCTCTTAATATATTCTGTATCTTTGAATCCTCTGACTCTTACAAATGCTGTAACTTTATCATCAGACTCTATATTCAACAGGTTTTGAATAGCCCTACCTTTCGAGTTTTTAGTACCTTCCGGTATATCGAATACGCGTAGCCAATAGCATCTGCCTTTTTGTGTAAACAGAAGCATATAATTATGCATAGATGCAGGGTATATATATTCAATGAAATCAGCATCGCGCGTATCAGAGCCTTTTGCTCCCACTCCGCCCCTGTTTTGAGATCTGAACTCTGACAGTGGGGTGCGTTTGATGTATCCAAGATGCGAAATGGTGAGGATCATCTCATCATTTGCATAGAAGTCTTCCGGATTCAGTTCTTCCGAAGCATATACAATTTCGGTACGGCGTTCGTCACCATATTTATCTTTTATCTCGATAAGTTCGTCTTTGATAACGGTCATACGAAGCTCCTCGTTCGATAGTATTTCATTCAAATAAGCTATCAGTTTCTGCACATCTTCATATTCGTTGCGAAGTTTATCCTGTTCCAGTCCTGTCAATTGGCGCAGACGCATTTCTACGATTGCACGTGCTTGTATTTCTGTCAGGCTAAACCGTTCCATCAGGCTATCAATAGCTTCCTGAGGAGATTTAGAACCTCTTATTATCGCGATTACTTCGTCTATATTGTCAGATGCGATGATCAAACCTTCCAATATGTGTGCGCGTTCTTCGGCTTTCCTCAAATCGAATTTCGTCCTGCGGATAACCACATCGATACGGTGTTCAACAAAGTAGGAAATCATATCTTTCAGGTTCAACGTGCGTGGACGTCCTTTGACCAAAGCGATATTGTTTACACTGAACGACGATTGGAGTGCAGTAAGCTTATAAAGTTTGTTGAGAACTACATTGGCATTGGCATCACGCTTAACATCAACTACGATGCGCATACCCTGACGGTCCGATTCATCATTTACATTGCTGATACCATCCAATCGTTTTTCTCCGACCAGGTCGGCTATATGTTTGATTAGCTCAGCTTTATTTACAAGGTATGGAATTTCGGAAATTATAATTTTTTCATGATTTCCTTCCATTTCTATTTCGGCACGTCCACGCATGATAACACGTCCGCGGCCTGTTTCGAATGCATCTTTTACTCCCTGATAACCATATATATACCCACCGGATGGAAAATCCGGCGCTTTTATATAATGCATCAGCCCTTCTGTGTCTATTTCCTTATCGTCAATGTAGGCAATAGTTGCATTTATGGCCTCTGTCATATTGTGAGGAGGCATATTTGTAGCCATACCTACAGCGATACCAGATGCTCCATTGATAAGCAAATTCGGGATCCTTGTTGGTAGTACAGTCGGTTCTTTTAGCGTATCGTCGAAGTTCAACTGAAAGTCGACAGTTTCTTTGTCGATATCTTTCAGCATTTCTTCTGCCAGACGGCTAAGGCGGGCTTCGGTATAACGCATAGCTGCGGGGCTGTCACCATCGACACTACCCATATTACCTTGCCCATCGACCAACATATAACGCATACTCCATTCCTGAGCCATGCGCACCATAGCAAAATAAACGGAAGAGTCGCCATGAGGGTGATATTTACCCAGTACTTCCCCGACTATTCTGGCCGATTTCTTATGCGGCTTGTTCGAAGTGTTTCCTAATTCGCTCATTCCGTATAAAATACGGCGGTGAACAGGTTTAAACCCGTCTCTTACATCGGGTAAGGCACGAGATACGATTACCGACATTGAATAGTCGATATAGGCCGATTTCATCTCGTCCTCGATGTTGATTTTAATAATTCTATCTTCTGCTTCTGCCATTATATTTTAATGATAAAATTTTTATTTTCAAATAGTTTGTAAAAGGCATTTTTTGCCTGTCAAAAATCATGCTAAGATAGCAATTTTCTTTGTATTAAGGAAATATAATATAGACAAAAAGCCCGATAAACACTAAATTTATCGGGCTTTTATATGGCAAATCTGCTTTATTATTTTTTATTGGTTTTTACCGTGGCATTGTTTGTATTTTTTGCCGCTGCCACAAAAACAAGGGTCGTTGCGTCCGGGTTTTTTATCTACATGTACAGGCATCTTTTCCGGATTTGGTTGTCCCTGCGGAGGTCTTTGTTCACCACCTTGCGGTTGGGGCATATCGCTCTTTTCTGTACGATAGCGGCTATAATCTGTTTTTTTCTCTGGTGCAGCCTGGCGCACTTCTTCCGGTTCGCGCATTGGTATCTGTCCGCGCATAAGGGTGCTTGTTGCTTTAGAGTTTACTGCATTGAGCATTGTCTTAAACAGGTTGAAAGACTCCAGTTTATAAATCAATAGCGGATCTTTTTGCTCATAACTTGCATTTTGCACCGACTGGCGAAGTTCGTCCATTTGTAGCAAATGCCCTTTCCATTCATCGTCGATAGTGAGTAGTATGATCGCTTTTTCGAACGATCTTATTATGTCTTTCGATTCGGTTTGGTAAGCTTCTTTCAGGTTGCAAGAAATATTGAATACTCTTTTGCCGTCGGTAATAGGGATCAATATATTTTCGAATTTGCTTCCCTGCTCTTCGTAAACCTGCTTGATAACAGGATTGGCTACTTCTGCCAGTCGATCCATTTTCAGCTTGAAGCTGTCTACAGCTGCTTCATATATGGCATTTATCAGATTATCTGATTTAGACGAACGGAATGTAGCTTCGTCAAATGGAACTTCGATGGCAAACAGCCGTAAGCAATCAATTTTCAGTCCTTCGTAATCGTTGTTGTCGGCGTATTGCTCTATCAGGTTTACCGATGCATCGTAGAACATATTTACAATATCAATTCCGATACGTTCTCCCATAAGGGCATGGCGACGGCGTTTATAGATTACCTCACGTTGTGAGTTCATCACGTCATCGTATTCCAACAGGCGTTTGCGGATACCGAAGTTGTTTTCTTCTACTTTCTTCTGCGCACGTTCTACCGATTTGCTAAGCATGTTGTGCTCAAGCATTTCGCCTTCTTTGAATCCCATACGGTCCATCATTCCGGCAATACGTTCGGAAGCAAATAGGCGCATCAAATCGTCTTCCAGCGAGATGTAGAATACCGATGATCCCGGGTCACCCTGACGTCCGGCACGACCACGAAGCTGACGGTCTACACGGCGCGATTCGTGGCGCTCTGTACCTATTATGGCCAATCCTCCTGCTTCTTTTACACTTGGTGCAAGCTTGATGTCGGTACCACGGCCGGCCATATTAGTAGCAATGGTTACGGCTCCCGGCTGTCCGGCTAGGGCTACAACTTCAGCTTCGCGCTGGTGAAGCTTAGCATTCAGTACATTATGCTTGATCTTACGCATGGTAAGCATTTTGCTCAATAGCTCGGATATTTCGACAGATGTAGTACCAACCAATACGGCACGCCCTTGACCGACAAGTTCGACTATCTCGTCGATGACTGCATTGTATTTTTCACGTTTTGTCTTATATATGCGGTCGTTCATATCGTTGCGCGCAATAGGCCTGTTGGTAGGAATAACGACTACATCGAGTTTATATATATTCCACAACTCACCTGCTTCTGTTTCCGCTGTACCTGTCATACCTGCCAGTTTATTATACATACGGAAGTAGTTTTGAAGGGTGACTGTTGCAAATGTCTGTGTAGCAGCTTCTACTTTTACACGTTCCTTTGCTTCGATGGCCTGGTGCAATCCGTCGGAATAACGGCGACCATCCATAATACGCCCTGTTTGTTCGTCTACAATCATCACCTTGTTGTCGATAACTACGTATTCATCGTCTTTCTCGAACAAGGTATATGCCTTAAGCAACTGGTTTACTGTATGCACACGCTCAGATTTGATAGAGTAGTTTTGCATAAACTCATCTTTCTTCTGTGCTTTTTCACTGTCGCTTATACCTTCGTTCTCCAGTTCCGACAATTGCGAACCTATATCTGGCAACACGAAGAATTGAGGGTCGCCAGAGTTTCCTGTAAGCAGGTCTATACCTTTGTCGGTAAGTTCGATACTGTTATTTTTCTCGTCGATAACAAAATACAGGTCATCGGTAACTTCGTGCATACGGCGCATCTGTTCCGACATGTATTCTTCTTCGGTTTTCAGCATCGAAGCTTTTATACCCGGCTCACTAAGGAATTTGATGAGTGGTTTATTTTTAGGCAATCCTTTAAATGACTGATAAAGGATGAAACTTCCTTCTTTTTGTGTTTCTTTATTATCCGAAGCCATTTTCACTTTAGCTTCGGCCAGTTTTTTTGTACACAGATCGCGTTGTGCCTTGACAATGATTTCTACGCGTGGACGAAATTCCTCAAACAATTGTTGATCGCCTTTCGATGTAGGCCCTGAAATAATCAGAGGCGTACGGGCATCGTCTATCAATACAGAGTCTACCTCGTCGACAATAGCGAAATTGTGTTTGCGCTGCACAAGGTCTGAAGGGTTAATAGCCATATTATCACGCAGGTAGTCGAAGCCGAACTCGTTGTTCGTCCCAAATGTGATATCTGCAAGATATGCCTGGCGGCGTCCTTCGGAGTTTGGCTGGTGCTTGTCGATACAGTCAACAGACAATCCGTTGAACATATACAAAGGTCCCATCCATTCCGAGTCGCGTTTTGCCAGATAGTCGTTTACGGTTACTACATGTACTCCGTTGCCAGTCAGCGCATTGAGGAATACCGGCAGTGTACCTACAAGGGTTTTACCTTCCCCTGTAGCCATTTCGGCTATCTTACCTTTATGGAGCACAACACCACCAAATAGCTGCACATCGTAGTGGATCATATCCCATACAATCTCATTACCGCCGGCAAGCCAGTGGTTTTGGAAAATGGCTTTATCGCCTTCGATACGTACAAAATCTTTTGTAACAGCCAATTCGCGGTCGAAATCGGTTGCTGTAACTACAATTTCTTCGTTTTGGGTAAAACGACGAGCTGTATCTTTCACTATCGAAAATACTTCGGGAAGAACCTTCTCTAGTATTTCCTCATATTTTTCAGTGACAACTTTCTCTAGTTTGTCTACCTCTGCCCATATTTCTTCGCGTCTCTCAATATCAATATTTTCGATATCGTTTTTTAGTTCAGCAATTTTATTCTTTTCATCGGCGACATAGTCTTGAATCTGTTGCCTTATTTCTGCCGTTTTTGCACGCAATTCATCGTGCGACAAGCGTTCTATTTCCGGATAAACGACTTTGATACGCTCTACGTACGGATTAATCTCTTTTAAGTCGCGCTGAGATTTATTTCCGAACAGTGATGTTAAAAATTCAACGAATCCCATATATTTAGTTTTTTATTTTTTCTTCGAGTCTGTTTTAATTTTATAGCAAATCTTTTTATAGCTATTTTTAGATGGATTTCTTATTTAAAGTAATTCCGATAATGCTTCTTCTTTAGCTGCATTCGGCGATCTTATCCGCATAATATATGATACGGTGGGAGCTATTTCGGTCGCTTTTATCGTCCTTTTCACTTTTTGCGGCTTAATTCCATTTCCGAAAAATATAACAGGGCAGACTACTGCATTGTTCCTGACTTGTTTTTCTTTGAATGATGTATCCTGATCATTTACCATTTTGAAGCCGGGTTGCAATTCGACGAATAAATCGCCAGAAGTCTCGCGGGTATAGGCATTCCGGTAATATTCCATCACGGGGTTCCATTGTCCGTGTTGCAACTGGAATGAGGTGTAAACTTCCTGCACTCCTGTAAATTCGAAAACAAATTCGGCTGCTTTGCTTTGTATTTCCTGTAACGAAATTTCTTTTTGTTTTATAAGCTCCCTGTTAAGGTATATTTGGCCGTTGTGGAATTTATCTACCCATTTGCCATCCTTGCCATAGATGGCCATGAGATACATATTCAGTAGGGCTTCGCAACGGTTTATATAGAATTTCTTTTCTGGAATTGTTTGTTCCGGCTTATATTCTGCTTCGTTCGAATTATAATAGCCCGTGGAAGCGAGGAATATAAGTGTATTTTTCAGTCCTACTGTTTTTTCTATTTCATCGAGCAGTTTTTCTATTTCCCTGTCGAGACGGGCGTAGGCGTCTTGTATTTCGATAGAATAATCAGCTGTATTATTGAAATTTCCCGCATAAAATGTAACAGACAAGAAATCAGGGCTGATACGTTTTCCAAGCTCGGCCTTGGTCAGAAGTTTCAAAGCTGTATTTCTTACATTCTCATTTACAGACGGAGTTTGTTTAGCCTGTATGTAAGCATCTTTATCTACACCTATATAGTGGGCAAACGGTGCTACTCCCTGTAGGAAAGGAAAAGCCTTGTATGCTTTTATATCCAACAACGGCGACCAGCGCATACCGCGTGCATTGGCTGAAAAATCTGTCCCGCTGCGGTTTTCCTGATCTACAGCCCAATAAAAGTTTTTGTAGAATGTGCTCGAAGCCCACTTGCCGGTATAGTCGTCTACCCAATATGCCGTATTGCCATATACTCCGGCTGTGATCAGGGCTTGGCCCAGATTGGGCGCAAAAGAATAAACATCGGACGAACCGCGCGAAGCTACTTTGAGTTCATCGGTGATTGTAGATGTTTTTATTGCAAGTGGAGAAACATTATCCTGAGTATAGTTTCCAAGAAAAGATGGGTCGTCGAAAGTTGGGACTTCCTTCTGTTTTATTGCAAGATATTTTTTGTTACCGGTTATTCCATGATAGAACGGAACGGTTCCTGTGTAAATGGTAGCAATGGCCGAAGCATCGTCGATATTTGGAAAATCGTACCTGATATTCTGATATACCAGACCTTCGCTCAGCAAGCGTTTAAAGCCTCTTTCGGTAAAAGTTTGTTGAAAAAGTTCGAGATAGTCGCCACGCAATTGGTCGATTGTTATTCCTACAACCAATTTAGGTGTTTCGCGCGCAGTTTGTTGCGCCTGAACCGAACCTATTGTAAATACTGCAACTAAAGAGGTTAGTATCCTTATCATTTATCTTGCTCTCTTTGGTAAGCTGTAATCAGCTCTTTTCTTTGTTTTTTTCTGCGATGTAATATTCATTAACGATCTTACCATCAGTGATAAGATGTAAGGAATAAACACGATTTCCAATTGTTGTGGGATCAAAGACCATGCCAAAAGGAATGCTAAAAGCACCACAAAGTTAATAAAATGATAGACATTTAATAATTTTGATAAGGATTTTACAAAGAATAAAAGGGCAAACACTAACTGTAAAGGGTTTAGCCAAGCAATATTCCAGTTGGGATTGGTACACGGATGCTCGGAAAAGAACATCAGGAAGAATATGATGCAGCCTGCCAATCCGGCAATAAGGAATAGAAGCGTATCATATATTTTGCCTAATACTACCCATTTGTTTATATATACGATAAAAGATACAAGCAAAGTGATAAATAATAAGATGCAGCCTGCTACGAACGGAGAATTGACTGGCGAGTATTCATTTACACCTGTAGGATGCAATGAGCTTTTAGCGGGTTCGAGCAAGTGATTTGTAGATAGCAACAAACCTCGCTGTATTGTATCATTTTGCACAATAGCCCCTTCATAAGCATTCATCAGGTAGAGAGGAAGAAAATCTTTTTGCCTGTCGGTTATTACTTTATCGGCATCTGCTCCGATAACCAGATCTATACCAAATTGCGACCAGGGCTGAGCTTTTGAGTGTTCGTGCACAAGGTCGCGATATGTCTGTTTTTTATTTGTAGGAGTATATTCAATTTTCCCTTTTATACATTTTTCTACAATATCGCGCGGACGGGTAGAACAGTTGTCGTAAAAGTAATTGTAGCGGTAAACCCTGTTTTCGGGTAAAGAATTAATAACCAAAGCGTCGAATATGGCTTGTTTTTCTTCTTGGGTTAGGTTAAATACTTGTTCGACAACACCTACGCCCCTGCTTTTATATTCTTCGAGGTAATATTCATAATGTACAGGCAGTACAATGTAATCTGTTTCGCCTTTCACAAAACGGTATAAAAAATTAGGCGCATTAAAATTGAATACGCCATAATTATATACTAAATCTATATTTTGGATTGTATCGTTGACCCTGATGGCTGTATGTCCGTACAAAGCGTATATGGCTCCATTCCAGGGAGTGCTGGTCAGCAGGCTTACCTGAGCCGAGTCGCTTAATGGGGTTATGCCCATCATTATAGGGGTGTTATTATCGGCTTGGATGTTAGATTGCAGGATAAAACTTGAGGTAAATAATAATATGATTAATAGCTTAAGTTTATGCATCTGTGTAATTGAGTATTTTATTATTCTAGTAAATAGGGAACATTTATCTTACAAAGATAAGATTATATGCCGAAATTAGCTTAAAATAGGAATAATGAATGTTGAATTATGTTGTGAATTTTACTTAAAATGACTACTTTTTACAGGCTCGGAACATTCAAAAACCTTATTTTTGCTTATTATTTTAAATGATTATCCGTATGAAAAATTTAGCTATTCTTACATTATTATCCTTATTATCAGTACTTAATATGTCGGCTCAGGACGTAAAACTGGTTGCACCTCAAAAAACTGGAGGAAAACCTCTGATGGAAGTTTTGAACGAAAGGCAGTCGAACCGGAAATTCGTAAAGAAAGAATTGCCAGTACAAACTTTGTCTAACTTGCTGTGGGTTGCCAATGGTTTCAATCGTGAAGATAAGCGTACTGTGCCTACATCGCAAAACAGGCAGGAAATGGATGTATATGTAATGACCGAAAACGGTGTTTATTTTTATGATGCGCAGGCAAATATCTTGCGGCAAACGGTAAAGGGCGATCTGCGGGAAGCATTGGGACAACCCAATATTACAGAAAACGCATCTCTTACACTTATTCTTGTTGCAAATATAGATAAGGCATCGAACCGTGAAGCCGGTTTTATTGATAGTGGTTTTATCGGACAAAATATTTACCTGTATTGTGCTTCCGAAGGTTTGGGAACTGTGGTGCGTGCGTCGTTCAAACGTCCGGATTTGCATCAGGCTCTAAACCTGACGGATAAACAGGAAATCACAATTGTACAACCTGTAGGCTATTTGGAATAAAATATTTTGAAATAATATTGCTATATGCCAAGAAAGCTGCTCGTCCGGTTGCGAAGAGCAGCTTTTTTATATGATTTGAACAGTAGGTTTCTATACTTGCAAAGCTCCTACAAGTTCCTGCACAGAACCAATATTATTTTTATCAAGATATTCTTTTATTCCGTCTACTACTTTTACCGAAATAGCCGGGTCTACGAAATTATGCGTACCGATCTGGATGGCAGAAGAACCAGCCAGGATAAATTCGATTGCATCTTGCCAGCATGCTATGCCACCCATGCCGATTATCGGAATTTTCACGGCATTGTAGGTTTGCCATACCATTCTGAGTGCAACAGGTTTTACACAAGGGCCTGACAATCCGCCTGTAACGGTAGATAACACCGGACGCTTCTTGTTTATATCGATAGCCATTCCCAAAAGGGTGTTGATAAGCGAAACGGCATCGGCACCTTCGGCTTCTACAGCTTTTGCAATCTCCGTAATATCGGTTACATTGGGCGAGAGCTTAACAATCAAAGTCTTATCCCAAACTTTACGTACAGCTTTGGTTACTTCGGCAGCCGAATCGGGGCATACCCCAAAAGCCATGCCGCCTTCTTTCACATTAGGGCACGAAATGTTTAATTCTATAGCCGGAATTTTATCCAATCCAAGCAGTTTTTCGGTACATTCCACATAGTCGTCGATGGTAGAACCTGATACATTTACAATTACATTTGTATCAATATCTTTTATCTCAGGATAAATATTGGATACGAAGTAATCGACACCCTTATTTTGCAGTCCTACAGCGTTTAACATCCCCGCGGAGGTTTCTGCCATACGTGGATAATTGTTGCCTTTCCGTTCCCGGATAGTAGTTCCTTTTACAAAAACACCACCTATCCGCGACAGGTCTATAAAATCGGCATATTCTTTCCCATACCCAAAGGTTCCCGAAGCTGTCATTACGGGATTCTTCAAATGTAATTTACCTATGTTTACTGCTAACTTGTCCATGTCAGATTTTTTATATTAAATACCGGACCTTCTGTACACACACATACATGATTACCATCGTGCGTTTTTTCTACACAGCACAGACATACTCCGAATCCGCAGGCCATCATGTTCTCCAGCGATACCTCGCAAGGTATATCTTTGCTGTTGGCATACTTGGCCACAGCCATCATCATTGGCTTAGGGCCACAGGTGTATATTCCGGTAAAGCTGGCTGTTTTCAGTATCGAGTGGTCTGTTACATATCCTTTTTCTCCGTAAGTGCCATCTTCGGTGGTACAATACAGTTCTCCAAATTTGCGAAAATCGTCAAGTTGCAACAAATCTTTTTCCGACCGTGCTCCTAACAAGAATTTGGGCGTAATTCCCTTAGCTTTCAGGCATGCACCTAAGAAAAGCATTGGAGCTGTACCCACACCACCTCCAATAAGGAGCAGTTCTTGCCCTTCGCTATTTTCGGGGATAGAGAATGTATTGCCCAGAGGCAGGAGCAGATTTACAATGTCTCCTTTCTGATAATTGTACATTATCCGTGTGCCATCGCCGATAGCCTGCACCAGAAGCCAAAGCTCATTTTTCTCTTTATCGAGATAATTTACCGATATGGGACGACGCAGGTAAGTAGAGGGTGAACCATCTACTTTCACTTCGACGAATTGCCCCGGAAGCATATCCGGCAATAGGGAATTATCTGTAGTAGTGAGTTTAATGAGGCAATAACTTTGGTTTAGTTGGTTATTCTCGGTGACAACTAAATCCATCATTTTTTTCATTCAGCCTTATTTTTTAGATATGAAGTTCTGTTTTTCGGATAACAAAGTTAATAAAGAATATGCTGATAATAAAATACTGGAAGCATATTAATGCTTATTATATTTTATAATTAAAATGTTAAGGAAGAATATTTACAGCCACAAAGTTTATCAATAAAGCACAACCGGACCAAAATCCCGATCAGTTCTTTGTATTATTGATAATTATAGCGGATTATTATCCGGATGGAATATCTCAAAGGTATTATCGGTGTAATAAATGATTATTTTGTTTATTTTCCTAATAGGTGCTTCTTTGTATATAACTGTCTGTTTTTCTGCGATTTCATCGCTGTTTTTAGGCTGTTCAACTATGATTTCCTTGCGATATTCGCCGTTCGCCTGGGGAATGGGCGTAGAAATATTATTCTGAGAGAATAAATCCGGTGGATTTTGAGATTGAGATAAAGTTGTTCCCTGATTTTGTTGCGATGGTGCATTTACTGGCGGTTGGCCTTTTAGCATATTACCGCTTCCTGTCAACAGCCATTCGGGATTGATGTTATTCATCTTCGACAGAATGCGGGTTACCACATCCAGACTGGGATTGTTGCGTCCATTCAGTATATGGGAGACAACAGCGCGTCCCAGTTGCAGCTTATCGGCAAAGGCTGACGGAGAAAGCTGCTCATAGTCCATTATTTGTTTTATACGGTTTTTCATCAAATGTAAATTGCTGTAAGCACAAATGTAAATAATAAATTGAACAAATGCAAATAATCTGAGTTTACAATTGTTCGATACAAAGGTAAACACCGAATCCAGAAGTAAACTATAGAATTGTAAATAGCTATCATAGTTGTTTAAGTTAAACTTTATATAATAGATATAAAATATTAGATAATAGTTGATTAAAGCATATAATAACCTCTCAAATCAAAGATAACCCTCCCCTAACCCATTATTTGAATATATTTATTGAACTTTAGGTTTACATAATTCGATTAATTCGCTAGTTTTAAGTGTTTTATATAGTACAAATAATGTGATTTAGGCATAGAAACATTTGTATATTGTGCTATCTGTAAACAAACAATACAATTGGAATACACTACTTATAAAAGAGTATGCAAATAAACAAATATACATAAGGATTATATTGTTGTTCTATTGCATTATACATTATATCAAAACACATGTAAATCAATTATTTAATAATAAATCGAAATTTTGATAAAGAATCATTATGCTACTATAGCCTATCTAGGAGTATTGATTAAAGAGAATATCTGGCTTTTTATATATAAACGATTATAGCCATAATCTAAGTTGTATATTGCATATAAACCTCTGTGTTTAAAGGCAAATCATCACAATCGGCCACTATATACAATTGTAATTTATGCATCTTTATGTTGCTATTTACTTTTGTTTATAGACATTCTGTTCCCAATCTCCCCTTGTTGTATACTTTTGTAAATTGCAGATATTATACCTATGTATATTTATTAATCCCATTCTATTATTACAAATTATTGCTGTCCGGTAAAACTCTCTAAAGATAAAAAAATATTGCTCGGCTACTGATTTTCAGCAGTCGAGTTTTGTTTTTCTTATTCCAAGCCCCC
>NZ_QVMQ01000020.1:57599-58463 GCF_010501105.1 Dysgonomonas sp. 511 | reverse complement strand
ATTAAGTCTGATATTAGAATCTCATTTTGGAGGAAAAATGAATCGGGCACGAATAAAATTTATGGCATTAATGATAATCGCATTATGTAAAGTACAAACCGTCAACTTTGAGCGTCTGGCACAAGGATTTGAAAGTAGTGCAGATACAGCATCCAGCCTGCGCCGTATCCAGCGATTTATGGCAGACTATATGCTTGATAAGGATTTGATTTGTCGTATGATTTATAGTTTATTGCCTCACAAACCGCCTTATCGTTTGATTTTGGATCGTACCAACTGGAAGTTCGGGCAGACCAATATCAATATTCTGGTTCTATCAATTGCTTATAAAGGACTTAGCTTTCCGATTCTTTTTCGGACAATGAATAAAAGGGGAGCATCCAATATCAATGAACGTATTGGGATCATGGAACATTATATCAGCTTGTTTGGAAAAGATTCGATCAAAGAACTTTTAGCTGACCGGGAGTTTATCGGAGAAAAATGGTTTGGTTGGCTCAATGGCAATGCTATTAAATATCATATCCGCATTTTGAGTAATTATCAGGTGATGCAGGCTATCAATGGCAGATATATAAATGTTTCGCGTTTATTTGAATCTCTGAAGATAAAGCAATGTAAGTTTCTGTCAAAGCCTTATTATGTTACCGGTAGGATATGTTATATATCGGCTTGTTGTTTTGTCAATGATAAAGGCAAGAGAGATTTGGTTATAATTGCCAGTTTTGAGAAAACAAGATCATCGTTGAAAGCTTACAAAGATCGCTGGCAAATAGAATCCTGTTTCAGAGCTTTGAAAACCAGCGGTTTTAATATCGAAAAAACGCACATCAATGATATGCAACGTTTCGAAAAATTACTTTC
>NZ_QVMQ01000020.1:0-57518 GCF_010501105.1 Dysgonomonas sp. 511 | reverse complement strand
CTGGCAAATAGAATCCTGTTTCAGAGCTTTGAAAACCAGCGGTTTTAATATCGAAAAAACGCACATCAATGATATGCAACGTTTCGAAAAATTACTTTCTATTGTTTTCATCGCATTCTTTTGGGCATATCTCACCGGATTGTATATCCATAAGAAAATCAGAAAGATAAGACTATTGAAGCATGGAAGACTGGCCAAAAGTTATTTCAAATATGGACTTGATTATATTTTTCAGTGGTTAGATAAACTTGATTTTAAAGAAAATATGAACCCTATGATATTTTTGTCATGTACTTAGTACATGTGTTACTTTTTTCTTTGCTTTACGCTTTAGACCATTCCCTTGGATGGCTTTGGAAGGTGAAAAAGTAACAATGAGAAATAGCAAAAAATGTGTTACATGTGTTACTTTTTAGTCCTTAGATAGCGTTAACTGATAACTGTTGATTGATAACTGAATAAAGTGTTACTTTTTGAAACTAATTAATAATAAAATAAATACAAAAATGAAAAAGTACCTATTGAAAATTTTGTTAGTATTATTTGTGGCTTTGCCATTCATCTCGTGCGACTCAGACGACGACAACAACATCGAAGATGGCTGGAAAGCGCCGATATTAACCGACAAGGGGGCTTACATCCTCAACAATGGCAACTGGGGCAAGAATGATGGCAATATGGGCTATTATTCCGAAGCGGGAGTGTTCACCTCTAAACTGTTCTATAATATGAACGAAGAACTACCATTGGGCGATCTGGTGCAAGATATGTCAATATACGGAAACAAGATGTATGTATCCGTAAACGGATCGAATAAAATCTATATTGCAAACCGTATGGGCAAACTGCTCAACAATGGCATTATAGATCCCAAAACCGACGGCGACCAGCCAATGCTTCCCCGTTACACTTACGCACATGGCGGAAAAGTGTATGTAACTACCGAATCGGCTCACCTTTTGCGTATAGATACCACCACCCTGCAAATAGACGGGAAACTGGAGCTTACCTCGTATCCTGAGACAATGACAGTGGTGAATAACAAAATGTATGTGGTTAATTCGCAAAGATATACAGGAACATCAAATATTGTATCGGTAGTCAATTTAAGCACATTTGCAAAAGAAGATGATATAGAAATAGAAGGCCAGAACCCTGAAAGGATTATAAGCGATAGCCACAATAATATATATGTGATAGCTACAGGCAATTACGCAGAGGTGAGACCTACTTTCCAGAAGATCAATCCTGAAACACGGGCCGTAACGGTTATTGGTACCGATGTGGCATACCGTATGGCTTTGGCCGGAAACCGCGTTCTGTTGTTAGCAAAGGATGTTGAAAACTGGGGGCCTACCATTCCTTACTATTATGATATAGCAGAGGGTAAAGTTGTAAAAGAGAGCTTTGTTTCGGGGGATGCCAATCTCGACGATGCAAGCGATATCTCTGTCAATCCTTACAATGGCGATATTTATATCACAGTTTCGTCTTTTGGCGAAAAAGGCAAGATGTATGTATATTCTTCTGCCGGACAGCTTAAAACGCAATTCAGTACCGATGGATATTTTCCGATGGGGGCATATTTCTTGCAGAAAAATTAAAAGGAAATGACTTTTTCTAAAATACCTTTTACATTCACTATTTTTCTTCTTGTCCTGGCAGGTTGCACCATCAAGCCTGCCGGACAAAAGGAAGGGGGGCATAGCGAAGAATATACGGTACAATATGCCAAAGGATTTACTGTAAACAAATATGCCGGATATACAGAAGTCTCTGTGGTAAACCCTTGGGATACAACCCGCTTGTTGCAGAAATATATTCTGGTAGACCGCGAGAAGGAAATCCCGGCAGACTTGCCAAAAGGGACAATGGTGAAAATTCCTTTGAAATCGGTAGCTACATACAACACTTTGCAATGTGCAACCTTGTCTGAGCTGGGAAAAGCTGGTGTCATAAAAGGTGTATTTGAAAAGCAATACATTAAACTGGACGAAATAAGAGAAGGCATTGCCAACGGAACAATAGAAGACTTGGGAGAGGCATCTAAGCCCGATGTGGAAAAACTGATAATGCTTTCGCCCGAAGCTATTCTGGCTTCGCCCATCGTAGGACAGACATATGGCAATGTAGATAAGACTAAAATTCCCGTAATAGAAATACCCGACTATACCGAGCCTCATCCGTTGGGGCGTGCAGAGTGGATACGCTTCTATTCGCTGTTTGTAGGCCGGGAACAACTGGCCGACTCCCTGTTTGCCGCCACAGTAGAGAATTACAATGCGGTGAAAAATGCGGTACAGCAGCTTTCGGCAGCACCTACTGTATTCACCGACACGCGCTATATGGGTACGTGGAATATGCCGGGCGGTAAAAGTTATATGGCCAATATGCTTGCCGATGCCGGAGGTGCTTATGTCTGGGCCGACGATAATTCCACTACATTCCTGCCGCTTACTTTCGAAACGGTGCTTGATAAGGCCGGCGATGCCGATATCTGGATTATCCGCTATTTTGCGCCCGAAGACATGACTTACGGTAGTCTGGAAAAGGAATATAAGCCTTATTCTCATTTCAAGGCATTCAAGCAACGTAATATATATGGATGTAATACCTCTTATTCTACTTATTTCGAAGACCTTGCTATTCATCCCGATTATGTGTTGATGGATTTTGCAAAGATTTTTCACCCCGGATTGTTTTCCGGTTATGAGTTAAGGTATTATAAGAAACTGGCGGAATAGGTATCCGGGAGAATTAAAAATTTGTTACTTGTGTCTTATAACTCGCAATTATATCGTATTTTCGCAGTTACAAATTCTGACTACAAATGAGATATTTTTGTTTATTTATCGTTCTGTGTTTATTGTTGCCGGTACTTTACCTCTCATCGTGTGCCAAGGTAGATGATGATGATAATCAAGCCCCGGAGGTAACCGATATACGTATCAATATAAACGATACGGTACGTTATCTCGATGGCGAGGTGGTCCGTACTATAAAGCTAAACGACAGTCTGGATACAGATCCCGGCAGGATAGATATCGTTCCGATAGACAAATGGTTGTATGTTTCGGCGCACTTCTCCGACGATATTTCTTTGTCTTCCTACATTGTGGGCGGACGGATAACATACAAAAGCCTGAAAGAAGGGAGAGATTCCACTCTGCGGTTTGTAAAACTCGGACGAGGTATATTCGGAGCCAAAGATTCTACTATAATCCGCCACCGGGTGATGCGTATAGAAGATACATTGAATGTGGGCGGAGTGGCTTCGTATGCGCTTCGCGAAGAAAAGGATCACCATATCTACATAGTGGCTATGGACAGGGCAGGCAATATGAATACTAGTCCCGATACTTTGAGGATTCCGGTGAAGTATGTTCGCCGCAAGACGATAATAGAAGACAATAGTACGCCTGCGACACCCGATCCTGAACCCTGATAAATCAAATCTAAAAAACTTTATCTATAGCATGAATCCATATCGAAAGGTTCATGCTTTTTATTTTGAATATTTATTGGCAAGGCTGCATATTATAGTTACTTTTGCGGCGATAATTTTAATTTAATTAACAAAATGAAACAAAGACATTTTAAAGGACATGGAGCTTTCCGTTTCAAACGGTTTGCACGGAAAGCTTACAGTGCATTCAACAGTATGCACCGCGTTGTAAACATGGGCGTAGTAACAGGTTGCGCATTAATTTGCCTGCCATCGGGTACAGTATCGGCACAAAAGTCGGCCGAAAGCGGAGAGCAGCAAAAAGTGATGGAAAAAGAGCTGGATGAGGTGATGGTTACAGCCTCGCGGGTAGAACTACCTATCAACCAGACGGCCAAGCTGGTTACAATTATTTCCAAAGAGCAGATAGCGCAGGCTCCCGTCCGGAGTATCCAAGACCTGCTGATTTATGCTGCCAATGTAGATGTAGTGCAGCGCGGCGGACATGGAGTGCAAGCCGATATCTCGCTACGAGGTGGTACTTTCGACCAGACTACAATACTACTCAATGGAGTAAACCTATCTAACCCACACACAGGACACTACAGTTTCGACTTTCCTGTCAACCTTTCCGACATCGAACGTATAGAAATCATCCACGGCCCATCTGCCCTCATCTTCGGAGCCGGAGCTTTCTCGGGAGGAATCAACATCATTACGAAGAAGAATATAGACTATAAGGCCTATGCCAACGTAGAAGCCGGAATGCATAAGCTGCGCGGCATAGAGGTACGCGGCACGGCAAAGACAGGCCTGGCCAATCATAGCCTATCGGTTGGCTATAACTCTTCGGACGGGTATATACACAATAGTGACTACGACATCTACAATGTGTTGTGGCAAACCCGTTTCCGGTTTGGAGGCGAATCGAAGATGGACTTGCAACTAGGCTATAATGATAAGCAATATGGAGCTACCACCTTCTATTCGGCACTGTCAAACGACCAATACGAGCGAACCAGCACGTATATGGGTAGCCTGAAAGGCGAGTTCGGCTCGAAACTGAAAATAGTACCGATCATATACTGGAACAGGCATCACGACCAGTACGACTGGATAAAAGACACGGAAGCCGGGCGCAACTTCCACCGCAACGATACCTATGGAGCCAATCTTATCTTTGCCTATAAATCAAAACTGGGGACGACATCGTTGGGGGGCGAACTGCGCAGGGAAGACATTATGAGCACCAACCTCGGGTTGGTAATGGCTGAACCGCACCGCAAATATACCAAATATGACGACCGTACGAATACAAGTGTATCTCTGGAACATACTGCCGGCATAACCGACAAGCTTGTAGTATCGGCAGGGGTATTGATGAACCATAATACTTTGCTCGATGGCAAATACAGGTTCTACCCATCGGTGAGCGTTACTTACCGGCCGGATAATAGCTTTTCGGTATCGTCATCGTGGAGCAAGTCGACCCGTATGCCCACGTTTGTCGACTTGTATTATAAGGCTCCGACACACAATGCGAAGAACGACCTGAAACCGGAGAACTCAGAATCTCTTGAACTGGGACTCAAATATAGAAAGTCATTCTTTAAAGCTTATCTGACAGGCTTCTTGCAATGGGGGCGCAATATGATAGACTGGGTAAAAGAAGACCCCGCATCTGTGGTTTACACTTCGTGGAACCACTCGAAGATAAATACGCAGGGCGTGGAAATGGGAGCAGAGTTTCTATTGGGTGACATCCTGCCTGTACTGGGCGAGCAATCGTTGCTGGCAATAGATTATACGCGTATGCACCAGGATAGTGACACCCGCAATATGATATCTTTATACAGCCTTAATTATCTGCGAGATAAATTCACTACGCGTTTTCACCATCGTATATATAAGGACTTCTCTGCCAGCTGGTATTTCCGTTTCCAGAAACGTATGGGAACCTATGAAAAGTATGAGGATAAAGTGAAGATCGGCGATGTCGGATTCCCTTCGTTCTCCACTCTCGACCTCAAGCTGGACTATAAATACAACGATATGTCGTTTTACCTGAACCTGAATAACTTGTACGATACGCATTATTTCGACAAGGGTAATATTCCTCAGCCGGGCTTCTGGCTGATGGGAGGTCTCAGCTATACATTCCGTTGAGGGTCAGGGTAGCCTGATTTATTGGGAGGAATAAAAATGAAACAGGATTGAGAATCAATTGATTCTCAATCCTGTTTGTGCGCATGAAGGGACTCGAACCCCCACGAACGTAGTTCACTGCCACCTGAAGACAGCGCGGCTACCAATTACGCCACATGCGCATTTCTGCTTCTCGCTAGTACAAAATTAATATATTTTTTTCATTTGCTAAACAATAACCGGAAATTTTTACCCTTCAGCCGGAAATAAAAAAGGAAGCCCTACCGAGCTCCCCTTATCATTTCAGACTTACGGTTAATGGTTTGTTAACCTAAGTAGCTTTTTAGTAATTTGCTGCGTGAATTTTGACGCAGACGTTTTATTGCCTTTTCCTTTATCTGACGTACGCGTTCGCGTGTGAGCTGAAATTTATCACCGATTTCTTCCAAGGTCATTTCCTGATATCCTATACCGAAGAACATTTTGATAATTTCACTTTCCCTTTCTGTCAGCGTCGATAAAGCGCGCTCAATTTCTTGTTGTAGCGATTCGTTTATCAACGTGCGGTCGGCAATTGGTGCATCGTCGTTTACAAGTACATCCAACAGGCTGTTGTCTTCACCTTCTACAAAAGGCGCATCCATTGAGATGTGGCGTCCTGAAACTTTCAGCGAATCGGCGATTTTATCTACAGGTATATCCAGTTGCTCGGCAAGTTCTTCGGCCGATGGCTTACGTTCGTTTTCCTGCTCAAATTTAGAGAAAGCTTTGCTGATTTTATTCAGCGAACCTACCTGATTGAGCGGAAGACGTACAATACGCGACTGTTCTGCCAATGCTTGCAAAATGGATTGTCGAATCCACCATACTGCATAACTGATAAATTTAAATCCCCTTGTTTCGTCGAATTTTTCAGCAGCTTTGATTAGCCCGAGATTCCCTTCGTTGATTAAGTCTGGTAGACTGAGCCCTTGATTTTGGTATTGCTTGGCAACCGAAACAACAAATCTTAAGTTTGCTCTTGTCAGTTTTTCCAATGCAGCCCTGTCGCCTTTTTTTATAGCCTGGGCCAATTCTACTTCTTCCTCAACCGTTATGAGATCTTCGCGACCAATTTCTTGTAAATATTTGTCTAAAGACGCACTTTCACGATTTGTGATTGACTTTGTAATCTTTAACTGCCTCATATACAGATTTGTGTATTAATACATCTCAAAAATGTTTGCAAATATAGCAAAAAAATAGCAAATGCGGGTCCTTAGTCCGGCTTTATTATTTACCTTGCTTGTTAATTTTATCCAAAAAGATATTTTTTGCGGTCTTTTGCATCAAGTTATTTATTTCGGGTGTCTCCTAAAATATAACGCTTAAGCATAGCGAATGTTTTATGCTTAAGCGTTAATTAAATATTATTAGCGGTGCTGGTTATTCGCTAAGGTCTACTGCATAATATTTCCGTGAACCGTTAGCATTTAGTCCCGAAATAAACAGGCCTTTATCCTGGCCGTTTGCTGTCGTTTGTATTATTTTTTCCACATCGGCAGGTGTCGATACAGGTTGGTTGTTTATTTTCTGTATAATAAATCCTTTGGAGATACCTTCTTTATGGAATTTTCCGGCAGGGTCTACACCTGCAACTTCTACTCCATAACTGATACCCAGCGATTTCTTCTTCTCTGCGGTCAGTTCTTTGAATGCTGCACCTATAGTGCCGAGGGCGTCGCTTTTCTTCACTACGGATGTGCTGCCGGTGCTTGTCTTCAGTGTTACATCGAAAGTCTTGTCGGCATTACCACGTTTTACTACCACTTTCACCTTGTCGCCCGGACGATGCCTGTTTACCTGGTCTTGCAGTTCGCTTACGCTTCTTACTTTAACACCATTTACGGCTGTTATTACGTCACCTTCTTCCAATCCGGCTTGTTTGGCAGGACTCATTTCAGCAAATTCGGCAACAAAAGCGCCTTCGTTTATTGTTATATTCTTAGTCTTGTCGGGGCTTACTTCTTTTGCTACTGAGATATCCTGAATCATTACACCTAATACGGCACGTTGTACTGTGCCAAACTCTTTGATGTCGGCCACTACTTTTCCGGCAATAGAAATAGGTACTGCGAAGCCGTATCCGGCAAAGTCGCCTGTTTGCGAGTAGATGGCAGTATTGATGCCAACCAGTTCGCCGTTTGTGTTCACCAATGCTCCGCCACTGTTGCCACGGTTGATAGCTGCGTCTGTCTGGATATACGATTGTATGTTACCCGGGCCTGACGAGCCTATTCCGCCACGTCCTTTGGCACTAACGATACCGGCTGTTACAGTCGAAGTCAGGTTGAAAGGGTTGCCGACTGCCAATACCCATTCGCCCACTTTCAGGTTGTCGGAGTTGCCGAAAGGAATATATGAGAAGTCGTTACCTTCTATTTTCAATAGCGCGATATCTGTTTGCGGGTCTGTACCCAATAGCTTGGCGTTGAATTTACGATTGTCATTCATGGTAACCTCTATTTCATCAGCTTTTTCTATTACGTGGTTGTTTGTAATAATATAGCCGTCTTTCGAAATAATAACACCCGAGCCGAATCCTACACTTGGCTGTGGGGTTCCATAATCGCGTCCGCCACGGTCGCCAAAACCGAAGAAATACTCAAACGGGTCTATTTGTTGGCGTCCTCCTTGCGAAGCTTGCGCTTTTACTGTCGATTTTATATGTACTACTGCGTGTATAGAGTTTTCTGCGGCTTTGGTGAAATCGGGATAGCCGTCGGCGGTCAATCCAACGAGCTGAACACCTTCTTGTCCGAAGTTACCGCCATAGTTGTACACGTCTGTACTGCTGTAGTCTTTTTTGTATTCCATGAAGCTGTACATCCCATATGTAGCTCCTATACTCACTAATGCAACCAGTACATAGGTTGAAATATTCTTCCAAAAGTTTTTCATATGCAAGTATTTTTATTGTTTAATAATTTCCTTTATATAATTATCTTCAATATAGATTTATAATCTCTTAAAAGCATCCTGCGAGGATACGTTTTGTTTTACCCAAATTTAAACACAAAAATCATACACTTGGTATATACCCAAGTTCTTTTTTAACACTTTTAACCGAGAGAATGATCTTTATTGCAATTTTAACAGTTTCGATAAGACTTTTTGTCAGTCCGCCAGCTTTCGTTGGCATGCTGCGGTTTAATATTCCAGACAGCTCATTATTCAAAAAAAACAAGCCTGGAAATACTCCGGGCTTGTTTTCAGAAGATAATTATGTCATTATACTTTTACTTGAAAAGCATGTTTTTGATGTCTGAGTTTGTCAGGAATTTAGAGAACTCGATATCGTTGGCTATAGCTTTTGCCGAAACACCGTTTTGGATTGCCGATTTCAGGTTTCCTACTACTCCCGACGTATTGTTTGTACGTGCAGCAACGATTGCCGACAGGTAGTAAGTAGTTGCATCTTTCTTAGTTACGGCATTCAATGTTTGTTGCGCTTTGTTGTAGTTTTGGGTCAGTAGTTGAGCCAAAGCTGCATTGTTTGTTTTAGCATCACCAAACGATTGTACTGCTTTGTTGTAATCTCCTTTTTGAAGATAGAGCAAACCAAGGGCTTCGCCCAACGATGACGCGCCTGCTGCATTACCCAGCAGTTGTTCGGCTTTTGCGGTATTGCCTTCTGCCATAGCCAATAGAGCCTGGTTCATGCTTGCTTCCGGCGATTTGGATGATGCAGAAGATGCTTTGGCGAATGCTTGAGCTGCTTTAGCTGCTTGCCCGTTTGCATAGTGGTATGCACCGAGGTTGTTCCATCCGCGATAGTCGTTAGGATATTTTTGAGTGATGTATGTATATACTTTTTCTTTCGATACTCCGTCGAGGTTGGCAGCATATAACAGCTCTTCTACCGAAAGTCCCGACATATCCGAAGTTGCAGCAGCTTTTAGTTCCTGGTCTGTTTTCCCGATAACTTCTACATTGGCGATCAGGCGCGAACGGCGAAGTTTTGGCAGGATAGTTTCGGCAAGGTCGGAGTAGATAACAGAGATATTCTTTATTTCACGTTCTCTTGTTTCAGGATCCGGATACATAGACAATACATCGAGGATAAGGCGTTTGTCTTGCAGGCTCGAAGCCTCAACCAGTTTCTTAAATCCTTCCCAGTCTTGTGCTGTATATTTAGCATTGATTTCGGTGTCGATTGCTTTTTTCTTAAATTCTTTTTTCAGGTAGTCTGATGTGTTTTTCTCACGTTGCTCAGCAAGTTTTTCGTTCAATTTGAAACCACCGTCTGGCGATGCGTATGCAGCTACTTCTACATCTATGTTTTTGCGGGTATTTTCATCAGCTTCTTTCACAAGGTCTTTCCATGCAGCTAGATTCGATGAGTTTAGTTCGCTCGAACGCAGTTGCGCTTGTTGTATAAGGAACATGATATCGGCATCATAAGTTTCTTTTATTATCCGTTGGAACGCATCGGGAGCTACAGCCGGCGATACGTTTGCTGCACTAGCCAATGATGCTGTAGATACTACGCCGTCGGCAATTTTAAGATCGCCGAATCCGGGAATAGTCTTTCCGTCTCTGCTGAAAGCGAATCTGAGGTATAGTTCAGATTTTTTCATTGCCTCAGTATAAGTAAATTCCGATCTCATAACGAAGGTGCTTCCCGTTTCGTAGTTTACAACGGTTCCGTTGCCGGCAACTTTTTCTCCTTGGAAAGTGTATGATGTACCCAGAGCTTCGCCTCCGTTATATTTCAAGTATGGAGTAACCACTACCGAAGTGTTTTTATCGAACCATTTAGCAGGGAAGCGTCCGTTGATAGTAACAGGTACTTTATTTCCCACTAGTTCTAGCGGGGAGGGATTGACCGAAAACAGCGAATTGCCCAACGGGCTGATCGCCTTTTTGCTACATGATGTCGCCAAAATAGCAACCAGCATGATTGTAGAAAAGAATAACTGTAATTTTTGCCTTTTCATAGTTGAAAAAATGTTTAGTCTTTTAGTTTTTTAAGAGATTGCATCTATAACGCAAAACTACCTTTTTTCTTTTTGATTAAGAAATCTGAAAAGCGATTTTTTGCTATATAATGCACATTTAATATTTTTTAGGAGGCAAAGCTGTTTCTTAATCTTTAATCATCCTTACACTTAGCGACGAAGGTACGTATATACCCTTAGAGCTTAGTGTAGAGTAGATTTCTTCATTCAGCCCGACACTGACGGTGCTATAGTCTCCGCTGTTTACCCATGCTCTGATAGTGATGTCTATCGTCCCATTATTTACGGTCGTAACGCCGACAAAAGGTGCAGGGTCTTGCTTTATCAGGCTATTGCTTTTTATTATAGAAGAAAGAATATCTTTTACCTCGTTAATATCTGCTCCATAATTGATATTGAACGTGATGTCCACCCGTCTGTCTTTTTGTGCCGAATAGTTGGTTATGCTTCCGGTAGACAGTGGCCCATTAGGCAGGAAGATGGTTATATTGTCGCCTGTAAGTAGCACAGTGTACAGTATGCCTATGGATTGTACAGTGCCGTCCGAACCTTGGGCTACAACGCGGTCGCCCACCCTGAATGGCTTGTTAATAAGCAGCATGACGCCTCCTGCAAAGTTAGACAAGTTGTCTTTCATCGACATACCTATCGCTAGGCCTGCGGCAGCTATTATGGCAGCGAATGATGTGGTCTGTATCCCTAGCACATTTACTATCATCAGGAATAGGACGAGCTGTAGTGTAATATTGATAAGGCTGTCGAGGAAGCTCCGTACAGTCTTTTCTATATGCCTGCGGTTGAGAAACCTGTCGAAAAATCTGCGCAGCCATTTTATTAGCCATCGGCCTATTATAAAAACGACGACTGCTGCTGTTATCTTTATTCCTAAAGATATGGCATGGTCTAATAGTTGTTCGAATAAGCGGTCTAAAGTGCTTATCGTAGATGCAGTATCGGTAATGTCGATACTGTCGGCAAGTAGAATGTTTAACTGTAGCATAGGAATTGATGTTTTTTTAACTAAACATCCCAAAAGTGTATATTGTTAAACTTATTATAAAATTTTTCGAAATAAAGCATTTTTTTCGATACTTGAAAAGTTATATCTCCTTTATATCAGTAATTTTGATTGCCAATATATTCTTTTAGCCGTATGAACGATAAATTAAAAGATTTTCTCGACAGAAAAGTAAATGAATACAACACCAGCGATTTTATAGCAAACGATCCGGTGTCGATACCTCATTCTTTTTCTGCGAAACAAGATATAGAGATTATGGGCTTTTTTGCCGCCATATTTGCGTGGGGGCAGCGCAAGACGATTATAAATAAATGTAAAGAATTGGCATCGCGAATGGATGGCACTCCTTATGAATATATAAAAGGGCATGGAGACCAAGACTTGAAACACTTGCTTGGTTTTAAGCATCGTACATTCAACGATACCGATTTGCTTTATTCTGTCGATTTCCTGAAACGGCATTATCAGGAACAGGAAAGCCTTGAATCTGCATTTTTTCCTCGCGAAAGTATGTCGGTAGAAGAGGGGCTGAATCATTTTCAGGATTACTTTTTCCTACACCCCAATGCCCCTCAAAGAACCCGCAAGCATATTTCTTCGCCCCGGCAGCGGTCGGCTTGCAAAAGGTTGAATATGTATCTGAGATGGATGGTGAGGTGCGACGACAAGGGTGTTGATTTCGGTCTGTGGAAAAAGGTATTGCCGGCATCGCTGATCTGCCCTCTGGATGTACATGTGGAACGGACAGCACGGCTCTTGGGCTTGCTCAACCGCGAAAAAGCCGATTGGGCTGCGGCGGTAGAACTGACCGGGAATCTGAGGAAATTAGATCCGGATGACCCTGTGAAATATGACTTTGCGCTATTCGGAGTGTCTATAGAAGAGAAATGTATGATAGACAAATTGTAACGATATCGTTTTATTTTTTGTACTATTCATTTAGACGGTTTGTTTTTTAATCTATATTTGTACTCTCAAATTAAGATAAAAAAGGTAAATGGGTAAATTATATGTTATCCCTACCCCGGTGGGAAATCTCGAAGATATGACGTTTAGAGCCATACGGCTGCTAAAAGAAGTATCGCTCATACTGGCAGAAGATACGCGTACTACGGGTATTCTCCTGAAGCATTTCGAGATACAAAACAAAATGCAGTCGTACCATAAGTTCAACGAACATAAGGTGGTTTCCCAGATAGTAGAAAGGCTGAAAGGAACAGAAGATATAGCACTGGTTTCCGATGCCGGGACGCCGGGCATATCCGATCCTGGTTTTTTGGTGGTTCGCGAATGTGTCAAAGCCGGAGTTGAAGTAGAGTGCCTGCCCGGGGCAACAGCGTTTGTGCCGGCATTGGTGTCGTCGGGCATTCCTTCCGATAGGTTTTGCTTCGAAGGGTTTCTGCCCCAGAAAAAAGGAAGAATGACCCGTTTGAAGTTTTTAGCGGAAGAATCGCGCACAATTATTTTCTACGAATCGCCCCACCGTGTGTTAAAGACCCTCACTCAACTGGCTGAATATATGGGCGAAGAAAGGCAGGCTGCTACATGCCGCGAGATATCGAAAATACACGAGGAAACCCTCAGAGGAACTCTCAGAGAATTAATATCTCACTTTTCGGTGAACGAACCCAGAGGTGAATTTGTTATAGTGCTATCAAGTAAGGAAAATTGAAATCAGAATATAAACTAAATTTTTAATATTAATTTTATGAAAAAAATGTTAGTAGGATGCTTGTGTTTATTAGCATTGGCATCATGTAATGTGAAAAATTCGGACGAATACAAAAGATTGCAGGCAGAAAGGGATTCTTTGATGCAAGCTAATGCGCAAAGCAACAACGAACTGTCGGAGACAACCGATTTGATAAACGAAATAGAAGAAAATTTCAGACAAATCAGAGAAACAGAGAAATGGCTGGCCATAGAATCGAAGGGCAAAGGTGAGTTGTCAGTAGATAAGAAAACCGAGATAAAGGAAAACTTCGAAATGCTAAACGAGATATTGAAGAAAAACAAAGAAAATATCGAAAAGCTGAACCGCCAGTTGAAGAGCAATTCGGGACAGATGGCTACATTCAAGAAAACTATCGAGAACCTGAATGCTGAACTGACAGAAAGAGCTAAAACAATATCGGAACTGCAACAATCGCTGGCAACACGCGACGAGCAAATTGCAGCCCTCAAAACAGATGTGCAATCGCTGGCTGCAAATGTAGACGAACTAGCTACCCAGACAGCAGAGCAGGCTTCGAAAATTAAAGCTCAGGATCAGGAACTGCACACAGCTTATTATATGTTCGGCACATCGAAAGAACTGAAAGAGGCTAAAGTGGTAACAGGCGGATTCCTTGCTTCGAACAAGATATTGAACGAAGGTATCGAGGCTAGCAAATTTATTCAGGTAGATATCCGCAAAACATTGGAAATACCTTTGTACGACAAGAAAGCAAAAGTATTGTCAGACCATCCTAAAGACAGCTATACGCTGGAAAAAGACGCCAATGGAAAAATGGTGTTGAAAGTGTCGGACTATAAGAAATTCTGGAGCCTGACCAAATTCCTAGTGGTGCAGGTAGGATAAAAGAACATATCTATATAATTTGTAATCCCGGTAAACTTTATTGTTTTATCGGGATTATTATTTATACAGGTTTTGCCGGTCTGTTATTATTTTGTTATTTTGTGTGACTTATTCGGTTTTGTGGCGACATATATAACAAAACTATTAATAAAACGAACAAAATGACTATGAAACATCTGGAATTTGCGCTCAATGGAGACAAAAGAATTAAGCTCTTTGTCGTATCTGTAATTGTTTTGGTGCTGAGTTTTGTTATAGCCAGCCTTGTTGGGTCTATTCCTATAGCCCTTGTAGCGAAAGCATTGGCCAACGGTCAATCAGTTGACGCTTATCTATCGGATATGGCATCTTCCGGATTGTCACAAAATATGCTTTTTGCTTTGATGGTTTTGCCATTGGTATTCGCCTTTTTTGTTCTCTTATTTTTAATAAAGGCTTTTCATAAATGGAGCTTTACACAAATAGTCAACGGTACAAATAAGATCAGGTGGAACCACGTATGGGTAGGAGCAGGCGTATGGGCGGCTCTTTCTATCATATCGCTTGCTGTGGAATATATGCTCCATCCTGCCGATTTTACCCTACAGTTCGATATTTCTACATTCATTCCTTTGGTACTGCTTTCGCTTATATTATTACCTTTTCAGACCTCTTTCGAAGAGTTGGCATTCAGGGGCTATCTGGCTCAGACTGTGGGCAATCTTACCCGCAATCGTTGGTGGGTGTTGATCATTCCGTCCCTAGTATTTGGCTTGCTGCATATATCTAATCCCGAAGTAGCGGAGTTTGGTATCGCCCTTATGTTGCCTCAGTATATTATCATGGGGGCGATTATGGGACTTACGAGTATTCTCGATGATGGTATCGAAGTGGCTCTGGGCATCCATGCTGCCAATAATATATTTGCCAGTTTGTTTATTACACATTCTTCGTCGGCATTGCAAACCCCGGCACTGTTTAGTGTTGCTGATATCGACCCCGTGGGCAGTTTGATTAGCACGGTCTTGTTTGGAGTCGTTTCAATCGCTGTTTTCCATAAACTTTACGGCTGGAAGTTTTCGGTAATGAATAGGAGAATAGAAGAAGTAGCCGATACAGGAAGTTGTCAGGCTCAATAATATAAAAAAACCGATAAATGAATCATCTATCGGTTTTTTTTATTGTTTGTAATGAAAAGTAAGTAACTGTTTCAATCCTTATTTTTTCTTATTCACACGGAAACGCTCGTTGCCGTTCTTGATGAAATCTACAATCTGGTTTGCGGCTGCAATACCTGCATTTGTATTAGCTTCGGCAGTTTGCGCACCCATTTTCTTAGGAGTAGAGAAGTAGCGTCCTGCAAATTTTTCAGCCATTTCTGCGTTATTACCCGGCATGATGTCGGTAACGTATTTGAAGTCCTTACGATCTTCCATCAATTTTACCATCTCGGCCTCGTTTATCACTTCCTTGCGGGCAGTATTGATAAGTAATGCGTTTTTAGGCATCTTGTTCAGCAAAGCGTAGTTGATAGAGTTTTTAGTCTCGGCAGTGGCAGGGATGTGCAACGATACGAATTGGCAAGTTTCATACAATTCTTCTGCCGATGCTACTGCTTTCACGCCTTCGCTCTCTATCTGCTCTGCTGTAAGGAACGGGTCGAAAGCATACACTTCCATACCGAAACCTTTGGCTACACGCGCCACATTGCGCCCTACATTGCCATAGGCGTGGATACCCAGTTTCTTGCCCATCAGCTCAGTTCCCGATGTGCCGTTGTAGAAGTTGCGTACAGCATATACTGCTAGTCCGAGAGCAAGTTCTGCCACAGCATTGGCATTTTGCCCCGGTGTGTTCATCACACAGATATCGTTGGCTGTTGCCGCATCGAGGTCTATGTTGTCGAACCCTGCTCCGGCGCGAACTACTATTTTCATCTCTTTGGCTGCATCCAATACTTCTTTATCGAAAATATCGCTGCGGATAATGGCGGCGTTGGCCGTTGCAACAGCATCGAGCAACTGTTGCTTTTCTGTATATTTCTCAAGCAGTACCAATTCGTAGCCTGCTTTTTCTATTACGTCTCTGATACCGTTTACAGCTTCGGCTGCAAATGGTTTGTCTGTTGCTATTAGTATCTTCATTATTATAGAAGCCCCTCCAACCTCCCCCAGAGGGAGGCTACAAAGAGAGTGTTTTTTAATTAAAATTACTATTCATTTTTTATGGTTTACCCTTAAGTCCCTCAAGGGGGATTTAGGGGGCTTACTTACTCATTTTCTTTTCAAACTCCTGCATAGCATCTACTAATGCCTGTACGCCTTCTTTTGGCATAGCGTTGTAGATAGAAGCGCGGAATCCACCTACCGAACGGTGTCCTTTCAGTTCGTATAGTCCTCTTTCCTTAGCAAATTCGAGGAATGCAGCTTCGTTTCCTTCATACTCGGGGGTAAGTACGAAACATACGTTCATCAACGAGCGGTCTTCTACCTGGCAAGTGCCTTTGAATACAGGGTTGCGGTCGATTTCGTTGTATAGCAATTCTGCTTTTTCTTTATTGCGTTTATACATTGCTTGTACGCCACCATTGGCTTTCAGCCAGCGCAATGTTTGCATTGCTGCATATACAGGCACTACCGGAGGAGTATTGAACATCGAACCGTTTTCGATATGTGTGCGATAGTCGAGCATAGTCGGTATCTGGCGGTTTACCTTGCCTAGTATTTCATCTTTCACTATCACGAAGGTTACTCCGGCAGGTGCAAGGTTTTTTTGCGCTCCGCCATATATAAGTGCATATTTAGAAATGTCTACAGGGCGTGAGAATATATCCGACGACATATCGGCAACCAACGGCACCGGAGAGTCTATATCGGTATGAAGTTCGGTACCAAAAATAGTATTATTGGTGGTGATGTGGAAATAATCGGCATCGGTAGGTATTACATAATCTTTTGGTATGTATGTGAAGTTTGCAGGCTTAGATGTAGCCACTTCAACTACCTCGCCAAACAATTTAGCCTCCTTTATAGCCTTGCTTGCCCACGTACCGGTATTGAGGTAAGCCGCTTTCTTTTCCATCAGGTTGAAAGGAATCATACAGAACTGAAGGCTCGCCCCACCACCTAAGAAAAGTACTGAATAGCCGGCAGGTATGTCCAGCAATTCTTTAAACAACTCTACAGCTTCGTCCATTACAGCCTGGAAATCTTTGCTGCGGTGGCTGACCTCCATAAGGGAGAACGATGAACCATTGAAATCGAGTATTGCTTTTGCAGTTTCCTCTATTGTCTGTTGAGGAAGGATAGATGGTCCGGCGCTAAAATTGTATTTCTTCATCGTGTTATAAAAATTAGGTAATTAAGTTTATCTATTGTTATTCTTTTCGTTTACTAGTCTCTTTGCTGTTTTTATAGTTAAATGTATCCTTATTAGGTTTCCAAAATTACTAATTATATCTTAATTGGCATTATTTAAAGCAAAATATTATTTTAATGCAATATCACTGTTTTGTCAAAATGTTTTTCGTAAAATGTTTTCTTTCTATTTTTGGAAAAACGGACGCAATATTTTATTGTTTTGTTATATTTGTAAGTAATAAAAAGTAAGAAACTGGAGATAAAAAATATTTTGCCGTTTTTTGTCATTTATTCATCGAGATTGTTTAACCTTATACCAAAAGAATAAAAAGATGGCTATAATTAAACCGTTCAAAGGAGTAAGACCTCCAAAAAATATCGTAGAAGAAGTGGTTTCGCGCCCGTATGATGTGCTTAGTTCGCTTGAAGCGCGCCTCGAAGCAGCGGGTAATGAAAAATCCCTTTACCGCATTATCAAGCCCGAAATAGATTTCGATGACGTAATAGACGAGCATCACCCCGATGTTTATGAACGTGCAGTCTGCAATTTCAATAAGTTTCAGGAAAAAGGATGGCTGGTGCAAGACCCGGAAGAATGTTATTATGTATATGCCCAGACTATGAACGGTAAGACCCAGTACGGACTTGTCGTTTGTTCGCATGTGGATGATTATATGACAGATAAGATAAAGAAACACGAGCTTACGCGCCGCGACAAGGAAGAAGACCGCATGAAGCATGTAAGGGTGAATAATGCCAATATTGAGCCTGTCTTTTTTGCATATCCCGACAATAAGGAACTGGATGCAATTGTACGCTCAGTAATAGATACCCCTGCCGAATACGATTTTATTGCGGCAGATGGAGTAGGGCATCACTTTTGGGTGGTAGACGATAAAAATATAATTGCCAGAATAACATCACTTTTTGCGGCTATACCTCAGCTATATATAGCCGATGGGCATCACCGTTCGGCAGCAGCAGCATTGGTTGGGGCAGAAAAGGCAGCACAAAATCCAAATCATAAAGGGGATGAAGAATATAACTATTTTATGGCTGTCTGTTTTCCTGATACCCAGCTGAATATAATAGATTACAACCGCTTGGTAAAAGACCTGAACGGCTTGACGCCAGCCGAATTTCTGGAAAAACTGGAGGCTCATTTTGTAGTCGAAGAAAAAGGTCGGGAAATAGAATCACCAACAGGATTACATAATTTTTCTATCTATCTGGATGGTAAATGCTATAGCTTGACGGCAAAGGAAGGTACTTACGATGACAACGACCCTATCGGCGTATTGGATGTAACCATTTCTTCTAAATATATACTCGATGATATATTGGGTATAAAAGACCTGCGTTCGGATAAGCGTATCGACTTTGTAGGTGGTATTCGCGGATTGGGAGAGTTGAAAAAACGGGTGGATAGTGGCGAAATGAAGCTTGCTATTGCCCTCTATCCCGTAACCATGAAGCAATTGATGGACATTGCCGATTCGGGTAATATTATGCCTCCGAAAACGACCTGGTTCGAGCCCAAATTACGGTCGGGCTTGGTGATACATAAGCTGGAGTAAATAAAGAGGCTTAGAAATGGTTGATAGATTAATTTATTAACCATTTTTTGTGAATATAATTCTTTGGAAATTCCCCGGTAGCTTTCTAAAGGATGGGAATCATCTGCTTATTAGGGATTCAATAAACTAAAGAGGCAAAAAGTTTAACAGAGATAGTCTTGCTATGGGCTTGTATAGCTTATTTATTTTTTCTAATTTTGCGCATACAAACTGACATTAAAACTATAAAATGAAAAAATTACTACCCTTTTTAGTTATATTATTAGGCTTTATAGCTTGTAGTGACGATGAAGAGCCTCAATACATTGACAGTAGCGGATTTTATGGTGCATGGTATTATCTGAATGCAAAAAATGATTCTACAGTCTATATTTTCAAGAGAGACGGGGTATGTGTTCGCGAACATTGGAGATACATTTGGGTTCCTACTCTTGACTATGCTAACAATCTTTCTTATAAAGTTTCTTCCGATGAAATTATCTTTGATGACAATATTTATGGTGGAATAAAATATAAATTTAAGGAGGATAATATTCTCTCGTTATGTGAATTTTCTCATTGGCATGATTACATCAGGGTAGATTCATATAGCGAACCGGAAGTAGAAGACTAATCCTTGATTGGATAATTATAATCGTATAAAGGTAAGCAGTGGCTCAAGAAGTCGCTGCTTATTTTTTTTGAAATGTCAACACCACTTGTCTTTTGTTGTTACAAAGTCTTATCTTTGCACCAAAAATAAGAATTATGTCACTCAAATATGCAGTAATCGGCACAGGTGCTATTGGCGGATACTATGGAGGGCGGCTTGCTAATGCTGGCAAAGACGTACATTTTCTGTTCCATTCCGACTATGAATATGTAAAGCAAAACGGGTTGAAAGTCGATTCTGTCAATGGCGATTTTCATATCTCACAACTAAAAGCATACAACAATACAAAAGATATGCCTGAGTGCGATATTGTACTTGTCGGGCTTAAATCAACAAACAATTCCTTATTGAAAGAGATGCTTCCACCTCTGCTGAAAAAAGATACATTGGTGATCCTTATCCAAAACGGGCTAGGATTGGAAGAGGACTTGCAAAAGGACTTTCCGGAACTGTATATTGCAGGAGGGTTGGCTTTTATCTGTTCCAGTAAGATTGGTAAGGGGCATATTGCTCATATGGATTACGGCAAGGTGAATATCGGTTCGTATTCTTGCCCCGATCAGGGCTTGATAGATAAAGTCATTTCCGATTTTCGCGAATCAGGAATTGACGCACAGAATGTAGACCTGAAAAGTGCGCGTTGGATGAAACTGGTCTGGAATATTCCATACAACGGCATGACTGTAGTTTTGAATACCCGTACAGATTTGTTGATGGAAAATCAGGCAACAGAAGGACTTATCAGAAATATGATGCTCGAAGTAATAAGGGCGGCCAATAATACGGGGCTAAAACAGGAAATCCCCGAATCGTATGCAGATGAAATGCTGGAAATGACCCGCAAGATGACACCCTATTCGCCAAGTATGAAGTTGGATTATGATGCTCGTCGCCCGTTGGAAGTGGAATATATTTATTCGCGCCCGGTACTCGAAGCAAAAAGGGTAGGGGTGGAAATGACGAGGGTAGCTATGCTGGAAAAGCAACTTCGTTTTATAAATCAGCAAATATCAGGTAAGTAAAAAGAGATACAAAGTACTGTTTAATTAAATTCGTTGCTTTTGAGGGAATCAGGCACAGTCCTTTTCATTTCTTCTACAGCAATACCTTCTCTCTTTTCTTCTTCCAATAGACAAACATCCCTGTAGCCAGCACTGTACACACAGCCCCGGTGATGTTGCCATATATAAGCGGTAGTCCAAGCCCTTCGGGTGCAATTACGATATAGGTAGAAACCACCATTGTCATAAACATGGCAGGCAGGAAAGTAATCCAGAAACATTTCTTTTCGCGACATAGATATACAGTTATCGTCCACAGGGTTGCTGTAGCAAGCATCTGGTTTGCCCACGCAAAATAACGCCACAGTATATCGAAATTGACTTGCAGTAGGATGAAACCTACTACAAACAGGGGTATGGACACAAATAAGCGGTTCTTCAAAGGCTTTTGGTCGAAATTGACAAAATCGCTCACGATAAGGCGGGCAGAACGGAATGCCGTGTCTCCCGATGTTATCGGAGCGGCTATTACTCCCAGTATAGCCAATATAGCACCTACCTTACCCAGCCATGTATGCGTGATTTTATCTACTACTACGGCCGCATTATTCCCGTTTTCGGCAAGAAATGCCTGTAGTCCGCCCACAGTGCCAAAGAAGCTCATAGCAGCAGCAGCCCATATCAGTGCCACCAGGCCTTCGGCTACCATCGCCCCATAAAATACTCTTCGGCCCTGTTTCTCATTTTTCAGGCAACGTGCCATCATGGGCGATTGTGTAGCATGAAAGCCCGATATAGCCCCACAGGCTATGGATATGAACATCATCGGGAAAAGCGGGTATTGGCTCGGGTTGGGGTGCATATTTACCAGATTGGACGGGACAACTTCCGGAACAGGCATCCAGTGGTATATAATAGACCCGCCTACGCCTACAGCCATAAACAGTATGGCGAAGCCGAAAAGCGGATATATCTTTCCTATCAGTTTGTCGATGGGCAACAGGGTAGCCAACATATAGTAAACGAAGATAACGATGCTCCAAAATGTAAAGTCGAAATATCCCGGCGTCATATTGGTCAGCAAACGTGCGGGCCCTGCAATAAACACCGCTCCGACCAATATCATCAGGAAGAGAGTAAACAGGCGCATAAATTGCTTGAAACTTACGCCCATGTATATACCTGCCAGTTCGGGCAGGCTTTTGCCGCCGTTGCGCAACGAAAGCATCCCCGACATATAATCGTGGACGGCTCCACCCAATATTGTGCCGAATACAATCCACAGGAAAGCAGCCGGTCCGTATATCGCGCCCATTATCGCCCCGAAGATAGGACCGAGCCCTGCGATATTGAGAAACTGGATAAGGAATATCCTGCCCCATCCCATAGGTACATAGTCTACCCCGTCTTGATGTGTGAACGCAGGTGTCTGCCGGTTTTTATCCGCTCCAAATACTTTTTCGACAAAAGAACCGTAAACGAAGTATCCTCCGATAAGGACGGCTACGGCAATAAAGAATGAAATCATAGAAAATATGTTTTAGGTATTAGTCTTCCGGGTCGCTGTCGGATATACAAATATAAAGAAAAAGAAGTTATTGTCAAATAATAAGTTTTTGGGTATAATAAAAAATAAGGGGCTGTCCAAAAAGCAATTTTTACTATCACTTTGATAGCCCTATTTCATCTTTAGACAGTCCCTTATATTCTTTTTCGCAATTTACCTTACGACATAAAATGGTCTCTAAGGTCTTCCAATTCTTCCTTTGTTTCGTTGTCAATAACCTTTACGACGAAAGGAATACGCTTGAGCTGCTCTTCCTCTTCTACGTTTGAAGAATCTACCAGACGGCAGACAATGGCAGAGTTGTAAATGCCGGCAATCGCACCTTCCATCTGATTCTGCTTGATAATATCCTGAATATGCAAAGCTGCTGCACACATTTCGTCCGACCGGAAAAATGACCTGAATGTAGCTTCGCTTATCTGGCAAAAGACACACAACCCCGAAATCGTGTATGGACGGGAAACCGGGACTTCTATCAATTCTCCTTTGCGCTCTCCCGAACGCATCAGTTCTTTTTTGAGCAATGGGTTTTCGTCGCACCATGCGAAATATTCGAATGCCGTATTCAATAATTTATCCGAATGGGTATAGAGCCTTTCCTTGCCGTTTCTCAATTTACGTTTTTTCATGTTTTATCCTCCTGATTTGTTGTATTGCAACCTTCTTGCGATTCGAGCCACCGGCGCAGTTCCCTAGCCTTGCGTATCAGGCAACTGGCGCACGATTGCGGGGTTTCGTTGCGGTCGAATACTTCGTTATAAAGTGTATATATTCCCGACATCGAATAACGGTGTGTTTTGTCTGTTTCGTCCAACAAGTGCCTTACTCGCTGCTTTATATCGGAATTGCTCATTTGCTTATTTTTTTACTGTCGAAATATTTCAGCATACAAAACAGTACCAATGATAGGCCAAAACCTCCTACAAGAATGGTGAAACAATGGAGCAAATAACTGCATATTACAGAAAGTATCCATGCCAGGTGAAAAGTGAAACATGGTGTGCAATTGAATGGTTTCCGGTCGAAATGCCGGCTCAGTTCGGGCAAGTGCAACGAAAGTGTAAGACCCCAATAAATAGCTGTAGTAGCTATCAACAAAAGAATGACAAAAATTAAAATTAGTTCCATACTGCTTTTTTTACAGTATAGATAAAGGCACATGAAAAAAATGCAGGTTTTTATAAAAAAAATTCCCCTCCTTAATCTGTCGCAGACCTACGGAGGGGAGAGTGCTTGTATAAATTAGTATATGTTATTGCACTACCTTGCTCAAGCGTTCGATCATGCTGTCGCCAAGCTTGGTTTTTGTATCTATATGTTTCAATACCACTTCCACAAAGGCATTTTCTTCGAATACGCCCCTTACTTGTTCGAAGTCTGTTTTCTGCTGATGGCGGTCGCCGTCGACACCAAAGCCTGTACGCGACGACAGGGAGAACTCCTTCTTGGCATCATTATATATCATCTTGTCGAGTTCTACTACCGAGTGACACCAGCGTTTGACAATTTCGATTATGTCTTGAGCGGTTATAGTTTCGAGCGAAAGGTTGTAGTATTGTTTTATTTTGTCCCATGCCCACGTCCATTCCAGTGAATAATAATTCTCGTGCAACGACCTGAATACATTGCTTATCTCTTCGACCGCCGCTATTTTTCCCGACTCAATATCGTCGATCAGTATATCCACTTCCGAACGGGGAACAAGCACACCGCCGATGTCGCTCCACACAGATAGCCCAACTTCGGTATCGGGTTTCAGGCAGGCGCGTATTTCCTGGTTGGAGGTAAAGTCGCATTTAGAAAGTCTCGATATAATAGAGTTTCCTAAAAACTTGATTATAGCCATATTATACAACTTCAATCCGTTTCTTAATGAAGAGTTTTTTATACGGCAACCTTTGTATGAATAGAAGTCGCTGGCTTCGCCACAGGTGTCGAGCATTTCGCTGAGGATATCTATAGCCTTAAACATTTTCTGTACTGTATAAGGGCTGAGCAGGTTGAAATTTATCTGGTCGAGCTTGTCCGGGTCTTTACGTTTATCGCGTTTCGGAAATTTCTGTGCATCGCGGATTGTACCTACACTGCGTATGTTGACGCCGGGTACCAGTACTGTCTCGTTTTTGTCTTCTATCAGGTACGAGAACGGCATATTCGATGTGTCGGTATTATGATAGTGGCGTCCCATTATCAACGAGAAAGCACCGATACGCGAAGGCCACAATATGTAGGAGTCGCTGGTCGTTTTTCCGCCACGTTCTACTATTCCCTGATGGATAGGGCCAAGCTTATACATATGGTTGCTCTGGTTAGAACCCGACCCTGCATTCATAAACGAGAACATGCCCGCAATAAGCAACGTAGATTTGTGGTGCGTTACGGTATATGGCCCTGCAAACAGTGCGCATGCTTCTCCGTTCTCGCCCTGGCAATTGCTGAAAAACAACGAGTCGCTCGCCGAATATGTATGCCCCAACTGGCAAGCTTGCCCTACAAAACAGCGGGTGAGCATTGTCCCGTCTTCTACGTGCGAACCCGAACAGATTATAAAATCTTTTGCCATTACACTATAACCTATGTGTACAGGGTCGTGGCGGTTACTGTTTATACTTCCGTTTTCGAGATGCCGTGCGCCTTCTAGCACTGCACAATCGCCAATACGTACGTTTATGATGGCCCCGGCATTTACAATAATCACATCGTTGCCTATAGTGCCTATGTTGGACGATTGTTGGGCGGCGTATGTTTTCACCATCTCTTGCAATCTCTTTGTCAATGCCGGACGATGGCGATAGAAGGAAAGTATATATGCAAAATGGGCGCTAAGTTTATCGTATATCATAACTTCGCGTCCTCCGGTTTCGTTCAGTACGGAAACTTCTACGCCATTGCCAAAAGTGGAAACTCCATCGACATACAGGTGGTGGATGTTCTGAATACGTACGTTATCGCCTATACGGTAATTGGCTATGTAATTTTGCACATTCTCTATCAGTACATTATCACCCAAAACGCAATTGTGCAGGCAGGCATGGTTTATACCTGTATGCTTCTTCAGTCCTCCGGGCAGGCTGAATTCTTTTTCGAACAAACCCAGCCTCACCTGGCCCGAAAAGGTGGTGTTGTATATATAATCGGGAGTGAATGAGGGGTGAACCATGATGTTCTCCCATTTATCGGCTTTGCAGCCATGTTTTTGCAATATTTCTATTTCTTCTAAGGTAAGAATTCGATAACTCATCTTATTTTTTTGATTATGGTTATTGTTCACAGGTTTAAAAATACTCTATGCAATGATGATAGTACAATTGCACCCATTATGAGGTTATAAAGGCATTATTTCTCTTTATTTATAACCTGAACTCTAATTTTTACATCTTTTTATCACATCTAGGAATTACAAATTTAAACAATAACATTCAGATATTCTGAAAAGTTCGTTTCATATTTTTTCTTTCTGCGAAACAAAACAGCCCTGGTAATTCATTTTACCAAGGCTGTTTCCTATAATATTATTTTAACTATTTATTCTTCGATAGTTGCTGCTTGTTCTTCGGCAGCAGGGGCGGTTTCTGTCTGTTCTCCGGTTTTCAACTCTTCTTCTACGATTGTTTGATCCGAAACATTCGATCCTTCTATCAGGCGATCTTGTAGATTATGTTTCTTCACAAGCGCTGCAATCTCAGGATCGAGCGGAGCCCTGTAAGCTTTAGTCGGATCTAGTTCGCAAGCCTTTATCAGGTGTGCTATAGCCGAATCTTCATCGTTGGCACGGATAGAAAGAATTGCCAGCAAGTATTCGTTATTTCCGGTTTCCGGCAGTTTTTCCAATACTTCCAAAGCTTTGTTGTTGTAGCCCATACATACAAGGCAAAGCGCTGTATTGTAGTCGGCAGGGAAGTCTGATAAGATATCCAACGCTTTCCAGTATTCGCGGTCTTGCAGGTATTGCAATGCTTTGGCATATTCTGGGCGTACTTCTGAGTTTACTGTTATTTCTTCTGTCATGCCCGGGCGTGTCATATTAAATATGATGTCAGCCTTGTTCAGCATCGGGTAGATAGAGTCTTTCAGAATCTTATAATCCTGTGGATATTCTTTCTGCATGTCTTTCTCTGTCTGATCCGGATAAACGGCCTGTGTAATCATATCCAACACAGCTTGTTTGTTAGGCATATCGTTGCGTTTGACGATGAGGCGAACCATCGAACTCCAGTCTTCTCCGATATAGCGCAGTTTGAACAGGTCTTTGCTTGTTCCAAATGTTTTGGCAAAGTATCCGGCTAACGCTTCCGAACGTTTCATCGTCAGCTCTATGTTCTTTTCGTAGTCGCCATCGAGAGATGTAGAAACCCTGATCTCGATACTGTCTATCAAGAGGTTTCCTTGTTCGGTAAATGTTTTGTAGGCCTCAGCTACTTTTTCTGTCTGCTCTTTGTTGTCCTGATATTTCACGTTGAAATTGAACTTATTAGGTAGGAATTTCGGATATATCAGCATTGTATTATATACATCGCGGTGAATGGTTGTTGTCTTTGTTATCAAAGTAGTATCTACCAACTGCGATAGCGATGATATAAAGTATGATAAAGTATCGGAAGGGCTATAGTCGAAACGGCTTTGGTCTACAGCATCTACACGGCTGTTCATCACAAGGCGAAGCTTGCGCATACCCGGAAGCACGGGGTAGTCTTGCTTGTAATAGTAAGCGATGTCTTTATCTGTTTGTACTACGCTGTCTACACGGACATTGGTTTCGTAAGGGAAGATTATTATTTCGTTCATCTTATCGTCCAGCCTGTCTAGCTTCATGTCGTTAAGCGCTATTTTATCGAACAGGTAACGCAATTGCGCAATAGCTATAGAGTCTTCGGCCGATACGCTCTTACTGTCCAGCTGGTCGAAGTTACGGCCCGAACGGTAGATGTCTCTGAATCGTTTTGGTATTTTTTTCAGGTCTTCGCCATCGAGTACCATATCTTTATAGTTCCTGTCGTAAGCCTTCATATAGCGCATATAAGCACCTGTAGTATCTTTTCCGTTGGCCCAGTCACGCATGGCCTGTTCGTTGGCTCTGCGCGAAAATTCTTTGAAAAAGTCGAGACGGTAATCTTCGCGTTGTTCTACTTCCATACGTCCTTTATTCAGTTCCAATGGCTTGACAACATGTTTCATATACCGTGCAAAATAGCCTGTAGTGTCTTTTCCTTTGGCATATTCTTTCATCGCCTGTTGGCGGGCTTTACGGGCTTTTTCATAATATGCTTTTTGAGACTGGCCTATAGTTTGAGCGGCATAATATGCCTCCGATTCGTCTTTCTGGGCTTTCCATTGCTGATAGTCTTTTTGGCGGCTCCATTCTTTATGGTATTGCCCGTAGTAGTAGTTTTGATAAAAGTCAATATCTTTTCTTACTCCGTCGTAATCGACGAATACGCTATCGTACTTATTTTTGCTTACTATCGAATTTTTATATGCTTCAAAATCTTTATACGATTGTTTTTGCTTGTCGGCGAATTTTTGTCCTTTCAATACCACATTTTCTAAAGGAATTATAGAGTCGTTGTGGATAAGTTTTGGCGAAAGGGTTACCCTGTAGTCGGATGACAGGATACTTTTGGGCACTTTTACTATAAAGTCGACGTTGATACGCCCGTCTTGTTCCGGCGTAAAACGCGATTTGGCTGTAACCACTACTTCATTCAGGCGTTGCACCTCGCTCAGGTTTACCGATCCTGCATTTCCTGTTCCCTCGCGGGTTATTACTTCGGCATGGGTATAAGTCACTTGTTCCGAAACCACAGCATCGCTACCATCGGCGTATGGGAGCTCAATGTTTGGCTCCAGAGGGTTCATGAAGAGGTTTTTAGTCTTGGCGTCGCCTTTTGTTTTAGGCTCTTTTATCTTTTTGGGTTTGGGTATGTACGTCTGCTCTCCGTTGCGCGATGCTTTTATTTCGCGAACCGAATGCGACGATTTACATGAGAACAGAACTACTAATGCCATTAGTGTAAACAGCGAAAGAGTTTTGGCTGAAACCGAAGAAGATAGTTTGATAATCTTTTTTTTCATATTTTATAAATAAAGGCATAAAATCACTATAACTGACTCAAACACAAATTGAGTAGCTTAAAGTTTGCTTTAAAGTACAACATTATAATATTACTATATCATTAAATCCGAAAATATATCTTGTAAAGTTTATTGTCTTGAAACAAAGGTGCTTATGTCGGTTCATTTGTTGGGTATAAACTATGTTTTTAACAAAATTCATCTTTGTTTTTGCAACTGTGCATTATGCTACACACAAAATTTAGCTGCAAAAATAAGCATAATCTGCATATTAGCAAACGATTTCATGCTAATTTTTTGTAACAAAAAAGCCCGTAACATCACGTCACAGACTTCCTAAAACCTTAACACAAACTTTACAAAACTACAACCATATAAACGGTAAACTTCGGATTATGTTTTCTTAAAAAATATTAAATCGAAAGATTGGTGATTTCTCTGGAATTATGTGCTTGTTAAATAAGTGTTTATGGCGGGGTGAAGTTTCAGTGATGCTTGTTTTTTTTGCTTCGAAGAAAGTCTGTAGGCTATCAATTTCGGGTTTTTTCTGGGTTTGTTGGTATAGTAGCAAGGGGTATAACAATTTATTCTTTCCGCCTTTTGGGGAAAAATAATGTGGAAAGGTGCAAAATTCCGGTTATTCGCTGACAGCCAATCCTCTTTCGAAGCTGTCTACCGCATTGGCCTTTTGTATTGTATTTTCGTCGATGTCGAGTATGCTGGCGATGTCTTCTTTGAGGTCAGACACGATGTGTATGTATGAGTTTTCGCGCACTACTGTTTTCATCCCCCTGATGTCGTCGAGCGAGTACAGGTTTTTGCCTGTCATCTGGTATATTCCTTTCAGTGGTTCGGCGTAGTTTATGTAATAGTAGTAGGTCTTGTCGTTTTTCAGTTCGTAGCTCACATGGTAGCCTTTGTATCTGTTTTCTATGTAGTCTATAATTTTCTGTCTTACAGAGGGGTCGGCGACCTGTACCTCAGCTTTGGTAGAAGTGTATATCCAGTGTCCTTCTATTCCCTTAAGCGCCGAATTGTCGTCGCTTAGGCTGTCGCATGATGTAAACAACCACGCTGCGACCATTATAAATGGCAGAAGGATATATGTTGTGATAACACTTTTCATGTCTCTCTTTAAGTTTATTTCACAAAAATACATAATTAAAACGAAAAACACGCGATATTTATTGTGTTTTTTTTAATAGGAAACAGTAAAAAAGTGATTTTTTCTCAATGAGTTACGCTGTGTAATTATATTTAGTGTATGTGTTTAAAAATATGTTAAAATCAATAGGCGTCTTTTAGCAAAACATGAAGAAAGCGGCTGGGGTATTCCCAAACCGCTTCTATTCATAAAGTTATTTCACCGAGCAGTCTTTAAATACATTGCGTAAGGTGTGCAGCCAATGCAAATATTCAGCTGTGTTTTTGTCTAAGGTCATGGCGGGTTTTGCAATTTTCAATTCGATAACAGCCTCAGCATAGTAAAACGCCATATCGTCTAATATTTGTGCGAGACGGTGTGGGTGAACAACATCATCCAGTAGGTTTTCTACAGGATGCAGATCAAATTTTTTTGACATAATTAGTGAGTTTAGAGAGTAAAATAAAAACCCCGCCTTAGGTGCTCTTGCACGTCACCACGCATTGGGGCGTTTCCACACACCACACCATAGCAGGGCTGTAACAGTTTCTTTTTTTTCATGACTTAGTAACGTATAGAGACTACAAAGATAAGAACTTATCTTGATTTTTAAATATAGATAAGGACATAAAGGCGCAAAGATATCTTTATCTCCTTATCTGTCTTTCGAACCGATGCTGCTCGTCTTCGGCACGCACCTTATCTATTCGATAGAGCAGGAAGCCGAAAACTTCGACAACTGTTTTTCCAGTGATTTGGTCAAATAAATATATCTTATCCTCTGCCAGATCGGCAATCGTTTTATACCACCCCCATTTACCACAAAAGTCTTTGTATCCTTTAGAAACTGGTTTGCCTGAGCCACCACCTCTGAATAATGGTTCAAAATCGCTTCTGATTCTTTCTTTTTGAACAAAAAAAAAGCGATCAGCGGCAAGGCTTTCGTGCAGGGCAGGTTGCGGAACATGTCTTTGCGCCTGGCGGCCGTTTCGGTATTGTAGCTTTCGCCCGCCTGGCGGCATACTACAGCTAGTATTTCCGACACCTTGGTGGTGCTGTCGCTACCAAGTATTTCTTCTATGTCTATCCATTCGCCCAGCGTAAGCCTGTCCGACATGGCGATGAAATATTCCCTGCCTCCGATTTCTACCTTCGAGGCTGGCTCAAAATCGGGTTCGAAAATAAAGCCTATAGCGTTCGTTATCACATCGAACAGTTGAGCCGGGGCTTTAAGTAGCTCATCTTCTTCCATCTTGCAGATGTCGGCTACCAGTTTTACATATTCCTGTTTGTCGGCAGGAGTGTGCATAAACCATCTTTCGTAATCGCCCAGAGTGATGTCGTCCCACGAATCGGGCAGAAGGATTTTTTTGTCGTTAAATTCAATTTTTAGCATAGTTTTTATTGGTTTTATTGTACTGTAATGACCTTTTCTGGTATATAGATAAAAAAAATGCAGTTCGATGGATTTTTTTAATAAAACTCCGTGGTTTTTATTGCTAGTTCGTGCTGATTCGCATTAATATGTTCTTTTTTTATACTGCATAAAAGCAATCTTGAGTTAAACATTTCATCTTTAGCTCATCCTGCCGCGCCCTCCTGGGCTTACCCTTCCTTTTGGCATTGCCCAAAAGGAAGCAAAAGGCTAGTGCTTCGTCCCTCGGCGACCTGTCATCGGTTTGCCGGCAGAAAGGGATAAACGGGCTTCGCCCCATCCCTTTCTCCGCCGCCTTCACCGGACAGGTTCCCGCCTGCGGAACTAATGCACGGAAAGCTGGCGCACGACAAGAATTGTCGTAAACTCTTGTCCTGCGTCAGCTCGCGCCCTTAGCTTTGCGTACGGGGTACCCACGCGATGCAGGCGGCGTAGAATGAAGTGGGGCTGCTGTTATGCAACTTTGCCAAGCCAACAAAAGGATTGTTGTTAGTTCACTTCATTTAGCCGGCAAAGCGCAAAGTGGGTCGTACGGCTAAGCGGGGCGCAAAAGCGTTTTTGGTTCCTTTTGGGGCTTAGGCCAAAAGGAACGCAAGCAATCTGTGATTGCGCGCAGTATAAAAAAGAATGATTTTACTATTAAATCCCAACTGCTGATTCGCATTAATAATGAATATTTACTATCTTAGCTTTCCGGTTCTAAATAGAAAAGACAATCATATATGGCACACATAAAAAAGCCCGAATGGCTCAAAGTGAAACTCGGTGGAGAAGGAGGCTACTCCCACACACACAACATCTTAGAATCGCATGGGCTGCATACCATCTGTTCCAGCGGACGTTGCCCCAATCAGGGCGAATGCTGGGGTAGGGGAACGGCTACCTTTATGATTGGCGGCGATATCTGCACCCGTTCGTGTAAATTCTGCAATACCAAAACGGGAAAGCCATTGCCCCTCGATACCGACGAGCCGATGAAGGTTGCCGAATCGGTAAAGCTAATGGAACTGAAGCATGCAGTAGTGACCTCTGTCGATCGCGACGACCTGCCCGACATGGGCGCATTGCACTGGGTGGCAACAATTAATAAGATTCGCGAAGTGAACCCTGCTACCACCATCGAAGTCCTTATCCCCGATTTTCAGGGAAAGCCGGAGTTGGTAGATATGGTGTGTGCAGCAGCCCCCGAAGTGATATCGCACAATATGGAAACCGTGCGACGGCTCACTCCTCAGGTGCGTAGTGCTGCCCGCTACGACGTAAGCCTCAGCGTGCTAGCTCGTATAGCTGCCAACGGTTGCAAAGCCAAATCGGGCATTATGCTCGGATTGGGCGAGACTACCGATGAAATATTGGAAACAATGGACGACCTGCTTTCGGCAAATTGCCTGGTGCTTACTATGGGGCAGTATTTGCAGCCTACACGCCGTCATTTGCCTGTGGAAGCATACATCCACCCCGACGAATTCAGCCGCCTGAAAGAGATCGCATTGTCGAAAGGCTTTAGCCATGTAGAGAGCGGGCCGTTGGTGCGTTCGTCTTACCATGCCGAAAACTGTTTGGGAAATAGATAGTTTGTTAACCTTATATGTACTGATAATATGGAAGATATGAATGATAACGTAACACCTCAGGAGAAAAATGAGCAGGAGGAGAAAAGTGCTTTTGCTCCCGTGGCCGGTTTTGTGGCGGAAGCAGTTATCGCTACCACCGAAATCGTTGCCGATGCTGTAATAGATTCACTGTCGTCGGCAAAGGATGTGGTTGGCGGTACTGTGGGGCTCGTAGCCGATGGTATGTCGAAAGTTGCCGAAGGGGCAGGGAAGGTGACTGGCGCTATTGGCGAGGCGTTGAGCGATATTGATATTGACATTGATTTCGATATCGACCTTTGATATATCCTCCAAAGAAGAGATAAAATATAGTATTGCTTTTCATCGGGATATCAAATAATTGTTTATGTTTGCAAATACTAACTATACCGATGAAAAACATGTATAAAAGATTTATATTGCTGCCAATATTCATCATCTTGCCGCTATTCGCTAGTTTGCAGGCGCAAAACGATAATATTACCGATTCTATAGTGTATAACTTCCGGCGGCAACTGGCAATTTTTCCTCAGGAAAAAGTATATGCACAGATAGATAAATCGTTTTATATCACGGGCGAAGATATCTGGTTCAGGGCATATCTCGTAGATGCTTATTCGCACCTGCCCGACACCCTGAGCCGCTACATATATGCCGAACTGATAAACCCTATAGATTCTGTAGTAAACAGGGTAAAGATAAAACCTCACCGCGGAGCATATCACGGACATATTACGCTCGACGAAGAATTGCCCGAAGGACAATACCAGTTGCGCTTCTATACGCGGTTGATGGAGAGTCTTGGCGAAGAACATTTTTTCAAGCGCACCATAACCATTGGCGGCCCGCTCACAGCCTTGTACCGTATAGAACCGGTATTCGAATACGAAAACGAAAAGCGGGTAAATGTAGAACTCTCGATCACCGATTTGCAGAGTGGCAACCGTATAAAGCCCGAAGAGATGCGGATGATAGCCGATAAGGGATTTACCGAAAATCTGCGCATGGGCAAAGATAGTGTGGCGCGCCTTACATTGAAAGCTCCTCGGAAGGGGAGGCAGAAGTCTCTTTATATAGAATACGACTATGCAGGTAAATTCCACAAAGAATTTATCCCTGTGCCTCATCGTCGCGATTATGAGGTGTCTTTCCTGCCCGAAGGTGGACACAATATTGTGGGAATAGCAAACCGCGTAGCATTCAAGGCAATAAACAGTGAGGGGCGCGGCGAAGACATAGAAGGCGTGGTAGTGACCACTGGCGGCGATACACTGACTGCTTTCCGGTCGGGATATCTGGGTATGGGATATTTGATGTCTTTCTCCAACGAGACGGATAGTGTATTGTATGCTGTTTGCCGCAACAAAGCAGGGATGGAAAAGAGATACGTCTTGCCTTCTCCCTCGGCTTCGCAGGTAGCATTGCAGGTCAACCAGCATAAAGGCAACTTTGTAGTATCGGTGCGCACTCCTTACGGTAAACCGTTGGATGGTGTTCCGCTATATCTTGCAGCGCATTGCAGAGGTAATGTGTTGTTTGTCAATAAATGGGACGGAAAAGAATCGTTTGCGATTGTGCCGATGGAAAGACTCCCTACGGGCGTCATACAATTCCTGTTGGTAGATGCCGCTATGAATCCTTTGAGCGAACGGATGGTCTTTAATGCAAATGATGCCGAAATGGCGACTATCGGTTTCGAGGCAGATAAGGATAATTACGGGAATCGTAAGTTGGTGAAGGCTTCGCTGTTGCTTACCCAAGGTGGAAAAGAAAAAGTAGCAGCAGGGCTTTCTATTGCCGTAACCGACGATAAGGATATCAAACCCGATAGTTGTACAAGCATACTTTCGTCATTATTGCTTGCCTCTGAACTAAAAGGGTATATCGAATCGCCTGCGTCCTATTTCGATGGCAATGTTGTAGCGAAACCGATCGACCTCGATGCGTTGATGATGACACAGGGATGGAGCCGCTACAATGTATCCAAGTTTCTGAAGGGGGATTTTGATAAGATAACAGGCTATTTGGAGCGCGGACAGGCAATATCGGGCACTATCAAGGGCGGTTTCTTTATGAATAAAAAATCGGCGGGATATCCTGTCACTCTTATTTCTATCCGCAACGGAATATTTACCCAGACATTGACCGACGATGACGGGAAGTTCGTTTTCCAGGGATTCGAAGCTCCCGATAGTACCGGTTTTATCATACAGGGCAATACCAAGAAAGGAGGCAGCAGGGTAGAGTTGCTTCTCGATTACGAAAAATATCCGTCGCACCTCACGTCATTGCCTTTTACATATGCCGGAGATAAGTCGCAGTTTGAAAGCTATATGGGAAAGGCCGACCAGAATTTCACCATGCTCAACGGTATGCGTATGATTTATCTGAAGGAAATAGAAATAAAAGCTGAACGGATAGAAAAGAGTGCTTCTATGTATTCGTCGGCTATGAACCCGCGTATGACGAGCGAAGAATTTGATAAATACCATCCGCGCGACATATTTCAGGTTCTCAGCCGCTTTGCCGGAGTAAGGGTCATGAATGAAGAAGTCTTTATACGGGGAAACAGTAACCCTCCTTTGGTACTGGTAGACGACGTAGAATATGAAGTCTCTATGCTTTCCGACCTGATAATGCAGGATGTGGCTGCAATAGAAATTGTAAAAGGAGCCGGAGCTGCCATTTTTGGCGTAAGGGGAGGAGGTGGTGCAATCCTCATCACCACAAAAAAGGGTGAAATGCCGTTCAGGAATCCGGAAAAGTTTAATATAAAGAGATATACGCCACTAGGTTATCAGACAGCAAAGGAGTTTTACTCTCCGCAATACGAAACACGCGAACAACTAGCTGATCCTAATCCCGATCTCAGGACTACCATTTATTGGAATCCCGATCTTAGGGCTGGCGACGATGGCAATGCTGCTTTCAGTTTCTATACAGCCGATGGCTCTACTACCTACTCGGTAGTGATAGAGGGTGTTACGAGTAATGGCATGCCTGTGCGCACAGTGCGGAAGATATCGAGGACGGATAAATAGCAATAGGGCTAACTATTCTTCGCAAGCCATTTTTTGCCATCAGGCGTTACAGCCCGTTCCGCCTGAAAAGGTATATGAAATGTTCTTCGCCCTCGTATTGGCGATGACGCGCAGCAATATGGTAATTCTCGTTGATATACGGAAATTCCTTGTTATTGGTTATCACGAAGTCCGGCTTCCCGTCTTTTACCAGATTGATATGGTATTCTTTCAGTTGGGGGAACGCGTCGTCGTGTATATTGGGGTGGAAGAAATACTTGTATGCCGGCACGATTCCTGCAATGGTATTCACACCTGTTTCGTGTTCGAGGTCGATAAGTATGGCATCGGGAGCGGTGTTGATAATGGCAGCGAAGTCTTTTTGCCAGAAAGAACATTCCTCTGTTCTTAGCAGGCAGGCAGCTTTTTGTCCAAAGAAGCCTTTAAAAGCAATACAGGCAAATAATACCACTGTCAAAGCTGTTGGTTTCAGCCATTTATATTTTTCCATCTTGCTGTCTGCCAGTCCAATAATATGTATGAAACCTATGATAGAAAACACACTCAGAGTAATGTAATAATAGTCCATGTCGAACGGGCCTGAGGTGACTATGATATACACGAGAACGAAAGAGAGCAATATACATACTTTAGGTAAGATATCGCATATATATTTTTTCGAGAACAACAAGAATGCCATGCTTAGCAAAAGCATATAAACGTAGAAGTCGGGACTAATGAGCCTAAGAAGAAAACGGGCGACAATATTGGCGAAGGCATCGAAATGAAGCCCCATACTTGCACTTGCATACAATGAGTTAAATTCGAAGTAGGCAAATTTGAAATCGTTGAAAGCCGAATTGCATACAAAATATGCTACAACAGGAATCGCAACCAGCAGGAATCCATATACGAAGAAAAGTGATGCCGACAGTAATTTCTTATATTTATGCTCTTTCAGCAGGTAAAGAACGGGAATGGCGAGCAAGGGCGGCCAGAAAGTGCAGATACTCAGTTTTACAAAAAATACGATACCGAACATAACCCCATGTATGGCGAAGTGGCGGTTAAGGCGGCTTTCACTTTTTTGCCTGTTTGTGCAATATCGCAGCGTATAGTAAAGGCTTACCATCAGGCAAGGGGTTATCAGTTCGTCGGCAGAGCCTCCCTGCTTGGTACGGCAGAGGAAGAAAAAAAGGTAAAGAAGCGATACTAGCAGCGACTTGTCTTTGTCGAGGAAAAGTTTAGCTATCTTATAGGCAAACAGCAGGTTGACAAACAGAAACAGGGATTCGAAAATATATACGCCCCAAAATGTGGTATGCGAAATAAGGTATCCCAACCCGTAGATGAGGAATATAAGCGGCCCTTTGTGGTCGAACAGGTCTTTATAGATCACCTTGCCATTAAACATACCCTTGCCTATGGAGAAATAGATATTCGGGTCGCCCCAGTCGTTGAACAGGTACAATGGCGAGCATTGCGAACAAAAAAACAGTACGATAAACGATAGGGCAAACAATATAGGTTCGTTGCTCAGAAAAGTGTTTTTTCTTAAGATATTTGCAGTCATAGCAGTTTTCTTATCCCCTCCGGGCATTGTTGATTATTTCTCACTTGAGCAGGCAAAGTTAATTATTTCTTTCGAGCAAATAAACATATTCTTCGTCCCAGCTGTAAAGGGAGTGCCGGGCAACTATATGGTAGTTGTCGAGCAGGAACGGAAAATCGAGGTTGCGGGTGATGACGAATGTCGGTTCTTTTTCCTTCACCAGTTCGATGTGCGACAGCCTGATGTCGGGAAAAAGAGCGTTCTTTATATTAGGGTGGAAGAAGTATTTGTATGCCGGTACGAGGTTGGCCTCGGTGAAGACCCCTGTGTCGTGTTCTAGTTCGAGCAGGGTAGGGTTTTCTTTCATATTTACTATCGAGGCAAATTCTTTTTGCATATAGCTGTGTTCTTCAGTCCTGAGTAGCGACGGTATATCGTAGTCGAACAGTTTTTTACTATAAATGCTTATCGTAAGTACGCCCAACGCAAACGCAACTTTGACGGCTATATCTATTTTCATCTTAACGCGCACCGCCAGAATCGCCATACACCATATCAGCGCGGGAATGGCAAATACACTTAACACCACATACGGGTAAGACATATCGAAAGGGCGCGATGCAGCAGCAAAAGTCACGCAAAATGCAGCAACGAAGCATATTCGGTGAAGGGTGCACCCGAAAAACCTTTTCGACAATACGGCTATTGCAACCCCTGCCAACAGCAGGTATGTGTAAAGGTCTATGCCGCGTATCTTTCCGGCAATGGCTTCAGCAATGGCGGTAATGGTGTCGCCGGTGCTGCTTGCATACAGGCTGTTGATGGTGAAGTAGGCAAAAATAAAGTCGCCGGTAGCCCCGTTCACGGCAAAATAGAGCAATACAGGCAGCAATACAAGAGCAAAACCCGATGCAAAGCTCAACGATATGGCAAATATATCTTTATAGCGTTTCTCCCTTATAATGTCTACAACGGGTATCAACAGCAGGAAAGGCCAGAACACGCAGATGGAAAACTTGATGAGGAATACGGCTGCGAACATAAGCCCGTGTATCAGGTAGTACCTTTTCAGTAGCTTTATATCCATTGCTGTGTTGAGGCTGTATCGCAACGTATAGTAGAGACTGACTACAAGGAACGGTACGGCAAATTCGTCGGCCGAACCTCCTTTTTCGTTTCTCCATATGAATATGATGGTAAATAGCAATGCGCTCAAGAAAGCATATTCTTTTGCCACAAAGAGCTTTGCCGATTTGTACACAAACAGCAGGCTGGCAAACAAAAACAATGATTCGAGTATGTATATGCCTGTAAACGAGGAGGAAGATGTCAGGTAGCCCAATCCATAAATGAAGAATATCAGCGGGCCTTTGTGGTCGAACAAGTCTTTGTACAGCACCTTGCCGTTGACGATGCCTTTGCCTATAGAGAAATAGATGTGGGGATCGCCCCATTCATTGAAAAGATAAAGGGGGGAACACTTTGAAGCAAAGAACATTATCAAAAACGAGAGTATAAGTAAATATAACTCGTTAGAGCGCAGAAATCTCCTGGGCCATTCGTAAGTTGTGTATGCTGTCATTGTAGCTTGTGAAAAACCTCTCTGACGACAAAGGTACTAATAAAACGCGGGTTAGGAAAACCGAAGATGGAAATCGGAACGGGAAAACCTGCCGTTTTAACAAGAATGGGCGCAAGAGCAAGCGTATGGCTATCCTTGTTGATCTTTTTTATCTTCTTTTTGCATAACAAGCACTCTATCATATCTGTAAGTTACGAAATGTATTTCTTTACTATCCGATACACCTGTGCAGCCGATTTGTCCCACGAGTAGAGGGTGGTTTGCTCCAATCCTTTTATCCTTAGTTCGTGCCTCAACTGTTGGTCGGCAAGCAGCCTGTTTATTTTCATTGTAATATCTTTCTTGTCGTAAGGGTCGGCATAGAGGGCGGCATCGCCGCTTATCTCGCGCAGGGCAGGTATGTCCGATACCAATGCAGGACAACCGTACGTCATCGACTCCAGTGGTGGCAGCCCGAAGCCTTCGTAAAGCGATGGATAGACCGACATCAGGGCATTGCGGTACATTTTCTGTAAATCCTCATCGGGAATATAGCCCGGCAGGTGTACGTTTTCGCTTATGAGCTTTTGCATATCGGGCGTATTGAATGCTTTGAACGACATACCTATGATGTATAGCTTTACCGACTTGTCTTCTATGTCGGCGAATGCCTCAACGAGCCGTACAAAGTTTTTGCGCGGATCCATCGACGATACGGCTATTATATACCGCCCGGCATCTTCGTCGCGCTCATCATTCATTACTTCTTCTTTGGTGGGCTTATCGTGGAAGGGTACATTGCTGTGTACCACATGTATTTTGTCGGCATCTAGCTTTAGTGTGTCTACTATTTCGTTTTTCGAAAACTCGCTGACCGTAAGCACAGCATGTGCTTTCCTGCCTGTGCGCGGCATCATAAAGTGGTAGAAACGGTAATAATTGGGCGAAAACCATTCGGGGTAACGCTCGTGCGACACATCGTGGATGGTTATTATCTGGTTGTTGTACATCAACGGGCCGCAACCCGTGAAGCTTACCAAAAGCGGTTTCCCTATCTTTTTCAGGTAGCAGGGCAATGAAATCTGCTCCCACAAGTGCGAGCTGAGCGAACCGCATTTCACCGTCTTGAAGCTGAACTTATAGCCGGGGTCTATCTCCTGCGGAGTGGCTACATGAAAGTCTACGCCCATCTCGTGCAGCTTGTTGCATATTTCGAAGGCATAGCGGTGTACGCCTGTTGCTTTTTGTGTAAGAAATCGTCCGTTTACTACAAACATTTTTTTGTTGTGGGTTACAAGTATCCCCCTGAGGGGAAAAGGTTTTTATTTCATAAAATCGGGTATCCAGTCGTTTTCTTTTATAAACGCCTTTACAATGCTGTCAGTCCGTGCTATTTTGTCGTCTATATTCCGGCTGTTGGCCAGATAGTCGTCATTGTCTATATTGTCCATCATCCAGTCGGTCATGGCCGGACTGAAGTGGGTTACATCGCGGTAGTTTTCGAGATCGGCAACTTGGGGTATATCGAAGAAATACATCAGCCGTACATTTTTATACATTGCCATGCGTGTGGCTATATATTGTGGAAAATGCATGAAATAATCGTAATAATTCCTGTTTTGGGCTGTAATCCAATATAGTGCGGAATAGGGTGGCAATATGAAGATATAATCTATATCGGGATATTTGTCGGGAGCTATTCTGCTGAGCATAGAATCGAGCCTTGCCGGCATAAATGTATCCATAGAATCGAGATACTGTGGCGTTACGGTAATCCCTGCCGAGAATATAGTTTTCGTTTGCTCGGCATTGTAATAGAAGCTTTCCTTGAAATTATTCCCGATGTTGTCTATATTGGTTTTTTGCTCATAGTCGTCGGGGATATGGGTCTTGTTTTTCAGGTAAAGGTCTACCCCTACATCTACGGGCAGGAAGCGGACAACAGATTCGTAGCTGTACAGATATTGCAGTTTGTTTAGCAGCCCATCATCGTACAAGTAGCGGGGATAGCGTATGGCATCCTCGCGGTCGTTGAGAGGTGGCAGGTCGAGACAGATGATAAACCTGTCTACCTTTTGCTTGTCTATCAGCGAATAGAGGTGCTCCATTTCGAGCAGTTTTATACCTCCGATAGACAACCTCAACGGTTTTGCTCCCGGATATTTATTCCTGATTACGTTCAGGTCGCAGTTTTGTATCATCGACGATCCCAATACAACGGTATTGAAGTCGTAGTTCTTTGCCAGGCCTCCATTCACAAACCAGGCGTTGAGCAGGTAGCGTTTATTGGGATTTACCCTGAATTGTAAAAAAGGGTCTACCAGATAAGTTGTCAATCCTATCAGGAAGAGCATCGTGATTGCCGATATGGTGAATACCAGCAGGAAACGTTTACTTTTATTTTTATCTGGCGAACTCATCTTTATTCGTTATGCTAATCTGTAGTTAAAGAATAAACAAACAGGTTTCATTGCATCGTACATGACAAAAATTTGAATCATTGTAATATGAACTTTGTAGGGGCGAATTATCATTCGCCCGTCGGTTGTATCGGGCGTAAAATATTACGCCCCTACAGGCTTTCGAGGGAATATCATTTTTTTGTCATGTACTGTGTTTCATTGTTACTTTTTGCTTTTTCGTTAACGTTCATATTCGTGAAACCTTTATCTATTTAACCTTATTTTACAATATATAGTTAAAAAGTAACACAAGTAACAGCATTTCGTTACTTTTTTTATTGTTACTTTCCCCCATTTTAGTTTCGCTTGTCTACTCCCCACCCTTTGGAGGGATTGGGGGAGGTGCAGGGGGCTTAGGCTTGTATAGATAAACTTTTCTACTTTTCCTAAAAATTAAAATATATAAATGCTCCCACCCTCGAAAAATGGACAAGCGAGATAGCAAGCAGCAATGCCGCTACTATCGCCCATTTTACCTTAGGTTGGAAATTATTATACAAATCTATACTGTTTTTCCTGAATACAAAAACCATCACGAATGCCAATGCCATAGCCACACAGATATAGATGGTGGCCAATATGTCGGGATATGTGATATTGGCATTGTAGGCCAGGATGCCGATATTTTCGAAACTGAAACTGTCGGGTACGAACATTTTCTTGAGCACCACGAGTGCCCTTTCCGTATCTTGCAGCCTGAACAATACCCATGCCGCATTTACAAACATGAAGGTGAAGAATATCCGTATCAGCGAAGGCACTTTGACTATCTGCCGTTCGAATATTTTCTCGAATACACGTACCACCCCGTGTGCCAGCCCCCATATCACAAACGCCCATGCCGCGCCGTGCCATATACCGCTGACAAGGAACACCATGAGCAGGTTGATGCAGGTGCGCACCTTTCCTTTGCGGTTGCCTCCCAGCGGGAAATAGATAAGTACGGCGAGCGAACGCCCCAGGGTGATATGCCAGCGTTGCCAAAACTCGGTGATACTCTTCGACTTATATGGCGAGTAGAAGTTGACAGGGAGGTCGATGTTCATCATTCGCGCCAAGCCGATAGCCATATCGGAGTAGCCGCTAAAGTCGAAATATATCTGGAAGGTATAGAACAGCGAAGTCATCCATGCTTGTCCGAAAGCAAGATTTTCGACTTGGAAGTACCCATTGAGTACGAAGTCGCTGAAGGTATCGGCTATCACTGCTTTTTTGAACAACCCGATGGCAAACAAGAAGATGCCCGGTGAGAAATTAGCGACGTTGAAAAAGCGGTTCTTTTCGTCGCGGTACTGGTCTATCACATCGTTGAGGAAAACGATAGGCCCTGCCACCAGTTGTGGGAAAAAGACAATAAATAGAGTGTAGTCGAAAAACTGCGGCACGCGTTCCTGCCGTTTCCATACGCCAATGAGGTAGGCTATCTGCTGGAAAGTAAAGAAACTGATTCCCAGAGGAAGCGCAATATACTTAATCAGGTATTCGGTGCCGAAGACAAGGTTTATATTTTCTATAAAAAAATTGAAGTATTTGTAATAACCTATCAGGCAGACATTGAACACTACACCTGCTGTAAACAGTATTTTCCGTCCCGTCCCGTTTTTTGCATTTTGCACGCCGAGCGATATACTGTAATTGACTATCACCGACGATAGTATAAGCCATATATACGACAGGTTGCCAAAGCCGTTGAAAAACAACGCCCCATAAAACACCAGCGATGCCAGTATGAGAAATACCTGCTGCACCCTGCGGGGTACAAACCGTGCCATGCCGAAGTAAACAATCAGCACAATAGGCAGGAATATCAGTACAAAGCTATATGTAGAAAAAACCATTTTTAAATTAAAAATTAAGAATTAAAAATGAAAAATTAAGGGCTCAAAAAATATTCTTCATTCTTCATTTTCATTCTGTTTTTTGCAAATTTCCCCTTTCACTCAGTTTAAGTAGTCTGTTACTATCGCTTCGCGGAAGAAAAAATTATCTCAAAAACCGTTTTCAAAACCAGAATGAAAAATAAAGAGCTCAAAAATATTCTTCATTTTTCATTTTTCATTCTTCATTTTTCATTTTTCATTCTTCATTTTTCATTCTTCATTTAAAAAAGTTTTATAAACTTTTTTACTATACCAGCTTCTTTTTACAAAGCATTTGCTCAGCCCTATCCAGAAGCGCATTTTCAATCTGTTCCATTTTTTATTTCCTACCGGTACATCTGCAAAATAATCCGTATCGGCCACTATATTGAAATAGCGTTTTTTTGCCGTCATGCCGCCTTTCAGAAATTCTATATGATGTGTCACTGTTTTCGATTTTGGGAATACGTAAAACCTCCCTTCCCTGATGTTGGGTACATATGGATAACCCCACCGGATATAGCTGGGCACGTGCACAGGCATATTTTCGCTTATCCAGACGAATCCTTTGCTCGTATCTCGCAGAAAATTGGCTATATGGCATTCGGGAAAAAGTTCGAAATCGAATATTCCGCGGTTAGCCTTTATATATTCTGTCTTGACAATGGCAAAATCGGTGGCGAGGGCATAATACTTGTCGTACCAGTCGGCACTGGCCCACACCTTTGTTTTATCTTCGGCAAGCAGCCCTGTGTATTTGCTTATCACGCTGTCGCCATACATCCATGTGTCGGCTTCCAGTATCAGCGTGTAGGCGCAATCGTCGGGTATATAGTGCATACCTTCCATCAATAGTTGCGAATTGCCGCGCCTGTGTCCGGCGTTTTGTTCCAGTATTACCAGCTTATTGATAAGGGGTAGCGATTCGGCGGGAATTTCGTATCCGTTGTTCTTCCCGTTGCTTACTACGATGATGTAATAGTCGTTTTCCTTCCAGGTGTCGCGTATTACCCGGAGGTTATGTTCTAAGTCTTCTGTCCGGTCGTAAACCCTTATAAGTATTGCTACTTTCATGCTTATTTTATACGCCAGGTTTCCAGTCCTTTTTTAGTGAATGAATAAGACTGCACTTTGCCACCCAGTTTGTCGAGAGCCTTGCCTACAGCAAATCGGGTATTGCCCGGGCAGTAGAAAAATACATATCCGCCACCGCCTGCGCCCGAAATCTTGCCTCCTGTGGCTCCAGCTTTGATGGCGGTATCGTATATCTCCTCGAAAAATGGCGTGGATATGCCGTCTGCCATATTGCGCTTGTACTCCCATCCGCGATGCAGGATATAGCCTATCTCGTCGAGGTCGTTTTTCAGTATGGCTTCTTTTATTTCGTAAGCCTGTTTCTTTATCTGGTGCATAGCCTCCAAAGACTTTGCCTTTTGCTCTTTTACATTTTTTTGCTGGTTGACGATGATGTCGCCCGAATTGCGGCTCGAATTGGTATAATAGAGCAACATATTGTTCGACAGTTCGTTGATAGTTTCGTTGCGTACCCGCAGCGGGTTGACTATAACCTTGTCGTCGGCATAGAACTCCATGAAGTTGAACCCTCCGAAAGCTGCTGCATACTGGTCTTGTTTGCCTCCTGCCTGACCGAGATCGATACGTTCGATAAGGTATGCCAGATAGGCAAGGTCGTATTCGCCCAGCGGCAACTTGAGCCATTCGGTGTATGCGCCCAGTATAGCTATTGCCAGAGTAGACGATGTGCCCAATCCCGAACCGAACGGCACTTCGAGCGCACAGGTAAGCGTAAACGACAGCGGTTGCTGTGCGAAGTCCCTTACCACACGGTTGTAGATACCTTTCATCAGGTCGGCTTTGTCGCCTGTTATGGGGAGTTCTATAGATGCATCGAAGATATATTCTTCTCCGGTTTGCGGTATGCGGAAAACTATCTTATCGTCGTTTCTCGGCTCTATATTTGCGTAGGCATAGAGGCTGATTGTGGCATTTAAAATACAACCTCCATACAGGTCGGAATATGGCGATACGTCTGTGCCGCCTCCGGCTAAGCCTAGCCTGAATGGGGCTTTACTTCTTACAATCATATAGGTTTTACGTTGTGTTGTAAATTATCTGCAAACTTATACAGATTTTCGCAAAAAGCGTCTATCTGTTCATATATTTTATGCTCTTTTTCGTATTTATCGCCTACCAATACGGTGTACATCCCCAGTTTATTGCCGAACTGGATGTCCGACAGGCTGTTGCCTACCATTACCGAACGGCGAAAGTCTATTTCTGGGAAGTCGGCTTGCGCCCTGAATGCCATTCCTGTATTGGGCTTGCGGTTTACGCAGGTGGGGCTGATAGCGGGGCATATGTATATGCGGTCTATCTGTCCGCCTGCTTTTTCTATTTCGGCAAGCATATATTGGTGTACATTGTCTACATCTGCCTGCGACATCACGCCCCTGCCTATGCCACGTTGGTTGGTGACAACAAATATGCGGTCGAACAACGAGGTAAGTATCGCTATGGCTTCTGTAGCCTGTGGGGTGAATATAAATTCGCCGACAGTCTTTACATAGTCGCCGGGTAGCTCTTGGTTGATAACGCCATCGCGGTCGAGGAAGAGGAAACTTCCCGTCCCAAGAAGGGGAGAGGGTGCAAGCGGGGATTTATTCTTCATTTTTTATCCGTTATTTTCAACTCCCTGTTTGCTTTCTCAAAGTCTTCCGGAATACCGATGTCGATAAAGTAATTATCGTAGGCAAAGCCGTAAATCGGCATATCGCCGATATGGGCTTCGAGTATATCTTTTTCGAATGAGAATTTTTCAGGTAGGCCTAATTCAGCAAAAATACTTTTTTCTACCAGATAGATTCCTCCGTTTATCAGTCCTTTTTTGCAATATTTTTTTTCGTTGAAGTGCTTTATCCTGCCATCGGTGTCTACATCTACCGACCCGTAGCGGTCGAAGTCTTGCATTGCTTTCAGTGCCAGTGATATATGCGCATTGTTCTTATCGTGTTGTTCTTTCAACAAGTTTAAACTTACATCGAAAAATGTGTCGCCGTTTATTATGAATGCACTGTTAGTCTTCACTTTTGTAAAGGCGAATGCTATCCCTCCTCCTGTTCCCAACGGGGCGTTTTCTATTACGGATGAAATGTGGAATGGGCGGTTTTGCGTTTGCAGCCAGGTGGTGACAACTTCGGCTTTGTAGCCCAGCGAGAGTATAACATGGTCTGTCTTTTGTGCCTCAACATAGTTGAACAGGTGTTCGAGAAACGGCTTGCCGGCTACTTCAGCCATGCATTTGGGTACGTCGTTCACCACGCTTTGCAGGCGTGTGCCCAATCCTCCAGCCAGTATGATACATTCTCTCATTTCAGTTGCTTATTCTTGTTATAAATGTTTTCCATCTTCTGCCTGCGGGCACGTGCCCAGAAGTTGTCGGTCTTGTTCACTTTAGGAAGATAGACATAATATTTGTAGAACATAAAGAAAAAGAAGATCAGGTATGTAACCAGATTGAGGTCGATCCATCCTTTCACATTCAGAGCCAGGCTGTACACTACCATCGACAGGGCGGCTATATTCACACCCCAATCGCGTGTAAAACTCATTCTAGCCACAAAAAACTGATAGTAATAAAAAATAATGGTACCTGGGATTCCCAGCCAGAAGAGCATGCGCGAATAGCCTACGTCGGTTCCCATAAATGTCATCTGACCTGTACCCCACATCAGAGTATCGAACTCGTCGGGTATAATAAACATCTGGCTCAGCCCGCTTGACGACCTAGTGCTTATCTCTCCTGTATTTATGAAGTTGATAAACAACTCGAAAGCCCAGTCGGAAAAGCTTGGGAAATAGAACATGGCGAATGTGTATCCGGCAAACATGGCGAATACCGAAACTACGATAAATTTTCTTGCCTGTTTCTTGAGCGACCTGTTATCCCACAGGTACAATATGGCAATGACTAGAAGCCCCACTCCGCATCCTACCACTGTGGTACGCGCCATAAACAGTCCAATGTAGAAAATAAAGGCGTAGGCGGCAACGAGCAGGAAGAATCCGGCCGGTTTCAGATCCATCCTCATAAACAGGTATGATATAAGCACCAGTGCAATACCGGCGATGGCTCCCGCCCCGAAGAATCCGATTCCGTATCCCATCAGGCGTTGGGCGCGTCCTTCGTCTACTATTGCTTCCGAATATTCGACTTGCATCTGTAGGTCGAAAAAGAAGTCGTGTACGGATTCGTTTATATTCATGGCAAAGGCGATAATAGATTGCAAGAGTATTGCCCCCACAATGTAGAGTAATACGGTGTTGAGCGATGGGCGCTTGTGTATCTTGAAGATGAAGAGTATGATGAGGTAGGCTGAAAACAGCCAGGCTATCTGGCTACGGATGAATCCGAATGTATAGGGGTCGTTAGTGTTGTTGATGAAAGATGATGTGTAGAACGAAAAGAGCATGATGCCCATACCGGCTAGTATTCCGAGCGTTTCTTTGAACGGAAACCGGTGGTAGGCATAAAATCCAAGTCCTACTACTCCTGCCAACGATATATACGAAGAGCCCCTCACATCCAACGCTTGCGGGTAGATGTGATAGAAAGTCATCAGCAGGGGAAAGATCATCGGGATCCATTCTTTTATCTTCGCTATCATAGCTGCTTTTTACCTGAACATTACTTTATATATAAACGATTTTCTGTATTTGAGCCTAAAAATACACTTTGTATAGAGGATAACCAAATCGCGCGTTGTGTAATTCTCTTTTTTGTACAATGGGGAATTTTTCAGCCTGGTTATCACCTTTAGTCCCAACTGCGAATTGGCGCATAGCCGCAACCAGTGCATCGACATCATATACCTGAGGTATTTGTCGTCGCAAAAAGGCTTTTCGCCGTTTATTTCTATTATTCTCAGCATCAGTGCTTCGCATTTGTCTACGTAGGCAAACGACGACTGGGAGGGTACGCTTTCGGCTACCGAAGCGTAAATGTCCATTGCCTCATCGTCGGTTGGCAAGCCCAGATGCCGGCAGTGTATCTCAAATACTTTTTTCTTGTTTTCGAGTTGCAGGTCTTCGTATAATGCCGATACCTGATGCCTGTGTACCCTGTAGAGCAACAACGGCTGTGGCAGGTTGGCAAGGCGCGTCAGGTAAATGGCTTTCGACCAAAGGGCATAATCTTCTACATGAAGGTATTCCTGCTCGAAGCTAAGACCCAGTTCGGTAAATACACGGCGGCGTATCATCACCGCAGGGTGGCAGATACCGGGTTTGAAGAGGATAAACGCCCGTATTTCCTCATCGCGCAGCGGACTGGTGTATAGGTGCAACTTTCCCGGGTTCATCGACCTGAATGTGTAGAACATCGTACTCACGATATCGTGGTCGCGGTGGGTTTCCAAAAACTCTACTTGTAGTTCTAGCCGCTGGTGCATAGAGATGTCGTCGGCATCCATACGGGCTATATATTCGCCGTTGCAGAGCGTTATCCCTTTGTTGAGGGTTTTTATCAGCTTTAGGTTTTCGGGGTTTTTTATCACGTTCAGGCGGCTGTCGGAGGCTGCCATACGGCGTAGTATTGCGCCTGTGCTGTCGGTCGAGCAGTCGTCGATGGCTATTATCTCCAGGTTGGGGTACGTTTGTTTGAGGATAGAGCTTATAGCGTCTTCCACATATTCCTCAGCATTGTAGCAGGGCATGAGTACCGAAACCAGGGGCTTTGTCATTTATTGTTTTGCTCTATTTGGTTAAAGATGGCAAGGTAGCCGTCTATCATTTTGCCTACGGTAAAGTTGGAAAGGTATGTGAGCCGTGCATGTTGCGACATACTTTTCTGCACTTTATCGTCCGAAAGTATGTGTTCTATCTTTTGGCAGAAATTCTCAGTCGTGTTTTCTACTGCAAATCCGTTGCGCCCGTCCAGCACTTCGGGTATGCCTCCTACGGCCGAAGCCACTACAGGCTTTTCCATAGCCAATGCTTCGAGCATCGACATGGGCAATCCTTCGTAGTTGGAGGGCAATATAAACATATCGGCATAATGCAGGCAGCAATGGGCGGCATGGGTTTCGCCCAGGCAGAACACGTTTGCAGGCATCCCTTCTATGGGTTCTTTGTTGCCTATCCATACAAAAGCGTATTGCGGCATCTGTGCTGCTATATCGACAAAGAGGTCGAATTTCTTTTGTTTCGACAGGCGCGATATGCACATCACTATCTTAGGGTATTTTTTCTTTATTCCCCTCAGCAGGTGCATCATTGGCGTGTACAAGTCGCAATGTGAATGGTAGACATCCGAAACTCCATTGTAAACCAGTGCCACATTGCGTGTTATATCTTCTTCGGCAAGGGCTTCTACATCGTAGCGGCTGACTCCTACTATGCGGAATGCGCGGTCTTTAAGCTTTTTTTCTACGGCAAGGTAGCGCGGATAGGCTTTCCTCACCGAGTCGAAACCGTGTACGGTATATACTGTCTTCTTTTTTGAAAAAGCAAGCCTGCCCAGCACACCCATTTTCGACGAGTGCAGATGTATTACATCGGGTTTGTACTTCAAGCGGTAGTAAAGCAGTTTGAAAAACAAGCCGAGATCTTTCCACGACACGCCTTTGCGGTGGTCGTTGAGTCTTATTCCGGTAAATTTGCCTTCCAGTTTCTTCCATGCTTCACCATTTCCTCCGTAGAGGATAAATAGTTCGTGTTCGGGGGCAAGTGCTTCTACAAGGTTGGCTACTATAGTTTGGGCTCCTCCGTATTCGGATACTGTGATTACTTGAAATATTCTCATCCTATGCCTTGGTCGGGTATGGTTTAAGTTGACAAAGATAAAGGATTTTCTCTGAAAACGGACAAATCATTTATCGGTGTTTTGTTTTTTTAAGCAGCCATTTTCACCCACTTGCGATACCCGAAAATGGAAACGACGAAATAAATAGCGAAAAGTACGCCCGACAGGGCATCGTTTTGTGCGAAAAGCAATATTGCCGACAATAGATTGGCGGGGATCACCAGCAGCCATTGCTCGGCCCATTTGCGCGATATCATCCACAGGGCTACAATATTGAGCGAGGTGGTGAGGGCATCGCCTATGGTTATCAGTTGCAGGTTGTGCCCAGAGGCTACGAGTATGAAGTAAATGGCGATGGCTATGATAATTGTAGCTGCAAATATAGGTGATGAATAGCGGGAGGGCGTGCGGCTGATGATTTCGTTGCCTGTATCCCGGTTGCGGTTGCGAGTAACCCACATCACCCACCCGTAGACCGATGCCAGAAAGAAATAGATGTAGATGCCCATGCTGGCAAAGAGCGACGAACGGTAGAAGATATAGATATAGAATGCCGCCATCAGTATGCTTGCCGCCCACATCCATACATTTGCCTTGTATTCCAGATAGAGGAACAGGATGCCGATAGCAGCTCCGGCAAGGCTCACCCAGTTGGCTTGCAAAAAGAGGAATATGTCGTCCATCGTTTTATTGTTTCCGGCAAAAGTAATGTTTTTTTAATTGTGAGTTATAGGCTACGGGTTTGGTAATTAAAAAAATCAATCATTTTCGAAAAACTTTATCTATCTATTGATAACTGTTTTTATGAATAAGTGGATTGGCTTGTAACTTTCATACTACAACACCCAATCCTCAAAACAAATAAAAAATATGATAAATGACATTCTAAACATTTTCCGCCAGCAGGCGCGCGAACACAAAACGATAAAAGCCTTTTACTACAATCGTAACTACGAGCTGGGCAGCGGCAACGAAAACCATCCCCTCTTGTGGCTCGAAGACCCGTTGACAGGAAAGAACCACGATAAACTGTTTGTCAATACTGTGAATTTTTCCGTACTGTTCGTCCCCGAAACCGAAGAAATGGTTGCCCAGATGCAAAACCTTGCCTTTTCCATCGGGCTCAACATTGTGGAGCGCATAAAGCAAAATCCGTCATATGGCATCACCATCCGCCCCGACTGGACATATACCACCTTGCGCAACTACTACGACAACAATGCCTGTGGATGCCGCTTTACTATCAACTTCACGCAGGTGAATATGCAAAACCTGTGCCTCATAGAAGAGCAGTTCGATACAGAGGGGCAGCTAGTGGAAAATGCTTCGCTGGCAGGTTTTGATATAGATGCCGGAGGGTATGAAGTGTATGCCTATAAGTTGCCCGATTTTGATATAAAAACCAGTAAATAAGGAGGTAGGATGGATGATGCTGTAAACAAAGTATTGCACGCTATTTCTGCCGATGTGCTACAAATAGCCCGCAGCCTGATGGAAACCGACCGCATAGGGAAAAATCCGAAAACAGGCCGGAATACATTAGCCGATAGCCGGCTGAAAGACGAGGTGGAAGTGAATGTTGCCGAGAAAAACGGCTCGCTGGTTGTAGAAACGCTTTTCTCCAACTATATAGATTATCTGGAGCATGGACGCCGGCCCCGGCAGGGGAAGCAACCGCCCATAGATGCCTTGCGCGACTGGGCGCTCTCGCGAGGTATTCCTACCGATAATAGTACGCTTTTTCTCATCAGCAGGGCTATCTGGCGCGATGGGCAGCAGCCGCGTCCCATACTGGCCACATTGGAAGAAGAGGTGGAGCGGATGATGGACGAAAAGTGGAACGACGAACTGCTAGAGGCTATAAGCCACGGGTTGGCTCTCTAGCCCGCCACGGAATAATATAAATATTTTACATACTCAACTATACGCTCTTTGTAGCCTCCCCATCGCGGAGGTTGGAGGGGCTTAAAACAAAAAAAATCATGGGATATATTACAAAAGATATTATAAAAAAAGAAGATATAATAGAGCCGGCAAAAGTATCGCTTGGCAGCAACCCAAATTTCTTTGAGATAAATGTGACGAAGAAAGAGGCTGGCGGTGATAACGGTGATGGTGATGAAACGGAACTGAGCAATATAATAACAAAAATAACCCGCTTAGACCTCGGAATAAACGCTGATTACGATTTTGATGATGGAAACACTTATCTGATAAATGCTACTCCCTTTTATATAGAAGACCTTGTGTCGGGCGAAAGACATTACTTCAAAGGACGTCCCGACGAAGATTTTTACGAGGATTTAGGCCGTATGGATATTATTGATGCCGACAACTACAATGGCTACAGCGTATATCCGATGACCAATATGTTCGATTCGAATGAAAATATGATATATGCCGCTATGAGCATGCAGCTTTGCATGGTATCTCACCCGTTTTTTGTAAATAATAATTACAGGGTATGGGTAGACGAAGATACCGATCCCAAAACCGTACAGATAAGGGGAAATGCCGATTCAACCCCTTTCAAGATAGTGTATGAGCATGAAATGCACCCATCTGTATTCAAAACGGAAACTATAACAGAAGGTGAAGCTGCATTAAGCAATTCGTATGTCGAACTATCGTTTTTGAGGGATATATTCGATTTTGTATATATGGAAATAGGCGGGAAAGGAACTGTGGCAAACTCATCGGCATTTAGCATATTGGATTTGTCTACGGGCGAAAGGCATTATTTTAAGGGCAAGCCGTGCGAATCGTATATAAATATGCTGGAGCATATGGGAATTGAAGACGGAAATGTCTATGATGGCTTCAACCTGTTCGAGACAGGGTACAATGAAGATAACCTTGAGATAACTACCATCAACCTGGTTTATTGCCTGGCAAACCATCCGTTTTTTACCCGTAACGGCTACAATGTGTCGATGATAGGGGATTTTACCAATAAATTGCGAATCAGGGGGTATGCCAACTCTCCCGCTTTCGAAATAGAGTTGCTCAATGCTTCTTTCAGTCCGGTGTATGCTGTGCAGAAGGTTCGTGGAGAAGCACCATCTCCATCCCCATCTGTCGAAGCCAAAGGGTTTACCTTCGAAGTGATAGATCCTGCGATAGACGAATCGAAGTCGAAAATAACCCTCAAGCGCGAAACAGACGAAACTTCCATCGAACTGAAAGGAACCAAGACGCGCGACAAGGTCAATTCTACGACATTCTTCCTCGACGAAGATAAAAGCATCTCGGCCGAAAATATCCGTACCTGTATGATGCAGCATTCGTCGTTGAGCAGCAATTTCAACATATCGGTGCCTCCTGTAGAGAAAGGAAATAGGCTGAGCAACGGTTCGGTTATCCACATCACGGCCAAAGGTATTGGCAAAGCTTATAACCTCACAGTAGAGGTTGCAGACCCTACTTTTGTGAAAAAAGAAGGGCAGATAAACCAGCAGGAGCAGACCGATACACTACTGGGCGAAAGCGACCTTTGCGAAGTACAACTCGATATTTACAAGAATACTGGCATCCCGTTGGGGAAAGAAGGCCTGCCTTCCGGCGGTTTGCTGGCGGCATCGCTCACAAAGGCTTATTATGGCAGGCCGCTGTGGTTTGATGTCAATGCCTTGTGGTCGAACAGCAAAATATATTCCAACCAATTCCTTACGGCCGCCGGATGGTGCGATGCCGGCACTGTGCAGGATTTTCGCTTTGTAGCCAAACGTTTCGATGGTTGCAATACCGAAACATTCTTCCGTTCCGACGTATTTTATACATTGACAGGGTTTTGCCGCAACCTCAACAAAAACAATCTTGATAGCTATATTTATAGTACAACGGAAAACAATGTCGTAAAACCTCTGTCCAACTGCACCGAGTTTTCACATATAAAAGGGCAGAAGCAATATTTCAATTTTGTATTGTCGCACAACCCCGGTAATGTTTCCGCAGAACTGGGCTTGCAATATACCCTCTACACCCAGTCGGGCAGGAAGCTGGCAACACAAGTGCTGCACAATATTCCGGCAGAGGAATTGCATGTTGTGAATACTATCAGCCTGAGCATAGATGCCCTGAGTGAAGCTTATCCAGCTACAGGCATCGTTAAGGTGCAGTTGTGGTGCAACGGGCATGTGGTGAGCCAAGCGCAAACCTACAAGGTGCTGCCGCCGCATCTGCACAAGGTCAACGATTTTGCTTTCCTCAATGCGCTGGGCGGATGGAGTTCTTTTAATTTCGGCGGCGACCATCAGACCGATTTCAAGACTGATGGCGAGAGTATTTTCAAGACGCAAACGCCCGATTACACCATTTCGAGCGAGATAGAATCGGTATTTAACAAGGATGTGACCGAGGAGTTTACGGCTTATACTTCGCCTATCACAGCTTCGGTAGCCGACTGGCTCAAGGAAATGAGTGCTTCGCCTGCCGTTTACGAGCTATCGACAGGGCGTTATGTGCTGATCGACGACCTGAATGTGAAACATAGTACCAAAGACGACCTTTTCACTCTGCAAATGAAGTATCATTATTCCGATTCGTATAATGCGAGGATAAAATAGTTACAGGTTACGAGTTGCAATGCTGATATAGCGGCTTGTAACTCGTAACTGCCCGCAGGGCAAAGTAACTTTGTTACTAAGGGCCTGTTTAAATTTTAGCGAAAATATTTCTTATAGGTTCTTTATATCGAACTCACGTTAATATAGTTCTTAGCAACTTTTTACATAAAATCCATCTAAAAACAGCAATGAAAAAAAGCCCGCGACATCTCATCGCAGACTTCCAACACCTTATCACAAACTATACAAACTACGCATCATCTATAACCTTGCTCGATTGATAAATGTTTGCTGCATATAGTTAATTAACAGTGTTAAAGAAGGTTTCGCGTCAACTGGCAGGCTAAAAGCACGGAGTCTGGTGAGCCAGATACTTGTTGCACGTGTTTTCGCTCATTTCGTTGATATATTTATATTGTTTTTGGAAAAACTCCAGTTGTTGTATCTCATTGCATTGCGTTATCAGTGTGGTGTACCTCACCAGCGAGTCTATCCATTCTTTTTGGCGTGCACACATCTCGTGGTTGTTGGTGGTGACCACTTCGCCGGCCGGCGACCAGAATACCAGCGAGCATATTCCGTCGCATTCGCTGTACGAATAGCTTGGTTCTATATCTATTGCCGACAGGTAGATACGGATGTCAAATCCACCTTTGCTTATACCTGTACGTGTTAGGTGTTGCAGGTGTTCGACTACGCTGTGGAGGTCTTTTTGCAGGTGCGGTATGTCCGAATCTTTTATCAGCCCCCTTTTCCTGAAGTAGTTTATCTCCCTTATCTTATAGAGGAATATATTCTCGTCTATTATAAGGTTGAGCCTGGCTCCTTCCAGGCTTCTGGCATCGAGGTATTCCTGCTGCTTTTCCTTTATAACTTCGGGCATCACAAAGTTTTCGAAATCTACCTTCATGCCAGCATTAGAGCGGCTTACAACCCATTTGTAGTACGAAAACTTGCATAAATATTCGTGGTACAGTGTTAGGTCGAAAGGCACCCTGTTCAGCACGGTGAATATTTCGGCATTTTTTGCTTTTCTTGCCCGGTCTCTCGACTGTATATTGCTGTTGAGAACATCTATGTATATATCCTCGGTTTTTGGTGGTTTGCACATCTGCATACTGAAAAACACAGTCGACGAGTTGTGGTTGATAAGCTTGTCGATCGACAGTTCCAGCTTGTGCGAAATTTTGACTACTTCATCGAAGCTAAATGTGACTTCGCCTCTCAGGCGGCGATGTACCGATTCTTTGCTTAAATCGAGCAAATCTGTAAGGAAGTCTGCAATATCTTTATTCTTCGGAAAAATGTCGTGAAGAGCCGATACAAGTTTCCTGTTTAATATGTCTTTTGTAATAGTCATGGCAATACCTCCCCTTTAATTTCTTTTTCTTTCAAATTGTCTCCTTTCGATATCATTTACATATACTGAACGTAAAATTAACGAAATATTTGACAAAATCAATACCGGAAGCTTCTTTTTTTTAACATTCTTTACAGTTGTTTGCCCGTCTGTGGAAGATGTATCAAAAATATTTCTGGTTTTCTCTCTATTGGTGTGTTTCTATGTTTCTAATCTATTGGTTAGTAGTGTGTTATATGTTGGTGTCTTTTCTTTTTTTACTGTTTTTTTACATAACATTCTTACTGCTAACTCCTTACTTATATCCTTATTTATACCTCATTCTAAATTTTGGTTCAATAATGAATTAATGGGTAGAATATTTTGTTTTTGATTCAAAATAGATTAATTTTGAACTATGATAATTCGAAAATAAACCTTGGTAAGTGAAATATTTGAATTAAAAAAGAAAAAAATTATCTATCCATAGAAGAACAATAAACTTTCTAAAATCTTAAAACAACAAAATTCATTATGGGAGCATTGAAAATCGACTGTTATTGCAACGAGAACCAAATGGAAAAAATAGTAAGGATGCTATCTGCCCACCTGCGCGATGCCGACAGGAGGGATGTGGCAGACTTCGACGATGTGATGGAAGATGTGCGCGTGTGTGTGGAGTTCGATACGTATATGGATGTGGTGACACTCAGGTCGGCAGAGGTGCTCGATAGCGACTGGGACTTGCTTAGCGAAGATTCGGCGGTGCTCGCTTCGCGCCTCCGCAGCTTGCTCGAAGAGTACAACCGCAACCACAAAGAGAGTATTTATCAGGCGCACCACGTTCTAAATTTTTAGGTGAAGAGTGAAAAACAAAAAGTAAAGAGTAAAATAGAATATTAATTTGAAAACACTGGCAGATTAGCCAATCCGTACATTAAAAAAGATAATTATGAAACTGGGAAACAGCAAAGGAAACAATACAGGAAAAAAATACTTCGTTCGCAGCCATAGCGAAAAACAACAAAAGATAAGTGACGCAAACCGTGCCAAAGCCGATGACTTCAACCAATGGTTTGCAGCCAATTACGACCATTTGCGCAACTTCCTTATCGGGCAAAATTCTTTCGATGAGGATGCTTTCAGCTACACATTTATGCGCATCAGCGAAAAGCTGCTGTTCACCGGTGCCGATGTGAACGACTATAAGGCTTATTTTTGCCGTTCGTATTATACCAATTACATACAGGGGCGCATAGCTGCCGATCGCTATGTAGCTATGCCTCGCCACGACAGTTTCGAGGCGCATCATACCAACCCTTACGAAAGGGAGCGTCAGCAGGTGCAACTCGAACTCGATGTGTTCGACTATGTGTACCAGCACTACGCCCTCAAGGAGTTTGAGCTGTTCAAGCTGTATGTCAGCCTCAAGCCGGCAATCAATTACCACACTCTTGCCGACCTTACTCACATCAAGGTGCATACCATACAGCGTATCATATCAGGTATTTTGACAGATATACGGTCGAACAAGAAGCTGATGGAGAGGTATAGGGAGGTGAAATAGGTTGAAAATTAAGAATTAGGAATGAAAAATATAAAGACAAGAAGCAGGGCAAACGCATGAAATTTATCCAAACTCAATTCTGGGCATTGTAGGGGCGAATTATCATTCACTAGTGTCCACTAAAAGTCATTAACAAGTGATGTAATTATCTGATATGCAATCAATAACATTGATTTATTTTACGTGTATATTTCAAATCTCTA